>JACRIM010000005.1 GCA_016235815.1 Planctomycetota bacterium
ATCGGCCTTAACCCGGCAGCGAAACGCCCGGGCCGCTGCCTCGCACCGCCAACGAACGATCCGGCGTTTATGGGCGATTGGAATCAAGCTGACCGATGTACGCATATGCAAATGGTCGAAAAAGTAGCGTTGTAGTACTAATTGATCTCAACAGGCGATGCCAAGTCTGACTTGATCAACCAGTTCTTCATCACAAAATTGAACGCGTCAGGCTGCTCGAACGAAACGAGATGCCCGGCATGAGGAATCACGCTCAGTTGCGCCAACGGTATCGCCTTTGCCAGCTTCTCCGATTCCGCCGGCGGGATCAGTATGTCCTCCGCACCGGTGATAACCAGCGTTGGCACCGTAATATCCACCAGCGACTCCGTCGCATCAGGGCGCTCGGCCATCCCAAGCAACGCACCAATCACGCCCTCAGGCTTCGAAGGGGACATGAAGCCAAGCACAAGCTCGGCCAATCGCGCATCCTGATTATCAGCGGCCAGCATCTTCGGCGCCATCGCATCAATCACCACCCGCACGCCTTCTATCTTCACCTTATCAGCCGTCGCACGTCGACCCGCCGCCGCGTGGGCAGAGTCCGCTCCGGCCTTGGTGCCGACCAACACGAGTCCGCTCAGCATCTCCGGAAATTGTCGCGCGAAGGCAAGCGCCACATACCCGCCCATCGAGTGGCCGATCAAAACGACCGGCCCCGTCGTGAGTTTTTGAAACAGCGCGTGCAGATCGGCGGCATAATGCTCCATCGTCGTTGGCCCCGGCAGTGTTTCGCTCTCACCAAGACCGCGCAGATCTGGTGCAATTACCCGATAAGACGGTTGGAGCGCATCGATTTGTTTCTTCCACACGCCGCGACTCAGTGGAAATCCATGCACGAATACAAGCGGCAGGCCTTCTCCTACGTCGGTGTTGCGAAGATTGATGGTGGCTAGTGTCGTTGACATGGCGACTCCTTTTTTGATGAGAGCCTGCGAGCCACCCAAGCCATCCCCCCTGACCGCGTTTCTGCGGGATGGCCTGGGTCTCGCGTATTCAGGCTTCGAACCCGCTCGCAACGCCGATCGTTACTTGCGCTCGGTTTCGCAGAGTTCTTTGAAGGCCTTCTCGACCGCTTCACGATTTTCACCGGTGCGTTTCTGAATTCGGCCAAGAAGCTCATCACCTTTGCCGTCGATATATGCAAGGTCGTCATCGGTGAGCTTGGCCCACTTCTGTTTTAACTGGCCCTTGATGATGTTCCAGTCGCCTTTGATTTCGAGCTTGTTCATGGAAATCCCTTTCATTTCCTGTGTTTTCTCCCAAATAAAAAAGCCGATGTGGGGAAACACCTTTCGGTGTTCTCCACATCGGCTTACTCGTTAACGAGCCTTCCGCGGCTGCGGCTTGCCCTTTAGTTAGTCATCCGACGAAATTTGAATCAGTCAGCATCTGAGCCGGGTGAATTCCCTGCACCAACCCAGACACGCAGAATTATAGTCTCCGGAATTCAGAAAGCTTGCCAATTCCGCGAAATTAGAACGATATCCAACGAAGACCATATGAAATTCGTCACGAAAAGGGTGGCCGTGATCGATGGAGAATGTCCCCTGCCGAAATGTGTGTTTTGCCAGAATCGCCACACCGTTCTTCGACCTGAAGCGACGCGTCTACGCACAGCCCGGCAACCACCCATCCACCAATTCACAACAGCATTGAAACACCTGTCAAAACTGTTCGGTTTACCGAATCCCCAAAAACGCCTTCAACGCACGAACGCACGTGGCGTCGAGTTGCCCCGGCGTCATACCGTCAATGACCACCAGCGCTTCATGCATCGGCATTCCGATCCGGTAGTGCCGCGTCTGCGTCAGGGCATCGTAGATATCCGCGACCGCCAGAATCCGCGCCTTCAGCGGGATCGCTTCGCCTGCCAGGCCGTCCGGGTAGCCCGAGCCGTCCAGCTTCTCATGGTGCGCCGCCGCGATGACGGCCATGTCCTTGAGAGACTCTGTGAACTCAATTTGCGACAGGATATTTCGCGAGTACTCGGCGTGCTGCTTCATCTCCGCGAATTCCTGCGGCGTGAGTCGACCCGCCTTGGTCAGCACCGCCTCGGGCACGCCGATCTTCCCAACGTCGTGCAGCAGCCCCGCGATCTTCAGCCACTCCACGTCCGCGGGCGGAAGACACAGCATCTCGCCAATGCCCATGGCATAGTTCGCCACGTTCGCCGAGTGCAGTGCGGTGAGCGGATCGCGCGCATCGAGCGCCGTGCTCAGCGCCTTTACGAAACTGTTGAACTGCCGCTTCTGAGCTTCATGAAGCCGGGCGTTTTCCAGGGCGATGCCGACCTGCACCGCCACGGCCTCCAGGAGCGGCACATCATCCTCGCGAAAATAGCCGACGCGCCGGTCGAGGAGTTGAATCACGCCGATGCACTGGCTTCCCGTGCGCATCACCGGGACAATGAGCATTGACCGCGGCACGTAGCCGGTCTGTTCGGCCAGACGACGCGAGAAGCAGGACGACTCGAGCGTATCCGCGATGCACATCGGCTCCTGTGTTTGAAACACGCGACCCGAAAGGCCCGCGTCCTGGGGTATCCGCAACTCGCTCGGCCAGTGCTCCAGCCCCTGCGCGACGCGCGTCCACAACTCGCCGCGAACGGGATCGTGCAGATAGAGCGTCGATCGTTCGGACGAGAATGCCGTCGTCAAATGCCGCATGATGGCGAGCATCAATTCGCGTTCGTCATGAATGCTGCCGATGGCCCGGCTGATCTGGATCAGTCGCTCCAACCGATGCCCGGGGCGCACGGAGCGCGCGGCATGAGTGCGGCTCGCCGGATTGGTGTGCGACGGTATCACAGGACTAACCCTACAATTGAATCGGCAGGACTTGCGCGACAATTCGACTGCGACGGCCCGAGAATGCAGCCAGACGAAACGCTTACCGGCCGCTCGACAACGACTCGGACCTGCCGCTACCTTCTCGGTCGTATGAATCGCCCCGGCCCGCAACATCTCGACCTCAAAACAGAGCGCGCCGCGTACCTGGAAGGCATACGTCAATTCAACGACGGTGGGTATTTCGAGGCTCACGACACGTGGGAGGAGATCTGGCACCAAACGCCTGATCGCCGCCGGGAGCAGTTCTATCGGGCGATAATCCAGGGAGCTGTGACACTGGAATTGCTGCGTCGCGGCCGGGCCGTCGGTGTGCGGCAGGTGTTCGTCTCATGCATGGAGTTGTTCAAGGGGCTGCCGGAGGTCTTCATGGGAGTAAACATCCCGGCCTACATTGCGAGCCTGCGCCACGCCGTCCAGCCGACCCTCGACAACCTCGATACACGGCACATCCAGATCGATCCGACGCGACTATTCACCATCACGCTTCAATATGACCCGTTCATCGATTCGCGTAACGGCGAGGCTGCCGATGCGAGGCAGACATAATCAGAGCCGCGACCGTGAGCGAGCGGCTTCTGTTCTCGTCGCGTTCACGGCTTCGGTGCGAATGGATTCGACTCCGGCTTGCCGAGAAGACCCTCGATCATGTGCCGAGGCCCCTTGGGCTGCATGAAAACTTCGACCGCCGGCATGGCCATCCAGCACAGCGGCATTGGGCGTTGCGAGAACATCTGCAACTGGCTGTCGAAGCCGATGACCGGCGCCGCCTGCTGCGACTTGAGCATCATGGACTCGGCCATCGACACGCCGCCGAGGCCTTCGAAGAGCAACTCGCCAATGCTGCTTGGTCGCGGATAGTGAACAAGCTTTATTTCAGAACTCGGCGGGATGTTGGCCATCTCGCGTGCCGCGCCGACGGCATCCTGCAAGGTGCCGAGCCGATCCACGAGGCCGATCTTAATCGCCTGGCGGCCGGTGTAGATGCGGCCTTCGGCGATTTTGCGCACCTCGTCCTTGGGCATCTTGCGCGTCGCAGCGACACGATCGAGGAAAATTTCATAAAAGTCGAGCAGATACTTCTGGAGGAACTCCTTATCGTTCGGCGGGATGTCGCGATGAGGCGAACCAAAGAGCGAACGCTCACCGCGCTTCAGTTCCATCAGATTGACGTCCATGCGATTGAGCATCGACGCCATGTTCGGCAGCACCGCCAACACGCCGATGGACCCGGTGATCGTCGTCGGCTCGGCATAGATCATCCGCGCCGGGCAGGCGATGTAATACCCGCCCGAGCCGGCGACCGTGCCCATGCTCACAATCAGCGGTTTCTCTTCGTCAAGCTCGCGCAGCTTCTTCCAGATCGCGTCGGACGCATAGCCCGAGCCGCCGGGGCTGTCGATCCGCAACACTACGGCCTGTATTGTCTTGTTCTTGCGAATCTCTTCGATACTCTTGATGAAGTCGTCACGCATGATGAGCGACGAGGTGAAGCCGGCGCCGAGGCTCATGTCGATGATCGGCCCACGGGCGTGCAGGACGGCGATCTTCGGTCCCACCGCGGTGTAACTCTCTTTGGCTCGCTTCACCTCGGCGTTCCATGCGTTGAGCACGTCATTCAGCGACGTGATCTGCGAGAAGTCGGACTGTCCGTCGGCGATCTTGCGCATCTTGGTGCGCTTCACGACGCGGTCACTGTATTCGTCGTAATAGGCAATGACATCAATCAGGCCGCGATTCTTTGCTTCCTTGGCGTCGAACAGGCAGATGTCGATCAGTTTCTTTACTTCGTCGGCGGGGAGCTTGCGGCCGTCGGCAATGAACTTGACGTAGTCTTCATACCAACTATCGAAGATCTCGTTCATCTCCTGTTGGAAGTACTTGTTCGGCTCACGCGAATTGAGAAAGCCGGGATACTTGAAGCGGCCGGCGGTAATGACTTCATACTCGATGCCCTGCATCTGGTTCATGCCGCGCATGAATGGAAACGTGCGGCCAAGGCCCGGCAGCGCCACCGACCCGGTCGGCGCGATGGCCACTTCGTCGGCGAGACAGCCAAGGATGTATCCCATGTCGTCGCCGGAGTTGACGAACGCGTTAATCTTCTTTCCAGCGGCCTTTAGGCGGACCAGGCCCGCACGAATTTCCTCCACATCGGGCAGGCCGAGATTCAAGCCATCAAGATCGAGCAGCACGGCGCCGACGTCGTCATCCTTCGCCCACTTGTCGAATCGCTCGACGAGATCGCGCACGGTCTTGGTGCGGCCGGGCAGGGGCAGGTTTATGGCCCGCGCTGGAATGACGTACTGATCGAGCTTGACCTCCATCAGCCGCTTGATCGACGGGGCCTTCTTGGCGGTCTCCTTGGCCTTGTCCGTGTCCTTGGCCTTGGGCTTCAGTTCAACGGCGGGCTTTGACGACTTGACCGGCTTTTCCTCATCGGCCTCGTCGTCATCGTCGTCGTCATCGCCTTCCGCAGCCTCATCCTCGTCGTCGGCATCATCTTTCTTGGACGCCGAGTCATCCTTGTCCTTTTTCTTTTTTGGTTCATCATCGAGGCGCATCGTCGAATGCGCAGTCGCGGCGAGAGGCGTGGCGAGAACGAACAACAAAACAATGACCCACAGGAAAAGCCGTTTCATGATTCAGTCTCCTTCGAATCGAACGACCGGGAGACGCGATGAATCTCGCCCTCGGCGTCGATGTAAATCGTTTCGTAATGCCTGAATTGGTCCTTCTTGAAAGCCAGTCTCCACTCGTCGTCCATGCCTTCGATCACGAATAACGTGTCATCAATCACGGACTCGCCCTGCTCCCGGCGGACCTTTGGCTTGCTGGACGTGGCGAACATACCGACGAGATTCGCCGCGAAGCCATCCTCACGCGGCTGCAATTGCAACAAGTACGGATGCGATGCGAAGTCGACAAAGCCATCCAACTCCGCCACAGTCGCGGGCCATCGGCCGTAATCCTTCTTGAACAGCTTCGCGTGGTGATAGAGCGTTCGAAGATTTCGGCACGCCACGCGCTCGCGATCCGCTTCGGAGCCAAAGTCGGCTGTCGCCGAAAGCGACATCGCGGTGATGGCCGGGACATACGCCGCGCCAAAGGGAATCGGCCCCTTGTGACGGATGTCCAACCCGGCATATTCGATCTTCAAATGCACGCGCGACTCGACCAGGTCCGCGGCAAGCTCTTTCGCGCCGGGCAACGGAGACACATCGTCGGCCATGTTGCCAATCACGGAGAGCAGCGGCTCAACCAATGCGTACACCGTCGCCCAATGAATAACCGCCTCCCAGGATGACCCTTCGGCAGAGGGCATTCGCTCCCACGTGCTGCTCTTGCCGCGCCGTTCAAGCCAGCGACTTACCGCGTCATCCGGCATTGTCGCGATTTCCGCGACCACCAACGTCGACTTCTCATCCGGCCCTGCGTCCGCCCCCGGTTCCTCAATGAAGACAACCGTGCGCGTGGTGATCAACGACATTCCGCCGTTGCGATCGGCGGCAGGGTCTTTCCAAAAGACCGCCGTATTGCCGATCGTATCCTCGCGCCAAGCCGGTGCTTTGTCGTCAGCGCGTCGCGCCTTGGCATCGTCGCGCATCATCTTGCGAACAGACTTGAGTATGCCGTCTGGATTGCGCACGCGAAACTGAAAAAATACATCGGGCAAGGGCAGAAACCCGCCGCCCGGGATCACCGACACCGCAACATCGGAACCGCACCGCGCACCGATCGTTCCCGCTCGGAATCCAGCAAGCGAATCCGCCATGCCCTCGGCCATGACCATGCTGAAAACGGCCGCGGCCATCGCGTCGCGCGGAGTCTCGAATTTCGTCTCAGGCTTCTTGAGCGACTGCTTGATCGCCAAACCGAGCATGGCGTTCCACCGCAGGTTGAATCGCTCCTGCCACAGCCCGGCGTCGTCGACCATGCCCGAATAGCGAATATCGCTGAGCATCGACAACTGCCCGAGCATTCCCGCGCCACGCGAGTCGTCGTCGCCGGCTTCCATGTTCAGGCGACAATAAACGAGCGACTTCTCTTTCTTGTCGCCGACTTCTTTGCGGCCGAAGATTTTCTCCGGCGGCTTCACGTCGGCGGCTGAGAGGACGAGCGAGCCGCCCTTCGTCTTTTTCAGTACGGCGAGCACCATGTCGGGCAATTCCAACCGCCACTCGCCCGACTCAGCCTGGTGAAGCGACAGATCCTTCACCAGCTTGCCCGTGGCCTCCAACTGAATCAACGCCTGCAATTGGACCACCAGAGCTTCCAACGGCCAGTCGACCCGCACGGCCCATCGTGGACGACCTTCGCGATCCTGCGTGTAGGTCGTGATCTCCAACGAGGTGTCAGGCCAGCGGCTGATCTCCGTCAGTAGCGTGAGCACATGCGATATGTCAATTCCCTCGCCCGTCTCGTCCCTGGGCACGGCGACCAAACTCGAAAACACGCGGTAGATCACGGCGGTCTTGGATCGCTTGGCCGCATCTACGAGGGAGGTCACCGACGGCACATACACTTCGACCTGCGCTGCATTTGATTTTTCCTTGGCGGATTTGGTCGTGGACGGGGTGTCGACGGGCTTTCGGGAGATACGCGGCGCGCCGTCCCGAGGGGCGGCGTCTTCATCCTCCGGCGGCTCGGCGCGCAGACTGATCGCACCGACACAGATGCCGACGACGATCGCAATGCACGAACCTCGCGCCAAGAATCGTTTCGAAAACTGCACCGCTTCCTCCTCCGTCGCCCCCCCACGCGAGACTTGCGACGACTGCATCGGATTATCGCCCATTCCGGGCCTTCGCTAAAGGCGCGAACCCGGGCTGACAACCCCGATTTCCGGACAATACGAATGCCACAATGGACGGATGCGCTCGCACCGGCGACCCACCCCCGGTCAAACGGCCCCCGGTTCTCCGTCTTTCTCGGGCCGAACTACGACGATGAGTCCGTTCCGCTCCACCGTGACAGAAATCCCACGCTGGATTGGAACATCCGATCGGAGAGTTCGCCGCCGGCCAACTGTTCGCTCTCGGCCGACAAGTCCTCGGCATTGGCCTTGCACATCAGGCATTTCACTTCATCGAGGTGAAACGCCGTGTAAGAACTCCACGGTTCTTCCAGCACACCGAGCAGATATGACCCAATGGTACTGCGTTTGAGGCAACTGAGTCGGCGCTGCCGCCAGACCTTGGCGATCGTGGCATCCGACGAAATGGATTCGTCGAGCAAACCGCGATCTTCGGCCTCCAGTTCTTCAAGAAACTCACGCAACCGGCCCAACGCCCGAAACTTCACGCCGGCAATACTCTTCTCATCGCGTCCGAGCCGATCCGCGGCTTCTTTGTTTCGAAGGCCGACATAAAAAAGAAGTTCGACGACTTGCAGATCCTCGAGCTTGCCGCGATCTCGCAATTCTTCAATTAATCGGCGAAGGATCGTCGCGATCACATCGGCCTGACGCTTGGTCCCCTCGCGCGCTGCGAGCACCTGGCTCGGCGTCTCCTCGACTGATGCCTCGGCCGTCGGCGGGCCGTCTTCATCGGCGTCAAACCCAACGGCCTGATCGGCATGACGCTGCTTTTTCGTCAACGCCTCCTGAATCTTGTAGCGAAGGATCGCGAAGAGGTACGTTTCGAGTGAGCGCGACTCGTCGAAGTGCTTGAGGCTGCTTACAAAGCCGAGAAAAGTTTCCTGTAACGCATCCTCGGCTTCGCCCGGGGCGCGGAGCCGGGCGCGGGCAAAGGCCAGCAGTCGTCCCTGGTATCGCTCAATGAGTTGATGCCATGCCCGCTGATCGCCGGAGCGAATGGCGGTGATAAGAAATTTATCGGCATCTTCCGTGTGTGCGGCCACGGGCGAAGTGTAATCGGAAAAATCCGCCACTCAAACCGCCGACGGCGCATCCCGCCCCATCAGGACCTGTTGCAAGTCCGCCAATTCGGCATCGAGCTGCTCGAGCTGCGCCCGACTCGCATCGGCATAGGCTCGCTCGATGTCGAGGTAGCATGTGATTCGATACCGGCCGACGCCAGATTCATATGCCGCCAGGCTGAGACGGAGCGGCCATTGTCGAATGTCCTTCTGCCAGAATTGGGCGTGCCAGGTGCCGCGCGTGTATTGCCATAGCAGTTCACGCTTTTCTTTTTGTCGATAGCCCAGCACCGCCAGATGGCGTTCGCATGTTCGCTCGAAGACATCGAGACTGTCAACTTCAAAGGTGCGTTTGAGAGGGAGTGCAAGCTTGGTGGCAGAACCATTCCTGGTTTGATGCAGGTTTCGCGCGCCGAAAATAATGAGCCCCCCAATGAGGGCCACCATCGGCACCCCGTACGCCGGCATGACGGTGCCTTGCAGATGATGCGGAATCGTATTGAGAAGGATCGCCATGCTGGCAAGCAGATACGCAATAAGCCCCAATCCGATTCCCACCATCCACTTCCCGCGCCGTCGCGTCTGCGCTCTGGCCTCTTCGGGCGTCGTAATCGGCACGAACGCCGGAACAGGAATGGCCCACACCAGGGCCGCCAGGGCCGCGCCGCAAACGGTTCCCACCAGCCAGACGAACATTTGTTGTTCATTGGAGCTGATCAGCCCCGCACCGATTCCGCAACAGGCAGCCAACGCGATTCCAACCGAGAAAACCAGCGGCCGCCAAACGCCTCGCCACATGCCGCGCTGCCGTACGCCGACACTCCGTGACAATGCGAATAGTCCGTAGATGCCCGCCGCAACGCCGCCCATGCTGAACTTTCCCAACGCCACGTCATCCTTGGCAATGAGCCCACTCGCAATGAAGGAACTAATCGATCCGACAATGAACGGGATCGACGCCATGAACCACGCCACGCGGGCACCGGAGCTTCGCGGTAGCGACGGGATTGCACTTGCAGTCGTGCGAGAACTCTGGGGAACGGCGGATGGAGGTGAAATGGGATCACGCGTCATGCCATCACGGCTTACCGCCACGTCAGGATTTTCGCCTGAACCCATCGACGGTGGCGGCGGCGGAACAGGCCCGGCACCCTCCGTCGCCCGGTACGGCCACGCCCCCGCAATCATTTGCACGAGCAGCGATGCCACCAACACCGAGAAGCCCATCAGCGGCACATTGCAATTGAAAAAGCCCGCGATAATGAACGCGAACAATCCGACCTTTAACGCCCTCCCGCCGGAGACAATTCCGCGTCGCCCGTCGAGAAAACGGCTGAGCCAATCCGACATCAGCATGATGATCGCGACGGCAATGAACCAATGCCCGATGGCGCCGCCCAGTCCGATACGGCTGGCCGTGAGGGCAAGCGACGACCAGAAGGTGGTCAGCGCCGCCATGATGCATCGCGCGGTGTAGTCGTTCGTCGATTTCAGTTTTTCCAGCGAGAGAAACGCGCCCAGCACAACGCCCCCAACGATCGCCGCCATGAAGGCGAAGGCCCCGACGGCGGCTTGAAGCCCATTGCCCGGATCGGAGACGAAACCAATGGCAAGAGAACAAAGGGCCGCCGTTGTTGCAGTACGTGCGATGATCTCCGCGCGCTTGGTCCGACCGGCGACAATAACCCCCGCGATAATATTGGAATGATCATCGCCCCCTACGACGATGCGCCGTCCGAGGGACGACTTATCGATTTTGGTTGCTAGTCGATCAAGCCCACCCTGGACGCGGTCGTTGATTCGATCAAAACCGGCAATTCCGAATGTCAGTTTCACGACGGGCGGCGCGCCACTCTGCCCGACGTTGCTGCTGCCGGTGCCAAGCGTTGCAACGCCGCCACCTTGATGAATATTAAGATTCGCCGCCGCCTTGGCCGCCGCCACACTTAAACTCGCCGGCTCGAATGACGCGACCGATTGTTCGATGTCAGCGACTTCGAACAAATCGGCAACCATCTCAGGCACTGTTTGATATCGATCCTTGGGATCTTTGGCGAGGGCCTTGCGGATGACGTTCGGGAATGGCGCGGGAAGTTCATCCACCACCGGCCGTGCCGTCAGGTGCTTCATCAGCACCTCGCCCATGCTCGATCCGCTGAAGGGAACCCGGCCCAACAGCATCTCGTACAACATGACACCCAGAGCATAAATATCAATCGTCCGGTCGTAGTTCCCGCTGCCCACCTCGGGGGCCATGTAGTGAACCGTGCCGACGCTGACCGTCTGTCCGGAGTGCTGACTTGCCGCCATGATCTTGGCCAGGCCGTAGTCCCCGATCTTGACGTACCCATCCTCGTAGAAGATGTTTCCCGGCTTCAGGTCGCGGTGAACAATCCCCCGATCATGCAGGTAGCTCAGGCCCTTGCCGACCTCTCGCAGGAAGTACGCTGCCTTCTGGACGCCGAGGCCCCCGGCTTCGTTGTTCATCAGGTCTCGCAGCGACGGGCCGTTCACATATTCCATGATGACGAAGAACTCGCCATCGGGGCTTTGCTTCACGTCGTGGATGCCGACCAGGTACGGGCTTTTCAGATTC
>JACRIM010000056.1 GCA_016235815.1 Planctomycetota bacterium
CCACAAACCCGGAACGTCCACCTTGACTCGCATCGCTTCATAGATGTTCACTGTTTCACGCGGGCGTCGTTTTTTTGATAAGTCGTTGCGCGGCTGAGGGTTGCCGTCGCGGCGGGTGCGGGTTTTGCAGGGCGAGCCGGTTGCCGTGGTGGAATGATCAAGGATGTCGCGTCGTTATGTGTTTGGGGCGTCACGTCGTTCGGGTGAATGGTGGGATTTGGAAGCGCGTGGGGATCTTTATTCTAACGTTCGGATGAGCCGGGAGGAGTGCGCTTGTCGAGAAAGGACGGGAAAAGTTGAATGACCCAGTGGACTCCCCTTTTACTCCGGACGAATACGAAAGAACCCACACCTAAAAACTATGGACAGGTTTGATCAACCAAGCAATGCACGAACGCTTGTACATCTTCGCCATTCAGAAGAGCCTCTCCATCGTTGCCCACATCCTTGTTCATGTTGGAAGCATAAGATTCACAAGTCGAAAGATTCGGGGCAACCAACAAGGCATCCACAAACAGCGAAAGGTCATCGGTATTGATCGTTTGATCGCAATTCATGTCACCACGCGGACAGGCGGGTCCCCACCGGGCGAGGTAGGCTGATGCGTTGCCACCTGCAAAAGCGAAACGACCTCCGACATACAACTCGTCGTTGAATACACCCAATGCAAATACCATATAATCGGTACCGGTTCCCAAGGAGTTCCAATCGACTCCATCCCAGCGGGCGATGTTGCTTGCCGAGGCGGATCCTGCGAATTGAAAGAATCCACCCGCTACCAACTCACCGTTATACATTCTGAGGCAGTAGACTGTGCCGTTAATTCCGAAACCCGTCGGCTGCCACTCGGAGCCATTCCATCGGGCAATATTGTTTGCCGGCATTCCACCAGCCGTCGAAAAAGAGCCACCGGCCCACAGTTCCCCGTTATGAACGGCCAAGGCACTGACCGAGCCGGCAATCCCTCCACCAATTGAACTCCAACTTGTACCGTTCCAACTGGCAATATTGCTAATCGACGTGCCTCCGGCAGTATTGAAAAAGCCTCCTGCGATCAGATCGCCATTGTAGACGGCGAGACAATTCACCTGACCGCCCACACCTCCGGCCATTGACTGCCATGCCGAACCATCCCAACGGGCGATTGAATTAACCACCGTGCCGCCCGCACTATAAATGGAGCCCGCAACAATCAGTTCATCTTGGAAAACAATCGTATCAAAAACCGTGCCAGTGGTACCTATTCCAAACGGCTGCCAGGTACTATTCGACCATCGAGCGACATTGTTGAGTGTGACACCCCCTGACGAAGTGAACTTGCCAACCGCAACAAGTTCACCTTCAAAGCTGGTTACCGCATTTACCGATGGTCCGACTCCTTCGAGCATTCCACCCATCGCCTGCCAATGTTCGCCATCGCCACGCGAGATGCATCCCACTTGATCGTTACATGCGGAGCCGAGGCCGCCTCCCACAATCAACTCGCCTCCAATCACACCAAACGCTTCTACATCGTCGCTGAGTCCGTGCTGGACCGAGTTCCACGTTGAACCATCCCATCCAGCAATAAAATCCGCGCATTTCCCGCCCGCAATGCTGAAATCCCCGCCGGTGAATAGCGTGCCCTGATACTCGCAAAGTGCATTCGTCCAACTGATCACTCCTGACCCTAGAGCATGCCAACCTGAGGTGGTCCAGGCCGCGATATTGTTGGCACTTGCGCCGCCCGCCATGCTGAAAAACCCGCCAGCAATCAACTCTCCGCCAAAGACTCCCAGCGACGATACGACTCCGTTCGGTGCATTGGGAAGCGTTTGCCATGTGGTGCCATTCCATCGCATGACACGTAGAGCAAAGCCGCCACCGGCTATCAACTCACCGTTGTAAACAGTGAGTGCGCGAACATCATCATTTATTCCGGTTCCGAGCGCCTGCCATTGCCCCCCGTTCCATCGAGCGATGCTTTTCGTGTTAACGCCGCCCGCAGTCTGAAAACGTCCCGCCGCAATCAGTTCTCCGTTATAGACTGTTAACGATGTGACGCTATATTGGCTGGACCCTAGGCCGATACCTGCCCCCAATGGATACCACGCGTTGCCATCCCAACGGGCAATGAAATTCGCCGGCTTTCCACCGGCGGTGGTAAAACTCCCACCGGCGATCAAGTCCCCGTTGTAGACTGTCAACGCCTTTACTATCTCATTCATTCCGGCGCCGAGCGGTTTCCATTCAGTGCCGTTCCACTCTGCAATTCGGTTTGCCGACAGCCCCCCCGCGCTGGTAAATCTGCCACCGACAATTAAATTGTTGTTGTAGGTTGTCAACGCAAGGACATTCGATTGGAGTTCACCGCCAATGCCGGAGCCCATTACCTGCCATTCAGTTCCGTTCCACGCTGCAATTCGATTTGCAGGAGTATTCCCGGCAATTCCAAAAGTGCCGCCTGCAACAAGCATGGGAGGTTCTGGTCCTGAACCGTCTCGATCCCATTGCTTAAGCACCCACAGAGACGCGTTCATTCCGGGATATCCTTGCCCCGGCCTCCAATCAAACGAGCATTGGGCGTTCAACGAACTTGAAGTGCATAAGAAACAAAGAAATGCTATTGATAAAAGCGTAGTTCGCCTATTAAACATGACACGCCTCAGGCTTCCGGTGACGGAGTGCATTCAAATCAAGCAGGCTTCACGAGCTAATGCAGAGTTTACCCGATTTTGCATAACATTGGCAACGAATGGATATTATTTCATTGGCGTGAAGGCCCATTCTATCTCC
Source organism: Planctomycetota bacterium (assembly GCA_016235815.1). Taxonomy (GTDB): domain Bacteria; phylum Planctomycetota; class Phycisphaerae; order UBA1845; family UTPLA1; genus JACRIM01. The sequence goes on from JACRIM010000056.1 coordinate 2,776, forward strand.
CGTCTCGGCGGAAATCCCCTCCATCGACGGGCAACAATGCCGTGGCCGGTAACTTGAGAGAGGATTCCCGCGTCCCACTGCGCGAGAAATAAGGCTCGCACGAGAGCGGACTTCACCGACACCATCAAACGCGAAATCGCCAACGCCGATTACTCGTATTTTGAAGACCAATACCCGGATGCCCCCCCTTCCGAACCCTCACTTCTCGATTCGCCTCCCCCACTAACTAACGGCTAGAAACCATCGGCCACCGCGAGAAGACAAACACCACGTGCGACTGATATTGGCCCTCTCAGGATGTCTGCGGCTATTCCGCACCATATTCGCCAGGCCGCCCCTGTTGATCGTGCGAAACACGACGACAACAAACCAACGGACGTTGTTGCCTGCGTGCGACATCCGGCCAATCAGGAGCCTCCCGCACAGGGCGGCGGGGTTTCCCAGTCGTTACAGACGTCATCGGTTTTCGGAACCATGGGAAAAAGGGACGACGCGCGAACACCCGGATTCACAAGGGTTTGCGAGTCAATCGCCGTATGACGCTAGTTATCGCGAAACAGCGTCCCTCGCGAACCCTGCCGTTGGCACGGCCGTTGCCCTAGGGAGAGTCGAGAGCGTACGAGGGGGGGAGGGAGAGAGATGGCACGGTGGAGTCAGCGAATCGTAATGACAGCGATCTGCACTCTTCCGCTGGTTGTCGGTGCTTGTTCAGAAGGTCCGTCGATGCGTCCGGGGGGACCGCGATCGACGACTCTTCTGCTCGGCAAGGAAGCGTCGGCGGGGATATCGACGCACATCGGCCGCAGTGAGTGGCCGGCGACCAGCGGACGAGTGGAGACACCGGAACAGACGATCTACGTCGAGTACTACCGCGACTTCACCGGCAACGCCGCAAACGAACGAAACAACCCGTACCGAAACTTCCAAAGCTACCGGGTCGGTACGAGTCAGAAATAGAACACACCCAAGGCCACACACCTTGCTCCTACACCGCGAACACGCCCGTCGGTCGAAAGACCGGCGGGCGTCGTTTTTTTTACGGGGCGGTGAGCAGCGCGACGAAGTTGGAAACGTCCAACCCGTCAATCGCCAGGTCGCCGTTCAGATCGGCCTGTTGAATATCGCAGCCGGGATGGGCCAGCGCGTACCCCGTTGCGTCGAGTGCGGCGGTCACAAAGGCGTCCACGTCGAGAACGTCCGTCGCACAGTCGCAATTCATGTCGCCGGGGATCGGTGCATCGGTGCCGGCAATCACATATACGAGGTTCCCATTCGCCGCAGAGCAGAGGAAATCCAACGCGCAGTCGCCATTCACATCGCCAACGCCCACGGCGTCGAATCCAAGTTGCGAGCCGGCAATGGTATGCGTGAAGGAACGAAGCAGGCTGCCATCGGCCCCCGAGCGCACTTCAATTCGTCCGGCGTTCGCGCCGCCCAGGGCACTCGTGTAGAGACCGAGGATCACATCCTCGCGGCCATCGCGATTGACATCGCCCGCGCCACGCCCAGGGCCGAGGCCGGAGGCGAATGGTCCAATGAACGTCCGCACGATCGCGCCGCTGGCCCCCGAATAAATGTAGGCCTTGCCCGATGCGCCACCGTTGGTGGTGTCGCCATAATCGCCGACAAAGAGATCGCGTCCGCCATCGCCATCCACATCACCCAGCCCCGCAACAAAGAAGGTGCCGAAGGTGGAGCTGAACGGCGCGTTCGGCGCCAGTGCGGGCAAGAGCACTGAGCCATCAAGCCCGGAATAAACATAGGCGCGTCCCAAGGGCGCGGGTCCGGCGCCCGGAGCCCCAACAATGAGGTCCGACTTTCCGTCACCGTTGATATCCCCGGCATTGGCCAGTCCCGAACCGAAGAGCGCAGTGGACGCGCCCAGGTGCGTGCGAATCACTGCGCCCGTGAGTCCTGAATACACATAGACCTTCCCGGCATTCGTTCCCCCTGCGTCATTCAGCGGCGCACCAACCGCGACATCCCCTCGGCCATCGCCGTCGACATCGCCCGCGCCCGACACCGCCGCCCCGAAGTTGTCGCCAAGCGCCTCGCCGTCGAAATGCCGGAGGATGGCACCGGTGGCGCCGGAATACACCCGCGCGCGTCCCGCGCCATCGATCGGACCGCCCGCGATGATGTCGTGGACAGTATCGCCGTCGACATCCCCCGCATCGGCGATCGCATAGCCGATCTGCCAGTCGCGTGCGACGCCGGTGAATGTGTGTAGCAGTGCCCCGGTGCGACCCGAGCGAACGGTCACTTTGCCGACGCGGCGTGGATTCCCTCCGAATCCCGGCGCCCCGATGATCAAATCTGTAACGCCGTCCGCATCGATGTCGTGCAATTCGGAAACGGCCCATCCAAACGTTCCAGTGTCGGTCAACGTTTGAAGAATCGTAACCCCCGGCTCGACAAACTGAGCCACGGCGGGCCGACAAGCGAGCACGAGCAAAATGAACGCAGTGCAAACAGAATGCGTTACGCGAGGACTATTTCGAGACGGCATGATCGATACGCTCCCATGGCGCACCCGTCGAGGCAGGATGGCCCCGCACGGTGTTGCGCGTCTCTTATTGATACGAGGGGAATCAGGGAGCCACTATCACGATCTTGCTCGTTTTCGAAGTGGGGCCGCCAATTGGGTGATCTGCGAAGGCGGGCACTGAAAGCTTCGTGAAAAGGCCGCGGTGAAATGCGAATGGCTTGAATAGCCTAGCCCGAACGCAAGCGCCGTCAAATCCTGCCTGTGCCCGGAGAGCGATTCCAACGCGCTTCGCAGCCGCAATTGAGATTGATACTGATGAAGTGTCATGCCCGTTTCCTGCCGAAAGAGCCGGCACAGGTGAAAGGGCGAGCAATGCACGGCTTGAGCCACGTCGCTCAGTCGAATCGTGTCGCTGACATGCAAGGCAAGATAAGCCTTGGCCGCCTCCGCCCGGTCGCGATGATCGCTCGCCGTTGCATGGCGTCGGTTACGCGCCATGCGCCGCCCGCGCGTCTCAAATGCCATCGCAATGATCCGCCGAACAACATTCAGCATCGTCTCTTGAATTAAGAGCGGGGAAGGGTTCTCCGCCGAAAGCGCGTATTCAAAAACTCGCCGCTGCATCAGATAGGTCGTGGCATCACTCGGCCCGTTGGCAAACTCAAACGGAGCTTCGGGCCGATCTGCCACTGCCGGCCGATATGCTGCGACCATGTCAGCGAGGATGCCCTCATCGATTCGAAACCACTCGCAATGGTCGCCCCGTTCGTGAAGCAGCCCGCGCCGATACATGTGCTGCGTGTTGTAATACATCACACAATTGGCGTCGGCTACGACTTCATGTCGCCCCGACTGTCGGATCCGAACCGGCACTCGTGGGAAAACAATGAGGGGGTGGTCGCCGATGCAGTTTTCTTCAGTCCATGCGCGATGATCCGACGGACAGCGAAACCGCCCGATGGTGATCAGGTCCGACTCAAAGACCCGTTCTGATACGCTGGTGCGATTCGGCATGAGCAACCCCAGAGGCGCGCGTGGGTGAAACGACGCCGTTTAGATCAAGTGTAGGCCGCTCGAGTCGGGCCTTCGCCGGATTCCCTATCCAAAGAGGGAGCGTATGACTATGCACACCCCTGTGCATAAACGTCCAATTCGGCCGTGCCTTTCGGTGCGTCCACACTCAGCGGACCAATTTATCTGGAGTTGTTACATCCGAAATCACCGACATTTACGGTCGATCCGGGTTTGTGTGTGTTTTCTGGCACAACTCGTGCTTATAGGTTGTCCAACACCCCTGTTTGGGGCATGAAAGTGAGTGTGGGTGCACGGGAGTTCCCTATCGAGACGCTGCCGACTCGACGGCGTTTAAGGGCAAGTCAAAACCAATTCTCGGCGCTAGGGTTTGTACTCGAACTTTGACGCCGTCCCGAAGTTGTCTGATTGGGAGACGCGGCAACTGGGGCGGCGTCTTTTTTTTGGTTGGACTTATGCAGATTGGCGGGCTGATTCTGTGGCGGCCCCGTCGGTTTGCGGCAAGTCGGCGAGTGACGCCGTGAAGTCGCGCCGGGTACGCCAACCGAGTTCCACGTCCGCACGACGGCTGGTGTAATACCGGAAGCCCGGTGAATGGCCGGCGAATGCCGCCTCCGCAAGAGATCCGTCAATGGTCCGCGCGAGCCGGCCTAGCATGGCTACGGCCCCGCGAGCCAGAGCCGGTAGTTCGACGATCGCCGGACGCTGACCCACAACACCGGCAATTCGATTGACAATCTCGCGATACGGCAGATTCTCCCCGCCAAGGATGTAGCGCGTGCCCGTTCGGCCGCGTAGCGCCGCAAGGATGATGCCGTCGACCACGTCGTCAACGTCGATCACGTTGTCGCCGCCCGATGGGAGCAAGAGCACCCGCGACCGACCCACCTGGCGAACCAGCGATCCAGGATACGACGATGGATCGTGCGATCCATAAACCGTGCCGAGATTGACGGTGACCACGGTTTGACCGGCGCATGCCGCCTCACGCGCGTGCGCTTCGGCCAGCAGCTTGCTGCGAATGAACGGGTTTCGTCGCACGAACTCATCCGACGCCGTCGCGGATTCATCGAGCGGAAGTTGGCCTGTCGTCGAAACGCCGAGCGTGGCGGCCGTGCTGACCAGAACGAAGCGGGGGACAAGTGCCTCGCGAGCCGCGGCGAGCAACTTTCGGGTCGCCTCACCATTGATGCAAAGCAAAGTCCCGAGGTGGGCCGGGTCGTTAGAGTTCATCGCTGCCAGATGAAAGAGAACGTCGTGGCCTCGCATCAGCCGCGCCAGCGTCGACACATCGTTGTCCAGTGTCCCGCGAACCTTGCCAACGACGGAGCGGAGATGCCGTGCGTCCTTGCGAAACAGCGCCGTCACGTTGTGTTGATCGCTGAGCAAGCGGTCAACAAGTCGGCGACCGATGAAGCCGGTGGCCCCGGTGATGAAGGCGCGCATGGGTGTCCCTGTATCGTGCGAGTTGCGTTATCTGTTGTGTTTATCGACGCGAGACCGGGCTGGAAGTGAACCGGCCGACAGCGCATGAAAACGCGGCCGACAGGGGGCTCCTGCCGGCCGCGGTGAAGTGGTTACGCGTCGATGTCCCGAACTATAGGCCGGCCAATTCGGCCTGCGCAGTCTGGGCATAGGTCGAATTGGGGAACTGCTCGATCACCTTTTTGTAGTATTTCGCGGCATCTTCGGACTTGCCACTCTTGGCCAGCATTCGAGCCGTTTGCAGCCAATCCTCGCACTTGGCTTTGGCCTCGCCTTCGGCCACCGATGCCATCATGGCCTTGTCGCCCTTGATTTTGGCGACCTGGGCCTTGGCCTTCTTGCCGACGTCGGTGTCTTTGTACACCTTGGCGAGCTTCTCATATTCCTTCAACGCCTTGGCATACTCTTTCTTCTTGAAGAGGTCGTCGGCCTTGGCCAACGCGGTCTTGGCCGCGCCGGAGCCGAGCGGTTCGATGGCGACAGGCTTTTCGGGTTTCGCCTTCTTGGCCTCATCGATGGCGTCTTCGGCCTCTTCGGCACTGTGGCCCTTGTAGACAATTTCGCCGGCCCTATCCAGCACGAAGATCGTGGGATAGCCGCGGATGCCGAAGTCCTTGAAGGTCGACTTGGCGTCCATCCCGACGATGTAGTTGATTTTGTTCTTCTTGGCGAAGGGCTTGACGGTCTCCACCGGCTCATCCGAGAGGGCGACCAGCAGGAAGTCCTTGTCGTCAGCGTACTTGTTTTGCATCTCGACGAGATGCGGAATGCCTCGACGGCACGGACCTCACCACGTTGCCCAAAACTCGACCATCACCACGCGACCCTTCAGGTCGCCCGCGCTCAGTCCCTTCATTCCCGCCGGAAGGTTCATCCATTCGGCGGCTTTGATCGCCGGGGCCTTGTCACCTTCCGCAGGCGCAGCCGACACCGTCGCCGCCGTTGCAGCGATCAGAGCCAGGGGAAGCCACGTTGCGTTGCGCATATCCCGTTCTCCTTTCTGTCTGTTGACGTTTCCTTGCGTTCACCGAGCAGTCGACTCGGCATCGAATCCTGAAAGACACCAATCGTCTGGCTCTGCTGCCTCGCCGATTGAGGTCGTATGGCTATTGTAACGCCCGATTTTGCCAGACCGTTCAGGGATTTCAAGGATTTTCAGGATACCGATCTGTTTTTGGGGGATGCGAGGCAGGCTATTGGGGTCGGGACGAATGTCGTGGAACGGGTCGCCGGAATGCCCACAGGCCGATGACGATAGCGGCAATAAGGAGTGAGATCTCCATGCCGGCCTCAACGGTCAACCAGGTTTCGTCGGAAACATAGCCCGCCAGGCGGGTAAGTTGGTCCCATGGGACTGCCGGCATTGCCATGGCCGGTACATCGGGTCACAAAGAACCCGGTTTTACGTACGAATGACTGACCGCTGCGACTCCAACCCGGTGTAATGGACTGGCGATGCCAGGTTGGGAAATTGCGCCCAAGAATCTGTGACGCAATTGGGCAATATCCCCCAAACGGGACGTTTGACGGTGTGTGCTCGGTCATGGCAAAGAATTCTAATTGCCTCGCAATCGCACGTAACGCCATAATTGTCAATGAGTTATGGCCAGCCACCGCTCAAGAGACAAACCACCTTGCTCGATCTGGCACGGTGATTGCTCCCTATGAGTTTCGACCGGGTAAGTTGCCTTCGGGCGGCCAGACGGTCGGAAACGAAAAGCTAAACGGGCGGGTTATACCGCTCGGCTTCAAACGTACCAGGCCCAGAAATGGGTCGGTTGTGTGTGGGGCGGATCCGAGTGCGAGGCGGGTCCGCCCTTTTTTTATGCGCGAACGCATTGCGGGCTGGCGGATCGGCGTGTCGAGCCTATTTCGCGATGGTCTGTGGCGGCGCGACGGTCGGCGACTCCGTGCGATCTGAAGCCGGAACATCCGGGCGAACCGGCGCCGGCGGCAGTGTCTCCGTTTCATTCAGCACATCCTTGAGCCACGCATTCAGTTTCTGATTTCGTTGAACGATTTCTCCGAGTGAGCCTTTGGCGAACGGGATCGGTTCGACCTCGGGCTTCCGGGGAATCACCTTTTGCACCGGAGTCGTCGTGCGCCGCTTCGCCGTCGGCATCGACGCCGCGCCGTCCGTGCCCGTGGCCGCAAGTCGCGGTGTGGCCAGCGCATCCCGTAGTGCATCAATCTCCTTCGGCACGACTCGGCAAAGCTCGTCAGCACTGGTGAGCCGTTGGCGAATGCGATCCACCTTCGTGTCAATGGCGGAGTACAACTGTCGAATCACCGCGACCAATTGCGCGACGCGCTGCGTATGCTGCCGCAGCAACTCGGACGTTTGCGTCGCCGTCGCGTTGGCCGCCTCGATGGTGCGCGTTTCACGAACGGCACGGGCCTCGGCGGCGGTAAGGTGCTTGACGATGCGCGATGTCTTTTGACACAGATCGGAGAGCGACGCGGCGTTTTCCGCAGCGCGCTCGATGATCGTGGTCGGCAGATTCAATGCGGCCTCTGCCTTTTGTCTGGCTGCTTCGGCGGTGGAAAGGATCTTTTCCGCCCGATCCTCGGCGCGGCCGTTTGCGTCCGTCGCGGCGTTTAACGCCGCCAAGGCCTTTGCCGAGTGTGCCTCGATTTCGAGTCGGTGCGCGGATACTTCACTCAGGATTGTGCGGGCGTCCGCCAACACCGTGCGAGCCTGCGCCTCCACCCGACCGGCAGCCTCGGGCGCCTGCGCGAGGATCGAATTGGCATGTTCGAGAAGTGCCGTCGCCCCGGCCTGCACCTGTGCGAGCAGGCGTTCGGCGGTGGCCTGAGTCATCGCGGCAGATTTTTCCGCCTGGGCAGCCACGATCGCCAGCCGTTGGTGTGCCTCAACCGCTTCCTTCCGGGATTGTTCGAGAATCCCAAGGACATCGGTGCGAGTTTCGTCGCCGGTCACGCGGATCTTCGCAATGTTCGCCTCCGTCGCACGATGCACTTCCTCGGCAAGGTTCGCGAGATCGACTCGGGCGTCTCCGGCTCGCGTTGTCATCTGCGCGAAAATATCGCCAAGCTGACGGACCGCGCCATCTCGTTCCTCGCGGATCGACTGAATGGATGCATCCGTCTGCGCCAGCACGTTTCGCGCCTCGCGGGCAATGGTGCCGAGGCGATCGATCATGCCGACGGTGAACGCTTCCGCGGCGTCACGCGTGTTTCGCGCCTGCGCATCGGCGGCCGCCAGCGCATCGCCAAGTTCAGTGCGAATGGTCTTCGAGGTGTTCGCCGCATCAGTGGAAACCGTCGCGAGCTGCGACGTCGCATCGCCAAGCACCGTCGTCACCTGACGTGTGATGGCATCAACGTCGGCCCGCAGTCGCGTCGTTTCTTTTTCGTATTGCGTGTGGCACTCAATGAACTGCTGCTGCCAGACGCCCAGACGGTCCTCGAGTTTTCGCGACAGTGTTTCGGCCCGCGCTGCGGCGTTGTTGGACGCCTCAACAAGCCGCTGTGCAAAGGTGTCGGCCTCCGTCTTGAACACATCCAGCTTGCGGCGTTGGGCGACTTCAACTTCGTTCGCCTTCTGATCGAGCGTTTCCCGGCTTCGACGAGCCAGTTCATCAAATTCCGCCCGTGCCTTCGTGATTCGTTTCTCGACGTCGTCCTGAAGCTTTCCGGCATCGCCCGTCACGGCCGACATCTTGCTCTGGAGCGAATCGATCGCCGGCGTGAGCGAGGCGATGGTGGCTTCAATGTTCGCTTTCATCTCCTCGACTCGCGCCCGGACGGCGCCGATCGCGGACTCCCCGTCGGCCGTCGCCTTTTTCCATGCGGCTGAAAGCTCGTCCATCCCCCGTGCGGCCTTGCCCTTCACGGCGGCGAGGATCGACTCGGCCTCCTCGCTGAAGCCCGCTCGCGCCGCCCGATACTCGCGAACCTCAAGTTCCACGGCCGATCGCGCGAGCTGCATCTGCTCCAGCGCCGTGGTGACTTCCTCTTTCCACTGTCGGCGCTGCTCAGTCAGTGGCGTGGCCTGCTGCATGATGAACTCATCGACCGTGGTCAATCGCTTATCGAGAGCGATGATCCGCTGCCGAAGCTGCTCGCCAAGCCCCTGCACCTGAAGCCGACTCTGCTCGAACTCGGCGCGCTGTCGCTCCACGAGGTCGGCGTTCCGGGCCGCGTAGGCCTCGCTCTGTGTTCGCACCTGTTCGAAAAGCTCTCCGAATTGTTCGAGAAGCGAGGACTTCTCGCGCTGGAATTCGGCACGCCCCGCATCGGTGTGCGAGCGAATCTGCTCCACCATGTCGCGCGTCTCGCGCGACGTCGCCTCAGCCTGTTTGAGCATCTCCGCCGATTGGGCCCGCACTTGTCGCGCGGTCTGCAACCCCGCCTGCTCATCGGCGGCCAATTCGGCAATGCGCGCTTCCTTGCGTTCGATGTAATCGCGCACCTCGGTCATGAGCCGGGCCGCTTCATCGCGCATGGCGGCGAGCGCGGCCTGTGTCTCATTAACCGAACGATTCGTTCGCTCGTCGACGCGCGAAGTCTGCGAACGCAATTGCTCCAAGTGTTCCTGAATCTGCCGCCGTGACAACTCGCGGTCGGCTCGCAGGTCATCAAGGACCGAGGCCGCCTCGGCCCGGAACTGATTTACTTCCCTGGAACTTCGACGCGCGCCGGTCCCTTCATCCGTTTTTTCTCGTAACTCCGCCTTAAGCATGGCAATTGACTGCAACGCGAGGTCCAGGCGCGCGGAAAGTTCCGCATACGGCCGATCAGGTTCGGCGCCACGCGGCGACACATCGTGATGACCGCCCACGTCGGTGGTTGCTCCAATGCCCAGTAGCGTGCGCACGTTGGGCGATTGCTCCGCTGCCGAAGCGGCCTTGAGCGATAACATCTGATCCACGGTCTCATTCACCATGGTCGCCGTGATCGAGGTGATCGATTCCCCATAAGCCGCCAGGAGTGTGTTATCGCAAATCTGATTGATTAGGCGCGGTACTCCCTGCGAATGCTGATAGACCGCGTCAATCGCCGCCGGCTCAAAGATGCGAGAAGGATCGGTCACTCCCCCGACGGCCAGTCGATGCGCGATGTAGGCTGCCGTCAGTTCCGGCGTCAGCGCTTTCAAATGAAACGTGCGAAACACCCGTTGATAGAGCTGTCGCATGTCCGGCCTGCGGAAAACCTGCTGCAACTCCGGCTGCCCCAGAATGAGCACCTGCAACAGTTTGGCATCATCCGCCTCCAGATTGCCGAGCATCCGTAACTCTTCAAACGCCTCGGCCGGCAGATTCTGAGCCTCATCAAGCACCACCACCGACAGCCGATCCTTGGCGTATTGTTCGAGCAAGAACTCCTCAACCGCCCGGGCAAGCTGGGCGTGCGTCGCGTTGTCAGCGATCTCAATTTCAAACTCGCGACAGATTGCAATCAGCAGTTCGCGACCATCAAGTCGCGTATTCGTGACGACCGCCGTCTTCGCGCCGGCCGGCAATCGGCTCAGCAATATCCGACTCAACAGCGTCTTGCCGGAACCGACCTCACCGGTGACCAGCACGAATCCCTTTCGCTCCTGGGCGGCATAAATCAGCGACGCCAATGCCTCTTCATGATCGGGCGTGTTGAAAAAGAAGCGCGGGTCAGGGGTGTTGTTAAAGGGCAGCGTCTTGAGGCCGAAGGTTTCGCAATACATGTCGCGCTCCGAGAGGATGAGTTCGTGACCGCGCCGCCGACTCGGGCGAAGCAATGGCGCAGCGCGGGCGCACGAACATGCGTTCTCAATGGTTGGTTATCGGAATAGGCGGAAAGCCCGCTTTATGGGGCGTGCGATTTCCGCGGATCAGGCGTAAGTGGCCGAAAATGAATGGCGCCCAACCTCGAAAACCAATGAGGTCACCCGGCGCATCGTACAATCGGCAAGAATTGCCGGTCGCCCATTTCGGTCGCAAGCACCCTCACCTAACGACTCAGAATAACCCGCGAGAACTCGTAAGTTCAGCCCGGGTGGGTCCATCCCGATAAAGCCGACGAGCAACGCCGCTGAACACGTCGGCTATCGGCCGGAGTCTGGCGGCGATCAGTTTCAGGACGCAAGACCATGAACGTGATCGGACGAACAAAACTCACGAGCAAAACCAGGCGAGTCGTGACGGCGGCCTTGCTCGTCGGAACGATTCTCGCGAGTGGCTGCGGCCCGTCGGATCACGAGATCAACTCCTTCATTCACTCAAAGGATGCGTCGGTGTCGGCGGTTGAATACGTCGTGCAGCCCCCCGATGTGTTGGACATCAGTTCCTCTCAGGCGGTGGAAATCGACGGTGAATCGCAGACGATTCGACAGGATGGCAAGATCACCCTGCGGCTGCTCGGTGAAGTCAAAGTCGCCGGTCTGACGCCGACCGAGATCGCTCAGAAGCTCGAAGGCCTGCTCGCCCGCTACTATCAGAATCCGAAAGTCAACGTTCGCGTGACCGGCACCAACTCGAAACAGTATTATGTGTTCGGAGACAACACCGTCATGCGCGAGGGCGTGTACTCCTATACGGGTCGCGACACCCTGCTCAACGCGCTCGCCCTGGCCCAGCCAAACAGGTTTGCCTGGAAGGGCAAGATCAAGTTGATTCGCCCCGCCAAGGACTCGGCGGAACGCCATGTGATGACGATCGACGCCGATCGCCTCATTCAGGGCGGCAAGACGGATCAGAACGTACTCTTGCAGGAAGGCGACATCATTTACGTCCCGGCGACGCCGTGGTCGTGGCTTGGAATGCGAATCTCGGAGTTCCTGTACCCGGTACAGGCGACGGGCCAGACCGTGGCGCAACCGGTCGTCATTCGGGATTCAGCGGAGCAATACGACTCATCGGGTCGGCGATAAGCGAATGCGCGGTCGGAGAACGAGACATGCATCATCATCACTTTGACGAATTCTCCGTAACGGATATTCGCCACACGCTTGGGGAAGTGTGGCGCGTCGTGCGCGACCGCCGGTGGTATTTTCTCCTCCCGTTCCTCGGAATGTCCACGGCCGCGATGATCGCTTCACTGTGGATTCCGCGGCAATGGACTGTCAGCACCATCATTCGACGCGAACACGACCCCATTCTCGCCAGCATGATGGGCCGAAGCTGGACCGAACCCTACACCGAGATTCGCCAGCGAATGCAGGGCGACCTCGCCGACCCCGAAATGATCGAGAAAACGCTCGCCCAGTGCGGCTTGCCGAACAAGGTGGAGCAATTTGCAAATGGCGAATTGACCCCCGGCGGACAGGCGGCGCGCCAGCAATTGGCAAACGAAGTAGCAAAAGGCCTCGTGGTGAAGCCGATTGAGACATCACCCAATCGGGACGTCGTGTCAATTCGCCTGACATTGAGCGACGCGGCGGCGGCGACCGAAACCCTCCGCACCCTGCGCGACAGCTACATTCGCAAAACGCAGAAACGCACAACCGACATTTTGCGAAGCGTCGAGTCCTTCTTCCAGAAGGAATCGAGCCGCTGCCGCGAACAGGCCGACGCCTTTCAGAAGCAACTTCTCGAAATGGAAGTCGCTTACCCCGGCATCAACCCCGACGCCACCGACCCGTCAAAGGCCGAAGCCGCCTCGCTGTCCGTTGAAAACGCCCAGTTCGCCCGTCAGTTGGACGAGTTGCGACAGGAACAATCGCAACTCGCCGACGCCCGCGCCGCCGCGCTTGCGGAGCCAGGCTCCATGGAACCCGACGGTGTGGAAGAGCCGAACCCCGAATACGCCGCGCTGGTTAGCGAGATCGAATCATTGCAGAAGGACATCGTCGAAGCCCGCATGAAAAAGGGCATGACCGATCTGCACCCCGACGTGTTGCGAATGACCTCCGCGCTCACCGAAAAGCAGGAGCTGATCCAGCGCACGCCTCAGCACCTTCGACGGGCTGTATCGTCCACCGCCTCGCTCGCCCCGTCGTCGGCGATACAGAAAATCGAAAAACGCTCCGCCGAAATCGAAGCCAAGATCGCGACCCTACAACATCGCATCACGCAGAATCAGGAACGACTCGCCAGGATCGAACGCACTCACGCCGCCATGATCGAGCAGCGCGGGAATTACGCGAAGCTGAAGGACCGCCTGGCCCGAACGAATGAGGAGCTTTCAACCTGGCAGGCCAACCTCGGCCCCATCAAGCACATCCTGACGCTCGAAGACTCCAATCGCGGCATCCACTTCGCGACCGTCCGCGATGTCGAGCCGGCCGTCCGACCGAGCGCCCCCGATCCGCGGCTCGTGATGGGAATCTGTCTCGCCATCGGCGCGGCGGTTGGCGTGGTCGTCGTATTGCTCACCGAACTGCTCGACCGGTCATTCCGGACCGCCCAAAGCGTGGCGACCACACTCGGCATCCCGCTGATCGAAAGCATTGACGAAATCATGACCGCCGCCACGCGAAAGCGGCAAATGGTTCGAAGCATGGTGGTCATGCCCGCCGTGGCTTTCACGCTCTCGCTGGGCCTGATGGTCGCCGGAGCCATGGCATACTTGAGCATTGATAATCCCGGCGATTACGACGTTTTCAAGAAGTCGCCGCATCGCGTCTTCAGTTTGTTGCTCGGATCGAGTCGATAACGGATAAGGGACATGGGACGAATCGCAGACGCAATTAAGAAGGCCGACGCCGAACGGAGAGAAAAACTCCGCGTCGGAGTGATCGGCGATGCCGGAACGGCGCGGTCAACGGCCGATCTGCGCGGTGCCTCCGCCCCGGCGCTGCTTGTTGCGCCTCCGCCGACAATCGAATCCCCGCGCAGTCGAAGCGCCATCACAGCCGAACCGTCGTCTCCGCTGAACTGGGACGTGCACTCCTCCGTCGTCGCCATTCGCGATCGCACCGGCGCCATCACCGAACAATACCGCGCCGTGCGAACCTGGCTGCTCTCCCGGCTCACGCCCGGCGAGCGAAGCTGCATCGCGTTCACCAGCAGCGTCCCACGCGAAGGTAAGAGTGTCACGACCGCCAACCTCGCCGCCGTCCTCGCCGAGGTGCGCCACATGAGCGTCCTCGCAGTTGATTGCGACTTTAAGCAATCGTCGCTCGCGAAACTCTTCCAGCTTTCCCCCGGCCCCGGCCTCGCCGAGGTCCTTACCGGCAAGGCCCATCTGAACGAGGCCATTCGCTCAACGCCACTCGGCAACCTCAGCATCCTCCCGGCCGGCGACATCGGCGGCCAGAATACCAACGAACTCCTGCACTCGCGGATCACCAGCCGCGTCTTTGACGAAATCCGCGAGAGATACCACTTCGCCCTGGTCGATACACCTCCGGTGCAGCGATCGTCGGATGTCGGCGTGATCGGCACGCTCTGCACCGGCGTGATCATGGTCGTTCGGATGCACGAAACGGCAACCCACGTCGTGCGGCAGTCCGTGCGATGGCTGCAAACGAACAACCTCTCCGTCATGGGGTGCGTGGCAGCCGGCTGCCGTGGAAACGTGGATCGATACGCCTACGAGGCCGACGAGCGGGATTAGGAATCTCCTTCAGCCCGCGGTCCCAGGGCGGGCAAAGCGTCAACATGTCGAACCGGGACATTCAGATCACCAGCCTCGAGTCGATCGGCGACGACGCATGGAATGCGTACGCTTCATCGCGCCCCGATGCCACGCTCTTTCACGGACTCGCGTGGAAAGCCGCGGTTCAGGAATCCTTCGGCCATCGCCCGTGGTACTTGGTTGCGTTGCGCGACGGTGCAGTGGTTGGTGTGCTCCCGCTCTTTGAGATACAGAGTCTGTTCGCGGGCCGCTTTCTCTTAAGCGTTCCGTATGCGACGTACGGCGGCCCACTTTCGGATGACCCCGCTGTCTCGTCGGCATTGATCGAGCACACCAGGACGATTGCCATTCGCGTGCGCGCCTCGTGCGTCGAATTGCGATCGATGGAGCCGTCAATCGAAAATCTTCCCCTTCGCGAGTCTCACGCCGCGTTCATTCGCACGCTTCCCTCGAATGCCGACGACGTACTCGCCATGATCCCGCGGAAAGCCCGCGCTGCGGCCCGTCGCTGCGAAGAACGCAACACCGTGTCGTTTGAAACCGGGCACGAGTTGGTCGCCGACGTCTGGGACTTGTACTCCCGCTCCATGCGGCGCCTCGGTTCGCCGAACTACCCGTTGCGTTTCTTCACATCGCTGCTCGAAAGACTTGGTGACAACGCCGCGGCACAGGTCGTCCGCCACGAAGGCCGCCCGGTCGCCGGCCTGCTCAGCTTCGTCCACCGAAAAACGGCCATGCCTTATTTCGTCGGCGTCGACGAACGCGCCGACCTCTACGGCCTGACCAACTACCTCTACTGGCAAAACATGCGCTTCGCCGTCCAGCGCGGCTGCGACACCTACGACTTCGGCCGGACGCGCATCGACAACACCGGCCCCTTCGAGTTCAAACGCTCCTTCGGCTTCGAACCGCGATTGCTGGGCTATCAAACGCTGGTCATGCCCGGCCATCGCGCCCCGGACTTGGCGCCAGGCTCCCCAAAATGGGCGGCCGCGCGCCGCGCCTGGACGCACTTACCCCTTCCCGTCACGCGCCCACTCGGAGCCTGGCTGTCGAAATCAATCCCCGGCTGACGAAAAGCTTGATAGCCAAAGGATGCCGAATGGCAAAGTGGGGCGGGCCTCCGTGCCCGCCTGAGATGTAATCTGATCAAAAACCAGACCCCTTGTCACAAAACATGGACCCCCAACAAACCATCCTCTATCTCGCCCATCGGCTTCCATATCCGCCGAACAAGGGCGACCGCATTCGCACCTACCACCAACTCGACTATCTTGCGAAACGGCACCGAGTCTGGTGCGCCTGCTTCTCCGATGACGCCGACGATGCCAAACACATCGCGTATTTGAAAGAAGCATGCGACGAGGTCGCGATCATTCCATGGTCGCGAGGAAAAGCAGCAGGGCGCGCGCTGCGGGCATGGTCCACCGGAACCTGCGCGACACTGGCGGCATACCGAGACCGCCGAATGTTCGACCTCATGGAGTCTTGGTCGCGGCGCGTTCAGTTCGACGCGGTCGCCGCGTTCTCCGCATGCATGGCGCCATACGCACTCGCCGCCCGCGCATCCCGTCGCCTGCTCGATCTCTGCGACGTGGACAGCCAGAAATGGACCGAATACGCAGAGTCCCGTCGTGGGCCGGCGGCGTGGTTTTGGCGCGCCGAAGCCAAGCGCCTGCGGGCCTATGAAGAGCAATCCCTTGGCCTGTTTGATGCCATCACCGTAATAACGAATCGCGAGCGAAGTCTCCTCGACCATCACGAATTGTCATATCGCCTGCACGTCGTCGGCAATGGTGTGACCATGCCCGCGGCCCCGGCGCGACCCGCGTCCTCGCTCGGTCCACGCCTTGGTTTCGTCGGCGCGATGGACTATCCGCCCAACGTCGAAGCAGTCCAGTGGTTTGTCGCAAACGCCTGGCCGCGCATTCGCAAGGCGATTCCTCTCGCACAGTTCGTCATCATCGGTCGCAATCCCACACGCTCGGTCAGGCGGCTCGCCAAGACTCCCGGCGTGGAATTGACAGGGACGGTGAACGACGTCGCCGCATTCATTCAGGATTGCCGCGTGATCGTCGCGCCATTGCGCGTCGCCCGCGGTTTGCAGAACAAGATCCTCGAAGCCATGTCCCTTGCGCGGCCCGTCATCGCCACAACAGCGTCGGCTTATGCACTCCACGCCGAAGCCGGGCGCGACATCGTCGTTGCGGACCGCGCCGATGACTTTGCCGCCAAATCGATTCAACTACTCCGCGAAAACGCGCTGTGCGACCTCTTCGCAAATGCCGGTCGTGCCTGCATCGAGCGCCACCATTCGTGGGAGCAGATTCTGCGCGACTACGAGCGACTCTTGCTCGGTTCGCCCGCGCCGCGATGCCATCTCATCAGTGGGGCAGTGGGAACCGCACGGCCCGGTCGTCGAATGCCCCTCGCACCGCTTGTAAGTGGGTTTGCTTGCGGCGAATCAACGCGCAAAGTCGGCCGTTTTGTCTCATAATCTCCGCGCCTAACTCACCCTGATCTCATTTCAGTTGCGATAAACCCCGTTCGATACATGACATGGCGATGGGATATGGGACGGATCCCGGCGCATCGCCTGCGCGCGGATGGAGCCGGCAGTGTTTCAAGGAACCGAGAGTCACGCTTCCAGCGGGCCTGCCGTGGCCGTGGCTCCGTGCAGCGCCGTTGCGGCGTCACGTCGCAGCCCGGTGCCCTCGTCGTCCATCAACGACGACTTCGTCGACCGCGTAAGCTTGGACGAGCGCCGCGTCCTCATTATCGCAAGCCGATTTCCACCCGTCGCCTCGGTCGGCGCCATTCGCGTCCGAAAGTTCGCCAAATACCTCAGCCGCCACGGCTGGAAGCCCTTCGTCATCACCGGCGCAATGCGGCACACCTCCGGCTCTTCGCAGGATGTCCGCCGCGCCGCCGATCTCCAAAGCCTCTCCGACATCCCGGTGGACACCGTCGTCCAACGACTTAATCCCTTGATGGATTACTGGCCCGGCCCGGTCGCCCGGACGCTGTCGAAGCAACTGTCACGCGCTACGTCGTGGTTCGGGTGGGATGCACATCACTGGCAGGCCGCGCTCACCTGGCGCTTCAAGCACGTGTACGAAGCGCTTTCATTCCCCGATCGTGGAATCTGGCGATTGCCGGAGGCGGTACGCACGGCGGTGCAGCTCCATCGAAAATATCGCTTCGATGCCGTATTCACCTCCGGCATGCCGTTCTCGGATCACCTGGTCGGCCTCGCCGTGCATTCAATCTTCCGCCTTCCCTGGCTCGTGGATTTCCGCGACCCCTGGGCCGAATATATTCACTGGCGACAATGGGATTCATCGCTCGGTCACCGGCTCACCCAAACGGCCGAAGCCGCGGTAATTCACCGCGCCACCCACGTCATCAGCGTCAACGACACAATGACCGCGCGATTTGTGGATCGTTACGGCGATCCGACCGGCCGCAAGTTTGTCACCATTGCCAACGGCTTCGATCCAACCGACTTTGCCTCCGTCCCCCGACCCGCGCCATCCTCTGAGTTCAAATTGCTTTATGCCGGTTCGCTTTACGGAAAGCGAAGCCCGCTCGTTGCCATCGAAGGTTTTCGGCGCTTCGTCAGTGAAACACCGGGTGCGGATAAACGCGCCCGTTTCGATTTTGCCGGCCGTCCCGGCCCGTTCGTCTCGGAGCTAAGCAACCCGATCGATGAAGGCCGCGTGCGCTATCTTGGCATGTTGCCGCACGCCGAGACGCTCGCTCGCATGGCCGCTGCAGACGTAAACGTCGTCCTTCTTCCCAACATGCCCGGCGGCATGTCAGACACGACGGCAAAGGTCTACGAATGTCTTGGCAGTGGTCGCGCAATCCTGGCGGCCGTGCCTTCGGATGGCGCCGCTGCGAGAGAGTTGCGCGGTTTCGAAGGCGTCTGGGGTTGCGATCCCGATGACCCCGCCGCCATCGCCCGCGCCTTGAGCGACATGTACCGTCGCTGGCTCACCGGCGATCTGCACGCCCAGCGCAGTGCCGTCCAACTCTATCCAAAGACGCGCCCCTATCAGGCGCGACAACTT
Source organism: Planctomycetota bacterium (assembly GCA_016235815.1). Classification (GTDB taxonomy): domain Bacteria; phylum Planctomycetota; class Phycisphaerae; order UBA1845; family UTPLA1; genus JACRIM01. The sequence continues at coordinate 21,370 of JACRIM010000056.1, forward strand.
GCGGAACTACTAAACGCCGCGACGCGCCATCGCCGCGCGGCCAAAGCGAGGAACAAATGAGTTTGATGTTGAAGAAATTGCCTTTCGAGGCATGGCCTGGCCAGTTGGTTCGTCGCTTGCGGCGGCGCTACAACGACCATTGCGTGAACATCGTCACCTATCACCGCGTCGGCGCGCACGGCGGCGTCCTCGATGCCGGCAGCGCGGCGCGACACACCCCCGTCGAGTTCGAACGGCAGATCGACTACCTCGCTGCGAATTACGATGTGATGAGCCTCCGCTCGCTGATTGAGCGACTCGAACGCGAAGAAATCCCCGAACGGGCTGCTGTCATCACGTTTGACGATGGCTATGCTGACCTGATGCGCACCGTCGCCCCGATGCTTTTTCGCAGGCGGCTGCCGATGACCGCGTTCCTTGTGACGTCAGTAATCGGTAATCGCGATCTCCTCTGGCAACACAAGCTCGCATGGCTGTTGGCGCACGATCAGGAGTCGCGCGTGCAGGCCGCCTTGGCCTCGACCGGCATCTCCGGCCGCAGCCCGGGCGAGTCGCTGGGAAACTTCGTGCGACGCTGTTACCGCGCTGATGTTCCCGCGATTCTCGAAAGCGTGCTGAACGAGTTGGGCAAAACCGGCTCAAGTCTCGCCGCTGAACTGAGGCCCTATGTTGAATCCGAGCAGATCGCCGAGGCCGACCCCGAGTTCATCGAGTTCGGCAACCACACACACACGCACCCGGTCCTTTCGGCACTGAGTTACGACGACCAGACACGCGAAATCTCAACGGCGCGCGACGAGATCGCCCGGCTGACGGGCCGCACGCCGCTCGCCGTGGCGTATCCGTTCGGTCTGAAGCGCCATTACACCGCCGAGACCAAGCGCATCGTGCAGGAAACCTGGCATCGCGCTGCGCTGGACATGCGGCGCCGCACCAACGAAGGCGCCGTCGATCCCTTCGACCTCAGCCGCAAGCCCGCCGTCTGCGGATCGCAGCACCTCTTCGAGCAAATGATGGAAGACTGGCCCGCCACGCGCGACATCGCTCTTGCCGGGAGTGTCGAGTGAAGGAGCCGCGTCGAACATTAGTCCTCGCACCCTATGTCGGAGAGTTCGGCTGGGAGCTGATGAACTGGCAGGCCCGCGTGCGATGGCTGGTCGCCCAGGGCGGCCACTCGCGCGTCGTCGTCGTCGCGACGGCCGATCGCAAACCGCTCTACGACTTTTCGTTCGCCGCCAATCAATCCCAGTTCATCGCATGTGAGAATCCGGACATGCCCGGCCACGCCAATGACGACCACCGCATCGACGACAGCGGCAAACCATTTCCTGCCGAACAACTGACGTCCCGGTTACATTCGTTCCTCAAGCAGGCGTGCCGCGCCGCCATTGACGACTGGGACTCCACCGACATCCTGACGCCGCCGTTCGACTCCACCATTTGGCCGACGACCTCACGACATCAGCACTTCGCCGATCTTCGCGAACCGGCACCCATCGAGTCCGACATCGTTCTCATCCCCCGCAGCCGCTCGATCGCCGACCAGCGCAATCAACCAGCGCAATGGTGGGGCGATCTCGCCGCCCGACTCCGAAGCCACGGCCTTCGCGTTGAGACCTACGCCCACGGCGTAGCCGACGCCATCCGCCAACTCTCGCGCACGCGCCTCGCTATCGGCGCATCCACCGGCGGTCTGCATCTCGCCAGCCTGTGTCGATGCCCCCACTACGTCTGGGGCTGCGGCTCCGAAGCCCGATGGACAAGGCTCGGTATGACCAATCGGCAACGCTACGAAACCGTGTGGAATCCGCTCGGCACACCCTGCATCTACGACGAATGCGGTTGGCAGCCGACGGTCGACCACGTCGCCAATCGCGCCTTCGACGCACTCGCCGCCATCGGCCTCCGCGCCGACCGTCATCAATCGAAACCGCGCCAGGGCGCTGCGTGGCGTCTTCGCCGCGGCCTCTCGCGATTCATGCAACCCGACTTTGCACCGGCAATGCCCTGGCGACTGCGACGCCTGATCGTCGACCGCCTTGTTTAACAACGAGACTCGTTCCATGGCCCTGCGTAATGTCTTGATCGCCGCCTACCACTTCCCGCCGATGGGCGGCAGCGGCGTCCAGCGCGTCGCCAAGTGGGGGCGCTATCTCCCAACGCACGGCCTCCGCCCGCACATCCTCTGCGCCGGCCACGGCCACTACAGCCTCTCCGATTCAACGCTCGTCAGCGACCTACACCCGTCCACACGCATCCACCGCGTCATCGGCTGCGAACCCGCCGGCATCGCCGCGCGTGTCGGTGCGCTCACCGGCTCGCCGCGATTCGAATCCGCCATCGCATGGCGACTCAACAGCGTCGCGGACACGTTTCCCGCCTTCGAACGCGAATCGCTCTGGGTGCCCTCAGCCATTCGCGCCGCGCGACAAATCTGCCGCGAATCACCGATGCACGCCGTCATTACCAGCGGCCCGCCACACGCCACGCACCTCATCGGCCTGCACCTGCGCCGCCGCCTTGGCCTGCCTTGGATCGCCGACCTGCGCGATGCCTTGCTTGATAACTGGGACCGTGGCGACTCCCGTATCGAATCGACGTTCCTCGCCTTGCTCGAGCGCCGCATCGTCCGCTTCGCCGATCGCATCGTCGTCACCTGCCCCGAGGTCGCCGAGTCCATGGCCGCCCGCCACGCCATCTCGCCCGATCGTTTCGAATACTTCCCCAACGGCTACGACCCCGCCGACGCGCCGCCGCACGCTCCGCGCAACACCTACGACCGTCTTATCGTCGCCCATGTCGGTGCGCTCTACGGCGATCAAACCATCGCCCCCGTGCTCGAAGCGCTGGCAACGCTCATCGCCGTCGATCCATCCCTTCGCGACCGAATCGAACTCCGCATCGTCGGGACTCTCTCCGCCTCCCAGCGCGCCTCCCTCTGCCCCGAATGGCGACTGCTCCTCACCGAGACCGGCTACCTTCCGCACGCCGATGCGATCCGCGCCATGCGTGATGCCGATGCACTGTTGCTCATGACACCTTCAAACGGTCGCGGTCGATTCTGCATTCCCGCAAAGACATTCGAATACCTCGCCTTCGGCGGCCACATCCTCGCCATCGTCCACGCAGGCACCGAATTGCAGCGCCTGCTACACCGCGCCGGCAACGCAACCGTCGTCCCAAGTCATTCACCCGTGGACATCGCCGCCGCGTTGCAATCCCAGATCGCGCGCCATCGGGATGGTTCGCTGTCGGCTCGCCGAGACCGCGCCGCGCTCACCGAATACCACCGCGAGCGACAAGCCCAACGTCTTGCGGAACTCATCGACCGCGTCGTCGCCCCCGCGCACCCGCGCCTCTGGATCCCTCGCACCGCCGCGTCGACGACTCGCCTGGGTGAGGAGGACGCCGCGTGACAATCCTCTGGCACATGCCCACCTTGCAAATCCGCTGCTGCGGCCTTTCGCGCCGCGCGTTGCAACTGGCCCGCGAACTCGCCACCCTCGGCTGGCAAATTGAATTCGCCGTGCATGAGGACAAGACCGATTGCCGCGCCGACACCATTGAAGGCTTCCCGCTGCTTCGCCTCACCGTCGCACAGTCGCAGCCCTTGCACTGGTCCCTGCAATCGCGAACACGCCGCCACAACGCGACGTCCCTCGTTCGTTCGCTCCCGACCGGCCACGACATGTTCCTCTCCTGCCAACCCGAGGCCGTCGCCGCACACAAGCGACTTCGCACCGTGCCGACCGTTTTCGTCTGCGGCGGATCGGCCATCCTTCACGAAGCCGCCGAACGCGATGAACAATGCCGCCAACCGCTCACCGCGCGCGTCCACTTTGCCATCGACCGCGCTCTCCGCCGCCGCAATGAGCGCGCCGCCTTCCGCGTTGCCGCTGCTGTCATCTTTGACAGCGACACCACACGTGATCGCGTCATGAGCGCCTACAGGCTTGCCGGTGACCGTCTCTTTGCGGCCGTTGGCGGCGTCGATGCCGTGGCGTTCACTCCCGCCTCCGACGCCCAGCGAACCGACGCCCGCCGTCGATTCGCACTCAACGCCGATGCTTTCACCCTCGCATGGACCGGCCGTCTTGCGCCCGAGAAGAATGTTGAACTCCTCCTCCGCGCCGTTGCCGCGACGACACTCCCCACGATCCGTCTCCTTCTCGCCGGCGACGGCCCGCAACGCGCCGCCCTCGAATCGCTTGCGCACACACTCGGCATCGCCGATCGCGTCCGCTTCCTCGGTGCGCTCGACGACGTACGACCCGTGCTCCACGCCGCCGACGTCTTTGCATTTCCCTCGCGCGGCGAATCATTCGGCGGCGCACTCGCCGAAGCAATGGCCGCGGGCTTGCCCTGCATCGCCCTGCGAAGCAGCCACACCATACGCACCGCCTCCGAAGAGATCATCACTCACGGGATCACCGGCCTGCTCGCCGACGGCTGTCACGAATACGGCATGGCCGACGCGATTCGCACCCTCGCGCAGGATGCGCCGCTTCGCGTACGCCTCGCCACCGCCGCCCGCCGCCACGCCGAGGCCAATTTCACATGGAAGCGAGCCGGTGCCGCCTTGCACGCAGTCCTTCGTCCACTCCTTCGTAGCGCGACCCGTCGTCCAGCCGATATTACAAAACAGGACCTCCCATGCGTTTTGCCATCTACCTGACCATCCTCTTCTCCATCCTCCCGATCATCCTCATGCGGCCCTTCTTCGGCCTCTGCGCCTATTACATCGTCTCACTGCTTCAGCCCAAGCTCCTCTGCTGGCAGCCGTCCTTTCCCGATGCCATGCTCGTCGGCGTGCCGCTCGTCATCGGGGCCATCGCCATCGGCGTGAAGCGCCGCATCTGGGAGCCGCAGCTCGACCGCCAGGGCCGCATCGTCGACCTCCGCGAGCGCATCATCCGCAGCCCCATCTTTGAACCGCACTGGCTGCTTGGCGCATGCGTCGCGCTTCTGCTTTACATCACCATGACGCGCCTCGTCGTGCCGTATCCCATGGATGTCACAACCGACCAATTTCGCGGCCTGTGGAAAGTCAACTTCGTCGTCGTGCTGCTCACCGGCCTCGCATCCGATCTGCGGCGCTTTCGCGTGCTGTACATCGTCGTTGCCCTCTCCGTCGCCTTCTGGGCCATCAAGGGCGGACTCAAGGTCATCGTCCTCGGCCCGCACCAGGTCTATGGCAAGACCTACGACAACAACTACTTCGCCCTCACCAGCGTCATGGTCCTGCCGATGGTCTTTTATTTCGCCATGTCGGTGAAACACACCCGCTGGCGTTCGATCCTGCTGGCGGCGTCGGCCCTCATCTGTCTCGCCGTCATCGGTTCCCGATCGCGTGCCGGGTTCGTGGCATTCGCCGTCGTCCTCACCTGCATGGCCTGGAGCAGCCGCTATCGCCTGAAGGCCATGGTCGCCGTCCTGCTCTTCACCGGCGTGGCCCTCGCCTTGTCCGGCAGCGAAGTCCGCGACCGCATCAACTCCATCCTCGCCTTTCAATCCGACCGCTCGGCCTCCTCGCGCTTTTTCACCTGGGAAGTCGCCATCGATCTCCTCGAGCAGAACCCCGTCCTCGGTGTCGGCTTCGGCAACTTCGAAATCGCCAAGGATGCCTTCGTCGGCGGTCGCAAGGCCGCCCACAACATCTTTCTGCAGAACCTTGCCGAACTCGGCCTCGTCGGCCATCCGCTCTGGCTCGCCATCGTCCTCGGCTCACTCGGCAGTTCCTACGTCCTCATGCGCTGGGCCCGCCGCCTGCCCACCGACATGCGCTGGGCCTACCACTGGTCGCGCGGCCTGATGCTGGGGTTGCTGGCGTTTTGCATCCACGGCTTCTTCCACAACGAGGAATACCTGGAATTGATGTTTGTCATGGTGGGCTTGGTCGTCGCGCTGCAGGTGGTCGTGCGCCGCGAGCTGTACCGCCGCAAGATGGAAGAAAGCCGCGGCATGGGCGCAGCGACCGAAGTGGAACTGGCAACCGCCGCCGCAGCGGCGCAGCCAAAGAGCGAACCGCCGAAGCGCCGCCGACGCGTCTGGCATCCGGGGGAATTGGTGAGAGGGTAGGGGGCCAACGAGCCGCACGCGCGAGCAAGCGGTCTTTGTTTGCTCGCGGATTCTCAAGACTCGCTATCCGCCGGTTTTTGGGGGAAGCGAATCGAGATGTGAGGGTTCGGGTGGGGCGGGGATCTCGCCAGAAGGAACGTCCCCGTCGTCTGGCGCATCCTCTTCGATTTCCTCAGTAACAGTCTGCCCCGTTGCCTGATCGGTGCGAGTCACCTTGCGCTTCCGGCGTCTGCGTTTCTTAAACGTAATTTCGCCGGCCGCCATGAGCGCCTCTTTAGAAAGGACATCACGAATCGCCTTGAAGACGTCTTCCATTTCAAGACGTGCAGGCGCTACGCGATTGAGTTCGCGCCGCACTACGGTTAGCACATCATGGTCAAACAAAGCCTTTACAACGGACGCCGGTCCCAGCGCCTTCCGTTGTTCCCAGTATTCTTCAAGCACATCCTTCTTTAGTAGATCGCGTGAGAGCAATTCAAGCTTGGCCCAAAAACCGTCTAAGTTGGCTTCAAGCTCATCTAACAGGTTTGCTTCAAATGCAAGATCATGGTTGATGCCTTCCCCTTCAGCAAATGACAAATGAAAGAGCTTCCACTCAATTCCATTTGTGAGCAAAACCCAACGAAGCCCGGCCCTGGAGGCATAGTTTTCTGCTTGTTCAATGTGCTTGTCTTGCAGTCCCTTGACGCTTGCCGCCTTGCATTCGATGAGTAGACGAACGGTGCCTTCAATCTTGAGCGCGATATCGCAATAACGATCTTTAATCGCCTGCTCTTTTGATATCTCGCCTTTTAGGCTGTCATAACCAAGTACTTCTTCGAAGAACTTGACCAGAAACATCACAGTGTCAGATTCGTTTGCCCCTCGATCTCTGGCTTCCCGAAATGCGTCGGCAAACTTTCTGAGCGATGCTGTAGTAGACTTATCGATTGGCATGATGGCCCTCACCAGTGTTCTTGGCGATTACGATACAACCGATCATGATATTAGACTCGAAAGTCTCTGTCGATTCCCGGCCGAAACAGCTGCCGTTTGCGGCAAATTCTTGGGTTCTGCATGAATCATCGCATCCGCGATCCCAACCCCTTCCCCCACAACCACTTCCAATCATTTCACAGCGAATGTGAAACGGTGAGCAAGACTGATAGGTAGGAACAAAAAAAGCGAAGCGCCCTCGCGCGACCCGCCCTCGCCCGAGCCGCGCCCACTCCGCGCGCATCGCGGCCTTCACAGAGCCGCGACCGTGAGGGAGCGGGTTCAACGTCATGCGCCGGCGCCGCCTCGAAAGAAGATACCGCCATGAACGTGGCCACTATTTCGACGTTTCGACGTTTCGATTTTTCGACGTTTGAACCGCCCATGTTGCAAAGCAACAACGTCCTCCACTCAGACCCTCGGCTCCTCGGACCCGTGAACCCTGTGCTCTCAATTCTCTCCCCGTCCCACTTTATCCCACTTTGTCCCAGTTCTTTTAGGAGGTCCCACCATGTCCACCGTCCCGAACCACGCCAACGGCCGCAAGTCCACCGTCCCCGCCATCCTCGGTCCCGACCTCATCGCAGAGATCGAAATCGCGCTCCGGCGCAGATCCGTCAACATCAGTGAGGCCTATTTCCAATTCGGCGTCGAAAACCACGGCGTCAGCCGCTCCGCCTTCTACCGCTATGCCGGCCGCCTCCGTGAAGAGACCGACTTCGAAGAGATCGTCGAGCGCATCCGGCCCGACCATCCCGATGTGTCGGGCTTTCTCCCGCAACTCCTCGGCCGCAAACTCCTGGGCATCCTTCTGGATGACCCCGACGCCGACTCCAAGACCCTCCACCGCCTCACCCTCGCCTACCGCGCGGCCTCCAACACCTACATCGCCCTCGATGACCGGAAAAAGAAAACCCCGCCCGCCGACCCCGAAACCGAACTACTCCGTCTCAAGACCATCGCCATGATCCACGAACACCAGGACAACCTCCAACGCCAAATGGCCGAACGCGAAAAAGCCGCTGGTGCGAGCGCTGCCGCTGGTGCGAGCGCTGCCGCTGGTGCGAGTCGCAGAGTCGCCTTGGAGACAATCCCTTCTCGCACCCACACAGAGGGGGAATCCCTTCCCATGAACTCGGCACAATCTGCCGCTGGTGCGAGTCGCAGAGTCGCCTTGGAGACATTCCCTTCTCCCGCTGGTGCGAGAATCCCTTCTCGCACCCACGACGATCGGGTCGCAGAGTCGCCTGGGAGACAATCCCTTCCCGCGAATTGCACCCAATCCAGCGCCAATCCGACGGGAACGGATTGTCGCGCAGGCGACTCTAAGACCCGTAACAATCCGTGCGACAATGAACACCGTCACGACGACGGTTTGCCGTTCGGCGAAAGCACACCGAGAACCTCCGACTCAGGCTTGCCGATTAACAGATCGACCGACGACGAGTGTGGCGCGAAATCCGCCAACCCACTCACCACACCAGTCAACGCCCCCTCTGAAATCTCAAATCTCAAATCAAATCCACGCCCCGCGCCCGTCCTCCGGACGGAAGAAGAAAAGAAGAACCCCTCGCCAGTGACTGAAGTCACTGGCAACCATCGCCCGCCCTCCGGGCGATTCTCGCGCACCGACCCAACCGCGCGCGCCTCGATCCACGACATTCTCTGCAGATGCAATCGGCGCCACAAACAAAGGCCAAGCGATCGCATGAAGCATCAAAAAAGCATCCGCGTCGAAGAGCTAAGCCCCGATCCCTGATACGCGTCTGATGGTGGAACACGGCCCTGAGCGGAAACGTGTGGAGAAGAAATGCTGCCTAAGCGCCTCAAGCCTCAGGACTCAGGACTCAGGTCTCAAGACTCAGGCCTCAGGTCTCAAGACTCAGGACTCAAGACTCAAGACTCAGGTCTCAAGACTCAGGCCTCAGGCCTCAGGTCTCAAGTCTCAAGACTCAAGACTCAAGACTCAAGACTCAGGTCTCAAGCCTCAGGTCTCAAGACTCAAGACTCAGGACTCAAGTCTCAAGACTCAGGTCTCAAGCCTCAAGCCTCAAGCCTCCTCACGGCATCGCCAACACATACGTGTAACTCGACTTCGTCAGCAGCACACGCCGCTCTTCGATCCGAGCTACGTAGAACCCGCTCAGCGTGTCGCCTTCGTGAACGAGGTGGCCGGAGATGTAGGCGCTGGGGTTCGCGCCGGTGAGCGTTGACTGCAGCTTGAGTTCGGCGAGGTCCTTGGCCAGTGCCTGTGCCTCCTGGCGGCGGGCGTCGCGGTATTCGTCGGCGGCCTTGGCGATGTTGCTCCAGAACTCGCTTCGTGGTGCGCCTTTGGCGGTGCTATCGGCAACACCAAAGGTCGGCGCATAGGCCGACCAATTCTGCAGTGTGAAGAGGTCGCGGGCCGGCTTGCGCGGCAGGTCGTCGGCCACTGCGGTCTTCGAGGGCTTGGGCGGCGGCGCTGTAGCGGCCTTGTCGTGCGCTGGTGTCGAATCGACCGGCACTGGAGTTACATCGGTCGGGGAGATACTGGGAGTCTGCGAGACAGGCTTCTGGGCCTGTGCCACCGGCGCAGGCGCGGCGGCGGCCGTCGCGGGAGCGGTCGATTCCGAACCGCCTTTGCCGAGGAACTGCTTGCCACAGATGACGAGCAGGATGCAGAACAGGATGCCGAGAACGGCGGACTTCTTCGGGTCGGCCGCGGCCTGCGCCTTGAACGTGGCGATTGAGTTTTTGAGAGACGCGTTCATCGCAGGTTCCTATTGCACGTTCGACTTCTCGGTGTCGGGCCGGTAGTAGGTGTGAAGCACAAGCTCGGCATGGATACGGCCGGGGCTTTGCTCGTCGTTGGTGATCTTGAGCGATTCGACGTGCGAGAGCCGCGGCAGCGCCTGCACGCCGCTGAGAAAGTCGAAGAGCTGCTGGAAGGTGGCGTCGAAACCGACCTCGACGGGCAGGATGCCGGTGCCTTTGATGAGGGCCAGGTGCGTCGGCAGGGCGGTCGCGTCGACCTGCAGCTCGGCCTTCTGCTGCACGGCGCCTTCCTCGATGCCGTGGCGATTCATGGTGTCGGAGAGCGCCTGCAGGAATTCGCCGAACTGTCGTTCGACCGGCAGCTTCTTGCGGAAGTCGCGATTGCGGTTGGTGAGTTCGACGAGCGAGGCATAGACATCGGCGACATTGCCGATGGCCTGCTGCTCCTGCTGGACGGCGATGAGCTGTTCTTTGACGGCGGTGCGCTGGGCGTTGAGCTTCTTCGTGCCCGGGATAACCAGTGCGCCGAGGAAGATGGCGGTTGCGCCGATGGCCGAACCTGCGACGGTGAGATTAAGCTTCTTCAGCGTCATGGATGCCTCCGTTGCAGCGGCACGAGGTCGCAGGTGAGTTCGAATTTGTGGGCGCGTCGGCCGTTCCACTCGCCGGGCGATTGGGTGACGATCTGCACGCGGTCGAAGAGGGGCGAGGCCTCGAGCAGGGCGGAGAGCGTGATCACGTCCTGGGCAGCGCGGGCAATGCCGTGGATGGTGATGGAGGGCGCCTGGTGAAGCGGTGCGATGGTCGGCGCTGCGCCGGCGTCACTCCCACGCTTGACCGGGACAATTCGATCATCGTCAGCGCGGCGGGCATATTGCGAGACGCAGGGTGCGTGAACGAGGAGCTTGGTAATGACGAACGGTTCTCGCACGCGTTTGGTGAGGTCGGCGAGGACGATCGTGAGGTCGGTGGGGCTGGCCAGGTTGCGGAGCAGTTCCTCATTCGCGGTCAGGCGGGCCTGTTGATCGAGCATGGCCTGTTTCTTCGCGGCGAGATCGCGCACCTGGGCCTCCTGGCTTTGCGCATCGGTCAACATGGCGGATGCGGTCGCGATGTCGCGCTGGTGGGCGACGAACCAGACGCCCATCATGGCGACAAGCCCGGTGAGCATGGAGACCCTGCGACGCACGGCGCGGCGCATGGCCCGCTGCTCGTGATGGTGTTGTGGGATGAAGTCGCAGTCTTTCACGTTTGCGATCCGATCCTTTGTTCAGGCCGTTGCGACGGCGGGCACATGCGGCCCGGTGGTTGACGTTGATTTCACCCACTGCGAACCGCGCAGTGCGAGGCCGCAGGCCACGGCCCAGGAGGGCTGCGCGGCGCGATGTTCGAGTCCGGCGAGCACGCCGAGATTTCCGATGCCGCGCAGCGGGTGGCCGACCATGCACGGGACGTCGAATTCCTCGGAGACCGTTTTGATGAGAGAAGGCTCCAGCGATTCTCCGCCGACGAAGGTGAGACTGTCGGGCCGCTGGCCGCGGAAGGTCACGGCGTAATAGCGGAGGCAGAGCTGGATGTCCTTGGTCAGTTGTTCAAGCTTGGGGCGCAGGGCGTCATGCACGGCGGCGTCCATGTCGGGTGCGATGGCGGGCGTGTCGTTGGCGCGTCGCCCCGAGGCGGCCTTGATGCGCTTCAGTCGAAGGTCGCGGGCCTGCTTGGGTGAGACATTGAGCGAACGGGCGACGGCGGCGTTGAAGACGTCGCCGCCGATGTCGACGGTTTTGATGAAGGCGAGTTCCATGCCTTTGGTGATGACGATGGAGGCGCCGCGCCAGCCGACATCGACGAATGCGTTAACAGCGGTTGCGTCGTCGGCGCGCCGGAGAAATCGAATGAAGCAGCGGGCCAGGGCGCAGGGCGCGAGGTCGATGGCCATCGGCTCCATCCCGACGGATTCGAGAAGTTTCATGCGTCGTTCGACGATCTCATCCCGCGTGGCGAAGACGAGAACTTCTTCTTTGATTTCGTTTCCGTGGCGGACTTCCCCTGCGACAAGATGGCGGAACTGCGCGGGTTTGCCGGCGAGATCGAAACGATCCTGTGCCTCGAATTCGACGGCGGCGGCCAGTTCATCAGGCGGCATCTGCGGCAGGCGCAGGCTCTTCATCTGGAAGTCGCCGATGTTCAGCGAGGCGACAGCGACTTTTCCGGCGAAGGGGGCGGACTTGCGGGCGTCGAGCAGGGCCTGTCGAAGGGCGTCGTCGAAGGCGGGCGTGTCGTGGGCGAAGGCCGACAGGTCGTATTGCGCGGCGGCGTGGAGCGCAGGCTGTCCGTTGACGTCGGCGAACTGCAAGAGCTTGAGGCTCGCAGCGCCGAAGTCAATGGCGATTGGATGCGTATGAATTCGCTTTCGAAACACGCCTGCTGACTACTCCTGGTCGACGTTGCCCAGCGGTCGTGGGCTAGTTGATGATCACACTCGGCTCTTCCGTGACGGCGGGATCCTTTACGGATTCCAGTACTTTTCCACCCTCGACGGTGAGCGTCTTGGTCAACGTCGTGCTCGTGGTGGTTCTCGCGGCGGCGGGCTTTACGATGACCTCGACGCTCGCGCCCTTGGAGGACAACTGCAGAACGGCGGACGTGGCTTGATCGATGTTGCCGACACTGTCGAAACCGAGAACGCCGTCGCCGCCGAAGTCGTTGCCCACGATGTCAACATTTTCCAGCCCTTTTTTCCCGCCCTTTCCGTACTTCGTCTCAAACGGCTTGCCGGTTTGAGGGTGGTTGATGGGAGTGTCGGGGGACGATTTTTTGGCGAGCCAATACTTTTTGTTGGCGGCGTCGAGCTTGATGACGAGAGGGTCGGTGGGGTCGGCAATCGACTTGCCGCGGGCGTAGTTAACGTCCGACTCGAACATGGCGGCGGCGGTCGCGGCCTCTTGCTTCGCTTTGGTGTCGGAATCGGGCAGCGAGACGGCAATGATGATTCCGACGACGACGACGACGAAACCAATTTCAATGAGGGTGTATCCACGTCGACGCATGATTGCATCCATCCTTTCCCACAAGGCTCGGCGCGCGATGAAACCTCATGGCGCGGATTTGCCTTTCTTTCCTTCGGGTTTATCGGCGCTTTCCGACCTGACCTTCATGGTTCCAGTTCGCAATTGGGTCAGAATTTGTTCCAATAATTGGTTGGTTCTGCGCGCTTCTTCAACGATATTCTGCCGCTGGAGGCCGGTATCGGGGATCTGGGCCGAGACCGTGTTTCGATCGGCCTGTCCGATCCAGAGTTCGACCGCGATTACGGCGAGCAGGAGCGTCAACGTAACGAGAAGAGTTCGAGTGAAGCGATCCACGGATAATGTAATGTTGTTCATGACGGTCCTTCGTCAGTTTTCCTTCCAGCTCAGCACGGTCATGGGCTGAGGGGTGGGTGCGTTTTCGATGTCCCAGAAGAGAGCACGGTTAGCGGAATAGGTGCAGATGAGGCTGTCCGTGGTCTTCGTATTGGCAACGCCCTGTTGAACGATGGACGGGCCAGTTATGGAAATGGTCACGCGATCCTTGCTGTTCATGTCGATTCTGCCGCCGAGAATGACCGGGCCATTCAGCGTAATGGTCGAATCGTTGCTGAGGACTTTAAGGTCACTTGATACAACGACGGATGGGAAATACTGGACTGCGTTGATTTGAATCGTTGAAGAATCGTCCAGTTCAAGCCTGCCATCGACAACCAGTGTTCCATTGAGGTTCACGCCGGCTCGTACTCTTAGATTACCGCTTTGAGCAATTAGGATGCGACCGGGGTTGGTTGCGGACATGTCAATGGCATTGAGTGCGGCCGCGTCGGACGCAGTGATGGTGTTCGCCGTGAATCCGGTGTAGCCGGTGTAAGTCTTGCCTTGGATGGTGTAGGAGGCGTAGAGCGCGGGATTAGCGGCCGGGATTGGCGAGACCGTTGGCGCGAGCGAGGTGATCGACGTCGGCGGGCCGGTTCCGGACCATAAGCATGTGCCACTCGCGGAGAGCTTTCCATTGCAATAACCGGGGCCACTCAGATTGGCGTTTGCATGGGCGTCACCGTAGACTTTTTGAATCGCGGCAATGGCCAGATTTCCGCGGGAGAGGGTTGCATACGGGATGTTCCACTTCCCGGTGGCGGGAACAATGACTTCGGCGGTAATCGACTTTTTGGCTCGTGGCGTTCCGTCTCCGTCCGTGGCAACGCCGAGCGCCGTGATTCGATAGAGGTTGGGGTCGGTCTTGGGGGGGGTCCAGGCATCGGAGCGCTGAACCGAGACGTCGAAATAATCGGTCGAGCCGTCGGGGCTGACGCCGGACATGCTGGTGAGGTATTGGCCGTACGGAACGGTGGTGGGCGGATAGATGAGATAGTGCGCGGCGGTGACAACGCCGGAACCGGCAACGTAGCCGGCGCGCATCGCGCCCAGGTAGTTGACGGCTTCGGGCATGACGGTGCTGTTGGCATCGAGAAACGCCAGGCCGAGCGAGGTGGCAATCGCCGCGAAACCGAGAATGACAACGAGAATGTAGGCTCGTCGGCGTTTGAACTGGTTGTGTCTTGGCATCCACATCATTGGTGTTTCACCCCGGTATTACAGAGCAAGCAGGGCGGGCGAAAGAATAGTTCCGGAAAGGTCCGAGAGTCCGCCCCAGGGAGAGATTGCCTTTCGTATTTTTCGCGTCGACTCTGGCAACGGGGATGCCTGGGTTTCGGGGTAGAAGAGGTAATCTGCAGGAGCCTTGGGAGCGGCCGCGGCGCGGAACGCAACAGGCGTCCCGGTGTTGTTCACGACAAAGGTGACTTCGACCATTCGAGTTTGAAGCGTCGATGCCTGACCGGAGAAGGTGAGACTATCAATGTTCTCCGCCCAGACGATGGATTTTTTATCCGCCGTCGGCATTGCCGCGGAAAGCAGCGCCACGTCGGAAAAGGTGGCGGTCGACGCGGTTGTGGTGGGGGATACGCCGCTCGCGGCTTGAACATAGTCGAGCACGACCTGTTTATTCGTGGCGTCGTATCTTAGGACCCCGGTTTCATAGAGATTAAGTTTGTCGTCGGCCGACGTATCCGCGATCCAGAGGGTGAGGGCGTTGGGCGTAACCTGACCGACGCCGCGGGACTCGCGAATGACCTTGGTCATTTGGAAGGAGGCATAGTGCCCGGCGGTTTTCGTTTCCGTGATGGAGCGCGACGTAAGGCTGGCATTGCTGACGGCGGAGATGAAGGTGGCGCCGGCCGTTGCAACCATGGCGGTAATCGTCGCTGCGACGAGCAGCTCGATCATGGTGAAGGCGCGACGTTGGTAAGCAGTATTTTGTGTCATGGCTTTAGTCCTCTCGAGCCGAGATTCGGACCAATTTCACCAGTACGGCATTTCCATCTTTCACCAGGACGGTGACTCGGGCGAGGCTGTTGGTGTCGCTCGGGGTCTGGTTGGGAAACGCGATGTACTGAACCGTGACCTCGCGGTACATGTTGGTGAACGCGGAGTCGGTAATGGGTTGGTTCTTATAGTCCCTCGGCCCGGTGGAAACTTCGGTATAGCCGTGGTAGTCGTCGACGTTGTCGAACAGTGAGCGATTGGTTTCCCCGGAATCCGGGCCCGGCGAGGCAGTACGGGAACCCGGTTCAAAGAAGGGGTGGGCCAGGATTTCTTCCATGAGGGCCTGGCCGAGTGCCGAGGCGTTTTCAAGCCGAGCGGCTTCGTTTGCCTGTTGGATGCCCGCGGCGAACGGGAGCGCGGCGGTGGCGGTCACGATGGTGAGAATCGTTGCGGCGATGAGCGCCTCGGCCAGCGAAAAGGCTCGGCGTGGCGTGCCTTGAAGGCCGGATTGTTTTTTAGGTCGTGTCATCGTGACGCTTCCATAGCAATCGGAGCAGCCCGAAATCACTTAGAAAAAACTTACGATACATTTGACATCTTTCAGGCTCATCGAATGCAAGGAGACTCCAATAAGTTCGCGAGACCGGTAAGCCTGACGAGAAACGCTCAGCGCCGACCGGTCCCGCGAATAGGACGTCCGAGCAATTCGGACGTTTTTCATGCAAAGGTCTTAATAGGTGTCGTGGGCGACGCCGCTGGTGGTGCCGGCATCGTTGGCCTTGAAGTCACCGGTTGCATCGTCGTAGAACCACGCTTTGTTAGCGGCGGCCGCGCCGTTGGTCACGTCGTTGCCGGAACCGCCGACGGTGAAGGGGTTGTTGGGGATTCGATTCAGATAAGGACCGTACTTGCCGGTGGCCGCGTTGATGGTTCCATCCGCATCGGTCTTCTTGGTCATTGCGTCGACGAAATTGGCAAGCGTGGGAAGGGTACCGTTGTGGTGTTGCTTGTACAGGGAGATTTGCTTGCGAATGGTCTGCAGATTGTCCTGACACGCGGAGACCTTCGAGTCGGTGCTGGCATCGGAGAACTGTGGAATTACCACGGCCGCAAGAATGCCGAGGATGATCACGACGATCAGGAGTTCGACAAGCGTGAATGCATTTCGCTTCATGGTGTGCGTTCCTTTTTTCGGGGCGTAACTAGTCATTCGAACTCGTTCGCGTACTTCGCCGCTGCCGCATGATGCGGGAAGCGGTTCGCGAGCGTGGGTTTCTCGATTGCATATCGGGAAACGGGCGGGGGTGCTTCATTCGGGCGCAAGCGGACCCGCGAGTTAGTGGACGCACGAAAGGCCCCAGCGCAAGAAAAAGAGCCGGCGTGATCGTTATGATCACGCCGACTCCTGGATGGATTTCGACAGTAACCGAGTGGGTTACAGCGTATCGTGGGCCACACCGTTGGTGGAGCCGCCGTTGTTGGCCTTGAATGCGCCAGTGGCGGCATCGTAGAACCATGCCTTATTGGCGGCGGCCGCTCCGTTGGTGACATCATTTCCAGTGCCGCCGACGGTAAAGGGGTTATTCGGAATTCGCTGGAGATATGGACCGAACTTGCCGGTGGCGGCATTAATGGTGCCGTCAGCGTCGGTCTTCTTCGTCATCGCATCGACGAAGTTCGCCAGGGTAGGGTAGGCGCCGTTGTGCTGGAGTTTGTAGAGGTCGATCTGTCCTCGGATGGTCTGGAGGTTGGTGGTCAACGAGGCCAGTCGGGCATCGGTGCTGGCGTCTGAGAACTGCGGAATGACCACCGCGGCGAGAATGCCGAGGATGATCACGACGATGAGCAGTTCGACGAGTGTGAAGGCGTTGTGCCGATTGCGATTCATGGTGTTTGCTCCGGTTGGCGACGTTTGTTTGTGCGTCGCCGCAGGTCCATCCAAAGGTTGAAAATCTCGGGTGGCCGATTCGATCCGGTTTCCCCCGACCACCGCCCGGAACCACTAACGTGGGTCTCGTCCGTCGAGCAGTAGGTCATCCCCCCTATCGGGATAACGTGCAATTCCCTTTAGCAAGCGCAGGCCATGCCTGTGCAATTGTGCACGCGGGTTTTCGTGAAGGGTGATAACAAACGGGATCACGTGGACTGGCGAGTCAAACGCCGATGTCTTCGTTCCATAACTCAGGCCGGGTGGCGATGAAATCGTTCATTAATTGGATGCATATCGGGTCGTTAAGAATGGTGAGGGTTACCCCGCGCGAACGGACATATTCCTCGGGTCCCTTAAAGGTGGTGTTCTCGCCAATGACGATTCTCGGAATCTTGTAGAGCAGGGCAGTGCCGCTGCACATGTCACACGGGGAAAGTGTGGAATAGAGGGTGGCGCGGCTGTAATCCTTCGCGCTTAGGCGGCCGGCGTTTTCCAGACAGTCCATTTCAGCATGAAGAATGGCGCTGCCTTTCTGGACGCGGCGATTGTGGCCGCGGCCGACGATTTTTCCATCAATGACAAGTACGGAGCCAATGGGGATTCCGCCTTCGTTGAGGCCTTGCTTCGCTTCGTCGATTGCCGCCAGAAGGAACGGATCCATGTTCGTCCTCTATTGAAGTCCACTGCGTCCCGTAACGGGGAGTGAAATGGTAGCGGGGCGCGTGGCGCGTCGATAGTAGCCACGATGGGGGATACTCCGAAAACCTCGACTCGCATGTATCTGGGACTTTTTCTGTCGATCTGGCTTGGCCTGTCGGCGGTCGGTCGGGAGCGGATGCTGCGCGACCCGGGGACGTTCTGGCATACGGTCGTGGGGGATCGGATTCTTGCTACGGCCGCGGTGCCGACCATTGACGAATACAGCGCGACGTGCGGCGGGCAGCGGTGGCTGGCGCAGCAGTGGCTTGGCGAAGTGTTGATGGCGCTTGTGCATCGCATCGGCGGACTGGATGGATTACTTGCTGCGACGGCGATTCTCCTGGCGATGATCTATGGGGGGATTGGTGCGCGGTTGCGAGAAGCCGGATTGAGTCCGCCGGTGTGCATTGTGTTGACGATGCTGGCACTGGCGGCGAGCGCGTATCACTTTTTCCCACGACCGCACCTTGGGACGTTGGCGGGGATCTCTCTTTGCTACTCGATTCTGTGCGATGTGGATTCGGGCCATGCGCCGTGGACACGTTTGCTTGTGTTGCCCCTCGTGATGGTGGTATGGACGAATATCCACGGTGGTGCGCTGGGCGGCGTGTTGACTGTATTGGTGGTTAGTGGTGGGTGGCTTGCGTTTTCGTGGTTCGATGTGTCTCGCAAGAAACTCACCCCTCGGCAGGTGGTGGTGGTGGGCGCGATGGCCGGTGGCTGTGTCGCAGCGGTGTTGGTGAATCCCTATGGTGCCGCACTACCGGCACTGTGGATCGGGCTGATGGGGTCTGACGTTCTGCCGCGGTTGATGATTGAACACGCTCCTCTTGACCTCATGTCGGTGGATGGGGCGATGGTGATGCTGTTGGCGGTCGCGTACGGGGTGATGCTGATCCGTGCGTGGCGGACCGAGCGACGGGTGACGTGGTTGGTGCCGCTGGTGTGGTTGGGTTTGGCGGTGTCGCGTGTGCGGCATGGGCCGCTGTTTGCCATTACCGCGACGCTGGCTATGGCGGAGATGGCGCCGTTTGCACGACTCGGGTCCCTCGTGGAGGAGTTGAAGCGTGAAGCGGTGCGCCGTCGATTCGTGATGCATGGATGGGCGTACCCGGTCGTTGCGTTGTTGGTGGCGCTCGCGTTGCAGGGGGCGGGCCTGGAAGTTCCGGTGATTGGGCGCGGTTGGGCGAGGCCGCCAAGCGAGTATTGGCCGACACGAACGGTTGACGCGCTGGCGTCGCGGGCGCGGGGTGGGAACACGCATGTGTTCAATGATATGTTGTTCGGCGGCTACTTGATGTATCACGCACCCGAGGTGCCGGTGTATCTGGACGATCGGTGTGAGTTGTACGGAGACGCAGGGTTGCGGAACTATGCGCGGGCCTGCGCCGATCCGGCGTATTTTGATGCGATGGCGCTTTATGAGGGGATCGACACAGCGCTGGTGATCGTGAACACAACGCTTGATGGGCACCTGGGGCGAAGTCCAGCGTGGGTGAAGGTGGCGGGTGATGAGGCGTCGGCACTTTATGCACGCGTTGCGACCGGCAAGCTCGGCGGCTGAATCGCGCGCGGTTGGTTTTCATCTTCGATGCCGTTAGGCTACCGACCTTTCAAGTGGACGCGTGATGACATCGGCCGGCAAGCAATGGATCTCCCGATTGGTGAAACTCGCCTTTTGCGGCGGGGCCTTATGGTATTTGTCGGGCAAGGTGACGCTGAACGATACGGCGCGGCTCGCGGAATCCCCTTCGATTCGCTATGTGGTGGTCACGGAGTCTTCCGAATCGGTGACCCTGCGCGATCCGGCCACGGGCGCGGAGCGGACCGTGGCGCGGGGCGCGCTGGCCTCTCACGAAAAATCCGGTCGCGACATCGAACTAGGGCTTAAGAGCATCGTTCGCGAATCGGACATGGGCTGGGCGTTGTGGGCGATCCTCATGTATGCGCCGGTGACGTTCGGCATTGCATGGCGACTGCAATTGATGCTGGCGACGCAGGATATCCGGCTGGGATACAAGGATTCAGTTCTGCTGACCTTCGCGGGGAACTTCTTCAACTTCGCCATGCCAGGAACCACCGGCGGTGATATCTACAAGGCGTATCACATTGCGAAGCGGACACACAAGCGCACTGAAGGCGTCACGATCGTTTTGCTCGACCGGGCGATCGGGCTTGCGAGTTTCCTGATTCTGGGCGCGCTGACGATCGGTATTTCGTGGCAGAAGGACATGATCGGGGAGTATGGCAAATGGGTGGGATACCTGATGGCGGCGTTTATCGTCGGCGTGTTGCTGTTCTTTTCGAATCGAGTGCGCCGGATTGTCCGCTATGAGCAGATTCTGGCGAGGCTGCCGTTCGCTGAAAAGATCAAACGGATCGATGAAACGACGTTTAGTTTCCGTCGTCACAAGGGGCAGGCGACGATGTCGCTGCTGCTGACGCTGGCGATGCATGGGTTTTTCGTAGGGTCGATTTATTGTGCGGCGCGGGGGCTTGGAATCCACCCGCGCGACGGACAGACGGAGGGGGAGTTGTTTCTCGCCGTGCTGCTTGCATCGGTGGTCGGGTATTTGTTCGCGGCGATTCCGATCACGATTCAGGGGTTCGGGTTGTTGGAGGCGGTGTTCATTCGCGTCCTGGTGAATGGCGGATGGTGCAACGAATCGCAGATGCTGGCGCTCACGCTCTCGGCGCGGCTTATTCAAATGGCGTGGTCAATGCCGGGGGTGATCGTGCCGTGGCTGGGGTTTTCGCGCCCGCAGGAATCGGAAGTTGCGGCGATGAATGCCGAGAACAAGTCGTAATCACGAGGCCGCTTGGTTAAGAAGCGAATCGCTGAAGCGTGTTGACGCGCACATCTTCGGGGGCGGCCCATACTTGATAGAACATGGCTTCGCGGAGAAGGCGCTGTGCGTCGTGGTCGCGTTGCAGGCCGGTGCCCTTGCACGCAGCGAGGACGGCGATGCTCAGTTGGGCGAGAAGCTCGTTGACGTCGACGCGAATGGCGGCCTTGGTCTTGTCGGCGGTAAGCGCCTCGGGCGACGCGACGAAGTCGTAGATTTTCGTTCGCAGCGCCGTGTGGCGTTGGCGCAGCGTGGCGATGGATTCGGCAAGGCGGGAATGGGCGGCGGCGGATTCGGCGACGGACAGCATCGTTCCGGCGAGGCCGATGCCAGCGGCGGCGACGAGAGCGGGCTTCACGCCGGAGCGGGTGGCGAGGACTTTTTCGGCCGGCCCGCGAAGGATAAAGCGCCGTTCGACGAGAACGCCATCGCAGCGGATGTCGGTGGTGTGCGTTCCTTTCATCACGGCAAGATCGAACGGTTTGCCGATGGTCATGCCGGGAAGGTTTGTGGGCACAGCGGCGAGCACTTGTTGTCCTTCCGACGTGACCGCGCCGGTGACAATGTACTGGCACTTTTCGGCGGAGGTGACCCACGGCATGAATCCGGTAAGGCGGATTTGGTCGCCTTTAATCGTGGCGGTGAGGGCGGGTGGACCGGATTGATGGCTGGTGGTGAGCTGGCTGATGCCGATGGAGGTCATGATTTCGTGACGGGCCAGCTTGCGGAGCAGTTCGGTCTTGAGGGCGTCGTTCTCGCCCGCGGCGATCAGTTCGCAGGCGCCGTCGCGATTACTGAGGATGAGCAACGTGGCGAAGCACCCGGCTGCGATCGCTTCGTAGGCGTGGAGATGGGTGATCGGGTCGAGGCCCTTGCCGCCGAATGCCGTGGGGATGACCCATTCCCACGCGCCAGCGGCGGTGAGGGCTGCGATGGAGTCGTCGGGCCAGGCATCGTCGCGGTCGTAGCGAGTCGCGGATTGCCGTAGCGCTCGCGTTAATTCGGCAAGATTGGTTGGCACGCTTGTATTCTAAGGGCACGCATTGCGACGGAGAACGCAGTATTCCTCTCTACGACGGTCGCTGAATGGTGCATTCGAGGATAACTTGGCGCTGGCCGGTTTCGTTGGGGAAGAGTGTGTTCGGCGAGCTTTCCATATGCATAAGTCCCTTGATGGGTTTGTAGGTCGCATTGATACCGGGCATGTCGATGCCGAGGGTGGGGACAATCAGAGGGTCGCCGGGCGGGCAGCTTGGGAGATAGATGTCGGAGTCGGGGACTTGTTTTCCGTCGGGATTTGCGGTGGTGAAGAACTGGACTTTGTGAGGACTGCCAGTCGGACCGGGGTAGCAGGTGAATTGGCCGTCGAGCACGGTCGTCCATGTTCGTTCAGGGCCGTAGCCATCGCGGCGGGAGGCGTCGCACGGCGGAATGAGTGTGCGGTGAATGTAGTAGAAGGTCTTGGTCGATTTGCAGTCGGCCGTTCCCATTAGCTTTGGGGTTTGGCCGTCATTTTTGACTTCGAGGGTGAAGTCGGCCGTGACGCGCTTGTCGAGGCCGGTTTCGTTGTAGGCGTAGTTAGGAACGGCGCTGGTGTTGGTCACGATGTTGTGGATGATCTGGTATTTGCCGGTGATTTTGCGGTAGTCGTCGGCTTTATCGAAGGGGTTGCTCTCGCCGGCGGTCTTGTCGACGTCGAGGTTGTAATCCTGATCTTCGACGGAATCGGGGAGGCCGCCGCCGTCGGAGTCGATGTCCTTTTCGCCGGCATTGCCGTCGCCGTCGGTATCCGGTCGCGCCTTTCCATTCGACTCGGGATATGCGTTGCGTTTTTTGGCTGAGAAGTACGTGCCCCAGCCGTGCTCTTTGTCGAGCACGGATCGGCGGATTTCGACGAAGTCGCTGATGCAGTCGCCGTCGGTGTCAATGTCGTTTTTGTCAGTGTGAAATCGCGTATCCTCGTCGAAGTCGTAGACGCCGTCGCCGTCTATATCGTTCCAGATGGAGTCTTCATCCTTTTTGACATTGGCACGGTTGACGCCGGACATTTTCCAGTAATAGAGAATGAGTGTTTGGTCGAGGTTGTGCAGGACGACGCGTGTGGTGCCGGGGTCGTGGACGATGAGGGTTCGGGCACCTGCTCGCAAGGTCCAGCCGACGACGAGCAAGGCATGGGAGCCGCCGTGAGGTTGCCGGATGGTAATGATGGTGGGGTTTTTGTTGGTAATGGCGGCGGTAACGGCCAACCAAAAATCATCGATGAGACCGGTTCGGTCCAGTGCTCCGATGGGTATCCCCTCTGGCGCATTGATGTTCAGAGCGAAGGAAATACCTTTGCGGAGGCTGGCCCATGGGAAGCCATAACCGTAGTTGAAGTCCCACTCGGGGCCTTTGTATGCGCCGAAGACGGCAGGATCTTTGTAGATTTCGTGACTGATGCGGTCCTGACTGAGATTGGGTCGGTTGATGTTGTTGACCCGAGCGTAATAGCCGTTCGCCATGGAGACGCATGCGAAGCCGCAGTTGTAGAAGTCGGCGAGGTCGGTCTGCTTGAGAGGGCCGAGGGGGTGTGGTTTATTGAAGGCCTGCGGGTCGTCTGTGTCTTTGTCGGATTCGAGAAGGAGGAGGTGGGTGTCCTTGCGTTGTTTGTAAAGGGGGACTCCGGAGAGGCGCAAGCCCGGGGCGGTCGCAGCGTTGGCGACGATTGCTTTTGTTGTGTCGTCGGGCTCGCCCGCTTCTGCAATGTCGGCAAGGCCGAGGTCAGCGACGATCTCGAATGTGTTGGAGTCGGTGAAATCGGAAAAGGTACCGTCTGCATTCATGGCGCGGAGTCGCCAGTGGTAGATGCCCGGGGCAAGCGTCTGAATGATGGGGCCGACGTCGATGGTGGTGTCCACGAGGAGGTTGGTGAAGTCGGGGTCGGTGGCGAGTTGCACGTGATAGGCCTTCGCGCCGCGGACGGGATACCAGTTGAGTTCGACATCGCCCGCTGCGAGGGTGGAGCCGTTGAAGGGGAGCAGGGCGGTGATGGAGGGATTGGGGTTGGGTTGGCCGGGGGATTGGAAATCGGTGTCCAGCAGCGTCCAGTCGTTGGCTGTGTCCGGAGCGATGGACTTTGGGTGGCGGGCGAGAACGTAACCGGAATCGACGTCGGGGAGAATTCCCCCGGCATCGAGCGGGGCGGAATCGGGGTCGGCGGGATCCCAGGTGATTCGGTCGAGTATGTTGCCGTCGGTGTCCACAAGATCGATGCGGCCCTTCGCGGGGTTTAAGAATTGCGTTTGATCGCTGTGCGCGACGCCTTCCGTGGCATCGGTTTGACCGTCGAAGAGAATCAATACGAGAGAGCCGGGGTTGGAGGCCGTGAGCGCGGCGGGGAGCGGGAACTCCGCGGCGTCCTGATTGACGAGTTTTAACGTGGAAAGGACGGGACCGGCATTGCCGATCTTGAGTTCCACGAAGGGGGCCGCGCCGTCGGCGGGATGAAAGAGGACTTCATTTAAGAGCGTCACGTCACCGGGGACTGCGCCGTCGCCGGTGGGAAAGGGAAGCGGCGAACCATTGTTATTGCATGACGGATTGGTGCCGCAGGAGGCGGCGGAGAGGAGGGCGCAGAGGCATCCCCAGCGGGTGGTGGTGCTTATGAGGTTCAGTGGACGCATCTTCATACCACTCAATATGGGGCGAGGGCTGACCTCCATTGTACCAAAACGACCATGCGGCGCGCTTGCCGGAATGTGCTAACTGGCCCTAGAGTCGCCGTGTAATGGACGGTGTCAGCCTTGTCATTCCCGGGAAGAACTGCTCGCGGACGATTCGCGAGTGCCTCGGTGCCGTGGTGCCGTTGCTGTCGGCGGGCGGGACGCGTCTGCGCGAGATTATCTTCGTCGATGATGGGTCGACGGATGAGACGCCGCGGATTGTGGCGGAGTATCCGGTTCGATTTATTCAGGGGCCGGCGGGCGGCCCGGGTGCAGCGCGAAATGTCGGATGGCGGGCGGCGGCGCAGCCGTTGGTGTGGTTCATTGATTCGGATTGCATCGCGCGGCCGGATGCGCTGGAGTTGTTGCTCGCACGAATGGATGGGGACCGAGTCGGCGCGGTTGGGGGGAGTTACGACAATCAGGTGCCGCATTCACTGCTGGGGCGGATCATTCACGAAGAGATCATGGTGCGGCACTCGGCGATGCGTGCGGAGGTGAACTTCCTCGGCGGGTTTAACGTGCTCTATCGCCGGCGCGTCTTGGAGGAAGTCGGCGGGTTTGACGAGCGATATTTCAATGGACCGGGGTCGCCGGGTGCGGAGGATGCGGAGCTGGGGTATCGGGCGCACGCGGCGGGATATGTGCTGCGGTTTGAGTTTCGGTCGAAGGTGGGGCATTACCACCCGACGAAGTTCTGGCGCTACATGCGCACGCAGCGGCATCACGGGTATTGGCGTGTGAATCTGCATTTTCGTCATCCGCACACGGCGGGCGGCGACGCGTACAGCAGTGTCGTCGATCATGCGCAGCCGGTGCTGGCGATGGCGGCCGTGGCGTGCGCGGCGGCGGCGTATTGGCCGATCGGGCGGATGGCGCTGGCGGCGGTGTTGGGGTTGCTGGTGCTCGCGCAGTTGCCGATGACGCTGCGGCTGTTGTCGCGAACGGGGTCGGCGGGGATGGTGTGTTTTGCGCCGATGGGGATTGTGCGGGCGTTTGCGCGGGGGATTGGGATGACAGTGGGGGTGTTGGCGAATCGGTTCAGGATGGTGTGATGCCGCTGCGCGGGGGCGATTGATACTGGTCGCCCGCCGGCCTTGGATAATATACTAAGTAGAAACGCCGAATCTTTCGTATGGTCCGCGAGCCGAAAAACGCTCGTCTTGACCCCGCCAGGGCCACTTTGGGGATGCGAGTGTATGATTCATTCTGCGTCTTTACTTAGCTACGATTGCGAAGGCCATCGGTCGTCGCATTCGGCCTCGGCAGGTGGCAGGCCTTGAAAAAGATGACACGGCCGAAGAAGAAGGCGAGCAGGAAAAGTGAATGACGGCGTGCAGAGGGAGTTTTGTTAGTATCTGTCACTAGATTAACTAACATTGATTTACTTCGCTCGATTCAATTGCCCATGAAGACGATTATCGCACCAGTTACGTTTTGCCTATTCTCCGCTGTATGCGGTTGCGCGAGAACAACGGTGAGTATTACCATACAAGATGCAAGTGGTGGAGCACAGGACAACCAAGACTTTTCCGTGCGCAAAGGAGCCTGGGCCAGAAGCAACTCAACGATTGTCGGAGTTGCCCAAGCCGTGCCACATGGTGGTGTAATCTATGAACCATACCCTGTTTGGCATGAATTCGCAATAGCCGCTGTTATTGCCAAGGCCGCGCCAGGCAAGTTCACTGGCACAGCTGCAATATCATTCGCAGGACGTGCAGAGTTGTTTTCTGTTGATTCACTAACTCTCTCACCACGCGAATCCGAAGGGTTCGTGGTGCAGGCCCATTCCGGGTGTAAGAAAACCGTATTGCGATTTGTTGGGGCGCCGGAGCCTGGCTTTGAGAGGCTTGAGCAACAAGCTAAACAAATATTGGGCTCAGATGGTAAGGAGCAGTTGAGTCGGGAAATTGGGAATCCAGGGGAATCCAAGGACAGGCACTAATAGTAGATGGGGTTCGTTCTGGCGTTTGCGCGGAGGATGGGAATGACGGTGGGGGTGCTGGCGAATTGGCTCAGGACGGGGTGATGGGAGCCTGGTGAGACTAGCGCACCGCCCGATAGTCGGTGCCGCACAGGCCCGCTACACTGGCGGCGCATGATGTCGGCGTCGATTCTTTTCTGGCTGCTGCTACCTCTTCCGGGGTATGCGCTGGCGCGGCGGGTTTCATCGGACGAATTGGAATCGGGGCTGCTCGGGTCGCTTGGCATTTCCTACTTGTATACGTTTGCATTGTTGTCGCCGCTTTCGATTGCGTGCTATGTCCTGCGGCTGCCGGTGGGAGTTTTGTCGGCGTACTTCGTCGCGCTGTTTGTCGCCGCCGTAATCGACCTGACGCGACAACGCGGTTGGGGGGCGATAGGCCGGCTGTGGATGGCGGGTCTGGGAGTGGAACTGCTCATCGTTATTCTGGATTTGGTCATGGGGGCACGGGTCGGGACGTTTCTTGCGGGGGATGCGTTCGTTCACCTGGCGCGGATACGCAGTTTGCTTGAGAACGGCATGAACAATGATGACCCGTTCGTGGCCGCGAGGCATTTTTTCCCGGTGTATCACACGAATCTGCTGCACGCGCTGTACGCGATGGCGACGCAACTGACGCGGTGTGACCTGCTGAACGTCTGGTTCGACAGCCTGCCGATGGGCAAGCTGTTGATTGCATCCGGGACGTATTATTTCGCGTGGCAAGTCTTTCAGCGTCGGTGGGTGGCGTGGGTCGCGGTGATGTTCGTGGTCGGCGTGCGCGGCCCGTTTCAGTATGTCATCTATCCCAATCAACTTAGCCCCTATTTTTTGACGCCGATGGTGCTGGGGATCCTGGTGTCGGCGATTCGCGGGCCGTGTACGTGGCGTCACGCGGCGATGCTGGCGGCGGCCTCGCTGATCATCGGGCAGTTTCACGGGCTGTACGTTTTGTTCTGCCTGATCGGAGCGGGCCCGGTGCTGGGGGCGGTCGCCTTGTACAACCTCGTTCGACGGCCGCGCGCGGCGATGCCGATCCTGGCGTGCGCGGCGGCAATGTGGGTCGGGTTTCCGTTTCTGCTTGTGTCGCGTTGGCAGACGCCGGTGATCAATCGGGCGCCGGTGACGGAGACGGCTCCGATCGGCGACAGTGGGTACTTCGTGCGGGTGGGAGCGAATGACGTTGTGCGGGACTCGACCGACCTGGTGCGAACGCTGGGCGGCGGTGTCGGGAACACGATCGCGTGGTTCGTGGGCATCGGCTGTGCGTTGGCGGGCAGACGACGGCGCGAGACGGCGTTCCTGCTGGGGATCGTCGCGGTGAGCCTGTCGATCTTTTTCGTGCCGGCGATTTGCTCGTTCTTCATGCGCCGGCTTGGCGAAGAGTGGGTGCTGCAACGCTTTGATTATTTGATCGGTGTGTGCCAGATCGCGCTCGTTCCGGGGGCGATTGCGGCCATGTTGGAACGGCTGCCGCTGGCGGAGGTGGGGCGGGCGATCGTCAGCGTGGTCGTGGTCTTTCTCGCGGCGGGTTCGGCGGGCCATCAGAAGCCGGACGATTGGACGACGTGGTTGGGAACGGCCCGGTTGCCGCACGAACAGCGGACGGGATATCTCGGGAACATCAACAAGATTCGCGATTTCGTGACGGCCCATGTGCCGCCGGGCGAGACGGTGCTCGCCGACCCGGTGACGGGGATCGGTTTCGTGGCGATCACGGGTAACAAACTGGTGATTGCGGATCGGGCGTGCAACGGCGTGTCGGATCAGTATGAGCGGCGGGACGATTTGGCGGTGATGCTGGATCCGCGGGTGTCGTGGGAGCGCAAACTGCCGCTGCTTCGGAAGTATCAGACGCGGTATTTTTTCCCGGTGTCATTTCGCAATGAATGGACCGAGGGACACGTCGAGGCGCAGTGGAGCGTCGACCGGCGGTTGTTGATTAAGTTGAAGATTGACTGAGCCTGCGACTCGGCGACAGAAAAAAACCGTCGGCATGC
The DNA here is from genome assembly GCA_016235815.1 of Planctomycetota bacterium. Taxonomy (GTDB): domain Bacteria; phylum Planctomycetota; class Phycisphaerae; order UBA1845; family UTPLA1; genus JACRIM01. Next base: position 49,670 of record JACRIM010000056.1, read on the forward strand.
GTGCCGACGGCTAGAGTAACTATCAGTATTTCAAGGGAGCTTAGCAGTTCGCCTCTTCCATCTGGGCGAGAAGCGGCGGGCGGCGGCGGCGGCGGCGCTTCTTGGTGCCGTTCGTGTCGCGCTCCTCCGGCTCGCGGGCCTCGGTGGCGTCGGCGAGTTGCAGGGCCTCAAGGGCCGTCTCGGCGTAGAGGTCGGCCTTCACTTCCTTCCAAAGGCCGGCAGCCCGATTGAAGACACCTCCCGAGACCATGATGTTCATCTGGGGGCAGACGTTGATCTCGCGAATGTAGTCGATCATCTCGCGGACGATCGGCGCATCGCTGGGCTTCGAACCGAAGATGAGAAGGTTGTTGGGTCGAAGCTGGCCGACGAGTTCGGCGACTTCGTCACGCGCGATTCCGCCGCCGACGAAGTAAACCTCCCAGCCGTCGGCCTCGAAGAGATCGGCGACCATCTGGGCGGAGAACTCTTCGGGCTCGTCGTGGGCGCAGGTGATGAGGATTCGCTTGTTGAGCGCGGGCTTGCGATCGAGGCGCGTCTGGACGTGATCGGCGACGGTGCGATTGATGCGCACGGCCATGTGCTCGCTGACGCGGTTGATGCGATCTTCGCGGTACATCGATTCGACGCGCTGCATCGCGGGGAAGAGCAGGCCGTCGTAGAGGCTCTTGGCCGTGAATCCGTTTTCGAGGGCCGAGAGGACCAGGTCGCGGCAGGTCGCCCGGTGGCCGCGGAGGAGGGGATCCATGTACTGGTCGAGGAGTTTCGCAATCGCCATTTTCTCATTCTCCGTTTGCTTCCGGCTGACCGCCGACTTGGCGGTCGTGTAGTCGCGACCCGAGTCCATCGGGGCAGCGGCCGGGGTGTTGGTCGCGTCTCGGTACAGCCCGGAATCCAATCGGGGCACGTTGAGCAGAAATTGCCGATTCATCATTTGCATTAGCTCAGGGTTTTGTTCTGGCGGCTCGCTACTGTTAATTTAGGCAACATAGCGAACATAGGCAATATGATGTCGGCGCGCGGTATTCGAAAACTTTAGGGCAGGTGCGAAATGTGCGTGTGGACCGGCCGAGAATGCGCGGCCGCGTAGCACTATAACGTGTTTATTGACAGTTGCTTATGGAGACGCTGTCTTGTTACTTGCCGCTTGTCGGCAGTTGTGTGGGCGTCGTGCTGGTGACGGGCTTTCGACCACCCGAGGAGAGGGTTATCCGTGTCACTCTCCATCCATTTTCGGTTTTCCGAAGGCGAAGATCGACCGAGGCCGAGATTGGCACGCTGAACCCGGCCTTGATGGCGGCTTGGCGAATCGCTGCCTGGTACTCAGCCGACCCTGGACCGGCCGGCGTCCCATCGGCCTTCTTCGGCGGGTTCGCGGCGACGGCCGACTCGATGCGCGTGAGTTGGTTGCGATCGGCGGGCGACTCGAGTTCGAGGTTGACGGATGCATCGGTCTTCGGCGGGTCGGGAACGATGCGAAGCGTGTCGAGTTTCGCACCGCCTGCATAGTGCGCGATCTGCGAAATCCACGATTCGGCCATGACGGTCAAGGCGGCGTCGGGTGACACATCGCGCGGAACCGACGCCGATTTGCCGGCGAGAAGTTGTTGGTGAACCTCGTTTTTCGCGGCGAGGGCGTAGATGCGGGCGAGTGCCGCATCGTAGGCGGACTTCTGCCCCGGCGCGCCGAGTCCGCGGACGCGAATCAACTGGGCATCCGAGAGGGCCGAAATCATGGCCTCGGCGACCTGCTTCGGCGATGCATCCACGGGAAGCGATGTCGCAACGTTTGAGACGGTGACGGCGTCGTTGGGCTGGTGGCGGCGTTTATCGTCGCAGGCGAGGGAAACCGTGCAGACGATGAGAAGGGTCGTGAATGCAGAGAGTTTTCGCGGAGGCATTCGGAGCGAGTGTAGGGATGGGGCGGTGGTTTCGCAACGGTTGCGAGTCCGGGGGGCCGGGGATACCTTGAGCGGTATGAATGCAGTGCTTTCGCGACCGTGCGTGAACGAGGCCGAGTTGGAGCGGTCGATTCGGGAGATCGGCGAGGAAATTTTCTCGCGGGCGGAGGATGCCGCACCGTCGCTGCTTTCGATGGAGCGTTGGCAGCAGACCGCGATGGAGTGGATGACGCAGGACGAGGACCTGAAGCTTCGGTTGTTTCAGTTTATTGAGAGTCTTCCACGTTTGGCGACGTCGGCGGAGGTGGCGAGGCGACTCAAAGTGCTGCTGGCGCGGCCGGAGAATGGACACGGCCCGCTGCCGGGCATTTTGCAATTCGCGTTGGCGTATGAACGGGACGATTCGCTGTTCGCGAGCATCGTCGCGGAGATGGCGCGGTGGGGGTGCGGGCAGTCGGCGCGACAATTTATTTGTGGATCGACGCCGGGCGAGGCGCTGACCTCGGTGATGCGTCTTCGGCGAAACGGGATGGCGTTCACGCTGGATTTGCTCGGCGAGACAGTGCATTCTGAAAAAGTGGCGCGGGGGCATCTGGAAACGTATCTTCGATTGATCGCGGAGTTGGGCACGGCGGCGCGGACATGGACGGATGATCCAATCCTCGATATCGCGCCATGGGGGCCGATCCCAAAAGTGAACGTATCGATCAAGCTGACGGCGCTCGCCGCGGGGGTAGAGCAGATGGATCGCGCGTCGGCGGCGAAGGCCATGGCCGAACCGTTGCGAACGGTGCTTCGCGCGGCGGCAAAGTCGGGGGCGTTCATCAACGTCGACATGGAGCATTATTCGATCAAGGATTTGACGCTCGATGTGTTCAAGTCTGTGCTGATGGAAGCGGAGTTCCGCGACACGCCGGACATCGGCATCGTGATACAGGCGTATCTGACGGACGCGATGAAGGACATGGGCGAGTTGATCGCATGGGTACAGCAGCGCGGCACTCCCATCGCGGTGCGGCTGGTGAAGGGGGCTTACTGGGATTCGGAAAAAGCCCGGGCGCGGGCCGAGGGGCGTACGCCGCCGGTGTTTGCGGAGAAGTGGCAGTCGGACGCGTCGTTCGAGGCAGTCGGGCGGCTGATGGTGGATTCGTGCGAGTGGGTGCGGCCGACGATCGGCAGCCACAACGTGCGCTCCATCGCGGCGATGCTGGCCTATTCGGCGGCGATCGGCCTGCCGTCGCGCACGGTCGAGGTGCAGATGTTGACGGGCATGGGCGATCCGCTGAAGCGGGCGATCGTGGCGATGAAGCAGCGGCTGCGGGTGTATTCGCCGGTGGGGGACATGGTGAAGGGCATGGCGTATCTGATTCGGCGGCTGATCGAGAACACGTCGAATGATTCGTTTTTGCGACAGAGTTTCGGCGCGGGGCGGACGGTGGGGAGTTTGCTGGCGAAGCCGGGGAAGTGAAATCGAATAGCGAATAGCGAATAGCGAAACCGGACTCGGCGCATCATTGGTGGGCATTCCCTCCCCTTATCAAGAGAGAGGGGATAGGGCGCGTTTTTTTATTACTGCAATTCCAGCGACATCAGGAAGTCTTCCATTGCTTTTTGTTGCGTTCGTTCCTTTTCGAGGGAGGCGGCCTCGAAGAAGCCGACGCCGGAGTTGAAGAGGGCGATGCGCGTGGGCTTGAGGTCGCCGGCGCGGGCGGGGAGCGCGATTGCGAGGATGAGTGTGAGCGAAAGAGTGCGGGTCATGCTGGGCCTCTGGGTTGATGTGTATGGGTTTGGGCGATGTTGACTGGTAACTCCGTCATTGGCAGCCACGGAGGCCTGCCTCACTCCTGGTGAGCAGCCTTACTCCTTTATATGTCGTATCCGGGGGTTGGACGCAACGCGCGAGGGGGGCAGACCTTATTGCTTTTCCGCCGACAGTTCGCTGATATCTACTTCAAGTTCCTGCACTAATTTGGCCGGTATGCCGGTCGCCGCGCGGGCGTCGTCGAGGGCTTTGCGAAGCTGCACCTGCGCTTCGTCCTTTCGGTTCAGGGATACAAGTGCTTTGGCCAGGCTGCGTCGCGCGGTGATCGTGCTCGCGTGTCCGGGACCCAGTGTTCGTTGAAATGAATCCACCACTGTTGCCATCAACGGCTCGGCCTCGTTTGCGTTGCCCGCGATGCACAACGTCTGGCCCAGGCGCGAGCCGGCGATCAAGGTCGTGACGTGATCGGCCCCGAGCGTCTGGCGAAAGGCTTCATAGACTTCGCGATGGATGGCGAGCGCTTCGGTTGTGTTTCCTTTCTTGGCCAATAACGATCCAAGATTGCCCAGGGTCGTGAGCGTGTTCTTATGAGTTTTACCGTGGACGCGCTGCTGAATCGTGATGGTGCGTCGCATCATGGTTTCGGCCTCGTCCATTTTTCCTGTTTGCCGAAGGATCTCCGCAAGACTGTTCATCGTAATGAGGGTGTAGGGATCATCTTCGCCCAGCAGGCGCAAACGACCGTCCATTGCCCGGCGAATATGGACTTCCGCATCCTCGAATCGACGCAGTTGCATAAGGGTTTGGCCAAGATTGTTCACCGCCTTCAGGGTGTCCACGTGATCGCCTCCGAGCGTGGTCTCCCATTTTATTAGGGCAATCCTGAATTGGTCGGCCGCCTTGTCGAACGCGCCGAGGTTGTAGTAAATTGTGGCCACTTCGTTTCGTACGGCCGCCTCGGCGAGGGGTTGATCTGCGTACATCACGGCGATTTTCTCGGCTGACTTATCCACCAACTCCGCGACCGGCAGGCGTTTGGTGGCATCACCGGCGTTCGCCGTCGCCAGCAGCTTCATTAAGAAGTCATTGGTAATAAAGTTGTTAATCGCCCCGGCCTTTTCCGCTTCGTACTTCGACTTCGCCGCTTCCGATCGGGCAGTGCGCGCCTGAATAACCGACGAAATGATCCCGGCGACGAGGGCGAGCATCGTTGCGACGACGCCGCCAAGCAGGATTCGATTACGCTTCGCGAATTTCCTGAATTGGTAGATCGCGGTTGCCGGTCGAGCCACAATCGGCTCGTCGTTCAGCAAGCGTCGAATGTCCGATGCCAACTCGGAGGCGGATTGATATCGCCGGTTGGGGTCCTTTTCGAGAGACCTTGCGAAAATCGTCTCGACATCCCCGCGCAATGCAGGGTCCACCGAGCCGAGCCGCTTGGATTCCGTTTGTTCTATGGCTTGCACAACCTCGGCCAGGCTGCTTCCCCGTTGGGCGTGCGGCAAAGTTCCACTCAGCAGTTCATAACCAATGACACCCAAGGCATAGACATCGCTGCGTGCATCGATTTCATCAGGACGGCCGCGTAGCTGTTCCGGACTCATGTAGCTCAATGTGCCGACCAGTTCGCCAACGGCGGTGTGCATGCTGGCCTGAATGTCAGAATCGATCGCACGGGCCACGCCGAAATCCAGGATCTTTATTTGAACCACCGGAATTCCCTCCGGTGTGCCGATCACAAGGATGTTGGCGGGCTTTAGGTCGCGATGAATCACGCCGCGCTGGTGGGCGTGCTGGACCGCATCGCAGATTTGAATGAGCAGCTCGAGCTTGGCACGCAATGTCAATCCGACTTGTTGCGAATAGGCGCGCAGCGAGGCGCCGTCGATATACTCCATTGCAAACCATGGCTGGGGCCCGCCGCCCAAGTCGGTTGTTCCCGAGGCATAAATGTGTGCGATGCCCGGGTGCTGAAGCCTGCCCAATACCTGCGATTCGAATTCAAATCGCCTCAACATCTCAATGGAAGCACAGCCAGGCCGCAGTACTTTGACGGCTGCCTTCCGTTGCGGATGTTCCTGCCGGGCTTCATAAACGACTCCCATACCGCCGGCCCCGATCCTGCGCAGAATGAGATAGTCCGCAACCTGGCGGCCGATCATTGGGTCGGCCGACGTTGCTGCCTCGTTTCGTGAGGCTTCAATGGGAGAGCATAGGAAGGCTCCTTCCGCGTCGTGCATGCTCAGGAGCTTCAGGACTTCCTCGATCACGGCGTCATCGGAACCATGTTCCCTGACGAACGCGGTTCGATCCGCGGGGGGAAGTTCGATGGCCGCGCGGAACAACTCTTTCGATCGAAGCCACTCGTTTTCTAGCATGGTTCAGACGCCCGGGAGTTGACCGCGCAGCCACGCCCGAGCGTGTGCCCACTCATATTGCAGGGTACGGGCGGACAGGCCCATGATGTCTGCGCATTCCTCGACTGACATTCCTCCGAAGAACCGAAGCTCCACCAGCCTCCCCTGCGTCGAATCAAGTTGTGCCAAACGGTTCAGTGCTTCATCCAGTGCCAAGAGATCGATCGCGCTTTCCTCGAAGGCCGCGAGGGTGCTATCAAATGCAGCCGATGGTTTGCCCTCGCCACGCTTCAGTGTCGCCCTGGCTTTGGCGTGATTAATCAGAATGTGCCTCATGGCCACGGCGGCGGTCGCCAGAAAGTGGGCGCGGTTTTCATAGGCAGTGGAAGCCTCTTTTCCGACCAGCCGCAGATAGGCCTCATGAACCAGGGCAGTCGGTTGCAGGGTGTGGTCCGGTCGCTCCTGCCGCATGAACGCCGCGGCAATTCGATGCAATTCATCATAAACGACCGGGAATAACCGCTCCGCCGCATCGGAATCACCACTCCGGGCGGCGGAAAGCAGCGTGGTCACGTCTTCGTTGAGCGGTTTGGGGGTCATCGGACACCGCCGACTGAGAAATTCTCAGAAATTGTTGCAGTCGCTGCGCGCCATTCTTGCCTTCATTGGTGAAGTGTGCAAGTGAAACGACTTTCAGGAACGCAGGATTTTCGGAGGTTCTCCGTTCAATTCGTCATCGTGAATCGTGGTCAGAGAATTCAGAATGCGGCATTAGCCGTCAAGGGGATGTGCAACATGAACAGGTTTGTAGCGATGATAGCGGCGATATTGCCTGTGAATGCCTTCGGTGGATTCACCGTGTCGCCGGGAGGCATGTCCTCCGGCGGTCCGATTGGAAGTGCCACCAACAGCGTGTTTCTGTACACCTATACCGGCCCGGATGTGGTGATCGGGTCAGGCTCGTTCACCGGCGGGTTAATGGCAATCGATATGGAGACGCTTGCCAGCGAAGCCCAATGGAACATTCGAAACACCCGGTACCCGGCATCAAACGGCGTCAATTATCAGGTGACATTTGTCGGAGACTTCGTAGGCCCCATTCTGATCGCGGCTGACACCGGGGCGGGTCTCATCGTGAAGACCGGTGACGTGCTGCGCTTCGAGACGTTCGAGTCGTTTGATGACAGCCCCGGTGTGGAATCCGTTTGGATCGACGCCGAGTTTGTTTTCAGCGATGCGGTCGTCACGCCCCTGGGCGACTCTTACACAGGGTTGGACATCACCACGACGGGCGGCCCCGGCCCGTTCGGAACCGACACCGAGATCGGCCTTTATAAGAGTGATGGAACGTTGGTCGCCGCGAATGATGACTTTGGCGGCACCTCCGGCAGTGGTTTGACTAATATTATCTTTTCTGCAGGGACGTATTATCTGGCCGTCTCGCCTTATAACAGCATCTGGGCCAACGCCGTCATGGGATCAGGAATCGCCGGGATCGGGCCTTACGACCTGCGCTTCGATGGGGCAATCGTGCATTCCGATACGACGGTCACTCGAGCCATGGACTGGTTCAGCATCACTGTGCCGGCATGCAATTGCCCGGGCGATCTCAACGGCGATGGAGTCCGAGACGCCCTCGATATTCAGAAATTCGTCACGTGCCTCGTCGCCAATCAAACCTGCAATTGTGCGGATGTCGACGGGCTGAGTGGCTTCACAATCGCCGATACTTCAACCCTGGTCACCAATCTGCTCAATGGCACCGCGTGCCCGTGAATTTGATTCGGGTGTCAACGACATAAATCACACATTGGGCATGCGTCCGTTGTCTAAATAATGAGGTCCGCGTCTTTGTCGTCGATTGGGCGATATACAGGGCGGACGGCAGGGGTCTTGCGGTGCGGGAGCAGGAATATCAGGCCCGCGCCGACGGCAAAGCCGCCGAGATGAGCGAGGTAGGCCACGTTGCTGTCATCGCCCATGAAGGAGCCGCGGAGGGCGCCGAAGATATTCTGCGAAAGGTAATAGACTCCGAGGAAGGCCCACGCGGGGAGTTTGATGGTGAACCAATACCAGCCGAGCGGAACAACGGCCAGAACGCGCGCGTGCGGAAATAGCAGGATGTATCCGCCGAGGACGCCGCTGATTGCGCCGCTGGCGCCGACGAGGGGCACGACGCCGGGGTCGACGTACGCGTGCGCAAGGCTTCCGGCAATTCCACTGGCGAGATAGAAGAAGAGAAACAGCGCCGGGCCGAGTTTATCCTCAATGTTGTTGCCAAACACCCAGAGGAAAACCATATTGCCGATCAGGTGCATCCAGCCGCCGTGGAGAAACATGCAGGTGATGAGGTTGATCCACGGTGGGATGGCGATGGTGTCGTTGTAGGGGAGTTCGACGCGGCGGAGGATGGGTTGGCCAAATCCGTCCACGAGGAAATGGCCGCGTCCGTCGGTGATGCGTCCGCTGGGGGCCTTTTCGATCATCGACGTACGAAGTTCATCCTTTGAGTCAAAGAATTCGGCGGGGACGAAGCCGTATTTCCAGAGGAAGGTTTGGAAGTTCTGTCCTTGGCCAAGCTCAACAAAGAAGACGAGGGCATTGATGGCGATCAACGCGATCGTGACAAACGATGGATGCCAGGTCGGATTGTCGTCGCGGATGGGGATCATGCGATTCCGTTCAAACCTTGCGATGTTTCGGCCTGGCAGTCAAGTTTGCCGATGGTTAGCACCTTCACCGCGTGCTTGATGGCAGGCCCGAGTAGATCAAGACATTCGCGCACACCCTTGGGGCTGCCCGGGAGCATGACAATGAGCGTGTTCCCAGCGACACCCGCGCCACCGCGCGAAAGGATTGACAGTGGCGTCTTGGCGAATGTGCCTGTGCGCATGATCTCGCCGAAGCCGGGAAGGTCGCGTTCGATGAGCGGTCGAAGCGCCTCGGGGGTGACGTCGCGCGGGCCGATGCCGGTACCGCCGGTCGTGACGATGAGTCGCGCCGTGCCGAGAAGCGTCTTTACTGTTTTGCCGATGACGGCGGCATCATCGGGGATGATCTGACGATGTGTGATCTGGAAAGCGAGGCTCGAAACGCACTCGGCCGCGACGTCGCCGCTGACATCGGTGTTTGCGCCGTCCGACCGGGAGTCGGAGATGGTGATGATCGCGGCGGTCGACATGGGCGGATGGTAGTAGGGTGGTTGGAGGTAGGCAAAGCACCTTTCGTTTAAGGCGGGACCGGTTGGAAACCTGTCATACCAAGCGGCGGCTGGAAGCCGGTGCCACAGGGTTAGCTCGGCTGCACGCCGGCTGGAATCCAGAATGTGACGGTGGTGCCGTGGCCGACCGTGCTCTCGATGGATACATCGCCGCCCAGGCCGAGGACGGCGTGCTTGACGATGGCGAGGCCGAGTCCGGTTCCGCCGGTGTTTATGCTGCGTGATTTGTCGACCTGGTAAAAGCGTTCGAAGACGCGGTGCAGGTCTTCGGGCGGGATTCCGCAACCGTCGTCGGAGACTGTGAAAGACACGCGATCATGCTCGCTGCGAGCGACGATGCAAACATGCCCATGAGGCTCAATGAATTTAAGCGCGTTGTCGATGAGGTTTTTGATTATCAACTCGAGCCAGCGTGCGTCGGTTGTTATTTCGAGATTGCCGCCATCGAACGAGAGGTTCGCCTCCTTGCCGCGTGTCTGCTCGGTGAAGGATTGCCGCAGCGATGTGTAGATGGAATCGAGCCGAAACGTCGTGGGTTTCAATTCGGGTGAAATGGACTCGACGCGGTTGAGGTACATGAGGTCTTCGGTCAGGCTGGACAGCCGCTCGATGTTGCGGTCGATCATGTCCATGAAACGATTGCGAATGGCGACGTCGAGGTCGTCGGAACGAAGCGTCTCGGCGGCGGCGCGAATGGCGGCGACCGGTGTTCGCAATTCGTGCGAGGCGTTGGCAACAAAGTCGGCCTTCATGGCGGCGGACCGGGCGAGATCGGAGATGTCGCGGACGCAGATGAGCCAGGCGATCGGCGTGTCCTGCTCCTGAACGCGGGTGATGACGACATTAAGCGTGCGCGTCGGAATCGGGTCGTCGATGGTGATGACGCGCTGCAACTCGCTGCGATTGGTGCGAACCGCCTCGCTCCAGAGGCCGGAAAGCGCAGCCTGCTTCAGGCCGACGGTAAGCGGCCAGCCGATGAGCGTGCTGTCAATGGCAAGCATTTTTCGCGCGGCGGTGTTGGCCATGAGAACGACGCCTTGATCGTTGACGGCGATGACGCCTTCTTCAAGGTTGCCGAGGGTGACGTCGAGGTCCTGGCGTTGTTGTTGTACGAGGCGGAGCCGCTCGGCGAGCACGACACGCATGCGTTCGAGGGACTCTGCGACCTGCCCGACTTCATCATCGGCGTCGACTTCGACGCGTGTGTCAAGGTCGCCGGTGGCGAGCTGCCTGGCCCAATTCCCAACGCGCTGGACTGGCCGGGCAAGGGTGCGAGAAATAATCCATGCACTGAAAAGGGCCATTGGGAGGGCCACGGCGAGTCCGGCGGCGAGCCATTTGCCGAGCTTCAGTTCACGGTCATAGAACTCGGCAGCGGGGGCCGCGACGCGCACGATGGCCACGATCCTGTCATCCATCATCATCGGTGCGGCGACGTAGACGAACTGTTTCCCGACCGAGGCGCTTCGTCGGCGATTGTGTCCTATTGTTCCCTTCAGCGCATCGAGAACTTCAGGACGGCTCCCGTGGTTTTCCATTGTGGCAATGTCGCCTTCAGATTCACCAAGGACGCGACCAGATGGATCGATCACGGTGACGCGCATGCCGCTGTCGCGTGCAATGAGTCGGCATTGAGTCGAGAGAGAGGCGGTATCCTTGTAGGGCCAGCCTCGGCGCACGGCGATTTCGGCCATGCGTGCGAGATGCCCCATCTGAACGTCGGTGTAATCGCGCAGCCATTGGTCGGAGATTTCCCATGTGACGACGCCGATGACGGCCATCGCAACAGCGATGAGGATTCCGACGCGTGTGAAGAGTCGTCGGAAGAACCGTCCCTGTCCTACGGTGGGAAACTGTGATGGCACAGTGAAATGATAGAGGAATCGGGCTGAAGTCGCGCGACATCAGCAGGCGACGGCGGCCGCCTGCCAGACATCGGCGAACCGATATCCAACGCCCCGAACGGTCTCCACGAGATCGCGGTGAACGCCGAGCTTGCGACGAAGGGACGTGATATGTACGTCGATGGTGCGGTCCGTGACGGCGATGTCCGGCCCCATGGCCTTTGACATGAGTTGATCCCGGCTGAGGACGCGCGAGCGGGCTGAGATCAGGGCTTCTAATAGGCGGAACTCGGTAAGGGTCGCGCCGACCGGTTGTCCATCGACTTCGATCAGGTGCCTGCCGCGATCGATAAAGATCGGTCCGGCGCGGAGTATCAGTTTTTCATCAGGAGTGTCGGAACGGCGCCGAAGGACTGCCGACACTCGAGCGAGGAGGACTTCGACACTGAACGGCTTCGTGACGTAGTCGTCCGCGCCGATCTGGAGGCCGAGGACCACGTCGTTCTCGGCGGAGAGTGCCGTCAGCATGATGATGGGGATTCCGCTTGTCGCCGGTTCGCTTCGCAGCGCGAGTGCGACTTCGCGGCCGTTCTTCTTTGGGAGCATGAGGTCGAGAATGATGAGGTCGGGTAGTCGTGCGCGCGCCGTTTGCAGTGCCGATTCTCCGTCGGCCGCGGTGAGGACGCGATGGCCCTTTCGTTCGAGATTGAACTTGATGAGATCGGTCAAGTCCGTTTGATCATCCACGACGAGGATGGTCGAACCGGTCATGCGAAAGCCCTTGTAGCGTTCGAGATTGATTCAGGCACATCCATGTGCCACGATCCGGGTATGGTACTGGCGCGATCGGCGGCGCGGTAGCGATTTATGGGTTCGTGCGCATTTCTGGCAACTTGTCATAGTCGCGCATAACTAATGGCGAGAGCGAGACCTAGAGCGTTGGTGCTGAGAATACACTGCGTTTAGCGCAATCTTAATTTACTCACAGGACGTCAAGGAGCACATTTTACAGCCGGCGGCAGGTTTTTATCGCGGACGTGGGGACACAGGGAAGACGGTCAAATCGGCGTCTTCCCAAGAGGTTGTGCGCGGTTAGAATCGGGCCGGCTTGAGAGTGTGTGGAACGGGACATCAAGGGAAAAAGGGCGAAATCGTGTTCTCAATCATCCCTCGCGAAACCGGGTTCTTCAATTTCTTCGAGGAGGCGGCCGCGACGCTGGTGAAATGCGCCGAAGCCTACTGCGACGCGCTGAAAGATTATTCCCGGCGCGATGAATACATCGGGAAGATTCGCGAATACGAACACGAGTGTGATTTCATCGTCCATCGCACGCTCAAGAAGCTTGACACCACGTTTATCACGCCCTTCGACCGCGAAGATATTCAATCGCTCATGAAGGCGATGGATGACGTCATCGACGAGATCGACGCGGCGTCGAAGCGCCTGACGCTGTATCAGATTCGGGAGCCGAGTCCGTGGCTCATCAAGCAGACGGACATCCTGTGTCGGGCGACGAAACTCGTCGCCAAGGCGGTTTCAAGACTTCGCAATTTGCGAAAGCCAAATGGACTACACGACGACCTGGTCGAGATTCATCGCCTGGAGAACATGGGCGACGACAATAATCACTCCGCCGTCGCCGATCTCTATGCGAACACGACCGATGCCATTCACGCGATGAAATGGAAAGAAATTTACGACCTGACCGAACGGGCCATCGACTGTTGCGAGGATATCGCCAACGTGATTGAGGCCATCGTCCTGAAGAACACCTGATCCATCATTGACGACCGCCGAATTAGACGCGAGGCAATAAGCGCCAGAGATGGAACCGACTTTCTACCTCATACTCTTCATCGTGTTCGTTGCGTTGGTTTTTGATTTCCTGAACGGATTTCACGACGCGGCGAATTCCATTGCCACCATCGTTAGCACGCGCGTCCTGACCCCGACACAGGCCGTGGCGTGGGCGGCGTTCTTCAATTTCGTGGCGGCATTCGCATTTGGCACACCCGTTGCGAAGACCGTCGGCAAAGGGTTGATTGATGTGGCCTGCGTCGATCAATACGTCATCCTCGGCGGCCTGACCGGGGCGATCATCTGGAACATCATTACGTGGTATTTTGGACTGCCGACCAGTTCCTCACACGCGCTGATCAGCGGGTACGCCGGCGCCGCCATTGCCAAAGGCGGCCTCGGTGTGATGCTCTGGAAGGGGTGGATTCCGGTGATGGCGTTTCTCGTCCTGTCGCCCACCATCGGCCTCATCATCGGCTATTTCAACATGGTGGCGGTGTCGTGGCTCTTTCGCCGCGCGCATCCTCTCTGGGCGGATAAGCTGTTTCGACGACTTCAGCTCATTTCCGCGGGGCTTTACAGCCTCGGACATGGAACAAACGACGCCCAGAAGACCATGGGCATCATCGTCGCGCTGCTGGTGAGCGCGGGAAAGTCCGACTGGACCGAAGGCGGATTTCACATGTTTGGCAACCAACATGAAATTTCGCTTTGGATCATTCTTTCCTGCCACGTTGCCATCGCCCTTGGGACCTTTTTCGGCGGATGGCGAATCGTCAAGACCATGGGGCAGAACATCACGCGGTTGCAACCGGTGGGCGGTTTCTGTGCCGAAACAGCCGGCGCGATGACCATTATCGGCGCGGCGACCTGGGGGATTCCGGTGTCAACAACTCACGCGATCACCGGCGCGATCCTCGGCGTTGGAAGCGCGCGGAGCTTTCGGTCGGTGCGGTGGATTTGGGGCGAACGGATCATCATGGCCTGGATTCTGACGATTCCGCTTTCCGCGCTGATCGGCGCGTCGGCCTACAAGTTTGTCCACGTCTGCATCGAGCCGTGGTTCAAGTAGCCGCACGCGAACGTAGCCGAGTTGTCATTTCAGATTGCCCAGGTTTGGCTTGGTGAGCAGCTTCTGCACGAGCAAGTAGTTCGCGCCGTGATATTCCGTTAATTCACCACTGACGATGAAAACGACGGATTTGCTGCCGCCGGCCGATGCGACCTCCATGTCTTCGAGCAGTCGATTCGGAAGCAGGCGAATCGGCAATTCCGGCGCGCCCTGTCCGCGGCTTTCGAATGCAAACGTGTAATAGTCGCCCTCCCGCGTCAGTCGGCCCGGGCGGTCGACGAGACGGTAGCCATCGGGGAAGAGGCGCGGTTGCACGGGCGCGATGGCGTTCGGCGGAAGTGCGCCGGCTTCGACCGTCGATCGTTGGGTAACGCCCGGTCGGCTGGGGGCGACCATGCGGGCGGGGGCGTTGGCGTCCTTGGAAAGCTCTTTGAGGATTTCGGCAGGCGACGGCTCACGCGGCGGGTCCAATTCGGACGCGGATTCTGCTTTCTTCTGTGTGACATCCGCGGGTTTCGACGTCGGCTCGTCAGTCGGCTCGGCGCGGAGCGAGGTCACTACGCCGGCCGCGGCGAACAATCCGAGCATCAGAAACGTGATGGTGAGTGAACGCGATGTGAGCTTACCAAACATGGGACATGCCCTCGGTTAATTCTTGTTCAATTCTTCCAGAAGCTTCGCTCCGTCGGTCACCGGCGCGCGGCAGGCAAAGTTTCGACAGACGTAGGCGGCCGGCTTCCCACCCGGCGCGGTCTTCTCCGCGAGGAGCGGGATGCGTTTTTGCAGTGCGGCTGCGCCCGGGTCATCCACGAGAAGTCGTGCGACCACGATATTGGGAGTGTAGTTTCGCCATGCGGCATCGATCAAGCCATCGAGCGCGGCGGCGTCGGCCTTGTTCGCCACAAAGGCGACTTCGCGCGGGCCGCGATGGTGAAAGTCGAGGGCACTTAACATCCGCTCCGCACGGAAAGGCGACTCATTGATCTGCTTGCTGAAGGCGTGCATCAGGCGGCGGGCCTCATCGGCGAGGTCCTTGCGATCCAGAAGCACGCTCAGCCGGAGCAGGTTCATCAGTTGGATGGAGTTGCCCGACGGCGTTGCTCCATCGCCGGCATCCTTGGCGCGGACCAGCGTCTTTTCAGCGTCGTCTGCCGAAAAGAAGAATCCGCCGTCCTTATCGTCGCGGAAGTGTTTGAGGACGTGGGCGTTCAGTCGTTCGGCATGATCCATCCACTTGGTGTCAAACGTCGTCTCGTAAAGATTCAGGAGCGCCTCGATCATGAAGGCGTGATCGTCAAGAAAGCCCGGCGTGTGGGCTTTTCCCTGCCGACATGTTCGCAGGAGTCGCCCGTCGCGGGTCATGGTCGTCAAGATGTAATCGGCTGCGCGGGATGCGGATTCGCGATACCGATCGTCGCCGAGGATCCGCGCCGCCTTGGCCATGCTCGCGATCATGAGGCCGTTCCACGATGCGAGGATCTTGTCATCAAGATGCGGCTTGACGCGCTTTTCGCGGGCGTCGAAGAGTGTCTTGCGGGATGCCGCAAGCGACTGTTCGAGTTCGCTCGCGGCCATGTTGTGTTGCTTGGCCACGACGTCGAGCGGCCGCTGAATGCGGAGGATGTTGACGCCTTCCCAGTTCCCCACGTCGGTCACGTCGTAATAGTCGCAGAAGATGGCGCCCGATTTTTCGCCCAGATGTTGCATTACTTCCGCGCGAGTCCATACGTAGAACTTGCCTTCGTGGCCCTCGCTGTCGGCGTCGCGGGTGGAGTAGTAGCCGCCCTCGGGGCTTTGCAGATCGGCGATGACATAGTCAAGAATCTCGCGGGCGACGCGGGCGTAAAGCGGCTTCTTGGTGAGCTGATAGGCCTTGAGATAGATGTCGCAGACCAGCGCCTGGTCGTACAGCATTTTCTCAAAGTGCGGCACGAGCCATTCGACGTCGGTGGAGTATCGCGCGATGCCGCCGCCGAGTTGATCGTAGATGCCGCCGTGGGCCATGCGCGTGAGCGTCAGTTCGACGAGTTCGAGCATCTTGGCGTTCTCAGTGGGCTTGCCGTCCTGCACCGATTCGTGAAAGGCGCGGAGCAGCAGGTCCATCGCCATTGACGGGGGGAACTTGTTCGTGCCGCCGCCGCTGATGCCGCCTTTTTCGGCGTCGAAGGCGCCGGCCAACATTCGAGCAGCTTTTTCGACGGTGTCGGGCGGCGGGATGGAATCGCCCGCGTCGACGCTCGTCAACGCCCCGACGGCCTCCGTGAGGTTCGCGGCTTGAGTGAGCGCTTTCTGGCGGTCGTTCGCCCATGTCTCGGCGAGAAACTCCAGGACCCGCTTAAAGCCCGGTCGCCCGTAACGATCGTCGGGCGGGAAATAGGTCCCCGCGTAGAACGGCTTTTGATCGGGCGTGAGCCACACCGACATCGGCCAGCCGCCCGATCGCGTCATTGCCTGTGTGGCGGCCATGTAAATGTCGTCGAGGTCGGGGCGTTCTTCGCGGTCGACTTTAATGGCGACAAAGTGCTTGTTCAGCACGGCGGCGATCTCGTCGTTTTCGAAGCTCTCCCGTTCCATGACATGGCACCAGTGACACGCCGAATACCCGATGGACAGAAAGATCGGCTTGTCCTCGTTCTTCGCCTTGGCGAGGGCATCGGATCCCCACTCGTACCAATCGACGGGGTTGTGAGCGTGTTGCAGGAGATAGGGACTCGTGGCGTGGATGAGGCGATTCGTATGGCGCGGGGCGGAGGTGGTGGTCATCGCATTTTTCTTCCCGGGAACCGAGGGGCCGTCCTCTGCGCATGACGCACACGCCAGCGACAGCGTCGTTATGAAACCCGTGATCAATCCGGCGTGCCGAAACACCGGGGGAGTATAGAGGTGGGCGCAGCGATGATCCATGAAATGAAAACGCCCCGCGCCGAGGGGACGGCGCAGGGCGTGGGGAGAGACGGGCACGTCGCGGAGTGTCTATCCGCGAGCGGCCGGTTTCGTAAGTTCGATCCGCGTGACGTACGCGGTGGCGGTTTGTTTCGCAGGCGAGGATTCGAGAGAAACAAGCACAATGGGTGCACCGGATGTCCATGGGCCGTTAAACGTTTGCTTTATCTTTTGCGTAATGGGGGCGCGGGCTGTCGGGCTTAATTCGACGCTCGAATCGCGCAGCGCCGAGATTTCCACCCGAATCGCGGCATTTGAGCGCGCCGGCGACGGTGACGAGCGAAGGGCTTCGAATTCAACTTTGCAACCCACGGCGTGATAACCGACTTGCGGTGTGCTTGCTCCGTCTTTTGAGGCGATGGAATCGGGAACCGGAATCATGGAGTCAATCGCCAACGTCGACCTTGCCGCGAGGTCGATCGACTGATCGAGGGTGTGCAGATGCTGAGTTCGGCCGTACTTGGATAGCTCTTTCATGAACGACGCGTCGTCGTGCGTGTTTGTCGTCAACACTGCGGACGACAGCGAACCCGATTGACCGAGTGGGACATCGATTTGATAAACCGTCACGCGAGCCTGCGTGGGCGTTGTGTCAAGGAATTGCGGACGTGCGTCGGCGACGTCGAAGGCGGCGACCATCGCTTTCAGTGTCGCAAGCGCGGCCGGCTCAGCGGTCACGACAAGCGTCGCCGTCCGGTCATCTACGGTAATGCCGGGTTGCGAATCGGAGGGGAGCTGCTGCGAAGCGATTTGTCGAAGCAGGTCGGCCATGTCTTTGGCACGGGCATTCTTGAGCCGAATTGTTTCGGTCTGGCGCGGCTTGACATCAGCCCGATCGAGTTCCTCGATGACGTTGCGTGCCTTTGACAATGCATCCGCGCTTCCGGTCATGACGAGCGTGTTCGTTTCCGGGTCGGCAATTACTTTGAAAGGGCCGCACGCCGGAGTTGGTTCCATGGAGAATATTTCACTGAGCGATTTGGCCATGCCGCGCACGTCGGCTTGCTTGAGCCGCACGATGGCGGTCTCGCGAGGTTCGCTGGGGCGTGGCTTGGCGGAAACGTCGGCAATGGAGGGCTTCTCCACGGGCGTTTGAGCGAGTGTTGCCGGCAGGGCGATGATCCCGGCGAGAGCAAAGAGTGGAAACAGGGCGCGCATGGGCAGACTCCTTTCGGTTGCGTGCGTTGCGTTTGAAAAGCCCGACCGTTCGGGCCGATCAGAATGGCAATCAATCCCTTGTACGCCGATATCCGGGGGAGGATGCAGGGAAATGGGCCGATTATCGCGTGGCTTTCGCGGTCGGCAGGCGGTGGCGCAGTTGCGCCAGAAGCGATTCGATCCGCAGATGCTGATCCAGTGATTGCGTGACGACCAGCGTGTCGCCGACGATGGTCACGCTGCCAAGCCCGCCGAATTCCTGCCAGGAAGTGCGTGCGCCGACGTTGTGAACCGCGCCGGCGATCTGCTCCATCCGACGGGCGGACAGGCTTCTCTTGAGGTCATCGGCAATCGCGCCGGCCTCTTCCCGCGGGCCGACCTTGGTGCGTGGGTAGCGCCACGGCGGTGCGAAGACCGCGAAGTTGGATCGCCAGAACCTCGTGACGGCGGATTCGAGATCGCCGCGTTCGCTGTCCGTGAGTGCGGTCGGCAACAGATCGGTGCATCGATAGACGCGCGTTTCGATTTCGCGTGACAGGGCGAGTTCGGTCGTGATTCGCACCACGTCGCCTTCAATCATGTGAACGAGCGTTGCGCCGGGCCGGCGAACCGATTGCAATACGGCATCGAGCGCAGTCCTCGCGGGAACGGCTTGAAGGGAGAGCGTGACCGGGATATCACCGGCGATGCGGGCGTCGCGAAGGGCGGGCCAATCGATGACGAGGTTGAGGCCGCTGCGTGTTGCGATGTCGTGAAGCGCGGCGCTGAGCGGGGCGCGGGCGAGCGTTAAATTTATTTTCAAATCGAGGGATCGATGGGCGGGGAGTGCGGAATCAGTGGTCGGCTCGGCGAACGCGGCAGCGGTACAAAGCGCGAATGCAAAGGCCGCCCGTGACGAAATGTCGTGAAACATGATGAATCCCTCCAAGAAGCAACATGCTCAATTATACCGAATTAGAGGGGCCGTTTTCCCGCTCTCGCTCGCAATTCCAGCACATATCGAAGTTGCCGGGGTTGGATTCGGAACAACCCGAACACGTCCATTCGACGTTTGCGTCGGCGCTTTCGGGCGGCGGGGGGAGTTCGAGGTTCAGCCTCACGCGGCGGAGCAGGTCGAACACCTCGAAGTAGCTTTCGCGCGGCACACAGAGCTGGCCCGGGGCCTTCGATTTTGCGCCGACTGAAATCATGACCGACTCCGTAAGTCCGCTCTTCTCCATGAATGGAATGTGATAGCGGTGCATGAGTGCGCGGACATCTTCATCGGCGATGATCGCCCGGCCGTCCATATAGACCTGCGGAAATTCGCCGCGCGGAATGAACTCCTCCATCGTGAACGCGCGGCCGCACTCTGGGCAGACCAGACGCGGCAGCCCGGCGAGGAGATAGCTGCATGTCGGGCATTTCAAGCCGTAGTCGGGCACGCGAAAATTCGGATCGTCGGGATTCATCGTCACGGATTGTATCGTGAAAAGAAGTTGGCCCGGTCGCTGGGTTTGTGGGCCCAAGCGACCGGGCCAGAGGGTGGAGTGGGAGTTTTGATGTCACGGGCCAATCGCGCCCGGTTTAATCATCTATTGTGTCGGCCGGGCGGTTTATTTCGGCCGGGTTGTTCATAGCCATCACTAACGGCGGCCTTCGCGATTTCTCACGAAGGGGATTTCCTTATTCTTGTCAGCGATTAGACACACGTCACCGCACGAGGTTAGCGGTGTCTCCAATCATTAATACGCGCTCACGGCTCAAAAGTTCCACTTGGTTTAGAAAATTTTCCGTGCAGCGGGCCTTGGCCGGGTCGATTTTTCGAAGGGTCTCCAGGGTTTCGGAGACGGCCGGCAGGGCGAACAGGCCGCGACCGATGCCGCCGACACTGGTATCCACCATTTCGTCCTTCTCCTTACTGCCGCCGAAGGCCTCGGCGAAAATGTCCATCAATGTTCGCGGCGGCGGGAAGACACGCAGTTCATAGTCGCTGCCAAGTTCCGCCTCGCTTGCGGCGTGCTTGATGGCGTCGGCGAAACCACCGAGCTTGTCGATAAGGCCGATCTCCAAGGCTTGCGCACCGGTATAGACGCGGCCGCCGGCCAGCGGTTCGAGATCGCCCTTGATCTTCTTGCCCCGGCCCTCCATGACGCGATCCTTAAACTCGCCGTAGACGCGGGTCATCATGTTGGTGATGAGCGTTCGCTCTTCATCCGAGAATCTGCGGTTCGTGTTCATGATGTCGGCGTGCTTGCCGCGTTTGTATTCGTGCAGGCTGATGCCGGCCCAATCCCAGATGCCTTTCGTAATGACCTTGCCGCCGACCACGCCGATCGAGCCGGTGATGGTCGCGGGCTGGGCGAAGATGGTGTCGGCCAGCGTCGACACGTAGTAGCCGCCGCTGCCGGCCACGTTGCCCATCGAGACGATGAAGGGTCGGCCGGACTTTTTGAATCGCTTGGTGGCTTCGCAGATGACATCGCTGGCAATCGCGGAGCCGCCGGGCGAATCGACACGAAGAACGAGCGCCTTCACGTTTTTGTCGGCCGCCGCCTGGGCTATGGCCTTACGGATCGTGCCGGAATGCGCGCCCGTCGAGCCGCCGAAGAGACTTGGTTCGGCCTCCCCACCGCTGATGGCGCCTTCGACATAGACAACGGCGATGGCGGGCTTATCGCTGGTCTTTTTCGGCTTCATCATGTCGCCGAAGAGTTTGAACACGCCGAAGGGGTTGTCGAAATCGATTTCCGGCCCTTGTTTTTTGCCGTATTTCGATGTGATTTTTGCGTCGGAAAAGTTCTTGCGGAGGCTCTTAAGGAAGTCTTCGCGATATTGCAGTTTGTCGACGAGCTTCGCATCGAGGGCGTCCTTGGCGCTGAATTCGCATCGGTCGATCAATCGGCGAACTTCGCCGGGATCGAGCCGGCGATTCTTCGCGACCTCGGAAATGAGCGATTCAAAAATGCCGTCGAGCAGTTTGTTTTGTTGTTCCTCAGCTTCTTTGCTGGGGCCCGTGCGGTAGAACGGCTCACCGGCCGACTTGTAGGCGCCGCAGTGGATGATGTCCGCCTCACAGCCGATCTTGTCGAGCATGCCTTTGAAATACATGGACTCGCCATGCAATCCGTGAAACATCACCTCGCCGGTCGGCATGAGGACAAGCTTGCTGGCGGCCGATCCGAGGGCAAGCGTTCCGGGGCCGAGCGTTTCGCAATAAATCCAGACGTCTTTCTCCGCGGCTTTCAGTGCCTCGATCTGTGCGCGAAGTTCCTGAATCTGCGCGAACCCGAGTTGGGCCTCCTCGATCTCAAGCACAACACCGCGGACGTGCTCATCGGAGCGGGCGGTTCTCATGCGCTCAAGCAGGTCGAACATATTCATCGGCGTTTTCTCGCCGAGCAGTTCGCCCATGCCAAACATGTCCGGCGCTTCGGGCAGGGGGCCTTTCAGTTTGAACACAGGAACGATGTCAGTATCTTCCGCCCGAACAGCGGGTGACCATGCGGCGAGCATGACAAGAATGGCGGCTACCGGTTTTGTTAGACGAAGCATGTCGGAATCCTCCAAAGCGATTCGATAGGGGCGTCGGCCCTTCCCAATTCCACGGTCGGCTAAACGCACGGCCGACAGGCGGTTCACGGTGGAATAATTCGTCAGGATTATATTGGGGATGGCGGACAGGAGATTTTGGGGAAAATCCGACGCGAACCGCGATTAGACGCTGCCGGAGCCGACGACCCAGAAGCGGTTTTTCCCTGCCTGCTTGGCCGACAGGAGCGCGGCATCGGCCGCCTCGATGAGTTGCTCGGTCGATTGGGCCTGCCATGGGAAGTGGGCAAGCCCGCCGCTGATGGTCAGATGGCCGACGGCTTCAGGCCCAAGCCGCGGGAATGCGTGCTTGCGGAGCGCCTCGCGAAATCGTTGCAGGACCGTGACGATGCCTTCGGGGTGCTGCGACCCGGCCACACGCGGCCCTTCGGGGCTCCAGAACACGACGACAAACTCATCGCCGCCATACCGGGCCACCATGTCGCCTTTGCGGCAACAATTCACGAAGAGCTGGCCAACATCGCGGAGGATTTCATCCCCGGCGTCATGGCCATAGGTGTCGTTGTAGCGTTTGAAATCGTCAATGTCGAAGACAAGCGCCGTGACGGTTGACCGGCTGTCGCGCGCGTCGGCGAGCGACCGATTAAGAAAATCAAGCAGTTGTCGGCGATTCGGCAAACCGGTGAGATCATCGGTGTTGGACAGTCGTCGCCATGTTTCCGAACGGCGCCCGGCATCGTGCATCCGCGCGAACAATACGGCGTAATGCCGAAGTTTGGCCGTGTCCTCATGCGAGTATCCGCCTGAGCGGCGCGGCCCGACGCGAATTTGCCCGATGCGTTCGTCGCCGAGAACAATCGGCTCGACCAATATGCCGTCAAACGTTCCCGCGTCGTTAGGCGTGATGGCGGCGTGCCCTGTCCGGCCCGACAGCGCCACGGTCGCGCTCTCTGCATTCAACGCCGTGCAAATCAATGAGGCCATCGCATCCAAAACGGCAGGAGAGCCTTCCGCGAGCATCGGCAAAACATCCGCGAGCCGGGCGATTTCTTCGACTGAAGGAACCGGCGCCACCACCGGCGCATCGGTCCACCGCCGTTGAGTTCGACGCGAGGGGATGCGCAACGAACGTTCCAAATCAACGGAATCGGGCGGGAAAATAATGTAATCATCGGCGCCATGCCCGAGCAGTCGTCGCCCGACTTGTTCATAGGCAGGTTCGCAGCAAAACACGACGGGAATCTCTCCCGCGACGGACTTCATCGCCGCAAGCGCGGCCTCGAGTTTGCGACACGCAGGGTCGTGGCCCACCAGTACGGCACGAGTCGGGCTGCGTGGAATCTCCGCAACGGCTTCCAAATAGGAATGAACGCCGTCAATTCGTTGGGGAGCGAAGCAATCGGCCACGACGGGACCGAGTCGCTGCAAATCAGCAACGACCAACAGGCGGCTTTCGATGGGCGAGGCGGCGGGAGTCACGGCTGCGTCCTCTCGTCTTCGGTTCCCTCGTCCAGAAGCGTCTCAAGCTCTTCGGGCGTCAGATTTGCGGCCTGCGGTGAAGGTCCTGTTCTCGAACCGGGTGGTGTACGGCTGGGCGGTCGACGGGCCGGCGCTCCTTCGGCATTCTCTGCCATTCGATTGCGCACCGCGTCGTGCAGCGAAACTTCTCCCTCAATTGTTTCGAGCGAGTCGGTCGAGAGCGGTCTCCGAGGTTGATCAATCTCAGGTGCGACCGGGTCACGGACGATGGCGTTCATCGGCGGTGGGGCGGATTCAACGATGGCGCCACTTGAAGCCGACGCCGCCTCGATAATGGAGGCAATCTCAATGGTCGGCAGGTCGGGCCGGCCAAGCCGCACCAGCGCCTGCGATGTGCCATTCAGCCAGGGTATGTCGATCGTGACCTCTGGAAAGTATCGCGGGGCCAGTTGATGAAACGACAGTTCGACGGTGTCGAGGCTTCGCACATCAAGCAGAACACGACTGAATCGCTCGCCGATTGAGATTCTGGCCATGGCGGAATAGACGTCCGCCACCAGTTCCACCCGCGCCCCGGACTCCACCAGCGGGTTCATCGCCTCGCGCAAAGAATCCGCGCGGGCATCGGAAACGAGCAAGAACAAAGGTTGGGCCGTTGGGCGCATGGCGACTCGCACCGTGCTCGGGTGGGTTCGGCCGAGCAGCTAAAATGGGACGCTGTGGGAGTTCCCCGCTCTCGATGGAGTCTACGGAGCCTAGATTTTCAAGTCAAAGCGTGACTTTGGCCGCAGTATACCGATGAAACAGTTGAGCATTCCCACCCGTCACGTATCATCCATCCATATGATTCTCAGACCGAACATTCGGACGTACCTCGTCGCCCTCGGGTTCGTCGTTGCCATCCTCTCCGGCACGGCCCTGGCGCGCGGCCCGGCGGCATCGCGCGGCGACAGCCTCCAGACTCAACTGGAGAAGATCCTCACCAGCCACGGCCAGCCCAAGGCCCGTGTCGGCGGCCGCGTGGTGGAGCTGCCCAGCGGCAAGGTTCTGTTCGACCTCGACGGCGAACGACCGATGGTCCCCGCGAGCAACATGAAGCTCATCATTATGTGCGCCGCCCTCGATGCCCTCGGCAAGGACTATCAATACAAGACCACCCTCGCCACGCGCGGCAACGATCTGGTGGTCATCGGCGCGGGCGACCCGACCCTTGGCGACGAGCGCATCGCCGAAATACAGGGCAAACCCATCACCGAGGTTTTCCGCACATGGGCTGCCAAGCTCAAGGCCGCGGGCATCACCCAGATCAAAGGCAATCTCGTTATCGATGATTCCCTGTTTGACCGCCAATGGGTTCACCCCAGCTGGCCGCCGCCGCAGTTTCAGGCATGGTACGAGGCCCCGATCGGCGGGCTGAACTTCGCGTCCAATTGTCTCGATGTGCGCGTGCAGCCGACCAAGAAGGGCCAACCGCCTGAAGTCAGCTTCGTCCCGCCGAACGCGATGTTTGCCGTAAACAACAAATCCGTCACCGGCGCGAAGAGCACCGTTTCGGCATCGCGCACCCGCGAGGGCGACACCATCGTCGTCAGCGGCGTCGTCTCGCGCGAGTCCAAGCTCGGTCCAATCACGGTCCGGGACCCCGGGCTGTACTTCGGCCATGTCCTTAAGACCGTCCTCGCGGCAAACGGCATTCGGGTCGAAGGCAAAGTCGTTCGTAACAGCGGGCGGCTCGATCCGGCGAAGTTGCCCGGCGATTGCAAACTCATCGACACTTATCGCGCCCCGATCACCTGGGCCTTGGCCCGATGCGGCAAGCAAAGCCTTGGCATGATGGCCGAGGCGATCATCAAGCTGCTCGGTTCCAAGACCAGCGGCGTCGGTTCGTGGGATAGCGGTCGTGCCGCCGTGAAGGCATTCCTCAAGAAGGCCGGCGTTCCCGCGGATCAAGTGACCATCGACGATGGCAGCGGCCTCTCGCGGAACAACCG
This sequence comes from Planctomycetota bacterium, assembly GCA_016235815.1. Taxonomy (GTDB): domain Bacteria; phylum Planctomycetota; class Phycisphaerae; order UBA1845; family UTPLA1; genus JACRIM01. The sequence continues at coordinate 74,726 of JACRIM010000056.1, forward strand.
CCTCTCGCCCGCCGCGACGACCATGGTCTTGCACCACATGTTCAATTCTCCCGGCGGGCAGTTCGAGGCATTGCTCGATTGCCTCTCGCACGCCGGGATCGACGGCACGCTGGAGAAGCGAATGAAATTCCCCGAGACCAAGGGACGCGTCTTTGCCAAGACCGGGTACATCGATGGTGTCCGAACGCTGGCCGGCTATGTGCAGACGAAGTCCGGCAATTGGGTCGCGTTCGCCTTCTATTACAACCAGGCGGGAAGCACCAAGCCGCTCACGAATCTGCAGGATCAGGCCTGCCGAGTGCTTGCGACGCACGCCGACTGATTCAGGGTCGGTGCCATTCGTCGCACTTCGGGCAAAGCGGCAATCCATCATTCCCCCCGGCGCGAATCGCTTGCATCGTCGCGCTCGCCCACAATTCGCCGAACGACTTCTCGCCAAGCGTGCCAATCGCCTGCCGCCCCGCAAAGTCCTGATCGCATGTCGTCATCCGGCCATCGGCGAGTATCATGGCCCGTGAAAAAGTCCGCCGACACGGTACACGCACCGGCGGCGCGACACTCGTGACCGCGCGTCGCTCGACCTGCCCCGCGTGGTGGCTGTGCCCCGTGATCACTGCCATTCCCAGCTTGCCCTGCCACGCGTCGAAGAATGCCTCCATGTCGCCCATGTTTTCGTTGGCCTTTACGAAGGACGGCATGATCAGCGGGCGAACCTGTTGTCGTTGAATGCGCCGCTCGGCCCAGATGTTCATGCGGGCCGTTACGCTTTCAAACGCATCGACACCCTGAACCCGCGCGTACGTCACCGCCGTCGCCGCGTCCAGCGTCACCTCCACCAAGTCCACCGGTGTACCGAAAATCGCTTCTTCAATTGCCTCGGCCTGTTTCGCATCGGTCGGCAGGATGCCGCACGTTCGCACTGCAATCGCTCCGACGGCCGGGCAGCGACGAAGCATCGTGCAGATTTCCGCGAATGCCGGATGGCGCGTCGGCTCGCCGTGGCCCGCCAGAACGACGCGAACATCATCGAAATTTCCGAGCGAATCCAACACCCGCTGCACGACATCCGCACGAATCGGCGCCCGCGAACCAACCGCTGCGCCACGCGGCCGCAGCAGCGTACCGGCCAGCGGGTCCTCTGTGGTCAGCTCAATCTCGATCTCAGCGGGTATCTCTTCAACGTGTGTTTGCTGCCGAGCCGTGAGCCATCGGCTGATCTGTCCCGCGTTCCACTCGTCTCCGCCCGCCGCGAATAGTTCATGCAATCGCTCCATGCTGCGCTGGGTGTCCGCCAACAGACGACCACTCGCCTCCATCACCTCCGAATCCGCGCGGAAGCACGCCTCGCGACCCGTCAAATCCGCGAAAGGACGATCCGGGTGATACGTCAGCAGAACGCCCGGTGGCTGCCCGCTTGGGGCGATTTCCGAAAGCAGCTCGCGCGTCAGCACGATTGCCGCCAAGCCCGGCGGTCCTGGCGCGAAGGTCATCTTCGCCGCGTCGATGTTCTTCGCCTGCAATTCGATCATCGCGTCGAGCATGGCGGGATCAATCACCACCGCCGCCGCCGGTACGGCCAGCACCATGCCGGCCTGCTCGCGCGCCGCCAGAGTGGCCATCGCGTCGAGCCGCGCGTCCTCGTCGAAGACGGACAAGCATCCCGCGCCGCCGCGCCAACTGTCGATTCCCCACCAGCGCGACGCCCGCACGAGTTGCTCATACGGCGGCGCGCCGGCATTGTGCGGCTCCACCTTCATGGGCAGGCCCCACGTCATATCACGCAATTGTTCCGCTTGCGTAATCGGGCAGAGCAGATGCACGCTCGCCAAGCGCGACGCTCGCCCGACACGCTCAAGCGTGCGGCGAAGCACCGTTTTTCCCGCGAGTTCTTCCGCCAGTCGCGACCGAGTGCCCAGCGGCGAGCGATCGAGATCGACGTTGATCACCGCGATGCACTTCATCGGGTCGCCTCCACCAGCCGGTCGAATCGCCCCAGTGATTCCTCAAGAATGGTCCGCAGCAACGTGCAACCGTCGAGCAGCGAATTCATGAACTGCTCGTCGCGCTTGAGTTGTCGCTTGGCCCGGTCGACGTCGTCCAACTCCTCGCCGGCCAGCTTTCGATCCGCCGCGAAACGCTGCAACTCGCCCATCTGAGAGACATCCCGCACCATCGTGAAGATGAGGTCGTGCTGTTTGACCAGCGTGCGAAGTTCATCCATGCGAACCAGCCGCTTATTGAAGCGGGCTGGGTCGCCGGTCAGGCTGCGAAGATGTTTGATGAGAGTCAGTGTCTCTTCGCACAGCGAACGGAAGTCGCCGAGCATTCGCAGTCGTTCGACCAGTGCCGCCCGGCCGGCCTTCAGTCGATCCGCCGATTCCCACGGCTTTCGCAGATAATCGAATCGCTCCGGCTCGATCGGCCGCCCGCAGAAAGCCTTCGCCGCGTCCGCCAGCGTCATGACCTCTGCCCCAAGTTTGCGCACACCGCCCTCAGTGGCATCAATAATCCGCTGCGAACTCCGGGCGAAGTCGCGCTCGAACTGCTCGCGATAGGTGAACATCTGATCGTCGGTGTAAATCTCGCGATCCAAATGATCGACCGCCTTGCGCAGGATTGTGCGATTGCGAACAATTCGCTCCCATTCTTTCATCTCGATCGTGCAATAGCGCCCGCACTCCGCCTGCCACGCGCGATGAATCGCCACGCCCGGCGAATAATACACATGCCCCGTGAATCCCAAATCCTGCCCGATGAAGACGATCGGCTCGCAGCCCAGCCACTGAGCGAGATAGAACGCCAGGTGCATCACCGTCGCCCCGGCCTCCATCGGGGTGCGCTGCGCCAAATCTTCGCCCACGCAGCGATGGGCGAACTCATTGTCCAACAGGATCACCCGCCGCGGCCGCTTTGCATCCGGCCCGCGAAACGCATCGACCACATGCCACGTCGCCTTCGGCTCGGCCACCAGCACGACCTCGTCAGGAATCTCCACCCCCTCGAAGAAGTGCCGCGACATCTCGTTGAAATCCAACGAGGTCACAAAATGCGGCACAATCCCACGCGCCAGCAGCGGCTTGAGCGTAGTCTGCGCCGCGATGATGACCGCCCGATCGCGCAATTCCCGAAGCTGGTCGATGTTCTTCGCCAGCGACGGACCTGCCGCCACAAGAATCGCCGGATACCCAGCGAACCGCCCGCGCAGGATGTCAGCCGGCGGCGTTGCAAGGTACGCCGGCAGGTTGTTGGCGATGTTGCGGCAGGTGATTCCCGCGTTTCGCACCAGCGTGACCAGCGACATCTTCGCGAACGCCGCGTAATCCGTCAGCGTCTGCCGGAACTCGGCCTGCCACGGCGCCCCATGATCGCGATAGACCGGCGGCACTGCGAAGCGCGTGCCGAGCATGAGAATCGTCGAGTGCCGCTGCAGACGTTCGTGCAGTTCGCCTTTGTCGAGACTGGTGAAAATCTCCACGCGGCCGGTCGCCAGTTCCTTTGACAGGTCCACGTTTTCCATCGCCGTCTTGATGGTGACGAGATCCGGCTCTCCGACCAGCACGGTCGTTTCCTCGCCGAAGGTTTCGATCAGCGCCTTGAGGTGATAGCCCAGCCCAAGTCCGCTGAGGATGATGCACGACGTGTCGGCCGTTTCGAGGCTTTTGCAGAAATCGGCCGCCTCGCGGACCGGGTCGTATCGACTGTGCAGAAAGACCGCCCGGCCGTCATCGGTGTTGACGCTCGCGGTCACCGGCCCCGACTTTGAAGGTTGCACCACGAGCGACGCATCGATCGGCAGATCGTCAATCTTCTGTGCAAGATGCGGATCACGCCGCCAGAGCTGCGCCATGTTGGCAAGAAAGGTCTTGTTGACGGTGGCAACAGTCGTCACGCGGGCATTCTAACGACTTCGTTTGGATGGGTTACCAGTCTACCGCAACAAAGCGACAACAACCGCCACCACGCCGACCATCGCCGCGAAGGCCGATGCGATCAGTGTCAGGTTGCTCTTCGTCTCGGCGCGGGTGGCCTGTGCAGTGAGCTGCTCGCGAAGGGTCTGGTACCGGGCATCCGGGGCGTCGGCCAGCATCTCCACCCATGCGGCGTTGGCCTTGACCGTCTCGGTCGCCCGGCCGACGAGGTCGTGCAGCAGATTGAGCGATTCCGCCATTTGCCGCTGGTTCGCCGCAAGCTCGGCCTCGGTCTGGCGACAGCCATTCAGGCCGTCGCGGATTTCGTTCACCAGAGCCCGGATGTGCTCCGACTCGCGAACGAGGCTGGTGATCGCCTCCGCCGTGGCATCGGTGCGGGCCTTCATCAAATCCAGCCGGTGATCGACGCGCGACAGCGTCTGGCGATGCTCCGCCGTCAGTTCCGGCAATGTGGCAAGGATCCCCGACAGATTCTGGGCCGGCTCGGTCTTGGCCTTGATCCGCTCGACGAGCAGGGGCAGCTCCGCTCGTTCGGCCGCGCGGTCGATGGCCATGGCCTGTTCGGCTTGGGCAATGCCGTCGCCTTCAGGGTCGGGCTCGACATTCGACGGCAGGGGGGAGGTCTGTGCCTGCGTCTCGATGGATTCGATCAGGCTGCTGACGCGCTGTTGCAACTGGTTGAACGCATTATCCCACGTGGAGACGCCGGGGCGGATGGCCTCGCGGCGGTCGGTCGGCGGTGTGGAGACAGGCTCCGTCGCGTCCAGAATTCGTGGGATGCCGGTCGGCGCATCGGGCGTCGACTCGGAGACGGGGGCATCGGTTGGCAACTCGCCGGGCGTCGGCATGGGGTCATGCTATGATTGTCGGCTCGCGGCGTCAACGAAAATCGAGCCGCCGACTTCGCACCGGGAGAGCGCTGCACCGATGAACAATTCGACCCGCATCGACCAATTGAAAAAGCTGCTGATCGCCGAGCCGAACGACGCCTTCCTGAACTTCGGGCTGGCAATGGAACTGGCCAAGTGCCGGGAGTTTGACGCGAGCCTGGCCTGCTTCGCCCGGGTGCTGGAGGTCGACCCGAACTACGTCGCCGCCCATTTTCACAAGGCCAAGACCCTGGTCACGATGGGCGACGTCGAAGCCGCCAAGCGCGAACTCGCCGCGGGCATCGAACACGCCGGCAAGATCGGCGAACTGCACGCCAAGGGCGAGATGGAGGAGATGCTGGCGACGCTGTAAGGCGCGCCAAGGCCGGCGAATGCTTGTTCGCAGAGTTGGGATTCGAAAGGTCCGACGCGGATGCCGGAAAGAGATGAATGGCCCAATTCTCCAGGTGAGACTAAGTCATATGGTAATGCGAAGCGCACAGACTTTGGCAACTTCGATTCTCTGCACGCTTTCAGGTGCATGTATCCAGATAGCTGAAGTAGCGGTTGTGCACAATGGATCGTCTGAAACGATCATGGTTACTTCATCGGAATCCGCGAAGGCTGTGACGATTGCAAGCGGCCGTGCAAAGGAAATTGTGTTTGACACTGCCACTCTGGATATTGAGACAAGCGATAATCGGGTCTGGGAGTTCACAGAGTTGAATCAACTTGGCCAAACGGGGAAATCTGTTCTTGAGGGCGATCCGGTAATCTTGGAGTTACTACGTGGCGTGCATAAGCGCAAACGCAATTTCTTTTTTTCAGACGGAGTAATGTTGTATCGGTTGCTGCCGGGCCAAAAGCGGCCTTCAGTAGATGACACACAACCCGAAGGGTTTCCAAAGCGCGGGCTAATTAAGACACCATCTCAATAGCGAAACGGTCAGCATTTCATTTTTGTTCGAGTGGGGTGGCCGTTCTGGTGCGAGATTCCCACCTCGTACCCACAAGTACGGGAATTCGTTCCCACGAGCTAGGCGACGCCCAAGCGAAGAAATATTCCCGCCAAAATTTGGTGCGAGTATTGAGTTTCGCGCCAGAGTGGGATTTCGTATGCATACGCGCGCGGCTAAGTTAAAGCTCTACCCGGGCACAGCCTTGACCAACGGCACCAATCTGCGACACTGGCCCGTCGAGTCAATATGTCTAAAAAGAAAGAACACCAAAAGCCCGCACCCAAGTCGCCCGCCAAACAGCCCTCCGGCTCGCGGCGGATCGTCTTTATCCTCGTGATCCTCCTGCTCGTGCCCGTTCTCGTGGAGGCCGTGCTTCGCATTCCCGGCGTCGGGCCGACCAGTTACGCCCCGCGGCGGTTTGAGCCGGATGGTCGCGTGCCGTTCGTGCCCAGCACAAATTCCCGGGCGACCCAGATGGTCTACGACCGGAACCTGACCTTTTCCTCGGTGTACGACCCGCGCGGCGACACCCGCGGCTACTTCGGCCCCGAGGGGCGCGTGCTCTACCGGCTCAACACCTTCGGTATTCGCGGCGGTGATGTTCCCTTCGGCAAGCCGCCCAACGGATTTCGCGTTGTCTGCCTCGGCGATTCGATCACCTTTGGCGAAGGCGTGAAGGAGGAAGACACCTATCCCGTGCAGCTCCAGCGCCTGCTCGCGGGGTCCATGCGCGACAAACAGGTCGAAGTCATCAATCAGGGCGTGCAAGGCTACGGCACCAAGGAAGAAGTGGAGTCCTACTTCATGGTCGGCCGAGCCTATCGGCCGGACGTCGTACTCGTCGGGTTTTATTTGAATGACGCGACCGACTTCGGCGAGACGATTCGCCAGAACGACGCGAAGAATCGCGAATTGGCGCTGACGGGTCTGGCGAAGGTGTCGAAGATTTTCGAAATCCTCGAACGTCGGCGAATCGCACAGGAGCGGCAGGACGAGTTCTTCGCATCCACGCGCAAGAGTTTTGATTCGCCGCTCTGGTTGGTTTGCAAGGATCAACTGCTCCGTTTGAAGGAGGACACACTTCAATGGAAGGCGCGAATGGTGGTCGTGGTCTTCCCGGTGTTGTGGCAGTTGGATGCGTATCCGCTGCAAGACATCCACACCAAGCTGGCCGATGAGTTCAAGCGGCTGGGATTGGAATCGCTGGATTTGCTCGACGCATTCCGTGGGAAAGATGCGGAGTCGCTCTGGGTCCACCCGACCGATCAGCACCCCAACGAAATCGCCCACACCATCGCCGCGGAGAAGATCGCCGAGTACCTCCGCAAGCCGACCCCCGCGCCGTAACGCCCGTCGCCCGCGCAGAATGTGCGGACATCAATCCCAATTGACCGATATCACGGACGCGAGCGTGCAACCAGCGCGCGCGACTTGCAGATTTCTTTTCGCGTGAATTGCAGCCCCCGGAACTAAATTATAGGCGCGCCGTTTTGCCACGGCCTGTCTTTATCGGCACCTCGAAATTGGAATTATTTTCGCCCATCCCGATGCGGAAATCTCCGACGTTTTTGCCGAATCAGGACTATATAATTGGGTGAGTAACCCGCGAGGAGAAGCACATGGCATCTTTAGACCTCCGTCGCATCCTGGCCGGCTGGGAATACGAGCCGAACCAGATCACCGTGAGAAAAGTCACGGGCGATGACGGCTCCATCAAGATTCAGATGCGCCTCGATCTGGGTATCCTTCAGATGGAGGTCAGTGGTCGTCCAGACGGGCAGCGCCCGCACGGCTACGAATCGCTGCTCGCCTATCACGAGCATCGCCTGCAGAAGCACGTCGATAAGAACGGCACCGATCTGGGCATCGAACTGACCCCCGATGAATGCCAGGGCCTGCGCGAAGAGGCCGTGCAGTATTACCACCGCTATCTGGCCGAGTTCGTGCTGGAGGATTTCGCCGGCGTCCATCGCGACACGGCTCGCAACCTGCGCGTGCTCGACCTGTGCCGACAGGCCGCCGCCGAAGAATCCGATCGAGCGGCCCTCGAACAATATCGGCCCTACCTGCTCATGATGAACACGCGGGCCCAAGTGCACCTCGCCCTTCGCAAGGGTGCATTCCGCAAAGCGCTGGGTCAGGTCGAAGACGGGCTTTCCAAGATTCAGGAAGTGTTCACGGAGGCCGGCCAGGAAGATGCGTTCGAAGATGCCACGGAAGTCGGCATCCTTAAGGCGCTGCATCAGGAGATCGCCGCCCGTCTGCCGGTCGATCCGATGGAGAAGCTCCAGACGGAATTGCAGAAGGCCGTGGACGAAGAACGCTACGAAGACGCCATCGTCCTTCGCGAGCGCATCGACGCTATTCTCGAAGAGAAGACGCTGGCCCCGGTGAAGCGCCGCAAGAAATAATCAGGTTCGCGCTCGCATTATCCTGGGGTGTTTAACTGTTCCCCAATTCTGACGATTCCATTCCGCGTATGCAATTCGTTGTCAGACCGAATCTCGCGCGAGCCATACGCGATATCTGACAATCCCAACATCACCCACCGTTTCGCCTCTCCCTGCCTAATTTGAATAGGTTTCATAATCCCTGTGGCACAGGCGTCTCGCCTGTCTAAAGCGGGTTCTGAAACAGCCTGTAGCGCATGGCAATGGACCAACGCACGTGGGATTTTCCTCAGCACCTGCAGGCTCTTCCGCAATCGACAATGTGGTATTCACTCCTGCAGAATTGTCGCAACGTATGAATCACGCCGCACTTGCGTGGTTATCGGTGTTTGTGGCACGCAAATTGCTGGTGTGTTTGGCGTCATTCTCGCGCGGTGATGTGGACCAAGCGTCCGGTCGTCACCGCGCAACAGGGCATTCGGGTTCGGGCGAGTGTAAGAGAGGGGTTAGAGACTTTGCGTTATCGGTGCGCGCAATGCGCCGATGCGGCTCGTGGGCGATGCGCGCGTGAGAATAGTGGGGTACACGGTTAAGAAACGGCACGGAAACTTCAATGCACGGGGCTATAATAAGAGTAATTACACTGATGCTCGAATCCGCTGGTGAGAGGAGTTATCCCAATGATTCACACTAACAAAGTACTCGTTTATGTTGTTGCATTCGCGCTGGCGTCCCCGCTGGTCGCTTGCGCTGGCATCATCGTGGATCAGCCGCCCGTTGTCGGTGCAGGCGGACCGGCCAGCGATACAGCGTTGATTGACGACTACGGGAATCCGGGCTGGGAGATTTCCGCGGACGAGTTTATCTCTCCTGCGAACGCAACGATCCATCGGGTTGTCTGGTGGGGTTTCTACGGAGGGAACAATCCGGCTGGGAGCTTCTTCCCGCCGACCGGCGATGAGTGGATGCGGATACGATTCTACTCGCCGCGTGTGGGCGATGGTCTGCCGGGCAGCGTGCTCTACGAGACCATCCTCCTGAATGCCCAACGAACGGCCACTGGCGCATCCTACGGACCGCACCCCGCCTATAGGTTTGAGAGCGACCTGACAGTTCCTTTTCCACTAGCAGAATCAATGCACTACTGGTTCGAAGTCACGCAGACGGCAGACATTAACAGCGTATTCCGGAGGTTCGAGACACCCGATTATGATACACCTTTTGCATACCTCAACAATTGGGTAAGAGATTGGGATCGTTTGTCACTTGGAGGGTTATCTTTTCAATTGATTGATGTGCCCGAACCTTCGACACTTTGTTTTCTCACAACTTCGTTAATCACACTCATGTGGAAGGGGGTGCGAATGACCAACCGACCAACAGCAGGATCCGTGTAGGCTGACCCCATCGGTCATTTCAATTTCGGACTGAACATCCTATGGAGGTAGTATCATGTCTTGTAGGCGTTATGATAGGAATTTAATCGCGATGTGTGCATTTTTATTGTCGTGCTGTTTTTTTATGGCCTCGCCGGTGCTGGGACAATACCCGACGGAACTCTGCATTCCCTCCCCTTTCCTTTCCTGTGATCCCGCGTGTCAATCGGTCGTTCCTGTTCTCGCATGCCCGCCGGCCCCCACGGCTTATGTGGCCGGCGGACTCACGATTCGGGAGGGCCGCGTCGCTCCGGACGGGACCGACGGCATGAACCACGGCCAGAACGCATCCGTGGCCATTGACGATGGGACAGGAGCCAACGGGAGGTTTGTAATCGCGTGGCAGACGGCGGAGGAGCTTCGAGATTATCCAAACATTGGTAAATGGAATGATGAGCAGGTTCTAGTGCCTCGTCTCTATTGAATCTTTGGGTATAGCCGTCGGAGCTTGATCCTCGCATCGGCCGTGGTGAACTGCCAGTCGATTGTCGCTCGGCTGGTGTTGCGATTTCTTTGCCAACGGTCCACGGCTGCCATCAGCGTCGGCTTGTCGGGAACACGATCTCCCATGCACTGCCGCGAGAGCACACCCAGTTCG
>JACRIM010000058.1 GCA_016235815.1 Planctomycetota bacterium
ATTTAACTGGCGTCCCGCAAAGTAACCCACGACGAGGCAAACGAAAGCAAGTACCAATGACTGTCGTGATAGAAGAGAGGGCGTCACTTGGCCCAACACCCGTTCATGCCCGCCGTTCACCATAACTCACCTCACATCCTAATCTCTCACCGTCGTACTTGCCGAATCGCTCCACGGGGTCGCCGCAGTGACCGGCTGAGGCATAGTACCATGTAGTGCGCCGACTTGCCCGCCTCATTGCCTGAATACTCCACAATAGCCGGAGAGCGCGTGGCCAACAACAGGAAGCGCAGATCGCCCGAACCGATATGCGTCGAATCGCCCAGCGCCGTCAATTTCACCCAACCCTCCGCCCCAAAAAGCCCACGGATTGCAATCCGTGGGTTCCCCCTCCGAGCCTAAATCCGCGAAGTCCCGGTTCCACGCAGCGCCCCCTTTCGACTTTTCGATGGTTCGACTTTTCACCGTGTCTGCGATCCCAACTCCTTACCTAACAAATACCTACAACAATTCACACCCGAAACGAAACGGTGATCAAGATTATTGAGTAGACAATGCAAGAAAACGTCTCGCCGCAAACGCATCATGCGGCGGTCGCGCCGACTCCGCTCCGCAGACTTTCCGGACCAAGATTGGAGCCAATCCCATGCCCCGTGGCAACCGCCTTCCGATTTCGCCATTCGCTATTCGACATTCTGCATTCCCTCCGTCTCACTTCGTCCCACCTAATCCCACCTTTTTTTCATCCGGGAACCTGGGATTCCGCACCAACGCTGTCCCCATCGCGATCATCGGACAAAAAACCCAAAATGTGCCTCAACCCACACCCCGCGTTGCGAAGCAACCGCTTCATGCACTCGGCCCCTTAAACCCTCGGCTCCTCTCGCCCAAGTGCGACGGCAAACGCCAGCAAACGACAGCTGTTTTCAGAATCCGACCCGAAAAAACCCAAATTGTGCCGCCTGCGAAATCTGCGGTTTCACTCCCCCACCACCGCCAACACCCGCTCCGCAATCCCCTCCCCCGGCTCATCCCCCGCCACATCCACCCATCGCGTCATGGGGAACTTATGAAACCACGTCCGCTGGTGTTTCGCGAACTGCCGCGTCAACACCTTGATCTTCTCAACCGCCTCCTCCAGCGAAGCCCGCTTCTCCAGATAATCGATCATCTGCGCATACCCCAGCGCCTGTCGCGCCTGCGTCCCCAACCCACCCGGCTCAGCCAGCAACTGCTTCGTCTCTCGCAGCAACCCCGCGTCCATCATCTCATGCACCCGCACATTGATCCGCCGCGACAATTCCTCCCGATCGCGGCGAATCCCCACCACCAGAGCCGGATAGCGCATGACCCCCGCCGCCCACTGCCCTTGCTGCGTCGAAAGCGGGATGCCGGTCAGGTGAAAAACCTCCAGCCCGCGCTCGATCCGCTTCAGATCATTGGGATGAATCCGCGCCGCCGCGTTCGGGTCAACGCGAATCAGTTCTTCGTGCAATGCCGGCACGCCGTCCCGCTCGGCGCGCTGTCGAAGGTCCGCCCGAAACGCCTCATCCGCCGACGGCCCGTCGAACATGCCATACATCAACCCCATCAGATAAAGCGGCGTCCCCGCAGTCGCGAGCACTCGCCCCCCACGCCCCGTGACTTCGCCGATCGCCGCGTCCGCCATCTCCACAAACCGCGCCACGCTGAACGACTCGCTCGGTTCGGCCACGTCGATCATGTGATGCGGCACCAGTCGTCGCGTCTCGTCGCTCGCCTTCGCCGTCCCGATGTCCATCCGGCGATAGACCTGCATCGAGTCGACGGAAAGCACCTCAGCCCCGAGAGCCCGGGCAAGCGGAATCGACGCCGACGACTTGCCCGACGCCGTGCAGCCGAGAAGCAGGATCATCTGGTTGGATTGGATACTCGTATCGAACACGCCAAACCCTCAGACGATTCGCATTATAACTGCGGGCAAGGCAAGAGGTTATGGCGTGACAAAGCGTTACACGATTCCGAGGGAATAGCCCCACCCGATTTGCCGGTTAACCATGCAAGGAGAATTGCGGTCTACACCCACTCAAGGTCGCGTACCGCGAGCACGAACCGTTATAATGCGAATGATTATCAATGGGGGCTTCGGCTCACCTGAGAGAAAAGTATCGAAAACGACAGCGAACTGACTCGGCGGCAAGGTGCCGTCGATCGAACGAACACGGGAATTATCCCAAAGGAGATTGGATCATGCGACGATTGTTCACCCTTGCTGCGGCCCTGGTCTGCATGTGTAGCTTCACCGCCGCCAGTGTCTTTGCCGGACCTGCCTGCTGTTCAGGCGACAAGGACAAGGGCACCAAGATGGCCAAGTCCGAAACCTCCTGCACCAAGACCTGCGGCGGAACGACCGAAGGTTTCCCCACGATGGCCATGGTCGTCAATGGCAAGAGCTACGAGTGCTGCATGTCCGCCGCGAAGGCCGCCAAAGAAGCCAAGACCGGCATCATCTATCAGGTCGCCGATCAGAAGTTCGACTGCAAGGACAAGGCCATGGCCGCCCTTGCTGATATCAGCGAAGAGTATGTTGAGAACTACATGACCATCGCCTGCGTGGCCGACGGCAAGGTCATGCTCTGCAAGGACAAGACCAGTTGCTGTGCGGAAAAAGGCGCAAAGGCCGAGGGTGGATCGTGCTCGAAAGGCGCGACCGTCTCCGCCAAGTCCGAAGGCTCCTGCACCAAGGGTGAGACCACCGTCACCGCCAAGTCCGAAGGTGCAACTTGCACCAAGTCCGGCGAAAAGACCACCGCCGTCGCTGCCAAGTCGGATAATGCCGGCTGCTGCAAGAGTGGCGCAAAGGCCATCGCCGCCAAGTCCGAAGGCTGCTGCAAGGATGGCGCCAAGGCCAAGGCCGTCGCCATGACCAAGGAAGAAATCGAGGCCTGCTGCAAGAACGCCAAGGAAGTCAAGTACATGGTCATGGGCCGCACCTTCAAGACCCGCGATGAGGCCGCAAAGGCCCGCGAAAGCGCGATGACCGCCGTCAAGCCGATCGCCATGAAGTACATCGTCGATGGCAAGGAAGTCTCCTGCGCCAGCGAAGTCTGCCCGAAGGCCAAGGCCGAAGGCAAGGTCAAGTACATGGTCAATAAGGACAAGATGGACTGCGAAATCGAAGCCCGCATCGCACTGGCCAAGGCCAAGTTCGAGGCCGCCCGCGACTTCGCCGAGAAGCTCGCAAAGATCTAAGACGCCTGCTCAGAGCCGCGCCCGTTAGGAAGCGGGTTCGGTTACAGACTAAGACGTCTGTTCAGAGCCGCGCCCGTTAGGAAGCGGGTTCGGCTACAGACTAAGACGTCTGTTCAGAGCCGCGCCCGTTAGGAAGCGGGTTCGGTTACAGACTAAGACGCCTGCTCAGAGCCGCGCCCGTTAGGAAGCGGGTTCGGTTATAGACACAATCCAAATGAACAAAGGCCCGTCGCGTCATGCGGCGGGCCTTTTTAATTTGTTCACAACAGAAGAAGGTCTAACTAACGATACGCCTGACCATGTTCGATGGTGCCCGACCGGCGGACATACGTGATGGCATCGGCGCCGAATCGCTCCAACCCCTCGGCCCGCAACCGCGGCGCTTCGTTCTGAATGTACGCGTCAAACTCTGCACGATCGGCAAACTCATACTGCGAAGCGTAGGTGCGAACGGCATCGAGTTTCACCAGCCGAGCCGACACGGCCCCCGCGACGATGACATCCGTGAAGTGCTTCGACTTAATCCAAGTCAGCCACGCCGACTCGGTCGCTTCGTCGGCAATCGTGGCCTGCACTTCGTAAAAAACTCGACTCATGGACGCTTCGCCTGGGTGTCAACCCGTTAGTCTTTCTTCTTCTCATCGCCCTTCTTCGGTTTTTCGTCGCCTTGCTTGTGTCGATTCTTCATGGCCTCGGTATCCATGAACTTCACGCCCTCGGGAGCCTTGAATCGGTCGCCCGGGATGTCCGGGTTGATCTTTACATTGTTCATCAGCACGGTCGTCATCGGCTTTCCTGCCTCGTCGAACATGACGGACTTCACCACGATCCCGGTGTCCTTTTGCAAGTAATAATGACTCCGGCTGACGCTTAACCCCGCCCCCTTCGACTTCGGCACGACCTCAAGAACGAAGGCCTCCTTGCCGTCTACTTTCTCATCGGAGAGCAGCTTGAGGTTGTTATCCTTCTTGAGTGTGTCGAAGAATCCTTTGCCGGCCACAGACATGTCGTTCTTCTGAACGGCCGACTTCATGGCCGTCTTCTGCCCCATCGAATCGCTGATGGTGTAGTTGAACTTTCCGTCACAGATCATCGTCATCTTCTGGTCCATCTTGACCTGATTGCCGGCGACGGTGGTGACGCTGGTCGTTTCCGATTCCAGTCGAAAGAGCGTTGTGTCACCCTTCCGCACAAACTCATACTTGCCCGAGGTGTGGCTCACCATCTTGAAGTCGGCTGTTTCCGAGTTCACTTCGACGATCTGCGCGGCAGACATCGATTTCAGTTTCGCGCCGACTTCTTCAAGCCGTTTGACGACGGCCTCAAGGTTCTCTCCGGCTTGTGCCGTCGTGGAGACGAGTGCGCCCATCACCAGCGTGACGATCTGTACGATGCGTTGCCATTTCCGTGCCATGGGTTTCGACCTTTCTGAAAAACCGCGAACGACTTCCGTGATTACTTGGCAGCTTGGACCGCTGCAATATACCGGGTTAATTGATCGATGTGCGAAAGATCGTGCCCCGCGTGCATCTTGAGCATGGTCCCAAGCGACTCCCGGCCTCGCTCGTTATGAACGCCGCAGCGGTTCAGGTCCATCGGCGACATGGCCCGCCATAGGCCTATGTTCACCTGTCGCAATGGACGGAATTGCTCAACCAGCTCTCGTGGATCGCGCAGGCTGTACCGTTGCGCCGATACCCACAGATCCTGGTCCATCCCGATGATCGTGGGTTCCACCTCGGAGAAGATCAGTCGCACGCGAAAACCATAGACCCATTCCGAGTCGATCAGGTGTCCGATGATCTCGGTTGGTGTCCACTTTCCGGGGAATGGCCGAGCCTGCAAGTCCGCGACAGTGTTCGCCCGGACCATGTCGGCCAGCACATCCGCGGTCTTGCTCAGCGCATCGATCGGGTCGCGCACACCCAACAAACCCATCAACTTATCCTGATAGCTGCTGCTCTTGCTGATATCCGTCATGGTGCTCATGCCTGTTTCACTCCTCGGCTCGTCCGGTAGTGTAATCACCGGCGTCGATCCTGACACCGCGGCCGATAAGGGAAGTACCTGCCCTCCCTCTCCATCCTTGAACCCCCTTCCAACAACTGCATAGCATCTTCCGTTCAAGCGCCCGCGGATTCAGAGGGGGAATCCCATGAAGCGTTTCGCCGTCGCATCACTGTTCATGCTTGCCCTGGCCTGCGGTTCAGGCGTTGTGGCGCCGCTGCGCCCCAATCTGAATTTCAACATCGATGTTCCGCCCGCCCCCGCGGTCCTTGTGAACTTGGATGGCCGCTGGACCCTCACAGGGTTTGACGGCGTCCAATCCTGCCTGGTGATTCAGGAGTCGCGCGTTTCAATTCTCGATCTGACGTGCTC
The DNA here is from genome assembly GCA_016235815.1 of Planctomycetota bacterium. Taxonomy (GTDB): domain Bacteria; phylum Planctomycetota; class Phycisphaerae; order UBA1845; family UTPLA1; genus JACRIM01. The sequence continues at coordinate 5,611 of JACRIM010000058.1, forward strand.
ATCCGACGGACGCGGATTCGTCGCCGCCATCACCAACAGCCCGGTCATCACCCGCGCCGGCGATCTGATAACCCTTACTCTCACCTACCGATTCAACAATCAAACCGATCTTCAGGGTCGGCTCTCGTTCACGGGCAGTTTGCAGATTGACGGCGCTTTTGTGGGCACCCGCCGTGACGAGATCATCGGTGACAAGAACGGTCCTGCGATCACCCCCGCATTGATGGCGCGATCGTAGCCACATCTCAAATGACAAGGAAATGGTAGTGGTCCTAGGGCTGCGGAGTGACGACCAGCTTGCTCGGGTCGTAGCCCCGATCCGGCAGACGCGACAAAATTCCCTGATACGTCGCATCATTCATTGTTGAAGTTCGCGACAGGATCCACAGCGTCGACCGGCTCGGCTCACCTACGACCGCGTATTCATAGTTCGGTCCGACCTCGAGAATCCAATACGCCCCCTCAAACGGACCGAAGAACCCCACAGCCAGTTTTGCGTTCGTCGAGGTATCCACGATTCGCGCCCTTCCTTCAATCGAGTCGACCGTTCCGTCGGCCGTCTGGCACCTGTTGATGACTTGGACGCGCCCATCATCCAATACCGCATACTCCGCCGTGGTCCCGCCGACGCATTGCTTCTGGAACGGATTCGGATATTTGGCAATCTCGTACCATTTTCCGACATAGCGCGAGACGTCCACATTGTCGACCGTCGCCAGCGGTGGATAGAAAGCGTCATACGCAGAACAACCAGCACCAAGCATCGCAACGAATGCCGCCATCAAGACTCGATTCATCATGTGCTCCAGATATTCGCGAAGTCCATTTGCCTCTTACACCGTGAGGCGTTGCATCAGGGTTGTGATAGCGTCGGTCCCGGCCGATTTCCAAAGGCCGAAACACGCCTGCGATCGTGCCCCAAACTCGGCCCTGTAAATCGTTCATGTCTTGAGTCATAATCAGCCCCCATGTCAGCCTCCGACGCTCAAAAACCGCTCCACCTCGTTGCCAGGGCCGAACAGCCGGCCAAAATCATTCACCTGACGGCGTCGCTGGTCGCGGTCGCGCTGATTGGAGTTTCCGGAGATCTGCTGTTAACCGTCGCCGTTTTTTTGCTCATCGTCGCACTGATTGCCGAAGGGGTTCGCACCGTGCGCCTCTCAGCCCTGCGTCGGGCGTTGCAGGAATGTGACTACCAGCGGTGTCTCCATTGCGGCGCCCCATTGGGAAAAGACCGCCGCCCCGCCTCGTGTTCGAAATGCAAATCCTTGTGGCCGATCGGCAAGTTGCGCGACATGTGGGAGTCGGCCCTTGACCTATAACTCCATGCCATGAAAAACGGCGACCCCCGCGTATAATCACATGCAACCTGCCCTCGCCGAACCCGCCTCGCGAATGATTGGAATGCTCCCATGTCTCGACAACGATCGCTTCTGACTTTCGTGCTCCTCGCACCAATCCTCGGATGCAATGGAATCCCTGGTTTTCTTTCGCCGCAGGACGGCACCTGGATTGGCACACCCACGCAGATTGTGCTTGGCAGCGCAACCTACATCGTGCAAATCAGTCAGGATCGAATGGTCCGCGTCAACGTCAACAGCACCGAGTGGAGCGTCCAGCAATCCAATCCGGCGACCCGCACCGGTACACAGATCATCTGGAAGTCCGTGGCCGCACCGCCTGCTGGTTCTGTTATTAGCCTCACCAACATCGAGTACACCTTTGACGTTGCGGTACAACTGGACGGCAGCCTGATGGGCACTGTCACACAGGCAATCCCCATCATTCCCGGTGTCGTCTCCATTCCAACGACGACGACGCCGGTAACGCTCCGACGTATTTGATATAATGGGCGTCGGGTGGAGCCGATGGTCTTTGGCATTCGTAAATTCGGGATCGTTGTAACGATTTCCTGGTTGCTTGCCGCGCCGGTGATTGCGCTTAATCCGTTGACAGGCGATTACTCGAAGGATAATCCCCTCGACATTCGCATCATGGCCTACAACACACTCGGGCGCTTTATCGCGACTCCCTCGGCTGATGCGGCGTTCAATAGAATCTTCACCGCCATTCAACCCGACCTCATCAGCCTTGAGGAAATCCCTTCGTCTGTCTCGGCGGCGACAATGGCCGCGCGGTTCAACTCGATCATGCCCATCGGCGGTGCCGGCTGGCAGATTCATTTTGGCATTCTTGGCGGCACGAGAAACGCCATTGCGTCCCGATTTCCCCTTACCTTAAAGCGGACGGACACTATTCCTGTTTCGTCCACGCGTGGCGTCACGATTGCCCTCGCCGATCTGCCCAATGCAACCTACCCCGTCGATGTCTATCTGCTCAGCGTACATCTCAAATGCTGCGGCAATCCCGGCGGTACTGAAGATGCCAGTCGTCAACGCAGTGCCGATGCCATTGCCAATTGGCTCGGCGATGCCCGTGGCGTGGTGCGTCCCGCGGGCGACAACATCGCACTTCCTGCGAACACTCCGATCATCATCCTTGGTGACTTCAATCTCGTGGGCGGACCGCAACCTGAAACAACCCTTCTCACCGGCGACATTCAAGACAACGCCACCTTTGGCGCGGACGTAAAAGGCGACTGGGACGTCACCAACCTGACCAATCTCAATCCGCTTGACCCATTCACCGGCAACAACTTCACCTGGCAGGGAAGCACATCCTTCCCGCCGTCCGCCCTTGACCGGTTCATGACCGCCGACTCCGCGTTCAATGCCGTCAACAAATTCATTTTGAACACCAACACCATGACACCAGCCGCCCGGACGGCCGCGGGGCTACAGGCAGGCGACACACTCGAAACTTCGACCTCCGATCACCTGCCGATTGTCGTTGACCTTCGCGTCGCAAACCCCTGCGCCGTGGACACAGACAACGACGGCACACCGGACTGCTCGGACGGTTGCCCCACCGATCCCACGCGCATCGCTCCGGGCCTGTGCGGTTGCAACGTATCCCTGAGTTTGCAGGGTACCGGCGATGTGAACGGCGACACGCGCGTTGACGCGCAGGACATCCAGGCATTTGTTAAAGAACTCATCACCCCCACCGCACCAAGCCTTTCCGCCTGCTCCGCGGACACCAACGTCAGTGGAACGGTTACAGATGCCGACGTCGATTCATTCGTGAATAAACTGCTTGGCTCGTAGCGCGTTCACAGATTCCACCCTAACTCGCGCCGCCGCAGAAAGTTATACCCTTTTTGCATGAATTGCATTGACATGCTTCGCGCACGTCCTATACTCCTAATGACACGCCGAAAGAGATCCCCCACCGAAGCCTGCCCTGCCGTTTCCTTCCCGCCCGTCCACCGACAAACCCCGGACGAGCAAACGTAGGAGGCCTAAAAGTGTGCCAGTCGCCGAATCATCCAAATGCTGGAAAAATCTCGTTCTTGTTGATACTCCTTGTCTTGCCATGCCGGCTTTTGGCACAGCCATCAAATAACTACGACTGGTCCGATCGTTTCGTCGGCTCGTCACCTCCTCCGATTTGGCCCAGCCGAATCGAGGCCATGTGCAGGTACGACCATGGATCGGGACGACCCAGGCTCGCCATTGGCGGACAGTCCGGGGGTGACAAAGTCCGCGCGTGGACCGGAAATGCATGGACGCCCCTACACGCTCCATATACCAATGGACCCATCGGATTTCCGTCGTCGCTTACGCCGTTCGATCCCGATGGCGCCGGCCCTTTGCCTCGGACACTCACCGTTGGCACATGGGGGGATACCGTGCCATTTCAATTGGGCCTCAGTCAATTAATTGACTCGCGCTGGCAACTGGCCGGAAAGAGCATTGCGGGTAATGTTCATGCCCTCGCCATTTTCGACGACGGAGCCGGTCCAGCGCTTATTGCAGCAGGCGCGTTTCAACGAGTCGATGACCGCCCCATTGCCAACATAGTGAAATGGGATGGGGAACTCTGGCATTCGCTGGGCGCGGGGCTGACCGGAGAACTCAGTTCTCCGGCTGTGTCGGCGCTCGCCGTATTTCCAACCCCAACAGGGTCAATTCTCGTGGCAGGTGGCTCGTTTCATTCGGCCGACGGCACATTTGTGAATTGCGTCGCCGCATGGAACGGCCGGACATGGTCGTCCCTTGGAACTGGGATGACGGGGTATGGAAGCGAGACGCGCGTTTCCGCGCTCTTCGTTCATGATGACGGAAATGGACCGGTCCTCATCGCGGGCGGCCGGTTTCAGATAGCCGGCGGAATCCCGGCCGGCAACATCGCCTTCTGGAACGGAACTTCATGGAACGCGCTCGGCACTGGAACAAATGGCGCTGTTTCTGCACTCGGGTCGTACTACGACGGTGATCGTCGGAGACTCGTCGCAGGCGGCGAATTCACCGAAGCTGGAGGCTTGCCCGCAATTCGTGTCGCTTCGTGGGACGGTGGTAATTGGCAAGCAATGGGCTTGGGACTGGGCGATCCTTCGTATTCCCTTCAGTCGGTACGCGGTTTCATTGAACATGATGACGGCCTCTGTCATCGCCTCGTGGCGTGCGGGCAGTTCTATCGTGTGCGTGACACATATTCAGTCGATTCCGTCGCGGTGTGGGATGGCACAGATTGGGATCGGTTATTTGACCAAAAAAAGCGAAATGGACTGGGCAGTTCGTATTCAGGCAACGTTATGCAGTGCCTTGCCGTCATGGATCCGGATGGCTCCGGGCCGTTGCCAACTTCACTTTATGCAGGGGGATATCTTGAGTATTTCTACAGCCCAGCCGATCCTGACCGACCGATCAGTGGAATCACCAAGTGGACGAAAGAGGGTTGGGTGGCCCTGGATGATGGCGTCCAATTCGGCGGATTCTACGGCGTAAACGTCCGAGCAATGCTGCCGATGGATGATGACGGGGCCGGCCCCGATCCAACCAGACTCTATGTCGCCGGCGCGTTTGCACAGGCAGGACAAGTCGCCGCGGCCAACGTCGCTCAATGGGATGACACATCGCAACAATGGCAAGCGCTCGGGGTTGGGGTCAATGAAATGGCTCGCGCCCTCTGTGAGTGGGATCGCGGAGACGGGTCGGCGCTTTATGTCGGCGGCCATTTTACAACGGCAGGCGGCTCCGATGCCGCATACATCGCCTCATGGAATCCCCGTACTCACATGTGGTCGCCGCTTGATTCAGAAATGAACGGGCAGGTCAACGCCATTGCGAGCTTTGACGACGGTTCCGGTCCGGCGCTTTACGTCGGCGGCCGATTCAGCAAGGCGGGTGGGTTCGAATGCAATGGCATTGCCCGATGGGACGGAATCACGTGGTCCCCTGTCGGAGGCGGCGTGGGCGGCACTTATCCTTTTGTTTATTGCCTGAAAGTGTACGACGATGGTGCCGGGCCGGCGCTGTATGCCGGCGGAATGTTCTCCTCCGCCGGAGGAATCCCTGCGAGCTTTGTTGCCAAGTGGGACGGAAGTAAATGGTCTGCAGTCGGCGGCGGTATCGCCGGTCATTACAGCTCCAACTCAGCAGGCGTTTTCTCACTGACGGACTTCGACGATGGAGATGGTCCTGCTTTGATCGCGCACGGTAGCTTCCTTGCAGCCGACGGCAAGCCGGCCAAATGCCTTGCAAAATGGAATGGCAAGTCGTGGAGCGAAGTCGGCGGCGGCCTCACGGCGCTTTCTCCCTCCGAATCCCTTTCATACACTCGCGGACTTATTTCATTTGACGATGGAACCGGCCCGTCGCTGTGGGTCGCGGGCCAATTCAGAGACGCCGGGAATCAGCGATCAGACAACATCGCAGTCTATCAACCAGCGGGGCCGACGATCGAAGCGCACCCACATGACTTCTCGACATGCGCGGGCGGTCAGGCTGTTTTCACGGTGAAGGCTGTGGGAGTGGCGCCCCTGACATATCAATGGCGGCGGCACAACGAGCCTCTTCATGATGGATCAACGATTGATGGTGCTTCGACCTCTACACTGTCCATCACGTCCGCGTCCTTCCAGGATGCCGGCGTCTATGACGTCGTTGTTGCGGATGCGCGGGGACAGGTGACCAGTTACCCGGTGCAGCTTTTTGTTTTTGATCCGAATCGTGACTACAGCGTCGAGCCACAGACAATTACGTCGTGCCCGGGAGGTTTGGCCGAATTCACTGTGGAACCTCCGGGGTTGGCGCCCGCGTCCTACCAATGGAGACGCAACGGCATCCCCATCGCAGGGGCCACTCAGCGCGTATTGAGGTTCGATCCTGTTGCTTGGGAGAACGCGGCAACATACGACGTCGTCGTGGCGGACTCCTGTGCCGTACAAATCGGCCGAAGTGCCGAACTCGTCGTAAATGCAACAATGCCAACGATTAGCGAGCAGCCTGTCAGTCGTACCACCTGTCCGGGAAGTACGACGACATTCACGGTAAGCGCGTTTGGCAGTCCACCGTTCAGCTATCAGTGGCGCAAGGACGGAGTGAATATTCCCAATGCAATTTCCGCATCCTTCACAATTGCGACGGTCGATGCCGGTTCCCAGGGCGACTATGACGTCGATGTCAGCGACCGCTGTGGTGCCATTCGAAGCACGATCGCACGGCTTACCGTAGCCCCGGTAACACCAGCGATCGTTACAGAGCCGGGCGATCTACATAAGTGTCCCGGGACTGCGGCCATATTCTCCGTATATGTTCAGGGCGTGCCGCCAATTCGCTATCAATGGTACAAAGATGGTTTTCAATTGTCGGGAGCCAGTTCCAACGTGCTCTTCGTCGATCCCGTCACGACGACGTCCGCCGGAGAATACGTCGTCGAGGTACGCGACCAGTGCGGCATGGTTCGAAGCCGAACTGCGATGCTCACCATCGGAGGACCGGTACTCTCAAGTCAACCGGGCACTACCTATGTTTGCCCTGCAGGGGATGCTTCCATGTCGGTCGAGGCTAACGGAGTAGGAGCCTTGACCTATCGGTGGCATCGAAACAACCAGCCGCTCGTCGAATCAGAGGTATTTCAAGGCGTAAGTACCCCGACACTGACCATCAGGCATTGCACGCTTGCCGAACAGGGCTATTACAACGTCAGTGTAACAGACAGTCAGTGCCCAACCTGGTCCACGCAGGCGGCACTATTTCTTTCTGGAGGCGGCTCGGGAGATGGAACTGGTGACGGGCTGTGCGATACCGACGACATCCCCTTCTTCGCGGCCGAACTACTCCGAACGGATGGTTCAAACGGTAATTGCGAGTTTGACATGGACTACAACGAAATCGTCGACGGGCGCGACATCCAGTGGTTCATCTATCTGATGATTGGATACTAATCGCTGACGTGCGCACAATAATCAAAATTCGATCGCTTCACCGACGAACTCCATGAGCGACCAACCACTCGGCTAGAGCTGCTCCACCGTCACATGCTCGTTCGTATGAATGTTGATGCCCCCTGCGATTCGAAGCGCCGCAGCGACAATTTCTCCAGATGCCATCGTCGTATGGTTCAGCAGTGCACGTGCCGCGGCTAATGCGCACGATCCACCGCTCCCGATGGCGAGAATCCCGTCCGTCGGCTCGATCACATCGCCGTTGCCGCCGATGATCAGGCTCACGTCGTGGTCGGCCACCGCGATCAGACTCTCCAGCCGTCGCAGGGCGCGGTCGGTTCGCCAATCCTTGGCCAGCTCAATCGCAGCCCGCTTGGTGTTCCCCTTGAACTCGTCCAGCTTCGCCTCAAATCGTTCCAGCAGCGCGAACGCATCGGCCGCCGACCCGGCAAAACCCGCAAGAACCTTGCCTTTGAACAGCTTTCTGACCTTCACGGCATCGGCCTTGAGGACCGAATCGCCGAGGGTCACCTGCCCGTCGCCCCCCATGGCCACGGAGCCGTCGCGACGGACGGAAAGAATGGTCGTCGATCGGATTTTCGGATGGCGGGTCGGCATAAGTGAAACCTCGAACCATGGCCAAGGTATCATGTTTCCGCGGAGCGTGCCAATGCGACAAAGATCAAATGCACCAACGATGGGTTTCCGAAGCGGATTCGCGACGATCGCTTACCACACAGCGGCCCCTGCGACGTGGTTATTGACCATGGTGCTCGCCTTCGTAATCGGCTGCAAAGAGAACGCACGTGTTACCGACTCGCAGCCCGCAAAGGAGCCTGCCTCCACGCCGCCGCCGGTAAGCATCGAACAAACCGCCGTAAAACCACCCGAACCGCCGCCACCCCCCAAACGGCCGAAGGACTCCTGGTTACTGTTCCGCGAGGCCGGCGACGAAAAAGTCGACGCCTCCATCGTTGCCGACTGGACCGGCGGCAATCGCCTGGAGGTCAAAACGCGAAACGTGCGGAAGGTCGTGCTCGACCTGACGAAGCTTCCCGAGGGCGCCCCAACGCGCGGCCCTTGGACGCTTCAGATCGACGGACAGGGGATTGAAATCTTCGGCAAGAAAGGGCGCGTGATGGACTTGTTCCGTTCACCCAACGGCGACTGGGCCATCGTGCCGGACAGCCACCGGGCCAAACCCTGACTACTACTCGAGCTTGAGGACCGCTCGGAGTTGCTCCGCGTTCACCCCCTCAATCCGCACCCGCTTGCGTGGATTGGAGTGCCCGGAGATCACCCTGACGGAGCCTTTGGACAGCCCCAATGTCACCGCCAATAGCGACTCAATGGCAGCATTTGCACGCCCTTTCTCGGGCGGCTCGGCCACCTGAATCTTCAACTCCTCCCCCAGCGGCCCGACGATACGGGTCCGCGACGCCCCCGGCACAGCCTTCACGAGCATCTCCACCCCACCGCCAGATTCTCGAATCGAAATGGGCATCGTTGGATCCGTTCACCCCTCGCTCGATCACAAACCCTTGAAAATCTGCGGCAAGGGGCGTCCTTGACACCCGGCCACAGGGTGGCGATCATCCTCCGTATTGCAATTGAGACTCAGTCTCAATTAGGCACACGATAACGCTTTATCAATCGAGGAACCAAATGCTCGCTGCCAATGATACGCGACCCATCATGTTCGAACTCAAGGAGTCCACCCAGGCCCTTCACGATCAAACCGAACACGGCAATTTCAACAAGGAACTCGTCAACGGCCGACTACCGCTGGCCCAGTTCGTCGAGTCCCTCGCCCAGTTCTACCTGATCCACCGTGCCTTGGAGTCGCAAATTCGCAGCCACCGCCCCCACTCCCCCGCCATGTCAGCCGTAGTCTTGGACTATCAATTTCAGGAGCCTTATCTGCTCAACGACCTCGCATACTTCGGGCGAAATTGCGAGACGATTCACCCCCTCCCGGCAACCACGGATTTCATTGCCCGAATCGACGCAGCCGCCGCCGAATGCCCTGTCGCGCTGCTCGGTATGCACTATGTCTTAGAGGGCAGCAACAATGGCTCAAAGTTCATCGCCAAGGCCATTCGACGCGCATACAACCTGACCGACCGGAACGGCACCCAATACCTCGACCCCTACGGCGACCAGCAGCGCGAGTATTGGCAGGCCTTCAAGGATGCCATGAATGCGCAGGACTTCAGCGACGTCGAGCGACGCCAGATCGTGCGCGCGGCCACGGAGACCTTCGCCGCGGTAATGCAGCTTCACAGGGAATTGGATGCCGGCTCCTCCCCCACGCCGCAAGCGACCGCCCCCAAGACCGGTGGCTGCCCCTTCCATCGCTAGACGTTGGAGAATGGCCCCCTTGCCCGTACCATGCGGCTTTCAGGGCCATATGAGGTCGGACGACGCATGAAGGTACTCATCACCGGTGGCGCTGGGTTTATCGGTTCGCACTTGGCGGAGCGCCTCCTCGCGCAGGGCGACGAAGTCACGGCCCTCGACAACCTCAGCACGGGCTCGCTCCGCAACATACGCCACCTGCTCGATCACCCGAAACTCCGTTTCGTGAACGACGACGTGCGCGACGACAAGACGCTCCATGTCCTGATCGAACAATGCGACCTGATCTACCACCTCGCCGCGGCAGTAGGCGTCCAGCTCATCGTCGACCAGCCGGTGCACACCATCGAGACCAATATTCACGGCAGCGAGGTCGTGCTCGGGATCGCCAATAAGTTCCGCAAGCCGGTTCTGGTCGCCTCCACCAGCGAAGTCTACGGCAAGAGCGAAAAAGTCCCCTTCCGCGAGGATGATGACACCGTACTCGGAGCGACGCGATTCTCCCGTTGGTCATATGCCTGCTCCAAGGCGATCGACGAATTCCTCGGCCTTGCCTATCACCAACAGTTCGGCCTGCCGGTCGTCGTGGCCCGCTTCTTCAACACCGTCGGCCCGCGCCAGACCGGCCAATATGGCATGGTGATCCCTCGTTTTGTGGAAAAGGCGCTTTTGAACAAGCCCATCGAAATCTATGGCTCCGGCAATCAGGCCCGCTGCTTCGGCTTCGTGGGAGATGTGGTCGGCGCGATCATGAAGCTCATGGCCTGCAAAGAAGCGCCCGGTCGCGTCTATAACGTCGGCGCCACCCAGGAAATCAGCATCAACGCCCTTGCCGATAAGATCATTGAGATGACCAGGAGCAAGAGCACGAAGAAGTATCTCACCTACGAAGAAGCGTACGGGCGCCCCTTCGATGACATGATGCGGCGCATTCCCTGTCTTGACCGCATTCGCGAAACGATCGGGTATGAGCCCAAGACCGGCCTCGATGAAATCCTGCGCCTGGTCATTGCCGAGAAGCGCGAGCAGATCGCCGCCGGGGAGTTGAAATAGCCCGTGGCGTCGATCGTGCATCGCATCAAGGACCTTCTCGTAGGCCTTCCGGCCGTTTCGCCGTTGGTCATTCCGCTCATGCTGCGGAACCCAAAGCGACTTCCAGTTTTCCTTGCCGATACGTATCGCACCTATCGCGCCCATGCCCGCCTGCGTGTCCCGTCAATCGAGCCGTGGGAACTGCTTGGCTTCAAGGGCGAGATCACAATGAAGCTCGGCGAGAACGGCCTCTTCGCCGCTATGGAGCCGAGCTTCCTGATGATGCAACTCGTGGCCATGCTCAAGCCCGAACGAGTCTTCGAGATCGGTACCAGTCAGGGGCGTTCGACGGCGTTGATCGCAATGAACACGCCACCGGCCACAAAAATCTTCACGCTCGATCTGCCGCCCGAATCGCAAGTGCCATCCGGCGCGAGCGATTTGCATCTGATCGAACTGGCCCGCAAGGAACTGGGCATCGCATTTCGGGACACGAATTGGTCCTCCCGAATTACGCAACTGCTCGGCGATAGTGAAGGATTCGACTTCAAGCCCTATTACGACAGCATCGACCTCGCCACGGTCGATGGTTCGCACACTTACAAATTCGTACGCTGCGACAGCATGAACGCCTTCCGCATGATCCGCCCAGGCGGTGTGATCCTCTGGCACGACTTTGAATCCATGCGAAGTGAATATGGCGTCAGCCGATTCGTCGACGAAATGCGCGACCGCCACGGATTCAAAGTCTATCGCCTCGGCCGAGAGCAGGGCGACAGCCGCTACGCCGTGATGCGCGTGGATGCCGAATCGAAGAAGCGCCTCGCGGCCTTCGCGGCGAACCCTTCCACTTTCTAACCTGTAATTTGTCTAACGAGGAGTTTTCTTCGACCCACTGGAGAGCCGCAGGCGTTCAGCCAGCAGTCGCGGGTCAAAGAGCGCGGAGAGATTTTCGAGGAAGTAGCCCATGATCGGGCCGGGATCCTTCGCTCGAATGAGTTGATAAGCGGTGTCATCAGCGAGGAAGCGAAACCAGCTTGGCCACGTGCCGAAACGCTGATCGTTGCTAACACGGAGGAACCACATGAGATCGCCGGGCAGAAACCGCAAGAAGCGATTCTTGGGGTAGTTGAGCACCGGCTCAACAATCTCCCCGCGGCCCATTTTCAGCATCATCATCGGGAAGTCGATGCCGACCGAGGGGCCGATGTTGAAACACTCCGGGAATCTCGGGTTGATCTCCATCAGCTTCGCAACATGATCGCGCGGATCATCAACAAAGTCGAAGTCGCAGAAGCCCGTCCACTTGTATTGCACCAGCATCCGGTGGGCGAGGTCGAGAATGTCCGGCCGATCCGCGGAGAAGTTGAGCACACTGCTCCCCCCTTCCGGAGGATACATGCGTGTCTTTCCATAAACGATGCCGGCGAGGCGCGTCTGCCGGTCGTCGACCAGCATATCGACTTTGTACTGCATCCCACCCGGCGGCACGAAATCTTGCAAATAGCTCTCGCCATGGGCCGCCACGATTTCGGGATACAGTTTGCGAACGGAATCCGCATCGTGGCACCAGGTAATCCCACGCGCCCCGACGCCGATGCTTGGCTTTATCAGCACCGGCCATCGCGTGATGTGGCGCAGCGAGCCTTCCAAACCATCCGGATCATCCGCCGGAAACCACGAATCGGGAATCGGCACGCCCGCGGCCAGCGCCGTCTTCATGGTAGGAATCTTGTCGTAGGCGGCTCGAAAGGTTGCCGCGTCGGGCAGGATCAGTCGCGTGTGCCTGCGAATCTCATCCTGAATCTCACTGACGGCCAGTGCGCCGTAATGCCCTACCGCGAACAGCATCTCGATCTTTCGGCGGGAAAGAAATCGAACCAGCCACGCCTTGAAATCGTCCGGGCGATGTCGCGGTGACGGGTAAACAAATCGCTCGCGCGTATACCGCGAGTAGAATCCGCTGTTGTAGCGCCGCTCGCTGCCCGCCGCGACGCGAATGCCCGCGCGGCCCATCGACTCGATCACCGGGAGAGCCGCCTTGCCCTGGGCCTCCATCACGAAAACGGTCGGACGAGTGGACATGAGTCGCGGCGACCTATCGCCTTGCGGCCTCCGAAAAAAGCTCGGCCATACGCTTGGCAATCATCTTGCGGTCATAGCGGTGGAAGCCAACCTCGCGAGCCTTGTCGCCGATGGCCTTTCGTTTGGCCGGGTTGTCAGCCCACTCGCGAATCTTGGCTGCCAGATCGGCCGCATCACCGGGTTTGCTGGCATAGCCAGCGCCATCGGCCGTCACCATATCCGCCGTCGTGCCTGCGAAGTTCACGATGCTGGGAATACCGGTGAACATGTAGTCGAAGATCTTGTTAGGCGTCACCCAGCGCGGTCGCTTGATCTGCTTGAGGATCATCAACCCAATATGACACGCTGCGAGGATGCCGGGAAGCTGAGTCTTGGGGACGGGATCGATCAAGTGGAAGTTCGTCAACTTCCGATCGGCGGCCTGCTGGCGAAGAGTTTCCTTCATCTTCCCTTCGCCGAGCAGCACGATGGCGATATCCGGGCGGTCGCGCAATTTCTCGGCCACGTCCAGCAGCTGGTCGAGGCCGTTGGCGTCGCCGTGCGCGCCGGTGTACACGCAGAGTATTTTTCCACCAAGGCCGCGCTTTTCGAAGAACTCCACATTGGGGTGCAAGTCGGAATAAAGGGCGCTGTCACCGCCGAGGACCACAGTCTCCAATCGCATCGGGTCGAAGCCACGCTCAAGAAGCCGATTGTGAAAGCCGCGTGAGACAAGCAGGATTTTCTTCGCCTTCTTGTAACTGAAAAGCTCCAGCCACTCCCAAATTTTGTATTGCAGGCCGGGCTTGAGTCGTCCGGCGTCAAGCAAATCCTCGGGCCACAGATCGCGCACTTCGAAGATATACGGAATGCCTTTCAACGCAGCGCCAATGCGGCCCGGGATGCCGACGGTAAGCGGTGTGCTCGTGGCGAAAATCAGATTCGCGCCGCGCTCCTTCAGCGTGACCAATAGCGCCACCATCGCGAACTTGAGGAAACACCAGATTCGCTTGGGTACGCCGAGCTTATTACTATAAAACGCGTTGCACGCCACGACCTTGATGCCGTCGATCCAGTGGGTACGCCACAATCGCCAAAACGGCATCCGCGGCAGCGAGCTTTGGTCGTGCAGGCCGCAAACCATCGTCACTTGCCAGCCCATCTGCACGAGATAGCGGCTCACGTCATAACTGCGCGTGCCGCTCGTTCCCTCATTGGTGACGAAATGCTGATGGATGTAAATGAGTTTCATCGTCGATCAGTCGTGAAAGTTGATTCGCGTTGAGAGGCTTAATGGCAGCGTCACCCGCCCTGTCAATTCAACCGTCGGCCGCGGCGTCTTCTTGCGATAGTGGCGTGAGGACCACCCGCTGACCTCCCCCGCTGTCTCGACGCCGCGCTTCACGGACAATTTCATTTCCACCGGACTCACAAACAAAAGCGTCATAGTCCCTTTCGGCAAATCGACAACGATCGCCTTCCCGCCCTCGTCGATGCGATACGGATAATCGGCGAGATGCCAACGCAGCGTCACCAGTTGCTCGCCGTGGCCGGATAGTTCGTCCGATACTGTCCACACGCCGCCGACGTGCTCAATCATCCGCCGATGCGTGACGTGCCACGGCGAACGGGCGTATCCATCATGTTCGCCGACCCATCGCGCCCCGCCATGCTCAATCACCCGCGCCTCTGGCCAGGGCAGCCAAAGAAACCGCGATGCAAGATCCAACGGGCCGCGCCCGCCAATCTCGACGGTGTTATGGGCGCGAATGTCTTTGAAATACTTTTCGGCCCCCGGCGACTCAGGCGCGAAATACTTATACGACCCGCTGTCGGACAGGACGTTTTCGCCACGATGCCACAGGTCAACGTGAAGCATATCGACATGCGCCGGACGATCAGCGTAAGAATGACATCGAACCATGCACCATGAATCAGCGCCACGCACGGTGTAATAGCCGCCTGCGTCAAACCGTCGTGATGTTGGCTTGCGCGGTTCGGCAGCGGCGCTGAATGCATCGCTCCCGTAGAGCCAGCGTGTCATCTCGTTCCAGGGTCCATCAGGGAGGGCGCGCCGCTTTTCTTTCAGATACATCCCCGCCTGCACGGTCGCCCGGAAATCTTCATAGGGGCAAGACGAAAGCGGCAGCACGAGAGCCCCGTCATTGGCGCCATAATTCGGCACACTGCCGGACTCAGTGTCCATCATCTCAAACAGCCACTCCGCCGCCAAACCCACTCGGCGTACCAATTCTGCGGACAGCGGGCGACCGTTCACTTCGCAAAGCCGAATCGACCAAAGACAGTCATGCAACATCACGCGGTGGTAGTTCGTCGAGTGTTGCACGAAGCTGCCGTCGTCGTAGATCTGCCGCCGGACATCGCTTTCAAGTATGTGCTCGCCCCGGTCAAACCATTTTCTTGCTTCTCGAAACTCGGGGAACAGCAGCGCGACCGTCATCATGCCGATCGCTTCGCTCATGCTGTGGTTGTTCTTCTGCGAGATCGCAAAGTCAATATTGTGGTAGATTCGCTCGGCCTGAATCGCCATAAGCCGGGCCATCGACGCGACGCGATCCGGCGTTGTGCTCGGCGAGTTCCAGAATGCGTAAAGGGCGAAGGCCCATCCAAAGAGGCGAATCCCCGTCTCCTGGCCGCACTTCCAGTTCGGCCCGAGGTTCGGCGGGTTCTGACTCGCCCACGACTCAAACAAATCCCAAAACGCCTGCGGGTATTTCTCTTCCCGGGTCAGCGCATAGGCCCGCGCCAACCAGTAGGCGCACGCAAATCGCGACGGCTCCCAGACTTCCTTGATATCCCCCAACTCTGGCGAAAACGTCGGATAGTCGCACCAGTGCGTCCGCGTGTGATGCGTGCCGCCGGTGTACGGGTTGAGCAACCAATTCGGCGGCCGGCCGAGGTCGAACGACTCCGAACTAAAGTAAAGGAATCGCCCGCGACAATAATCATCGGCCACGGAAACAGCGCGGGCCTGTGCGTCCGCGCCGATGACCTTTTCCAATTCGCCCGCGGTCGGCAATTCACCGGCGGGAAAGAAAAACGCCCCGCCCTTTTCACCGCGAAACGCCTTGTAGGCCGACGGCTCCGACGGCACGCCCGGCCGGACGAGATCGGCAAGCGTAACTCGGTCCCAATCGCTTGTTGGAAACTTGCGCTGCAGCAGTCCCGTCTTGCGGCGCAATGAGTATGCCCCACGGTAGGCCACCCAATGAAGGCCCAGCCGCTGCGCCATTTCAAGATACTGAAGCGTTCGCATTTGTTTTGATGAAACGGTCGCGACCGACATCAGGAGTCCGTCAAATCGGCGCAGACCAGTCGCCCATCGAGTTGCCGCAACGCCTGACCGCTGAAGACGATCGTGTCTCGGTCGCTCTCTCCGCGCGGCAGAACAAGTGACCCATACTGAAAATACTTCGCGTCCCAGCCGTCCTTCTCCGCCTCCAGCACCTTGTTCCATCGTGTGCCGTCAGTTGAGACCCACATCGTCGCCTTTTTTGAATGATTCACGCTCGAAGGTTCCACCGTAGTGGAAATCGTGTAATACCGGCCGAAGCGCGTCGCATAGATACAGCTTCCCTCAATCGACTGCAGCCGCTCCACCTTGCCGGATTTCTTGTCGAGCGAAACAATCCAGTTCGCTTCCTTCTCGGTATCCATGCCGTAGATCAGGCGGCTGCCGAAATCAAAGACCTCCACAGCACGAAACTGCTGCTGACCCTTCACGAGCCAGTCGAAGTCTTTCAAGTCGGCGCTCAGCATACCAATGCCCGGCTCATGGTTGTGATCGCCGGCCAGCAACCAATATTTCCCGATCGCCGCGTCGTACAGCAGATTGTGGACGTGCAGGATGCTGCCGCCTTCAAACACCCGAGCGACTTGATACGTCCGCCCCCTGTCATCCGACACATACAGTCGCACCGGCTTGCCGTGCGCCGTCCGCGAGTCGTATTCACCCCATAGAACGCGATCTCCCGGCCCCACCGTCATGCACATTGGCGGAAATAATCGTTGCGTGCCTTCCTCGACGTTGGCCCGTGACATCGTTCTCTCGCCGGGGTGCCCCACATAGACCCATTCACGATTGGCCGAAACCAGCGTGCCGTCGGACAAGACGCCCATGGCACGGACTTCCTGACGTAGCAACCGCTGACCAAGCCGCAGAACACTCGCGGTGCCACGCACGAATTTCGTGGGCATCGACGTGACGAATTGCCACGAAGCGCCGTCATCGACCGAGCGATAAATGCGATAGGAACGACCCGCGTAGATCGTGCCGTCACGCTGAATCGCCACGGCCCGGCCGGGGGCCCGATGTCGAAACGTAAGCATCAGAGCGTGACTTCTTCTCCGGGTCGGTCGATAAACGTCTGCATCCAAAGCTCCAGCGTGAGCAGGCAGTAAAGCAGGTAGGCGTGATCGGCCTTGTTGGCCCGGTTCTCGGCGATGATCTCCTGAATCACGTTCGGCTCAAACAATCCGCGGCTTGCCAATCGTGACGGCGACAACAGATCCGCCAATACATGATCGAGGTCCATCGCAATCCATTTCCGCAGAGGTGGGCCGAATCCCGTCTTGCTGCGGTGAAGGATATCGTGCGGAATGTACGGCTCCAGCGATTTCTTCAGCAGGTATTTCGTGGTCTGCCCTTTCAACTTGAGCCGTTCGGGGATTCGTGCGGCGAGCCGCATAAGTTCGACGTCGAGGAACGGCACACGCACCTCCACCGACACCGCCATGCTCGATTTGTCGGTATAGAGGAAATTATGCGCCGCGAGGAATGTCTGAATCAGAATATGCGATCGCCGATTCAACTCGCCGGTGCCGACGAAGCTGTCATAGTATTTTTGCAACGATGCCGGCGGCGCGTCGGAAAGATCCAGCCTCGACGCAAAGCCTTTGGCATACACGCGCCGACGAACCAGCGGGCTGGACCAGTCGGACAATTCCAGAAACCGCCGCACACCGTCGCCATCCAGCGCTCGCCGGAACTTGCGTAATCGCCGTGGAATCGCACTCTGCGCCCCCATCATCGCGGAGGCCGCACTTTCGGCGAGCCCAAGCGACGGTGAAAGCAGCGGCCGAGGAATCCACGACAGGCGTTCGAGGAATCGAAGCGCCTTGTGGCTGCGATAGCCGAAAAAGATTTCATCGCCGCCCATGCCGGAAAGCAACACGGTCGTGCCATCCTCGCGGGCCAGTTTACAGATCAAATACGACGGGAAAACGGTCGGATCGGCGTCCGGCTCGTCGTTGTGATACACCATCTTGGGCAAAAGCGAAATCACATCGGGAGCAAGCCTGAAATTCGTCAGTTCCGTTTTGAGAATGTCCGCAACCCGTTTGGCGTACGGATAATCCGCCTCGTACTGATCCCGGGCCATGTCGCCTTCGTCGAAGCTGTAGGTGTAGCACTTGATCTGCCGATCGGGAAAGCTCTTCCTCATACACGCGACGATGGCCGTCGAATCCGTGCCGCCCGAAAGAAAGGCCCCAAGCGGGACATCCGACATCATCTGCCGCTGCGTCGTCAGCATGAACGTGTCATGCACGTCACGAACCCACTGATCTTCGCTGATTCGCTCGTCCGGTTCGTATGCGATATGAAACCACTGCTTCGTCTCGACGCGGCCGTCCTTCCACAACAAATAATGCCCCGGCTCGACCTTGCGAATGCCCTTGAGCATCGTCTCTTCGCCCGGCACCCACAGGAACGTCAGAAACTCCGGCACGGTCTGCACGTTCAACTCACGGGGTATCTCCGGCACCCTCAACAACGCCTTAATTTCCGACGCGAAGTAAAGCTTCCGCCCGCTATGCCAATAGTAAAGCGGCTTGATCCCCGCGTGATCACGGGCCAAGAGCAGCGTTCGCTTGTTCGCATCCCAAATGGCGATCGCAAAGATGCCGTTCAAGTCCTGCAGGAACTCCGGCCCCTTCTCCTCATAGAGATGAACGATGACTTCCGTGTCGCTGCGTCCGCGGAATTTGTGCCCGCGCGAAATCAACCATTCGCGATGTTGTTGAAAGTTATAAAGCTCCCCGTTGTAGCTCAGCCAGATCGTGCCGTCTTCATTCGACATCGGCTGATGGCCGGCCGGGCTTAGATCGATGATGGAGAGTCGCCGATGGCCAAGGCCGACCTCTCCGGCCGTGTCATGCCACGTCCCCATATCATCCGGGCCGCGATGAGCGATGACCTTCGCCATCGGCTCCAGCAGCTCGGGTCGATTGTCACCGACATATCCGCAGATTCCGCACATTCAGTTTGCTTTCTGGTTCCCCTGACTCTTCTTGACTGATGTCATCATGCTACGACACAACACAACAAACTCTCGCGTCCATCGATCCGCATCGAAAAACGCCCGCTTTGCAAGCACGCCCCTGCGAAGCCGATCACACAACACCGCATCCGTCGCCAATCGCTTCATGGCGTCGGCTAGTGCATTCACATCGCGCGGCGGCACAAGGACGCCGCTCGTCTCATCCACAATCTCGGGAATCGCCATCCAATTCGTCGTAATCACCGGCAGCCCCGCCCCGTAAGCCTCAAGAATGATCCCCGGATATCCTTCGCCCGGCCAAAACGTCGGGAACAGCAGCGCGTCATACGTCGGAAGAATGCGCAACGCCTCGCCCGGCGGCACCTGCCCCTTATAAGTCACGCCCTTCCGACCGGCGAATTGCTCCGCAGTCAATCCATCCATGAGCGGGCCGTAGATATCCACTTCAACGTTGCCGTCTAATTTCTCGGCTGCCGCAACCAACTCATGAATTCCCTTGGTCGGCTTCACGTGGCTCAGAAAAACAAACCGACGACAGCAGGCGCCGTTGCGGTCCTGAATCTCCGACTCAGGCGGCATCGGCCGATGCGTCGGAAACCACTCCACGCGGCGGAGCCCACCTCGTTTCGCACTCGCCACCAGTGCCTTGGTCTGCGCCAAGTACAAATCCGTCCGTCGCACCAGCCAGCGAACAATCGATCCGCGAAGCCCGGGCACATCAAGGAAGTCCTCGCCGCCGAACATGCGAATCATGAACGGCTTGCCAAACAGCGCCGCCGCAAGCCAGGCAAACGGCCCGATGAAGGGCAGACCGGACGGTACCGGCTGAAGACTCACCACGTCGGCCTGCAATGCCCCGCGAAATATTCGGCCGACGATCGCAATGAAACGGAATAGGCCGGTAACCCGATGCCCTCGCACTCCACCCGTATTCACCATGATGACGCGAACGTCTTCGAGTTGCGTCAATCGCTCGAAAAGCTGCTTCAACGAAACACCCGCGCCGCCGACCGGAGGCGGAAGCGTGCCGATGAGCAGGATCGTAATCGCTCCGGCCGCCTCGCGCGTTTCCATTTTTGCTGACGACGACACTATGCGGCGACGTTGTAAAACCGTTTCCAAAGCGAGAGCACCAGCAGTTTGTATAGCACGAACCAATGGTTCGCCGCCCCACTCGTATGCTCGTTGATCGCGCGCTCAACCGCGGGCCGATCGAGCCACGAGTTGCCTGAATCATCCAGCAATACGCCTCGTAGATAACCGTTCAGCGGCCCCCGAAGCCACTGGGCCACCGGCACGCCCAAACCTGTCTTCGGCCCGTCGAGAATTTCATCCGGCACGACGCCGCGGAGGGCACGCCGCAGAATGAACTTCTTCTGCCCTCGCTGGACCTTAAGCCGCGACGGGAGCGCCATCGCATAGTCCGTCAGGTTCGTATCAAGGAACGGCACGCGAATCTCAATACTGTGCGCCATCGTGCTCTTGTCCACCTTCTCAAGGAAAGTGTCCGGTAGCAATACGAGGCTGTCGATGTACAAGTTCCGTTGAACGGCGTCCAAATTGCTGAATCGTCCCCACAGATCGCGATACCGTTGAAACGGGTCGTGCCGGTCCAGCTCCCGCCGCGAATGATCCGACAACAACCGCGTCGGTCGATTGGCAAGCGTCTCCACCGTCATCAACATCGCCAGCCGCAGCGGCGGGTCCGCGATATTCATCGTGTCAAAAAACCGCATGGCCCGCTGCCGACGCGGACCATTGGGAACGAGCATTCCCGCGATCGCCGCCAGTCCCGATACACCGCGCCAGAATGTCTCGTGGGCGAGAATGTTGTATCGCCGATAGCCCGCGAACATCTCGTCGCCGCCGTCCCCTTGCAGGATGACCTTGACTGCCCCCTTCAACTCCTGACACAGTAGGTAGAGCGGGATGTTCGCTGCATCAGCGAACGGTTCGTCGTGGCTTTGCACAAGGCGCTCGATAACGTCCGACATATTCCCCGCACGAACGAAAAGCTCCTGATGCTCAGTGCCGAATTGGCGGGCCACCAACTGCGCCTTGGGCCGCTCATCAATGGGGTCAAAATCAAAGTGGACCGAATAGGTCTTCAGTCTTGCCTGATAATGTCGCGATGCAAACGCCGTGATGGCCGACGAATCAATTCCGCCGCTGAGAAATACGCCGACCGGCACATCGCTGATTAAATGGTCCCGAACTGCGGCCTCAAGTCGTTCACGCACAACACGGGTCGCCGTTTCGAGCGAATCGGAAACCGGCGGGAGTTTCTCAACAGACCAAAACGCCTCCGTTTTTTCGCCGGATCGATCGAACGTCAGCACATGCCCCGGCAGCAGCCGCTCAATCCCGTCGAACATCGTATGCGTGCCCAGCGCATTGCCGAAATACATGAACTCGTGCAACGCCGGCCACGACACCCGCCGTTCGCCGCCCCCCGCCGCCAGCACAGCCTTGATCTCCGACCCGAAAACGATCCCATCCTTCACGCGGCGTACATAGAGCGGCTTGATCCCGAAACGATCCCGCGCCAGCGTCAGCCGTTGTTCCCTGGAGTCCCAAATTGCAAGTGCATACATGCCGTTGCACTTCGGAAAGATGCCGTTACCCCATCGCATGAAAGCATGGAGCAGCACTTCCGTATCCGATCGCCCCCGAAACGAAACACCGTCCGATTCAAGTGTCGCCCGCAAATCGAGATAATTGTAAATCTCGCCGTTGAAAACAATCGTATAGCGTCCATCCGGCGACTGCATTGGTTGGTGCCCAAGCGGCGACAGATCAATAATCGAAAGCCGCCGATGCCCCAAGCCGACCGGCCCATCCGTGAAGATTCCTTCGTCATCCGGCCCGCGATGTCGAATCGCATCCGCCATGGCGCGCACCCGTTCCGCTGGCACGGGTGGCCCGGAAAAATCTACGATTCCACAGATTCCGCACATGAAGTTCTGAAGGACGCTTGCTTAAGTGTGGCTCACTCGATCCCGAAGCGCGGACTCATACACCGAATAGAGTCTCGCCCCCATCGCTTTCATCGTAAATCGCTGCTCGACGGACGCACGACCGCATTCGCCAAGTCGCCGCCGCATGTCATCGTCTGCAAGCAATCGCTCGGTCGCACCCACGAATGCGTCGACATCGCCAAGTGGAACAATCAAGCCCTCGCGCCCATCCGTCACGAGTTCTTCCACGCCCGCATAGGCCGTGCTTACCACCGGAATACCAACGGCCATCGCTTCAAGCAGCGTATTCGCGAGGCCTTCGTAATGAGAGGTCAGAGCCAGCACGTCCGTGGCGCACAGCACATCCGGGATATCGTCGCGAACACCAAGAAACCGAACCGACTCGGCGATTCCAAGCCCCGCCGCCTGTTCTTCCAGTTCCCGGCGAAGTTCGCCATCCCCCGCGATTAAAAACACAACACCGGGCCTCTTCTTAAGAACACGCGCAGCCACATTAAGATACATCGAGACGTTCTTCTGCGGCGAAAGCCGTGCCACAAGAGACACAACAGGCGTCGTTTCCGTTAGCCCCAGCTTCTTCTTGGCCTCGCCCGGGGTCAGGGTGGAAGCAAACGCCGAAGGGGAAATTCCGTTGTAGACCACATGAACACGTTCCGGCCTCGCCCCAACTCCCGGCAACAAAGATCGCCGCGTCGCCTCGGAATTGCAGATCCACCCGGTCACCAGATGATTAATGATTCGATGCAAGAAACGGATAAGCCCCTTGTCTTCGTACTCCACTCGTATCCCGGCGAACACCGCCGGCACACGAGCCATCCATCCCGCGACACCAACGTAAATGCTCGTCGCGCTCATGAACGCGTGAACCACGTCGAATCGGTTTGCCCGAAAGTACCGATAGAGTCGCCACAGAAATCGAAAGTAGGTCCCGCGTTTCGGAAAATGGGAGATTCGATCGCGGGCCTCTTCGGGGATGGGATAATTGTGCTCGGCCCGGTTGTAGTAGATCAGCCGGACGTCATATCCGCAGCGGGCCAATTCCGTGACCGCCGCAAGAGCCTGGCGTTCCGCGCCCGCACGGATCAAAGAATCAAGGACGATGCAAATCTTCATGGATCGACGCGCGCCATGGCGCACGTCAGGCATAGTCAGTCTGAACGGACGCGCCCCCATAGGAGCGGTTGAGCTGCCACAAATACCCACACGCCGCGCCGATCATCGGCCACATCAGCCGGTGCTGAAACGTCATCGCCACGATGTCAAAGAGGATGTTGACCCAAAAGAACGCGACGATCAGGTTTACGACGGCAAAATCGCGCTGAGGTAGCGGCAGCTTGCGGGTTCGTAACAGGAGCGTGAGGAATGCAAACCGACCGCTGAAGTAAAGGAGAAATCCCGGAATGCCCGTGCACGACAACGTCTCGGATATCGTTGAGTGAGAGAAGTGCGCCACACCTTCGGCGGTTCGACCAAGCCCCGCCAGCGCAAATCCCCCTTGCCCAAGCCCAATGATGGGGTTCTGGATAGTCACTATTATCGCGCTGATGAAATATTGAAAACGAGGCTCGTCCTGCATGGCATCGTAGCTGGAAAACGTCTTGATCAATCGATAGAAAAACGGCAGATTGCTGACGTAATACACACTCCCCGCCAGCAGGACCATCGCAAGGCACACGATAAGGACTTTCTTCATCACATCGCCGCCGCCGGCCTTGCGGAAGTGGTACCAATAAAGACTCGCGGCAACGATGACCGTATTGAGCATCGCCATACGCGAGCCTGAGGCTGCAACGATATACAACGCCGACACAAGCGAAACCGTGGTGCAGAGCCGAAGAATAACGCTCTTGTACCCGAGTAGACAGGCGATCGACGCGATGGCCACGAGTACGCCGAATTCTCCCAGGTCGTTCGCATTGCTGAGCAGTGTTCCGCTCGCACGAGCGCCCTTCACATCCTTGCCCGCCGAAAACTGTATGGACCGTAGAATCGTATCAATTCCCTGAACAAGAACAATAACAGCCGCAATGCAGAGAATGAGGCAACACACCAGGAGGTCTTTGCGAGTTCGGACACTTTGAGATGCAATCCACGTAATGCCCATGACCTTGATGCTGGTCATGTAGATCTGCATGAAATAGTCAGTATCCGCCGTGATGATAAGTCCCGTCGTGGACCATGCCGTAAACGCGACGAAGAGCGTGATCGGCTTGGACCAGGATATCGCCTGACCCTTCGCGAATATTCCAATCACCACCCACATAACACCAAGCAGCGCCCCCACCGCCTGCGGAATCCACGCGGTCTGTTCGGATGCAGTACTGAACAATGCGACACTGGCCAGATACAAGCCGGTCAAGATGCCCAGGAGCGTCGGCATCGATCGCGCTTCGGGATCGAACCGTTGATTGCGAATCAACGCCGCTTCCGCGTCGTAGTCGATCATCGACGGCGCGTATTGAATTGGATAGTTTGAATACTGCGTCACGCAGCGATTTCTCCCGCCCGATCAACAAACGATCGCGCCCACAACTCCAGCGCCGCCAGCGACCATGCCGCTTCCGGTGCATTGTCCGATCCGTCGGCGTGGCTCCTCATCACCGTCTCCACTCCCTTCGGATCCATCCACCCGCGCTCCCGGAACGACTTGCTCCCTACGATCTCGTGAATCCTCGCGAGTCCGTCACCCTGAAAATACGCCGGCGGAAGTGCAAACCCAACCTTCGGCCGATCAAACAACTCCCGCCCAAAGCGGGCCTCAACGAGTCGGAACAACGCCTTTTTGCCCTGCGTTCGGTCCACCTTCAATCTCGTCGGCAGCCTGCCCGCTAACTCTATAACTTTATGATCCAGCAGCGGTACGCGATTCTCCAGACCCACCGCCATGGTCATCTTGTCATTTCGCATCAGGATCGAAACCAGATACGTCTTCAACTCATAATAGATGTGCCGATTGACCAGGTCATCCGTCGGGGCCTTTGCCAACACCCGTCGCCGTGAGTCCTCCGCCTGTCGCACCGCACCCGGCCCGAACAGCCCTTCCAGATAGTGGCTCGGCAGGTACGCCGACGACCAGATCATCCGTCCGTCATCGTCGCGCTGCAGCTCTCGGGCGATTCGTCGATACCGCCCCCCCGCGAACCCCCCGACCAGACCGGCCACGAAACGGCTCCCGGGAATGGACGAAGCCAGATGCCGAAATCGCATCACCGACCGAAACCGATCGTACCCCCCCATCACCTCGTCGCCGCCTTCGCCTGAGAGCAGCACCGTCACCTTCGGCCGCGCCAGTTTCGCAAGCTGCCACATGGCCACCGAGTTCGGGTGATTCATCGGCTCATCCATGTGCCACGTCAGTCGCGGCACATACTCATAGAACGCATCGGAGTTGAGCACCTCGGTGTAATTCTCCACTCCCAAAATGTCCGACGCCCGCTTGGCATAGGCACGTTCATCCGACGGCCCGTTGAACCCAATGCTGAATGTCTTCATCGTGGAGGCCGCCGCCTCGCAAGCCAGCGCCGTCACCAGTGATGAATCAACCCCGCCCGACAGCGCGCAACCCACCGGCACATCCGAGATGAGGCGATACTTCACGCTGCGAAGCAGTTCGGCCTTTAGCGATTCAACCCATTCGTCATCGCTCCCGCCCTGTCCGGCGTTGAACGGAATATCCCAATACGGACTTGTCGTGACATTGCCGCGCGACACGCGCATGCAATGCCCCGGCTTGAGTTCATGAATGTCCTGCAGGAGCGTCTGCCCGTCGCATACATAACGAAACGCGACATATTCCGGCAACGCGGTTTGATTGATTCGCCGTGGCACGCCCTCGTTCAGCACGATGGCCTTAGTCTCCGATGCGAAAATAAGCCGCTTGTCATCGCAATAGTAGTAAAGCGGCTTGATTCCCATTCGGTCGCGAACAAGAAACAGGTCGTCCTTCTTGGCATCGTAGATCGCAAACGCAAACATGCCGCGAAACCGCTCAACACACGACTCACCCCACTCCGCGTACGCATAAAGGATGACCTCGGTGTCGCTCTTCGACCGAAATACATGCCCCCGCGCCTCCAACTCCGGACGAATCTCCTGAAAGTTGTACACCTCACCGTTGAAAACAATGATGTTTCCCGTCCGCGCATCGATCATGGGCTGATGGCCCGCGGGGCTGAGGTCGATGATCGAGAGCCGATTGTGAACGAGGCCGACATGCCCCTTGTGCCACACACCGCTGTCGTCGGGCCCGCGATGCCGCGTCGATTGCTTCATGCGCTCCAGCGCAGCCGGATCCACCGGGCGGCCGTCTCGCATGTAAACACCAGATATTCCACACATGGGTCGTTTGTTCCCCGCTCGCCGCTATGAGGCGGCCGTATTCGCTCGCGATTTCAGGTCGTTGAGCAGATCAATCAGGATGGCATCCTGCGGCCACATCGGTCCTTCGTGCCAATTTAACCGGCCGTCCCAATGGCCGGGGCACGCATGAACCGCATCGGCCAGATAGCAATAGCTGATCTCCACGATGAGGGGCTGACCTGACGGCATCTTCACAAAATCAAACGCCAGGCTCTGCGTCTTCAGCCGTCGAACGGTTTCAAAAGCAATTTGCACGCACCGTGGATCGATCTTCGACATGTCGTACGAAATGTCGCCGCTGCCCGAAGCGCGAAAGTCATTCGGCCGCACCCCGCGCGTAAATGCAAACGCCCGATCACCAATAATCGTTACGCGCGTGTCCGTTGTGTTGTTCGGTATGAAGTCCTGAAAGTATGCGTAGCCCTTCTCGCGGGCAATGGTCCGGTTATACCGAACGACGGTGGCAAGCGTCTTCGGCAATCGCTTGAGCAGCGGAATCAAATCGCCCTTGCGCCGGTGCTTTCGCATGCGCGTCGAAAAATCCCCGGCAAGCCCCGCAATCGCCTTAAACCCCGGGCCGAACGCCTGGCGACAAATCTTTCGAGCCTCGTCGCGCGATTTCAACAGAAACACATTCAGTGAGCCAGACCCTCGCGCCAGCTTGAATACTTTTGGAAACTCCGTTCGCTCCACCCACTCCAGCGCCGACTCCAGCGAGTAGAACGCATACGAGGGCACCATCTCCGCGCCGACTGCCTCCAAAAGATACTTTTGCGCGACCTTGTCGTCATAATGCCAGCACGTCGCCGAATCCGGAAAAACCCGCAACCCCATCGCCTCGGCCGAACGAGTGACCCGCTCCCCGGCGAGCACGTCGGCCTGAGCCAGATTTTCCCACTCCCACATCAGCGCCGAGCAACCCCGGAGCTGCGTCATGATGTCCGTCGAGAAGCAATTCACGATTCGATGTGCGATGCCGTTTGACCGGCAATACTCGATCCACCGATCCGAGAAACTTCCAGGCTTGTCGTGAATGGCAATCATGCGTGATGCGATGGGTTGAGGGGCGAGCGAATGAACCTGATACTCAATTCGGTTGCACACGGCGCGGCTTCACAATTCCGCGAGACATCAAATCGCGAATCCATGCAGCCATTGCCTTCCCCGCGACGTCATGGGCTGCCTCGTTGTAATGATCGTCGTCGGGAAAGTTGTGCATGCCCTTGGTGGCTCGCACCATGGCGACAAGATCGGCCGTGAGATCCAAAAATGGAATGCCGAGGCGCTCACAAATCGGCCCGACGTAATCCCGCCCCATCTCGTCGATGCGATCATCCAACATGCAGTATGGATCCAGCTCTTTCTTCGCAGGCGTGTAGGTCTCGCCCCGTTCGGCCGCCTTGATCTCCCGCAGATGCCCGCGAAACGCGACACAGAACGGAATGCCGGCACTGGCACATTCAGACTTCGAGGCTTCAAGCAGCCGTGCAATCAGTTCCCAACTCTTTTCATAACGCTGGGTTTCAGAAAGCCCCGCACCGCGAAATCGATTGCTGGAGCTACCGGTCAATTCACGCCGTACAATTCCCCCTGGACCTCGCGGGCCGGCCATCCGATCCAATAACCGCTTTTGGATCAGGAAATAACGGCTGAGCGCCAGTTGTGCCATCATTCGACGAGCGCCGGATCGCTCCCAATAGGAGGCGCCCATCGGCTCCAGTCGCCCGGCCGAATCTAACGCGAATGCCGGAATCGACGATTCAATCTCCCCGACATACGGCGACGAGTCATACACGTCGTTTTGCGTGAAGAACAAAATAACGGCGTCTGGTTTGTAATCCAGAATGTAGTGCCGGATCAGTTGATACTCTTGCGCCGTGCCATAGCCTGAACAACCAAACGGATAGACCTCGGCGCGGTTCCCGGACAAAGTCAGCGTCTTCTCCGCAATGACCGCCATCTGCTTGTCGCATGGCACCTGCATCGCTTCTACATACGAATCGCCGGTCAGGCAGATCCGAAGTGTCCCAGCCTCACGTGGGAACGAAAAGTCCCGCGGATAATTCCACCCTTGCGCGTTGAAATTGTAGGGCGCGTAAATGCTCGCACCGGCGATGTTCACCCCGCGCTGATTGGGTTTCCGCCGAATTCCAACGGCTGGATCCCAGAACTGGAATGCAACATTCGTCACCGGCACGAACAGGCGGAATACGAGCTCCGTTATTCCACAAACAAAAAGCACGCTGCAACCCAGTACGACGAGTTTCAGCAGGAAGCGAGAAGGCTTCTTGGCCGCGGCCGTCGGTTTGTTCGAAGTATCCGTCACCATCTGCTGTCCGATGTTAACTCACAAAAATCGTTTCGAAACGAAGGATCAAGCGGCCACCCATCCCTTGCCAACTCCGTCGCGCGGACAATGGCCTCGTGGTGTGTGGGACAACGCAACCAGTTAATCAGCGATGTTAACCCCGCCTTGCGACGCCTGCGCGAGCTGCCAAATCGGGCGATCATTCCAGTAAGGAACAAACCCGCATAGTGTGGGGCGAGGTATCGAACGCCGTCTTTCAGAACAAATTCCAGTTTCGCCGGCACCAGTCCCGCGGCTCCGAACAGATTGGAAAAGTACAACCATCGCGCCGAGTGACAGAAATGATCCCACACTCCAGCCACGGCTACAGGCGACGACGCAATCTCATTCATCCGCAGCAATCGCCCGCGCCACGTCTCAAGCAATGCGCCTTCAAGCGGCATTACGCCATACGCTGCATCGTGCTCAGACTGCTTGCTCAAAAAGCACTCAACGCGATGGACACCAGCCTTTGACATAGTCAGACGCGCGATCATCCCGATATGCCAACAAGCCGGCGGTGCTGCATCATCCGGATTCGGAAACAGAAAATTCCCCAATCCGTAGAGAATCGGCACCCCGCGATAAACCTCCACGCCTTCAATGATGTGTGCGTGATGCGCGATCACGGCCGCGGCCCCCGCATCCACCAGACCTCGCAGACATCGTTGCGTGCGCGGGCTTGGAACTGGGTAATACATGCAGCCACAATGCACAACCGCCACAACCAGATCAGCCTCGCGCTTCGCATCCCGAATCCGGCCGATGGCCCATGCCACGTCAAACGGCGCCGCCCCCGCCTTCGTGGCGGTCGCGCAGGAAAACTCTTCCTCCGCCATTGCAACGACAGCCACCCGAAGCGACCCATGCGTAAGAATGAGCGGTCGCCCCGCGTCATCCAGATTCTTTCCAATCCCGACGGTGCGGAAGCCGGACTTTTCGCATTCATCACGCGTGCGAAACATCGAGTCCGGCCCAAAATCAAGAATATGGTTATTGGCGAGCGTCACAGCGTCGAAACGGCCCTCTTTCAGGGCATCGAGCGTCTTGTGCGACGCATGCAACGTCGGCCCGAATTTCGAGATCGGCTCATCCGACGCGAACAGCGTGCATTCCAAGTCCGCAATCGAAAGATCCTTTTCCCCGCAGACCGCCGCGACATCCGGATGCAAATACCGATTGAAGCCCTGACGGTAAGGCCCATACACCGGTCCTTCCGGCAGCGCCACATCACCCACCGCAAGCAACCGGGTGTTGCCGGACGGCGAATCACTTAGCTTCAAATCAACAACAGGAGTCATGAAACGATCACGCGATCAACTCGCCGCGCCGCCTCCCGCAACCCGCGCCCAGGCCCGATGAAAAAACGACTGGATGCGAACACGTTCTTCCACGCCCAGTCCGACGGCAAGCACCAGCAACACCAGCACCGCCTCGCCCGCGCCGACACTGACGAACAATTTCCACCAGCGATCCCCGCCAACCTGCCGAATAAGCAGCCATGTCACGGCCGACGCGATCGCTGCCAGCGCGAATGGTTTCATGAGCACTTCATAGAGCGCGTGCGACATTCGAACCCCGACGGCTCGACACGCCGACAGGAGCATCAACACGCCGCCGCTATTCTGTACGCCGAGCATGCACAATGTCGCGCCCACAAGATCCCGGCTCACCCAGTGAACATACGCAAGCGCGATCAGCAAACCGCCCACGCCGCGCAGCAGCATCACAGTGCCGGTCGTCGTGACGCGCCCAAGGCCGAACAAGACATAGGTAGGCGTCATGCCGACACAAAACGGAATCATGAGCAGCAAGAACACATAGAGCAGATTCTCCCCGCCCTCGATTCGATTGCCCAGCCACAGGTGAAGAAACGGCGCGGCCGCTGCCAGCGGTACAACGCACATCGAAAAGCACGCGATCATCGACGCTTTGGTGCCCGTCAACATCAGTTTGGCAACCTGTTCCCCCGCGCCCCGGGCATCGAGTGCACTGATGGCCGGCGAGAACGCATTGGTCAATTCGTCAATGAATCGCGCGATCGTCTGCTGAATCGTACCGACGGCGGCAAGCACACCAAGCGCTTTCAAACCCAGACCCGTGCCGATGAAGATGCGAAATCCGTAACTGCCGCAAACTTCCCCAAAAACGCCGACGAGCGCTGCCCCGGCAAAGGCCCCGATCAGCGCCACCGATTGGCGATTCACCAGTCGAAGCGACTCCTTCATCGCCGGAACGGCGCGCTGCAAAGTCCACCGACAAAGCAAACTCGATGCCGACAGTGCAAGAAGATGCGTTGCAACGAAAAACGTGGCGCTTCCGTGCCCCGACGCAAAGACAACAATAACAAGCACCGTGCGTGCGAGAGTAATAGCGCCGTGCGAATAACCGATCAGGTCATACCGTTGGACCGCCTCCAGCCCTTTGCGATAACCCCACAACGGAAAACCCACGACAAGCCACACCACGAGGATCCACATCGCGGTGCGCCCATCCGCCGCCAGTTCCGCGGTGACTTGGGCATCCGAAAGCAGCCAGTCGAACGCGAGCCATACACCTAGGGCCCCAAGAACCCCGACAACCACATAACCGAGCATCGCCGTCGTCATCGTGCGGCTCACCCGCTCAGGATCGTTCGATGCCAAATCCTGCGGGATGTAACGGTGCATCGACCGCGCGAAAACACTGGAAATCACCTCCACGAACCCCTGCGGCGCGAGCACCATATTTGCCAGGCCATACCCCGCCGCCCCGAGCTTCCCGATGACAACGGGCACCATGACCAACTGCGTCGCCATCGTCAGAATGGTGAGCGCATAGTTCGAAATCGTATTAAAGATGATCCGGTCGGCTTGACGCATGAAGAGGTGATTCGCTCAGAAAATAAGCTGCGCGAACCGGTTTACTTGTTCGACTGATACCACTTCACAAAGTGGGCCAGTCCTTCGGCAAGGCTTGTCTTCGGCTGATACCCCAACTCGGCCCGTGCCCGCGAAATGTCCGCGTACGTCCGGTCCACATCCCCCGGCTGAAGCGGCAACCGCTCAATATTCGCCCGCTTCGCCACGGCCTTTTCGATGGCCCCGATGAGATCCTTCAGCGAAATCGGTTCCGACTCGCCAAGGTTGTAAATGCGATACCCCTTGCATCGTTCCATCGCCGCAAGAATGCCCGAGAGAATGTCATCAATGTACGTGTGATCGCGCATCATGCTGCCATCACCGAACATCTGGATCGGCTTGCCCGAGTCAATCAGCCGCGTGAACTTGTGGATCGCAAGGTCCGGCCGCTGCCGCGCGCCATAGACCGTAAAGAATCGAAGACAGTTGATGTTGATTCCAAACAGGTGGTGATAGGTGTGACAAAGCAACTCCCCCGCCTTCTTGCTTGCCGCATAGGGCGAAATCGGATTGTCGACGTTGTCGCTCTCCGAGAACGGCACCTTCTCATTGTTGCCATACACGCTGGAGCTGCTTGCGAAAACAAACCGCCCCACCTTGAACTTTCGCGCCGCCTCCAGCATCACGCACGTCCCATTGACGTTCACATCCTGATACAACAGCGGGTCTTCAATCGACGGCCTCACACCCGCCCGCGCTGCCAGGTGCACGATCACGTCCACCCCGCCCGCGCACGCTTCGCTCACCGCCTTCGGATCACGAATATCACCCTCCACCAAGCGGAACCGATCATTCGACACGCACGCGTGAAGATTCCGCCGCTTAATCGCCGGGTCATAAAAACTGTCAAAGCAATCCAGACCCGTGACTCGCCAGCCGGCCGCAAGCAGTCGCTCCGTCAGATGCGATCCAATGAACCCTGCCGCCCCCGTTACCACTGCGGTGCTCATCGAAAGTCTCCTGGCGTCACAGCCCCTCGTTTCACCAAACTCACCCCGCAAAATTCGCCCGCTGTCTGGACTCCGTCCCCATCAGCCGCATGATTGCGCCCGACAGAATCCCTTGTCGATAAACGACTTGCGCAACGGCAAGCCCGGAAGACACAGGCAGTAATGATATCGGTCATCCCACCCACGGGCTACAACTCGGAATCGTCGTAAGCCCTGATAAATAGCGACCTTAACTCCTACGAGCCACCGCCCGCAGAGTTCGCCGGAAACAGCACTTAGACACAACCGATGATCCGCCCCGCCCGCTTTGTTAATCGGAATCCGCTCAAAACGGTGGGCGGCCCAATCGTTCCAGCGCTGATCGCTCCACCCGAACGCTCACCGCCTGCCCAAGCATCCCGACGTTGAGGATCAACCGCGCCCGCGACAACCGCCCCGTCACGATTCCCTCCGTCCCCTCCAATGGCCCCGCAATAACCCGAACCCACTCGCCGTCAAGAATCTGTCCGTGTACCTGATACTCCACCTGCGCCGCAATGACGCGATGGATCTGTCGAAGCTCGCCGACGAACCGCTCTTGCTCAGGCACACGCAACGTCGTCACGATTCGGTTGGTCACCAGTGCCCGGAGTCGATTCTGCTCATTAGCGTTGAAAAACAGATACCCGCTGAACACCGGCACAATCGAGCGCGAAAGACGACCTGACTTGCGACTCCGCGTCTGCTTGCGACGAAGCGGCAGATAATAGGGCACGCCCAATCGCGCCAGGTCGGCCGCCAGGAGCTTCTCCGATCGCGGCTTCGTGTGCGCCACCCACCAATCGCCGCTGAGTCCTTGAGGAATCGCCTCTTCCGGCGATCGCTCCATGATCTCATAGAGGCTCTCGGATTCGTCTGTCGTTTCGGTTCGTTCGACGCCCACGAATCCATCATAAAGGACGGCCGTACATCCTGACTACCGACCGTTTCCTCACAACTGGCCGCGACCCCCCGCGAACCATACACTACACGGCAGATGTCGCAGCCCCCGATACCCACGTCCACCTGCCCGACGCCGCAGCGACGACGACCACGCATTCGGGTCGTTGCATTGTTTTTCCTGATAAGCACATTCTTCATCCTCGGCGCGATCGAAATCGCCCTGCGGCTCTTTCACCCCGCCCCGTTCCCCGAGTTCCTTCAATACGAAATCGACGGCCATATCCGCGTTCGGCCGATCGCCGGGCAGGTCGTCACCAACCGCGCCAATTACCCTGTCCGCATTAATCGCCACGGATTCCGCGGACCCGATTACTCCTACACAAAGCCGCCGGGCACCTTGCGAATTCTCGTCTTTGGCGGGTCCGCCGCCTTCGATTTTGAGGCATCCTCCGAGGAAAAATCCTGGCCGGGCGCGCTCCAACTAAAACTCTCCCAACAACTCATAATGCCCGTCGAAGTCATCAACCTCGCCGTCCCCGGCTTCGACAGCTTCAATTGCAAGATCAATTACCTCTACACCGGGCGTAACTTTCACCCCGACGCTGCCATCCTCTACGAAACCTGGAACGACATGGGCCAATACCGCGACGTGGCCCTGGCCCCCTATCGCAAGGGCGAGTCGCAACTCAACAAGCCACTTTGGCAACGCATCGCTCGCTATTCGCAAATCGTCCGACACATTCACCCATTCATTCGAAGCCTGCAAGGCAAGCGTCTCGACGACATTGCGAAGTCCACCGCGAATGCCGGCTCCGACCTCGAAAAACCGGTCGCAAGCGCCTCGCTGGACTGGGGCCGCACGAACTTCACCGATTTCATTGACTTTGTCACACGCGATGGCGCGCTTCCCATCGTCTCCACCATGGCCTTCCTCGGCTCAACGGACAGTTTGAAGGTTGACAAGATTCGGCAGGCCGTCGCCGAAGGCTGCATCCAGCGTGGGTTCTCGCCTGATCGTGCGGTCGAAACATTTATGGCCATGTCTGCGATTATTCGCGACGTTGCGGCCGCCAGGAATGCGGTTTTCATCGACGGTTACAACGCCGTCCCGCACGACCTCGACCATATACGAGATAACGTGCACCTGTACGACGCAGGCTCGGAGAAGCTCGCCGAGGCCATGGCCCGGACCCTCTTGGCCGATTCGAAATTTCAGCAGCTTGTCGAACGTGTTCGTAAAGAAGCGACCGCTTTCGGCAAGGGTTGAACAATGCCGCTCGACCGCGCCATTCAACTTCGCCTTCTTCGCCACGCTCGTGACGCCATCAACGAATACCTGAAGGGTGCAGACGCCGACGCCACCAAGGCAACCTGGCCCGACGACCTCCCGCAATGCGGCGCCTTCGTCACGCTCCACAACGGCGAACACCTTCGCGGCTGCATCGGCGTCTTCCTGACCGACGAATCGCTCCCCGACACCATCGCCCGAATGGCCGTCGCCGCCGCACGCGACCCGCGCTTTCGATCAAACCCGGTCAGCGCCGACGAACTGGCGTCCATCCGCATCGACATCTCGCTCCTCTCACCGCTCGAACCCATCGACGACCCCATGGATTTCGAACTCGGCCGACACGGCATCTACGTCAAGCAAGGCCGCCACGTCGGCTGCTTCCTCCCCGAGGTCGCAACCGAAGCCGGCTGGGACAAGAAAACATTCCTCGCCGAATGCTGCTCCCACAAGGCCGGCCTCGGCCAAGAAGCCTGGCACGAACCCGGCACCGAAGTCTTTCGATTCACGGTCGAGAAACTCCGCGAATAAGAATCGTCGCTCGCACCCCTGACTCTTTCTATGCTCGTGCGAGAATCCTTTCTCATGCTCGTGCGAGAATCCTTTCTCGCACGCACCATTAAGGGAATCCTTTCCCGTAAATCCCATCACACATGCTCGCGCGAGTGTGTAGGGTGGGTTCTTCCCGAACCCACCTCATTCGCCATGCACGCTAAGTCGCAACTCCAATTATCGAAAAACCATCGCGATATTGTCAGAAACTAGGCCAGACGTGCCGTCCATCCTCTTCTACGAAAATCTGCGCATTCTGCGGTCCCAACTCCTTTCCCCACAACCACTTCCAATCATTTCACAGCGAATGTGAAACACTGATCAAGATTGATAGGTAGAGAAAGATACCGAGAACCCCCTCGCGCGACCCGCCCTCGCCCGAGCCGCGCCCACTCCGCGCGCATCGCGGTCTTCACAGAGCCGCGACCGTGAGGGAGCGGGTTCAACGTCATGCGCCGGCGCCGCCTCGAAAGGAGATACCGCCATGAACGTGGCCACTATTTCGACGTTTCGACGTTTCGTTATTTCGACGTTTGAATCTCCCATGTTGCAAAGCAACCCCCATCCTCCACTCAGCCCCTCAAACCCTCGGCCCCTTGAACCCTTGAACCCTCGGCCCCTTGAACCCTTGAACCCTTGAACCCCTTGAACCCCTAAACCTTCAACCCGAAAGGAGCTTCAGATGTCCACCAACTCACGACCCCAAAACGACTTACCCGATATTCAGACAAAAAACCCCAATCCCCCCAACGCGCAACCCCCCGACCCCGGCTTGCCGATTGGCAGACCACAGGAACGCGAGCGAACCGCCCCGCCCGCCAACCCGTCCAATGACACCAACCCCATCGCGCCTCAGGACTCAAGACTCGGGTCTCAGGACTCCTCTCCGGGCC
This sequence comes from Planctomycetota bacterium, assembly GCA_016235815.1. GTDB lineage: Bacteria > Planctomycetota > Phycisphaerae > UBA1845 > UTPLA1 > JACRIM01. Next base: position 41,846 of record JACRIM010000058.1, read on the forward strand.
GCCCCGCCACCCACGGCCTCCGCCGCCGACGGCTCTTCATCGCCCCCGAAGACGCCGAACGCTTCGAACGCTTCCGCCGCCACATGATCATCGAACTCCACCCCGAGGATCACACCGAAAACTTCTTCGTCGAGGCCATCATCGCCAAACGCTGGCTCATCCTCCACTGCGATGAGGCCGAGGCCGCCGCCATGCGCAACGCCTTCGCCAACTGTGAAGAGCACAGCGCCTCCCAAATCGAATCAAAATCCAAATACGCCCCCAAAGACGACGACGAACGTTACGACCGCGCCATCGCCCACACCTGCACCAACGAAAGAGTCCACCTCGTCCTGCGCTACCGCATCATTCACGAGCGCGCATTGTTCAAATTCGAAACCGCCCTCCGCCAATACCGCCTCACCCGCGAAGCCCGCGAAATCGCCGACCTCCGCCGTGGCACAGGTTTCCAACCTGTGAACGACAGCAGCTCAACCCCCGCCCCACGCGTCAACGTCGTAAACCACTGGGGCCAAGGCATGACCCTGACGAAACAACCGTGCGACAATGAACACCGTCACGACGACGGCCTGCCGTTTGGCGAAAGCACACCGACAGCCTCCAAACCTGGCTTGCCGATTAACAGATCGCCCGACGACGAGTGTGGCGCAAGATCCGCCAACCCACTCGCCACACCCGTCGACGCCCCCTCTGAAATCTCAAATCTCAAATCAAGCCCCCACATCCATCCAACACCGCGCACCGACCCCACCTCGCGCATCCCCATGCGCGACATCCTCCACAACCTCAATCGCAAACAGAAAAAGAAAGAAATGAACCGTCCACAAAAAGGAATCCGAGTCGAAGAACTCTCCCCCGATCCGTAACGCCCCGCCCTACCGCATCAAATCAAACGCCACCTGCTTATTCGCCAGCCACTCGCCGGCGCGCGTGCGAACATTCTTAACCTCGGGGTTCGAGCCGGGGTCGACGCCGATAAGCCGCGAATAGACAAGCGTGATGTCCGCCCAGAGTTGGCCAAGCCACGCAGAGGCGGTGAGGTCGGCCCCATCGACGGTGAAAAGCAGCGTCGGCATCTTCTCGCTGCATCGCTTGACGTTGGCGAGGGCAAGGACAAGATCGGTCTCGTTTCGCGTGAGCCCGGCGTGGGCCGGATTGATCGCGTCAATCGCCGCGCCCAGCCCGGCCGCCCCCGACGCGATGCGCGTGTCGAGCAGAAAGACAGCGAGCTTGTGTTCGCTGGTGCCGAGGATGGCCTCCAGGTTCATGTGCGAATCGCGCGGCAAGCCGAGGTACCGCGACATGGTGATGTCGTTGCCGTCACGGTTGACGCCCTCATTCCAGTATTGGCAGAACTCGTCGGCACTGCAGCGGAGGCTGGGGGAATTGGTGCCAAGATAGATATGGTTCGCGCCCCGGCGAAGCTGCTGCATGCGAATCCACTGGGCAACCACGACCGGAGCCGACGAACGATCGGCAAGATTTATCGCGTCACACGCCGCCTGAATGATCGTCCAATAGCCGGCAACATCAAGACCGGCCACGTGCATTGGAGCCATGAGAATCGGCGTCTTGTTCCGGCCATAACGACCGGAGACTTCGTCGGGCAGCGTGAGCAAAAGATTGCCGTCGCGCTCGGCCAATGCCCGAAGCGGACCGGTGTTGGCAAAAACGATGCGCTTCGCCGCCCGCGGCGTGAACTCGTGAAGCTTGATGGTCTCCTCGGTAATCCCGCTCCGCGAGAACTCAAGGAACAGCGTATTGCCCACGTTGCAGTTGGCGGGCAATTCATCCAGCTCCTTCGGCGAATTCGCAAGGAGCCACTGCGGGTGTTGGCCCGCTCGTGCATTGGCCAGCCGTGCAACGAAATAGTTGAACTGCTCGTTCGCACCGATGCCGCTGTTAATGATGTACGTGGGTCGTCCGCCCGGAAAATGCTGCTTGCAAAACGCGTCGATCTTCGGCGCAACCTCGTTCAGCCAGGCGCGTGCATAGTCGAGCGGTCGATCACGATACAACACGCCGAGCGGATCGTTCGCCGCCTGCGTCGTGAATGCCGTGATCGCCGTGCCGATCGAATCGAGCACAGGCTTCGCGGCCTTCGTCGGCTCGCTAAGCGAGGGCGAAAACGCTCGGATGCGAATGCGCCCGTCGGCCAGTGCGAATGTGTCATTCTTCGCGAGCGGCGGCCCCGCGATCTCGGCCCCACCGGCCGACGCAACAGGCTTCAACCGCGCGAGAATCGTGCCGAAGCCATGCTCGCCGAGGAGCGCGGCGGCCTGATCGGCGGAGATGCGCCACGCCTCGGCGCAGTTGTCGATCAGCCTCTGCGGGTCGATGGTGCCGGCAAGGGCATCCTCGAGTCGTGCGTCAGTTGCCGCCGCGACACCGAACCGCTTCGTGGCGTCGGCCGCGGCGGACTTGAGTTGTTCGAGAAGCCTGGACATGCTGATCCCCTATCGGCGCCGGCGCAGGAGCGAATCCAGCTCCCAGAACCGGAAGTTTATCAACTGAACAATGACGCCGATGCTCACGGCGACAAGACTCATGGCGGAGAGTGCGAAAGTGCCAACAATGAGGGCAAGACGATAGCTGGAATCGGGTTGCCAATGACCGAGAAATACGCCAAGCCCACACCCGACGGCCGCGAGAAACAGCAGGATGCCGAGGCCTCCGAAAAACGTCAGCGGCTTGTACGACCTGAAGAGGCTGAGGATGCGAAAGATGACCCGGAACCCATCGTGAAACGTGCTCAATTTGGAAACGCTTCCCACGGGCCGCTCGCGGTATTCAACAGGAATCTCGCGCACAACCCATCGCCGATACAAGCACTGCACCGACATCTCCGTTTCGATGTCAAAGCCATACGCGATGATCGGCAGGTTTCGAGCCACATGCCGGTTAAACGCCCGGTACCCGCTCATGATGTCCGTCAGGCTCGACCCGAAAATCAGATTGATCATCGAACACACCAGCCGATTGCCAAACACATGGAACGGCCGGTAGGCCGCCTTCTGATCGACCGCCTCGCGCCGACCAACCACCATATCTGCCTGTTCAGCAGCAACCGGCGCAAGCAGATCGCGCACCCGGTCGGCGGGATAGGTGTCATCGCCGTCCACCATGACGTAATAGTCGGCGTCCACCTTCTCCAGCATGGCCGCGACCACGTGCCCCTTGCCCTGCTTCTTCTCGGGGATCACGGTCGCGCCCACCGCACGAGCGGCGTCGGCCGTGCCATCCGTGCTGTTGTTGTCAAAAACGTAGACGATCGCCTCGGGAATGGCGCGTTTGAAGTCTTCTACGACCTTGCGCACCGTGGCGATCTCGTTATAACAAGGGATAAGGACGGCGACGCGGCCAAGTGGAGCTAGCGTTGAATCCATGCCGGTCCTCGTAATTCGACGGGTGAGACGCGTGCTAGCTTCGTCAGTTAGCGGCGTCATGTCAACGGGCGCGCTTGGAGCCGCGTGTCAATGCGGTAGAATGCCGACTATGAACATGGCGCGGTCTGTCATCATCGTGGTTTGCGCGGCCGGACTCGTCGGCTGCATGGATGCGTCAGGCAATCGCGTCTCCATGCAGGAATGGTGGGCAAGCCGCACCGAGAAAAAGCAGCCTGAGCCGCGCTCCGAAAAACCCGACGTTGAGGCAGCCGACACCGCGGATTCGCAATCGCCCACGCAACGGCCGGCTCAGAACGACACACGCCTTGCATCCCAGCAGGAGCGACCCGCCAACGAGACCGCCCCGCGCAGCGCCGAGGATTCACCCGGCGCCGTCCGCGCCGACCACCTCGTCGTCGACGATGAAATCATCCGCGTGCAGGATATTTTGGAGCCGTTGCAGTCGCGACTGCCAACATTGGAGTCGGAGCTATCCACCGACCAATACTGGCGCAAAGTCGGCGAACTCATCCGCCAGCAGATCATCGAAGCCGTCGCCCAGCATCTCATCTGGCGGCGCGCGCAGGAAACGTTGCACGACGAGTTGAAGCCGCAACTCGACAAGGCCGTCGAAAAGATGGAAAAGGATCGCATCAACCGCGAATTCGGCGGGCGCGAAACGGCCTATGCGAAATATCTCTCCAAACACGGCAAATCGCGCGACGAGGTCCGCGAGCGACTACGCAGATCCGTCCTCATCGACAGCTACCTCCGCGATCGCTTGCTGCCCATGGTGCCGCTGCCGCGCAAGCAAGAGCTGCAGGCCTACTACAACTCGCACCTCACCGATTTCTCCAAAGAGGGAAGACGGGAGATGTACTTAATCGACGTGCCCGTGGCATCGTTTCTCGATCTAAGCCGGCCCATGACCCGTGAGGACGAGCGCATCGCGATTGAAAAAGCACGAGGCACAATTGACAAGGCGGCGGCCGCCCTAAAGGAAGGTCGGCCCTTCGCAGACGTGGCGAAGGAGTTCTCCTACGGCCTCCACAAAGACGAAGGCGGCTACTGGGGCTGGATCACCCAACCCGGCGACGCAAACGCCGCCCCGCTTCAAGGACACTGGGAAGCACCTTCACGCAAGCTATTTGAACTTAAGGCGGGCGAAAGCAGCGAAGTCATTGACGCTGCGCGGAGCTTCTTTATTGTGCGAGTAGGAGAAATCGAAGAATCGTCGCGCCTGTCGTTCCAAGAAGCACAGCCCGAGATCACCAACGCAATTCGACAACAGCGATTCATCAAACTCCGTGCCGAGTTTCTGCAGAAGGAATTGGACCGCTCGACCATCGGCTCGTTGGACGCCTTTGTAAGAGCCGTGCTCAATGCCGTGCCGACACAGGCGAATGCCTCCGCCGGGTCGGGTAGCGACCAGGACGCCATCCCGAGTCGATCACCAAAACTAAAAACTGACAAGGCGAAAAAAGGGCCGCCGCCGCAGTAGGTGGCGTGCAAGATTTTGTACAGGCCCAACGAGGCCCACGCGCCAGCGCGGACTTCTCCACGATCCCAAGGTGCCGACACAGGCTACTCTCGGCTTCCGCAAACCCGCTCGCAGCCGATGCTCGTCCCGTCTTGTCTCACTTGGAAGATTGACCCGCCCCAAACAACACATCGCTCATCTGATACATCCCCGCCGGCTTTCCCACGAGCCACTTGGCCGCCCGTAGCGCCCCAAGCGCAAAGGTATCGCGCGAATGCGCCGAATGGGCAATGCTGATCGTCTCGCCAAGCGTGCCGAACGACACCGTGTGCTCGCCGATGGTGTCGCCGATGCGCAGGCTGTGCAAGCCGATCTCGCCGGCCGGTCGTTGCCCGGTCTGGCCGTCGCGGCCCTTGATGGTCGCGGGGTTCCCGCCCCGGCCGCGTGCAACCGCGTCGCGCAAAGCGATGGCCGTACCGCTTGGCGCATCGGTCTTGAATCGATGGTGGGCCTCGGTGATTTCCACGTCGTAGGAGGTGTCCAACGTTCGACCAAGCTCCTCGGCGATACGCAGCAGGACATTCACGCCAACGCTCATGTTTGCGGATTTGAGAACCGGAATGCGTCTGGCAGCCTCACGAATGGCGGCAAGATCGGAGTTAGAGTGGCCGGTGGTGCCGATGAGAATGGGCTTAGCCTTCGATACACAGAGGTCGAGCCACTGTCTCGTCGCATGGGCCGTGGAGAATTCGATGAAGACATCGAACTCAGCGTTAATGGCCGAGCCGACCGTAACGCCGGTCGCGCCAATGCCCGCAAGCTCACCCGCATCCCTGCCAAGCAGCGGATTATCTGTGGACTCAGCCGCCGCGACGATCTTCACCTGCGCATCTTCTCCGGCCAGCGCAACAATGCGTCGCCCCATCCGCCCACCCGCGCCGCTGAGTGCAATACCAACCATATGGACGTCCTTCAGAAGCTTGACGGTTTTCGATTGCTTAGCATTGTACGCTGGCGAATCGCTGCGTCGGGCGTCAGGTGCTCTGATTGTGCGAATTCGCGCGTTCAGGCGAAACGCTGTAAAAAAGGAGAAGGCCGGACATCTTTCGATGACCGGCCTTCAAAAAAGCTGGCACAAACCTACTCTCGCCTACTAAGACTACCATCGGCCCCAGGGACTTTACGGCCGAGTTCGGAAAGGGATCGGGTGTTTCCCCCTGGGTATGGGCACCAGCAAGGCCACGAGCGACCTGTCGGCCGCTCGTGACGCATTCCTAGAGCAGCCCTCGTCGTCGTCGATAATAATGATCTCTCACAATCAGCTAGGAACGACGGGGCTACCAAAATATTAAGAATAGAGTGGATAGTGAATCACCAGATCAGTCGGATCCTCGCCGACGAGACATTGGTGATGGAGTGATGGGTGGCTGTTTTTGACAGCCATTCATCAATGTGATCAAGCGCTCGGCCATTAGTACCGGTCAGCTTAAGCCTTCTCGGGCCTTACACTTCCGGCCTATCAACCTTGTGGTCTACAAGGGGCCTCTCGTCTCCGAAGAGACAGCCACACCTTATCTTCGGGGGGGCTTCACGCTTAGATGCATTCAGCGTTTATCCTTTCGCAACATAGCTACCCTGCGCTGCCCTTAGCAGGACAACAGGTGCACTAGAGGTTGCTACAACCCAATCCTCTCGTACTAAGGTTGTCTCCCGTCAAGTGTGGTGCGCCCACGGCAGATAGGGACCGACCTGGCTCACGCCGGTCTGAACCCAGCTCGCGTACCGCTTTAATCGGCGAACAGCCGAACCCTTGGGACCGCCTTCAGCCCCAGGATGCGATGGGCCGACATCGAGGTGCCAAACCTCCACGCCGCTATGGACGCTCGGTGGAGATCAGCCTGTTATCCCCGGAGTACCTTTTGTCCGATGAGCGATAGCCCTTCCACACGGGACTACCGGATCACTAGGGCCTGCTTTCGCATCTGCTGGACGTGTCAGTCTCGCAGTTAAGCCGGCTTCTACCCTTGCGCTCTACGCACGATTGCCAACCGTGCTGAGCCGACCATTGCACTCCTCCGGTACTTTTTGGGAGGAGACCGCCCCAGTCAAACTGCCCACCTAACAGTGTCCCACGCCCGGCTTCACGGGTCGCGGTGAGGAGACGAATAATACAAGAGTGGTATTTCAACGTTGGCTCCCCAGTGGCCGAAACCACTGGATCAAAGCCTCCCACTTATCCTACGCATATATTAACCGGCTCCACTATCAGGCTACAGTAAAGGTTCACGGGGTCTTTCCGTCTTGCCGCGGGTATGTGGTATCTTCACCACAAGTCCTATTTCACCGAGTCGGTCCTCGAGACAGTGCAGCAGTCGTTTCGCCATTCATGCGCGTCGGAACTTACCCGACAAGGAATTTCGCTACCTTAGGACCCTCATAGTTAGGGCCGCCGTTTACGGGTGCTTCGGTCGCCAGCTTCAGGGGCGAACCCCTTGACCGCCTTCCTTAACATTCCCGCACCGAGCAGGCGTCAGTCTCTATACGTCCTCTTGCGAGTTTGCAGAGACCTGTGTTTTTGATAAACAGTCGCCGCTGCCGTTTCTCTGCGCCCTCTGCTTGTATTGCTACATGCAGTAGGGACCCCTTCTCCCGGAGTTACGGGGTAAATTTGCCTAGTTCCTTAAGGACCGTTCTCTCGAGCGCCTGAGGATACTCTCCTCGCCTACCTGTGTCAGTTTTAGTACGGTTCGACATAATAAATCCCACACGCTTTTCTCGGTTCCTCCTCCGCACACTTCAGCAACAAATCGGCCTCGCCCTTTCGGGAACCCTCGAACCTCGTCGTGGGCTGTACCTTGGAAAAACGCACGTGTGGATAGGTCATGCCGAGTGCAGGAATATTAACCTGCTGTCCATCGACTACGCTTTTCAGCCTCGTCTTAGGGACCGACTAACCCTGGGCGGATATCCCTTCCCCAGGAAACCTTAGGCTTACGGCGAGAGGGATTTTCACCCTCTTTCTCGTTACTCAAACCGGCATACTCACCTGATAAGCCCATCAGCGCTCCTCACGGTACGCCTAGTATCTGCTTATCAGCGCTCCCCTACCAAAACACGATTGACGAATCAACCATGCTTTCCGCAGCTTCGGTTTGCATCTTAGTCCCGTTCATTATCGGTGCCGGATTTCTCGACGGGTAAGCTATTACGCACTTTTTAAATGGTGGCTGCTTCTAAGCCAACATCCCCGCTGTCTCGGAAACCCAACTTCCTTTAGCACTCAGATGCAATTTGGGACCTTAGCTGACGGTCTGGGTTGTTTCCCTTTTGACCGTGGACATTATCACCCACAGTCTTTCTCCCGGGATAGTCGCGATGGTATTCGGAGTTTGATTGGAGGCGGTAGTCTGGTGGACCCCGCGATCCATTCAGTAGCTCTACCCCCACCGCGTAGTGGCCCGAGACACGCCCTCAAGCGTTTTCGGGGAGAACCAGCTATATCTGCGTTTGATTAGACTTTTACTCCTCCCCACAGGTCATGCCAGAACTTTTCAACGTTCACGGCTTCGAACCTCCGCGCCCGGTTAGGGGTGCTTCATTCTGCCCATGGGTAGATCACGCAGTTTCGGGTCTACCCCCTGCGACTCATTCGCCCTATTCAGACTCGCTTTCGCTACGGCTCCACCGGTCATCCGGTTTAGCCTTGCCACAGAGGAGTAACTCGCCGGTCCATTATGCAAAAGGTACGCCATCGACCAGGCCGGACCGAAGCCCAGCATAGGTCTTTGACTGCTTGTAAATGCATGGTTTCAGGTTCTTTTGACTCCGCTTATAGCGGTTCTTTTCACCTTTCAGTCGCCTTACTTGTTCACTATCGGTCGTCCAGGAGTACTTAGCCTTGGAGGGTGGGCCCCCCGGCTTCACACGGAGTTTCACGGCATCCGTGCTACTCTGGGAATCCTCTCAACGCAGAGCAATGATCGTCACGTACAGGACTGTCACCTTCTGTGGTCGGCCTTTCCAAGCCGTTCTGTTGATCACGCCTTTGTAACTGCTCGAGGCCCCGCAACCCCAGGCCGAAGCCTGGTTTGGGCTAGATCCGCGTTCGCTCGCCGCTACTGACGGAGTCTCGGTTGATTTCCTTTCCGCCTGGTACTGAGATGTATCAGTTCCCAGGGTTAGCTCCGACGCACTATACATTCATGCGCCGGTTATACCCCCTATTTGGGGATATAGGGTTGCCCCATTCAGACATCTCCGGATCAATGCTTGTTTGCCAACTCCCCGGAGCTTATCGCAGGCTACCACGTCTTTCATCGCCTCTGGACGCCTAGGCATCCACCATGCACCCTTAAGAGCTTGACCACATCGATGAAGTTCTGTCAGGCCGTCTCGTCACATCCAGCACTCGCGTGTCAGACACTCCGAAAAAGCCCAGCTCACCCATCGATCAGCCAAGTCGCCGTCGGCGCTCTAAATCCCTGAACCACGCTCGATTGCTCGCGCGCGATTCGGAAATCAGAGTTCTTTAGGATCTTTGTGATTAGGTTCATCACATATCCACTCTATTCAAATGTCAAAGAGCACCCTCCGGACTCTCGATCATCCCTGCCGGGATTCACCAGAGACTGGAGACTAGAAACAAGACCGTCGCAATTCGACCTCTTGTTTCTAGTTTCAAGTCTCCTATTTTCTGACTGGAGCCGACCGGGATCGAACCGGCAACCCCTAGCTTGCAAAGCTAGTGCTCTCCCAATTGAGCTACGGCCCCTTACACCGGCCGATCCTCGTAGCGCACCAGCAATTGCATTCTTCGCTGGCTGACCTCATTGGGCCCGACAAGATTCGAACTTGTGACCTCGTCCTTATCAGGGACGCGCTCTAACCAACTGAGCTACGAGCCCGAATCCGTTAGACCCTTTTCTAATAATGCGGCGACAAAAAAACCACCGGCGACTGCGGTGGCATTCGGAGAACCGATTCACCACGCTCGGCAGCTAGGCCGTGGACTCTTGCGCCAAGTTTTCAAGCTTTCGTTCCAGTTCGGCTCTCCGCCTGTGCTGAAGGACTACTAGCTCTCCAACCGTCTTATGCGGTTGCAGCACAGTAATTTAGTGCCCCTGCGCCCTGTGTCAACCCCCCATTCTGGTTTTCCATCAAACTCTCTTAAGTTTCGGCTCTTTAAGGAGATACGAGTGCCTAGCCCCCATCACACCCCCACGCTTGGCCTCGTCTCGCAACGCAAACCGCCGAAGAACCGCCTCAAGCGACCATCGTTTGGTATAATCCTCACCCCGCCAGACCGTCGGGAGATACAGAATTTCAGGACGATAGAATACGATAATTCGGAGCAATAAACATGCGAAAGTCAAAGGAAATCAAACGCAAGAAGGAACTTGCCGCCATCGAGATGAAAAAGGGCAACAAAACCGAGGCCTACAAAATGTACGCCGAGGCAAAAAAGGAAATTGACGAACTCCGAGGCCGAAACAAGGCACCGGTCGCTGCCGCCGAAGCCCCAGCCGAACCCGCCCAATAAGTTTGGCTGCCTTATGGCGCCAACAGCGCAGTCACAAAACCCGCGCAGTCGGCTCCATTAAGCAATGTGTCCGAATTCGTATCGGCCCGCTGAATCAGGCAACAGGGCTGGGCCGAAAGATATGCACTCGGATCGATGAGTGCATCCACAAAAAGCGGAATGTCGGTCGTGGTGACGTCACCGTCGCAATCCATGTCTCCAATCGGCGTAGCCAAGAGCGGACCAAGACTGCCGTCGCGGCGTACGTTTTGAGCCAGCAGATCTTGGCTTCCGCCGCTCGCGCCATCCGACCAAACAAGTTTGCTCATTCCACATCCGTCGATGGTCATGTCGAGTCGGCTCTTACCGGTATTCCGGGTGCATGGCGTAATCAGTGGACCGGCCCAAAGAAAGGCGCCGTTCGCATCCAGTCGTGCCGCTTTGATGACGCCAGTTAGCGCACCCGTCGCATTCTGCCATGCGACGACAGATCCACCGGAAAGCACATTCAGCCTTGCAAACGACGTCTGATCGGAATCCATCGGTTTTACCGAAACGCCTTCACTGCCCCACTGCACGGCGCCAGCCGCGGAGATCTTCTGTGCACGGACTCCCCACATATTCTGGGATGGGAGTGACACCTCCGACCACGCCATGAACATGTCGCCGGTGGCCGGATCGAAACCGGGCGCTGCTGAAATTCGCATTCGATTCACGGTCGGCGCGGTGCAGGCGATGCCATTGTGTGCGTACATTTCAATGCCGGTCGCGTTGATCCGCTGCACATAGCAGTTTTGTGTGCCGCCCGTCTCATACCAACCATAGACCGCGCCTCCCGCGCCATCCGAAACGAAGGTTGGAAAATATCCGTTTGCCGTCGACGACGTGTTAAACACGGGAATTGGCGCGCCGGCATTCCACAGGGGCACGCCCGATGAATCGTATTTCTGTGTGTAAAGGTGATGGGCACTGGTTGCACAATTCGACCCCGTGCATCGGAACCAGAACGCAATAACCGAGCCGCTGTCCGAGGCGTGCAGATCGCACAGGAAAAGACTTCGACTCGTCGGCGGGTCGGTGTACACCACTCCCGGTCCCCATAAGGGATTGCCGTTTGCATCAAACTTCTGCAAGACGATGCTTAGCACGCCCCCCTCGGACCAGGCGACGACGTAATTCCCGTCGGTCGTGGCGGCGACTTTCGGCGAGTGGCTCCCGCCGGGTGTGTTTACCGTGATTCCGCCCGCGCCCCAAAGCGGCACGCCCGACGGGTCTAACTTCTGGACGCCGAGCGATGAGAAGTTCACGATGCCGTACGCAAGAACTGTGTTGCCGGTTGCATCAACGTCGAGGCCGTAATCTTCCGTGGACGAAACCGTCCGGTCCTTGATCAGCACTCCGTTACTCGTCCACAGGGGATTGCCGCCTTCATCCAGTCGCTGCGCAAAGACATCGAATCCGCCAATGCGATTGTCGAACCAGCTCAGGACGCTGCCGCCTCCCGGGTAATTGACGATCCTCGGTTGAACCTGATCGCCGGCGGCGTTGCAGACGGACAGATTGGTGTTCGGGTCTGCGGACCACTGCGCCTCGGCTAACGAAGTGAAAACACTGACATACAGACAAACCGCGACTGCGGTCTTGGATTTCGGCCACGACATGGAAACTCCCCTTTCGATCCCCCAAGGCGTGCCGAGCGGCCTAAACAGCGAGTCTAGCTCCGAAAGGCGAACGCTCAGTTTATCGAATTGAAGCCGTGGACTCAATTGCCGGGAGCGACAATCCTGCGCGTCCGCGCCGATCGGCCACATTTAAGACAAAAATCGCACTCGCAACGTGAACCAAGCCCACCCACGTCGGCCACTCACTCACCTCGCGCGAAACAGCCTGTGGCGCAAGGAATCCGAGCCGCATGAACAGCAGACCCTGGATCATCAAGAGCAGCCCCGCTGCCGCCCAACGCGGCTGCGACCAGCCACGGAGCATCAAAACGAAAAGGGTCAGGAGGATGATCATCTCGCGGACAAACGGAAACACTGCGATTCCGTAGGAAAGCCCGGTCATGGCATTTCGGACGGATGTTCCCCAGTTCACCTGAGTTCCCTGCGAGGTCGCCACCATGGCCTTTGCCCCGCCCGGCCCCATCCATTCCCCTTCCGGAGTTGTCACCCACACATGTCGCAAATCCGTGACCATCGTGGCACGATAGCCGAGCCGGCGCATCAGCGACGCCGCCATCACGGCACGGCCGTCGCAATCCTCTTTTACTTGGCCACCGTTCTCCTTGGCTTTATCAAACATTTCGCCCACGGTCGGCATGTAGTCGGCGGATCCCCAAAGATTCCAGTCCCACTCGTATTGCACTTTCTCGAACACAAATCGCTCGACTTCCCGCTGAACGGCTTGCGGCATCCTAGTCGCGCCATTCGGCTGAGTCGTGGCGATCTTCTCAATGCGATTTTTCAGTTCTGCGTCGTAACGAGCCAGTTCAGGCGCATGGGGCTCGATCATCGATTCCATGTTTCGGAGGTGTTCGATGTTGCGGGCGAGTTGGCGCGGGTAAGGAAAGCAGACGAAAAGAACGACGAGAAAAAACACCGCCGTTTTGACCGGGATGCGAACGTACCAACGCGAACTCCGGGCTCGGTCAGGCGCCTTGGGGAGCGACGGGATTGGCAGGTCGTGCGACGTCATCGCGATCCGTCCAGAAATTGATCAACAAGAGGCCGACGCCGACGACCAACAACGCGTCGGCGATATTGAAAATCCACGGCCACAGGTTATACCCGCCGATCTTCGTTTCGATTTGAATGAAATCACGGACGACCGGCTCAACCTTGCTGGCGGCGATCCCGCTTTTCATAAAGGTCTGGGGGCGTGCACCGGATTTGTAATCCCCAAGCGTGACAAACGTATCCGACTCATCAACCAGGGTGCCGATGGATCGTCCGCCGGACGTAAAATGGAGCACTTGTGCCGTCTGCGTGGTGCGGTCGTAGAGATTGCCCAACGCACCGGAGAGAACCAGCCCAAGGGCGATGTGCATTGAACGCCGTGACGCCGTTGAGTGAGCAAACAAGTAAAGCACAAACATGAGCGCCAGCACGGATGCCCCGACGAACACGGGAGCAAAACCCGCGCCAAGGCCGAACAAGGCCCCGGGGTTGAGCGACAACTTCAGGCTAAGCAGATTATCGACGAGTGAACGTGTCTCACCGTGCTTGAGCGTGTGAAAGGCCCATTCCTTCGACCATAGATCGACGAGCAATCCGATCACGGTAACCGTCCACAGACGGGCGTGGCTGCCCCAATGGGTCAAAGCACCTCGTTCGAACCGGGCGCGATCCGTGTCTGAGGGTGTTTCTGGCGCACGAATGGAATCGGCAGTCGTCGACTCGATGACAAGGCTCCTGCAACGCACGTCGTGTGCGGTCATCGAATGATATACCGCGAGCGTGCCTTTGTGGAAGTTCGGATTTTTGGCGGGAATTACTTTCGGATGGACGCGTCAGATGCGGCGTTTGCCGTTGGACTCCTGCGCTCGCTCGTACTCCACGCAATAACTGGCCCACGGCTTGATCTGCAGGCGAGTCTTGGCGATGGGTTTCTGCGTGGCAAGACAAATACCGAAGGTCCCCTGCTCAAGGCGTGCCAGGGCAGCGTCAATCTCCCGAACAACATCGCGCTCATTCGCCACGAGGCCCAGCGTGAATTCCTGCTCGTAGTTGTCGGTACCAATATCGGCCATGTGAATCGGCATGAGCGAAAGGTCGCCGGATGCGTCGGAACGGTTTTTCCCGAGCGCTTCGTTCTCCATGTGCGTGACATCACCGACGAGTTCGGCCCGCTTTTCAAGCAACATGCGGCGAAACTTGTCGAGTTCCACGACGCTCAGATGGGTCCGTGCGGGACCGTCGGCAGGCTGGGCATGACCATTGCCGTTGGTGCCGTTCGATCCGGATCGTTTCGAAGCGGCCCCGTTGCTTCCGGACGTTCCGTTTCCGGACGAACCGTTGCCTCCATGCGCGTGCTCATTATGCGATAACCGTCCACTGCCTGTGGGGCGTTGCTTCTTCAAACGCTTTCCTCCGTCAAACTGGCAATCGGGTCGTTGCTGATTCCCCCGAACGCGGGCATCCGAACTGCCTTACTATATGATTCCGTTGCCGGTGATGTCAAGCGGGAGCACTCCCGTTTGAGGCCCGAAAAACACAGCGGTGATGGTTTGCACGTCGCGTGAAATATGTGTCACTATTATGACACAGAGCGCCCCTCGGTGCTTCGTTGACGTTGCGCCGACGACCCGCGATCATCCTCACGCGACCTTCATCGGAGTTATGCGGTGTCAGCATTTCCATTCATCATTACGGCGCGCGACGCCGGCACGCGTGCCCGCCTCGGTAAACTCACAACGCCGCACGGCAATATCGAAACTCCTGTTTTCATGCCTGTCGGCACACGCGCCAGCGTCAAAGGCATCGTTCCCGAGACGCTTCGCCGCGTCGGCACCACTATTCTGCTCGCGAATACCTATCACCTTGCATTGCGACCCGGCGCCGACATCGTTGCCGAAATGGGCGGGCTGCACCGCTTCATGGCGTGGGATGGACCGATCCTCACCGACAGCGGCGGATTTCAGGTGTTCAGCCTGGCCACGCTCAACAGCGTGGACGACCATGGCGTGACGTTCAAATCGCATATCGATGGCGCGGTCATGCGCCTTGACCCCGCGGCGGCGATCGATATTCAGCAGAAGCTGGGCGCGGACATCATCATGGCGTTCGATCAATGCCCCGCCCTGCCGGCGACACAGAAGGCCCTCACCGAGGCCGTGGATCGCACGATTCGCTGGGCCGCCGAATCAAAAAAGGCCCAAACACGCCGCGACCAGGCGTTGTTTGGAATCGTCCAAGGCGGGCTCGATCATGCCCAGCGGACCCGTTGCCTCGAAGCTCTCGTGCAGATCGGATTTCCGGGGTACGCCCTCGGCGGTCTCTCCGTCGGTGAGCACCCGGACGAAATGGCTGCATTTCTGGACACGTTTGCGTTTCAGATGCCCGAGGATCGACCGCGCTATCTGATGGGCGTCGGGCGTCCGCTCGATTTAATCCGTGCGGTGGCGGCCGGCGTGGATATGTTCGACTGCGTGATGCCCACGCGTAACGGCCGCAATTCCTTTGCCTTCACCGACACCGGCATTCTGCGACTTCGTAATGCCAAACATAAAACCGATCCTCGACCGCTGGAGGAGGGTTGCGATTGTCCGGCCTGTGAAAAGTTTTCTCGCGCATATTTGCGACACTTGTTCCTGGCGGACGAGATGCTTGGCCCGATACTGGTGTCGATCCACAACATCGCCTACTATCACCGCTGGATGTCGCGGATCCGAACCGCAATCCAAATGGGCCGCCTAGCAACATTACTCGCCGAGGCCGAAGCCGCCGCGGCAAAGCCCGAGGAACCCGAATGACCGATCTGCCTTCACTTCTTGCACAGGCCGCCACCACTCAACCGAAGGGACAGCCCGCGCCAAGCCTCTTCAACTCGCCTCTGCCGCTTCTCGTTGGATTATTCGCAATTATGTATTTCGTAATGATCCGACCGCAGGGCAAGGAGCGCAAGCTGCGGGAGGCGATGCTCAAAGCCATCAAGAAAAATGATCGCGTCGTAACCGTTAGCGGCATACTCGGCGTCGTTCAAAGCGTGAAGGATGACGAAGTCGTCCTGAAGGTGGATGAGTCCAGCAATACGAAGATCACGTTCACGCGATCGGCCATCGGGCGCGTGATTTCGGCCGGCCCCATGGAACCGGCCGCAACCAACGGCGCAACGGGAAAGAAGTAGTGCCGAAGCGCTTGGGACCCGCCTCTCAGGGGTTGACCGCGCAGTTTTCGCCCAAGAAAGTCGGCGTTCGATCCGCTAATCACCGCGTTCTCAATTCGGTGCCGACAGGGGTCTTCCAAGCCTTACCCGACATGGTCGCGCGGGCCGATACCCGAATGGGCACGCGCGCGTTGTCTTTTTGCAACCACTGGGTGCCCATTTGCTATAATAGGACAT
Source organism: Planctomycetota bacterium (assembly GCA_016235815.1). Classification (GTDB taxonomy): domain Bacteria; phylum Planctomycetota; class Phycisphaerae; order UBA1845; family UTPLA1; genus JACRIM01. The sequence continues at coordinate 58,290 of JACRIM010000058.1, forward strand.
TGACCGCCGACGGGCGTACTCGAGATCGGCGACATGGAGACTCGGAAAATGAATCGCATTAACAGAATTGCGTTTGCCGTGGCTGTCGTCATACCCGCCTTCACAATCGCGACGGCCTCCGCTCAAACCACGACCCCTCAGCAGACGCAGCAGGTCGACCTGAACGCGATCCTTCAAAGCCTCGGCGGTCTGGGCGGCCTCGGCGGTCTGATCGGCAACGGGACCGGCACAACGGGCGGAACGACGACCGGAGGCACCACGACCGGGGGAACGACAACCGGTGGAACGACCACTGGCGGCGCAACCGGAACATCAACCTCGGCCCCATCCATCGTGGGAAACCAATTCACGACGACATCAGGCGGCGCCTTGCAAGCCCGCAGCCCTGGGCTGTTTATTAAGCAGGCAATCGGCGTTCAGAACGGCACTGTGGAACTTTCAGGTGAAGGCGAAGCTGTCGAGCCGAACTTCTTTCGCGACACGGCACAAGGGGTTTTCGATGAAATACTCAAGTCAATAAACGACATCATCACGGCGATAAACACCGGACTTGGGGTGATCACGGGTCTGCCGGGCAGCGGCGGAACCCCGACCATTATCAACCCGGCGACCACCGGGACCGGAACGACGACGCCGATTTCGTAAACGACTCCGCAATAACTCAGAAAAAAACAGCGGCCCCGTAATGACCTACGGGGTCGTTGTCGTTTTACGCGGCACCAACGTGATAATGAGCAAGCCTGTGACAAACGCCGCCGCAAACATCAGCACCCGGCCGTCAATCGCGATGGAACCGGTGTCATGCGAGAGGCCGTAAAAGTCTCGAATTCGTTCACTCTGCGTGGCAAGAAGGCCCATACTGTTGTTGGCGATATGGACGATCATCGAAACGGCAATTGAGCCGCTGTTCAGACAGATCAGTGTCAGCACCATGCCAAGCAGGCTCACAATCGGGATCTTTTCGATGTAGATGTGAAAGACGCCGAACAACACGCCGACGATGACAACAACCATCCGGTTCGACACCCGCCCACGCAGGCCGGCCGTGAGGAAGCCCCGGAATAGAAGCTCCTCGCACACGCCGGGGACCACGGCAAATGCCGTGAGCATCGCCGCGAAGGAACCGCTGGTTAGCAGTTTGGCCTGCTGCTCGAAGAGTTGATCGTTCGACCGAAATGCCGGTGAAAGACTCGCGATCCATTGCCCCACAACCGATGAAACCGGCACAATGGATGCGGCCATCAACAACGCGCCAACCATGTGTAATGCACTCGGAATGCGCAATGAAAACGTCTCACGCAAATCAATTTTCAGGTACCACGCGACAACGATCGGCGGTGCGGCGAGCAGAAGAATCTGAGACAAACCAAGCACCACCCGAAACCGCGCGGCACTTTCGCCCGGGTCCACCAAATACGACTGCCAATAGAAGTACGCGGGAAACAACACCGCAAGCATTAGCAGTGCAAGCGCCGGCCATGGCCGAGGCTCAGGACGGATAAACCGCCGCACCAAAAGCGACTTGTAGCTGCCGACATCGGAGAACAGCACAGCTTCATGACCATAAAGCTTTGCTGCAACAACAACGGCCGACACGGCATAGAAGCACGTCGACAACAGGCAGATGCCCATTGCCGATGGATTGGCGTTGCCCAGGAACAACTCGCGAATCAGCACAACAATGTTTGCCACGGGCATGACCAACAGCACGCCTTCGAGGCGAATGGTCGGCATGTATGAAACGACGAGCGCCGGAATGATCGATGCCATCATCACGGGCATCATGTAGTTCTGTGCTTCTTTGAAGGTACGCGCAAAACTGCATACTGCCAGCATGACGGCCCCCGCCAAAACGGCGAACGGCACCATGGCGAGTAATACAATCGGTGCGGCCCGAGTTACGAACCCCACCTTCTTCTCTGCCTCGGCCTCCAACGTGCGACGCTGCTCCAGGTAGTATTTCTGTGTGAACGAGCCGGTCGAGGGCGCGTCCAACTTCTCGATTCGGGCTTCGACAGCGTCCTTGTCCATCGCTCGCATTAGATTCGCACCGGAGACGATTCGATCCAGCTTCGAAAAATAGACCATCGCGCTCATGGAGCCGAGGTTGAGGGCGGTGCTGAGCATCGCGATGGTCACGATGACGCTGAATTTCCCCGCGACAATCTGGCCCACCGGCACCGGCGAAACCGCAAGGGTCTCCAGGGTTCCTCGCTCTCGCTCGCCGGCGGTCAGGTCGATCGCCGGGTACATCGCGCCGGTGATCGTCATGGTGACAAGCAGAAACGGCACAAGCATGGCGAGGATCTTCGCATACTGCTGCGCAGGGCTGGCCGTGGAAAGGCTGTTGGTGAGGATCGGTTCCAGGCTCGCCGCGCTGCCGGTTGCTTTGATCACCCTTTCGCGAATGATGCGGTCCGCTTCCGCCCCGAGAATCCTGTTGAGCCGATCATGCACGAATTCACTGCGCGGGTCGGTATCGCGATAGATGAATTGGACGACGTGGTTCACATTGTCGTGTTCGGCACCTGGCGGCGGCGAAAGCACAATGCCGATGTGGTATTTCTGCCGGTCGACCAGCGTCCAGAGAGATTCACCCGGCTTGGCCACCACGATGTCAACCTTGTCCGAGCGAAGCGTGGCTCGCAGGCCCATCGTTGGGTCGACGTCCGGCGATTTGTGTGTCGTGTTCTGAGCGGCATCTTGCTCTTCGTGCAATTCCTTGTCCCGAGCAAGGACTCCCTGAAGCCATGCCGCGTGCGCCTCGTCCGGCACAACGATTTGGTAGCGCTCTTCCTGCCGACGACCCGTTTCCTTGCGAAGGGCCTCCACCAGAACCAGCATCAACGCGGGGTATAGCACGATCGGCACAACCACCATCGCCATGAGCGTCCGACGGTCGCGCAGTGTCTCCACCAGCTCCTTCTTATAGACAATCCATACTCGGCGATAACGATTGAGCATCAGGTTCCCGACGCGGAATGCGCAGATAAGGTTCCCAGCCCCGCCCCCAAATCCAAGACATGCTCTTCCTTGCCGCATAGCGACAGGAAGATTTCGCTCAGGCGCTTCTTTTTCGCCCGTTCCTGCAACTCCGGCAGCGTCCCCTCCCCCACCAATCGACCTTCATGGATCAACCCAAATCGGCTGCAAAGCAACTCAGCCTCGTCGAGGTAGTGCGTCGACATGATGATCGCCTTGCCGCGTGCGCCCTCGGCACGAATAAAGTCGAGCACAACACGATTGGTCAGCACATCCAGTCCCAGGGTCGGCTCATCCATGATCAAAATCGGCGGGTCGCCCATCAGGGCGCGGGCGATGTTGGTGCGTTGTTTCTGCCCGGTGGAGAGTCCGCCGCACCGGAGGTTGGCAAATTCTGACATATCCAGCCAGCGGACAAGATCTTCGATCCGCTTGCGCACCGCGGCCCGATCAAGTCCGATCAATTCGCCAAAATATTGCAGCAATTCGCGCGGACTAAGTCGCTGATAAAGCCCTGTGCTGGCCGTGAGGTAGCCCAGGTTTCGCTTGGCCGCCTCGCGGTCCGCTACCGCATCAACGCCCGCGAGCCGGGCATACCCCGACGTGGGCGTGACCAACCCGCTGATCATGCGTAGCGTGGTGGTCTTGCCGGCGCCATTCGGGCCGAGCAGACCATAGATTTCGCCCGCCTTCACATGAAACGTAATTCCGTCCACGGCGCGCTTCTCGCCGCCCTCGGTCGTCGGGAAGAGCTTGGTGAGCGCGTGAACTTCAACCATCAAAGGAACTGTACGGGCGGCCGCACCGATTGCAAACGTCGTTGGGGACGATGCTATCATGGCACCCATGGCCCGAGCTCGCCGACTTGAAACGCCGTCGCTCCTCGACCCGCCGGAATTGCAAACCGGCCTGGTGGCGACGGTCGCGCTGCTCAAACCCCTCGACAAGCCTTACAGCTATCGCGTTCCGTCTGAACTCGGGGATCAACTCCGCCCCGGAATGCGCGTGATCGTGCCGATCGGGCGGGACCAGCGCGGCGAGATCGGAATCTGCTTGAGCGTTTCAGAAGAAACGTGGACGTCCACCCTCAAACCGATCCTGTCGGTACTCGATGAATCGCCGGTGCTCAGCGCAAGCATGATGGAATTGGGACTATGGATCGCACGGTATTACTGCTCCCATCTTGGTCGAACGCTGGATCTGATGGTCCCGTCCGCCGCAAAGAAGCAGGCGGGATGGAAGACGGTTCGCTATGTTTCACTGAATCATGGTTGCGATGGCCCCGCGAAATCGCCGGGTGAGACGTCGCGCCGCGCCGGCCTGACAACTCGCCAGGCGGCGGTAATTGCGACGCTAGAAGCGGCGGGAACTCGCGTGGAGGCGATTGAATTGTGTCGCCGCGCCAACTGCACGCCAGCGACACTGACCACCCTGGGCAAGAAAGGCCGAATTCGATTTGAATCGGTGCACGAACCGGTCCTGCCTGATTTGCCGGCAATCGAACGGCATGATCCGAACTATGAGTTGAACGCCGAACAGAAGACTGCAATCACAGAGATCGCCACAGCCATTGCGGCGCGGCGGTTTACCGTCGACGTTCTCTATGGTGTCACGGGCAGCGGAAAGACGGAGGTCTACGTTGCGGCGATTCGCCAGGCCTTGGCCGAAGGGCGACAGGCGATCCTGCTGGTCCCCGAGATTGCCCTGACCACGCAGACGGTTCGACGGCTGCAGGCGAGATTCGATCGCGTCGCCGTGATTCATAGTGCCTTGTCCGGCGTGCAGCGATCGCGCACATGGGCCGCGGTAGCATCCGGTGCGATTCCCGTTGTGATCGGCACGCGCAGTGCGGTCTTTGCTCCTTGCCCAAACCTCGGCGTCATCATCGTCGATGAGGAGTCGGAGCCTAGTTATAAGAGTCAATCGGCCCCGCGATATCACACACGCGATGTGGCGATTCGACGGGCGCAGCTAGAGGGCATTCCAATCGTCCTCGGATCGGCGGCCCCGTCGCTGGAGACGTGGCGAAATGTGCAAACGAAAAAGCACTTCCGGCTCATTCGCCTGAAGAATCGCGTGCGTGATCTGCCGTTGCCGACCGTGCACCTCGTGGATATGCACACCGAACACAAGGCCCGACGCGGCGTGCACCTGCTCTCGCGACAAATGGAAGAATTCATCGGCCAGACCCTGCAACGAGGCGAGCAGGCGGTCTTGCTGCTTAATCGCCGTGGATACGCGAGCTTCCTGCATTGCCCCAAGTGCGACGCTGTCGTGCAGTGCCCGCATTGCTCGGTGCGAATGGTCTTCCACGCGACCACGGAACTCGCTCACTGTCACTATTGCCAAACACGAATGCCAATTCCGAACCGTTGCCAGACGTCCGGCTGCGGCGGCACCCTTGTACGCTTCGGCATCGGCACGCAACGCGTGGAGGAAGAATTGCACGCCAAGTTTCCATCCGCCCGTGTTCGGCGAATGGACTCGGACACAATGGAAAAGCCCGGCGACTATGCCGACATCCTCGGCGGCTTTGAGCGGCGCGAGTTTGATCTGCTGGTCGGCACGCAAATGATCGCCAAGGGGCTTGACTTCCCATTCGTCTCGTTTGTTGGCGTTGTCTCTGCGGACACCGCGCTCGCCCTCGACGATTTTCGAAGTGAGGAGCGGACGTTTCAACTCGTTCTTCAGGTCGCCGGACGCAGCGGCCGTGGCGATATTCCCGGCCACGTTGTCGTGCAGACGTTTGCAGCCGATACTGCCGCGATTCAACACGCCGTTTCGCAGCGATACGAGGCCTTCGCGGATCGCGAGTTGGCCAACCGGCGGCAACACAAGCTCCCCCCCTATTCGCGAATGATGCGAATCGTTCTTTCCGACCCGCGCATGACCAGACTGAAGGCGGCGTGCGATAACCTGGCGATGCGAATCCGGGACCTGCTGGGCCGGCACGGTGTAAGGTTCGCGCTTTATGGCCCGCGCCCGTGCCCGATCGCCCGCATTCGCGATGCCTATCGATACGATATGCAGCTCGTCTTCTCCACGGCCGACCAGATGCTCAAAGCGATTGATCTGTTCAAATCCGAGGGAACGCTCAAGAGTCAGGCCCGATCGCTCGTGGTGGACGTAGACCCGATCTCGCTGCAATAGGAAAGCTGACGGTATCATTCACACCTTGAGCCACGGGAGAAAGGTATGCGACGCGTCAGTTATTTGTTCGCCGTCTCAATTGGTATTGCCATAATGACCCCCACCGCCAAAGCCGATCCTCATGCAGATTTGCACAAGCTCTTCGACGACTACTGGCAAGCTCGCATGAAGCGCAGCCCAGAGCGGGCCACCTATCTCGGCGATCATCGCTTTGACGACCGGCTAACCGATTACAGCGAGGCGGCCTGTGATGACGACCGCGCTCTCTTCAAGCAGTTCGCGGATCGCCTACAGGCCGTCCCACGTGACACGCTCTCCGCCGAAGATCACCTCAATGCCGACCTCTTCCAGCACACCATCGACGACTTTTTCCTCGTCGATCCCTACCCCGAACACCTCATGCCCATCAAGCAGCAAGAGAGCTTCCACATCGCCCTCGGGCTTCTTCAGCAGTACCACAAATTCGACACGACCGAGGACTGCGCCAACTATGCAAAAAGGCTGCGCCTCGTCGAAAAGCAAGTCGATGACATGATCGCCTGCATGGACAAAGGCATCCGACTCGGCATCGTGCGTCCAAAGATCACGATCGGGCAAACGCTTCCGCAGATTGATGCCATGATTGCCCGCGAGGCGAGGAAGAGCGTTCTTTGGCCCACCGCTTTTTCAGACGCGACCAAGAAGACCGTGACTGATGAGAAGGCTCGCGCCGACGTGGAAGCCGGCGTCCGATCGGCCACGGCCGCATTGACCAATCTTCGCGACTATCTGCAACGCACCTATCTGCCGAAGTGCCGAGACTCGGTTGGTTACGGCCAATTGCCCAACGGCAAGGCGTGGTACCAGGATGCCTCGCGCGTACACACCACGACCGACCTGGACCCCGCGACCATTCATCAGATCGGCTTGGATGAACTGAAACGCATTCACGCCGACATGCTTGAAATCGCCCGTGAGGTGAGCTTTGAGGGCGACCTTCGGGCGTTCATCGAGAAAATGCGCACCGATCCTGCGCAACACAATAAGACACCGGCGGAGATTATGCGTCGTCACGCCGAGATTCTTCGACGCAGCGATGCGAATCTGCCAAAGCTCTTTGGCGTGCTGCCGAAGATTCCGTACGAGTTGAAAGAGATGGAGCCTTTTCGCGCCGAGGCTGCACCGGAGGCTTACTACTACAACGCCCCCGACGATGGCTCGCGGCCGGCCTATTTCTATGTCAACACCGTGCGACCCGAAACACGGCCGATCTACACCATGGAATCGCTCGCCTACCACGAGGCCCAGCCCGGCCACCATTTCCAACTTGCCATCGCACAGGAAAAAAAGAACTGGCCAATGTTCCGCCGGTTTGAGTCGATTAACGCATACATCGAAGGCTGGGCGCTTTATTCGGAACTGCTCGGTTATCAGCTTGGCGGCTACAACGACCCCTACTCCCGATTCGGCCAACTTACCTACGACACCTGGCGATCGAGCCGACTCGTCGTCGACACCGGCATGCACGCGATGGGCTGGACGCGCGAGAAGGCCATCCAGTTCATGAAGGACAACACCGCCCTTTCCGAACAAAACATCATCTCGGAAGTGGACCGCTACATCGCCTGGCCGGGGCAGGCGCTGGGTTACAAGATCGGGCAACTGGAGATTCTCAAACTCCGTCGTGAGGCCGAAACGCGCCTCAGCCGGAAGTTCGACATCCGCGCGTTCCACGACGAATTGCTATGTCAGGGGTCACTGCCGCTGGACCTGCTGCGCGCACGAATGCTGAAATGGATTGACATGCAACTGGAAAAGAAGTGATGCCCTGCGGCTCGCAGGCACTATGAGATGCCGAGGATAAAGCTGCGAATAAAGATGTTGACCGGCAGGGTGAAGGCGCTGAACGCTGTGCGCAGGCCGAGCAAAGCCGTCTCTTCACGGCACGTCGATAGCTGCAACACCGTCCCCATCGACATTGCCGCCATCAGCATCCACTTGCGTCGGTACCAGCGCATACCCGTTCCTCCGTGTCGCTCACCATCATATCATCGGCCGGACTGCCCGCCAGCCGCCAGTAACGGCCGCGATGCGGACCATTTTGCACATACCCGCTAAGCCAGTAGGGTCCGCTATGCGGACCATTCTGCACCTTCCCGCTAAGATACTGGCTTTGCAGCGAAAGACGAGCCTATGCCCCAATTCCTTTACGACTTTTCAAGCGACACTCAAACCCGGCCCTCGCCCGGAATGCGGCAGGCCATTGCCAATGCCGAGGTCGGCGACGAGCAGAAGCGCGAGGACCCCAGCGTCAATCGGCTGCAGGAGATGATTGCCGACTTGACCGGCAAGGAGGCCGCCCTGTTCCTCCCGACCGGCACCATGTGCAATCTAATCGCCCACGCCATCCATTGCCGTCCCGGTGACGAGATCATCATCGAATCCGCCAGCCATCCGGTCCACTTTGAAGGCGGCGGACCGGCGGTGCACAGCCGGGCATCGATCCGCGCCATCGATACGGAGAATGGCGTCTTTACCGCCGCGCAGGTCGAAGGCCTGATCCGTCCGAATGACCCGCACTTCCCTCGCACGCGGCTCGTCTGCGTCGAGAACACGCACAACCTCCGTGGCGGTCGGGTGTGGCCACTAAAGGCGATTGAGGAGGTCGCCGCCGTCGCCCGCAAGCATGGCTTGCTCATGCACCTCGACGGTGCTCGGCTCTTCAATGCCGTCGTCGCCTCGGGCATCACCACACGCGACTATTGCAAGCACTTCGACTCGTGCTGGGTCGATCTTTCGAAGGGGCTTGGTTGCCCGGTCGGCGGCGTCCTCACGGGGAACAAGGATTTCATCGACCAGGCTTGGCGGTTCAAGCACCTATTTGGCGGCGCCATGCGACAGGCCGGCATCATCGCGGCCGCCGGCGTGTACGCGTTGGAGCACAACATCAACCGTCTCGCTGAGGACCATGCCAAGGCGAAGGCACTCGCCAAAGGTCTGGCAGAGATCAAGGGCATCGCGGTGGACGTGGCCGCGGTGGAGACGAACATCGTCATGTTCGACATTGCGGGCACGGGTCTGGCCCGCACGGAGTTCCTCGAACGCCTCGCCCCTCACGGCGTACGATTTAGCCCTCTTATGCAGCCGACGAGGCTGCGAGCCGTGACGCATTTAGATATCCCGGCGGATGGGGTCGAAAGAGCAATTGCCTCTGTTTGTTTGGCAATAAAGTAAGAGCGACTGACTATGGGCCAACTTCCCGATGAGATTCAATTCGATGACTGGGTTCGACATGTATTTGACCACAGTGTATCGGAGCCGGCATGGCATCGGAGTGGCGATGCGCCGTTCTGGAACTGCGATGCGTTTCCAGAAAAGACAGTTGAGTTTATTAATCGACTGTTTCTGTATTCCGGAGACTTGCCAATTAGCTATTCGCCCGACCAAATCGGGCAAGGCCTTTGGTATCTAATCGGATCTTCGAACTACATGCACGCGCTACTAGACGAACGAGCCAGCTTCCAGAGTCGGCTAAAGTGCATTGTGTCGATCAATACACTATTTGAAAAATGTTTCGCAACTGTTTGCAACGAGTGTATCAGCCACACGGAGATCCGGGGAGCAAAACCAAACCTCGCGAATCTCATCTGCTACATGTTCTGGGATGTTGCCCCGCTCTTCGCCCACTCGAAGCTCAGGCCTAAAAAAGCGACTCCGGATCATGTGAAGACTGAAGCAGCATGTTTGTCCGTGATGGAACGAACATTGCGAATACCCCATGACGCATGTCAGGAATCAGCACTGCATGGCCTCGGTCATTGGCATGCCTATTACCCTGTCGAGGTGGAGAAGATCATTGACGCATACGTCTATCTCCCGGAATCAAAGCGACGGGGACTGCGACAATATGCACTTTGCGCAAAGGCCGGGCTTATTCAGTAGCCTATTTGCGATCTTGCCACTCTTGAGGATTTCGTTTGGCATGGAAGATAGCGATAACCGTTATGCGCTCATCTGCAACTGAAAAGAAAACCCCGAATGGGAAACGATGCACAGCAGCCCGGCGTATGTCTTCATCGACCAATGGAAAGCTAAGTGGAAGTTCGACTATTCTCTCAAGCGTCTCCTCTACCGCCAAAACGAACTCTTCTCCTGCACCTCTACGTTGATTTTCGTACCACCGGAATGCAGCATTCGTCTCTGCGCGTGCTTCAGCATAAAATACGACCGGGAGTTTCATGATTGCGGAAGCAAAGCACTGCGAATCTCTGCCCATGGGATCGCTTCGTCGGGTGCCGCCCGATGCCTTGCCAATCGCCGCCTCAGTTCAGACCGCTGCTCGTCTGTTAAAGTAATTGCATTGGGCACTTCCGCGACGCTGTCCCAAAGATCGCCGGCCAGTGCGATTCGCTCATCCGCGCTCAGCCCAAGAGCCGCTTCAAGTAGCTGTTTGCGTGACATAGCAGAGTATTTTACCTCATCGCGATGTGATTTCACGGAGAATCCATCCGATAAGTCCAATTCGTATATAAGTGGTTTTGCACGCACTACACGCAACCCCTTGTCGATGCTAAGATAACGACGTTTTCGGGACGATTCTCAGGCAGGACAAACAGTGAACCACCCTTTCCTCAAACTCATGCAGCAGCGGGTCATCGTGCAGGACGGCGCGATGGGTACCTCCATCTATTCCCACGATCTGACCATCGACAAGGACTATCGCGGCTGCGAGAACTGTACCGATATTGTCACCGATACCCGGCCCGAGATCATCGAGGAGATTCACGCGTCGTTCTATCGCGTCGGCTGCGATGCCGTCGAGACCAACACCTTCGGGGCGAACAAGATCGTCCTCGCCGAGTTCAACCTCGCCGACGAGACGTATGAGTTGAATCTCAAATCGGCCCAAATCGCCTGCCGAGCGCGCGACAAATTCACCACGCCTGCCCAGCCCCGATTCGTCATCGGCTCCATGGGGCCGGGTACAAAATTGCCGACGCTGGGACATACGACCTTCGACGTGCTCGAAGACAGTTACGCCGAACAGGCTCGCGGCCTGCTCGATGGCGGCGTTGATGCACTCTCGATCGAGACCTGCCAGGATATCTTGCAGGCCAAGGCTGCGATCTGCGGCGCATCGTTGGCGATGCGCGAGAAGGGACGGCAAGTCCCGATCATCGCCCAAGTCACCATCGAAGTCACCGGCTCCATGCTGGTCGGCTCAGACATCGCCGCCGCCCTCACAGTGCTGGAATCCTTCCCGCAGGTGCAAGTCATCGGGATGAACTGCGCCACCGGCCCGCAGGAAATGTCCGAACACATTCGCTACCTCGGCCGCACGAGCACGCGGCTGATTAGCTGCGTCCCGAACGCGGGCCTGCCTCAGCTCGTTGACGGAAAGCCGCATTACGCACTGACGCCCGACGAGCTTGCCAAGTGGCTGCGAGAATTCGTGGTCGAGGACGGCGTCAACATGGTCGGCGGTTGCTGCGGCACCACGCCCGCACATCTGGCGGCCGTCGTGGATGCGGTGAAGGGTGTGAAGGCGAAGGTGCGCGTGCCACAGCGGCAGGCATCCGTCGCCAGCATTTATCAAAGCACTCCGCTCCGACAGGACAACAGCTTTCTCATCGTCGGCGAACGCACAAACACCAACGGCAGCAAGAAGTTCCGCGAATTGATGCTCGACGGCGATATCGATGGTCTCGTGGAGATGGGCCGCGAACAGGTCCGCGAGGGGGCGCACGTCCTCGATGTCTGCGTCGATTACGTCGGCCGCGATGGTGTGCCGGATATGGACGCCGTGGTCACGCGATTCGTGAAAGATGTCACGGTCCCGCTCATGCTCGACTCGACCGAGGCCCCGGTGATTGAGGCCGGCCTTAAGCGGGCGGGCGGTAAGTGCATCGTCAACTCGGTGAACCTCGAAGACGGCGAGCACAAGCTCGACGTCATTTGCCCAATGCTCCGCAAGTACGGCGCGGCAGTGGTCGCGCTGACCATCGACGAAGACCCCATCGAGGCGATGGGCAAAACGGCGGCACGCAAACTTGAGATCGCAACGCGTCTGCACGATCTGTTAACGAAGAAACACGGCATCCTCGCCGAAGATATTCTCTTCGACTGCCTCACGTTTCCGATCAGCACCGGTACCGAGTCCGACCGGCGACTGGGCCTCGAAACGCTCGACGGCATCGAGCAAATCATGAAGGCGTTCCCGACCTGCGGGTCGATCCTTGGTGTGTCCAACGTCAGCTTCGGACTCGCCCCCGCGGCGCGGGCCGTGCTGAACAGCGTGTTCTTGCACGAGGCGACCCAACGCGGACTCACCGCGGCCATTGTCCACGCCAGCAAGATTCTTCCGCGCAACAAGATCAGCGATGAGCGATGGGATACCGCGCTCGACCTGATTTACGACCGCCGACGCGAAGGCTACGACCCGCTACAGGCGTTCATAAAACTTTTCTCTGACGGGGAAACCGTTGGCGAAAAGAAAGTGCGCACCGACATGCCCGTCGAGGAGCGGCTAAAGCAACGCATCATCGACGGCGACCGCACCGGCATCGACGTTGACCTCAAGGAAGCGATGGCCAGGCACCCGCCGCTGGACATCATCAACAATTTCCTGCTCGACGGCATGAAGGTTGTCGGCGAGTTGTTCGGCGCGGGCAAAATGCAGCTTCCGTTCGTCCTTTCATCGGCCGAGACGATGAAGGCGGCGGTGGCCTGGCTTGAGCCGTTTATGGAAAAGGTCGCCGGACCGGCAAAAGGCACGATTATTCTCGCTACGGTCAAGGGCGACGTTCACGACATCGGCAAGAACCTCGTAGACATCATTCTCAGCAACAACGGCTTCAAGGTGCACAACCTCGGCATCAAGCAGCCGATCGCGAACGTCATCGATGCCTTCGAGAAGCACGGCGCAAACGCCATTGGGTTATCCGGCCTGCTTGTCAAATCCACGCTGGTCATGCGCGACGACTTGGTCGTTCTCAATGAACGGGAACTCGCCATGCCCGTCATCCTCGGAGGCGCCGCATTAACGCGAAGCTACGTCGAGAATGATCTGCGATCAATCTACAAAGGCCCGCTTGCCTATGCGACCGACGCATTCGAAGGCTTGGCCCTCATGAAACGCCTGTCCGAGGGCAAGCCGCTCGTCGACAGTTCGAAACCCAGGGCGCCCGCGCGAAAAGCAGCGCAAACGTCTGTGTCGCCCATGGGTGACATTCCGACTCGCAGCGACATCCGCACTGATAACCCGATCCCCACACCGCCCTTCTGGGGCTCGCGGGTCATCGAGCGGATCGACATGCAGACGATCCTGCCGTACATCAATGAGAAGATGCTCTTTGGCGTGCAGTGGGAGTACAAACGCGGCGATAAATCGAAGGAAGAGCACGAGGCTTTCATCCGCGACGAAGTCCGACCGATCTTCCATGAATTGGCCAAGCGATGCGCCAAGGAGAAGATTCTCCTGCCGCAGGCGGTGTATGGCTACTGGCCGTGCAACAGCGACGGTGACGATCTAGTCATTTACGACCCCGCCTGTGGCACCGGTTTCCAACCGGTGGCTTCGCGCAAGGAAATCGCCCGGTTCACGTTTCCGCGGCAGCACGAGCAGCCCTACTGGTGCCTTTCCGATTTCTACCGGCCCGTGGAGTCCGGCGAACTCGACGTCGTCGCCTTCCACCTCGTCACCGTCGGCCGCGCCGCCAGCGACGTGGCCCGACAGTGGTTCGAGCAGAACCTCTTCCGCGACTACCTGCACCTCCACGGCCTCGGCGTCGAATCGGCGGAAGCCCTCGCTGAATACATGCATAAGCAGATTCGGATGGAGTTGGGCATCTCCGGCAAAGACGCCCGCGACATCACGCGTCTCTTCCAACAGGGCTATCAGGGCAGCCGATTCAGCTTCGGATACCCAGCCTGCCCCAATCTGGAGGATCAGGAGAAACTCTGGCCACTCCTGAAGCCCGACCGCATCGGCGTCACGCTCAGCGAGGAATACCAACTCGACCCTGAGCAAAGCACCAGCGCGATCGTTACTCACCATCCCGATGCGCGGTACTTCAACGTGCGCGAAATGAAAACGGATCCGCAGCTTGCCGAGCGCCTGGGCGAAGCGTCGGCCTAATTCAAAGCGCCGTCACGACGCCGCCTGATAAATCACAGGACGGTACCTCGGCGGCGGGATCGGTTTGCCTTCGGCCTTGGCGGACTCCAACCACGCGGATTTAGCCCGTTCGATCTCCGTGAGCGCCTCCGAGGGAGATGCACCAAACGCCGAGCAGGCCTCCAAATCCGGAATGTCGGCGATATATCCCCCGTCCCGCTCGCTATAGAAGATATTGATATGATAATCGCTAACGTTATTCACTAAATGCCGGATTAAGTCGCTCGACGTCTCAAATCCGAGCACCGTGGCGCCAGCCCGGTGGCAAGTCGAAACAGCTTGGAGAATCGAATAGGCCGTCGAAACGCCCCTACTTTTCCTCGAACGCCGTCACCACCAGCGTGTCATTCTGCCCGCCGAACCCGAATGAATTCGAGAGGCACGTCTTGACCGTCGCTTTGCGCGGCGTGTTGGGGATGTAGTCCAGATCGCACAGCGGATCAGGCGTTTGGTAGTTGATCGTCGGCGGAAGAATCTGATCGCGAATCGCCAGCACACAAGTGATCAACTCGCATGCCCCGGCCGCCGCGATCAAATGCCCCAACATGCTTTTTACGCTGCTGACCGGCACCTTCTTGGCGTGCTCAGCAAAGAGTGTTCGAATGGCCAGCGTTTCGATCTTGTCATTCTCCGCCGTGCCCGTTCCGTGCGCCGAGATGTAGTGGATGTCGGCCGTGGTCAGGCCGGCGTCCTTTATTGCCCGGCTCATAGCAGCGATTCCGCCGCGGCCATCTTCGTGAATGTCTGTAATCCGAAACGCGTCGGCCGTCGATCCATAGCCGACGATCTCGCAGAGAATCTTCGCCCCTCGCGCTTTGGCGTGCGACAGCTCCTCAAGGATCAACATCCCCGCGCCCTCGCCGAGGACGAACCCATCGCGCGTCCGGTCGAACGGTCGCGACGCCGTGATGCACGCATCGTTGCGCGTGGAAAGCGCCGTAAGGCGATTAAACCCCGTCACGCCGAACGGGTGGATCATCGAGTGGCAGCCGCCGGAGATCATCACGTCGGCATCCCCGCGCCGAATGATCTTTGTTGCCTCGCCGATGGCCTGTGTGCTCGCCGCGCAGGCCGTGAGCGTGTTGAAGTTCGGACCTTCCACGCCGAAGAGCTGCGCAATGTGCGCCGCCGCCATGTTTGGGTCCTGCTCCGCCTCGACGACTTCGCGCAGCCGCTCGTAGGCCACTTCAGCCCAGCGTTGTGAGTTCAGATCGTTTTTCTCGTAATCCCATCCCTCGACCGCGGCCGCGGTGAAGTTGTCAAAATCCATCGGGCCTTCACCGCCACCGAGATAGACGCCGACGCGTGTCTTGTCGAGCTTGGCCGCGTTGGATAGCCCTGAATATTCCCATGCCAGCCGTGCCGCCGCGAGCGCAAAGCCCGCCTGCCGACTGACATCCTTGTGGTTCTCGTAATCGGCCCCGAGGAACTTCTTCAAGTCGAACCCTTTGACCTCGGAAGAGAATTGCGTTGGAAACGTTCCCGCGTCGAATATGGTCGTTTTGCTGATGCCACTATCGCCGCGCAGGATTGCCTGCCACGCCGTCTCTATGTCATGCCCCAGTGGAGTAATCCAGCCTATACCGGTGATGACGATTCGCCGACTCATCAGTGGACCCTCCGAAGAACCAATGCCGCTGTCTGGCCGCCCGACAACGCCGTTGCCAAACTCACCGCCACATCACCGCGCCAGTCAATCGGGTCGCCCTGAACAACTTTCAAACCGCACGCCGGATCCATCTTGTCCGTATTGAGCGACGGCGGGATCACGCCCCGATGCATGGCCATCGCCAGCACCGCCACGTCGATCGCGCCGGA
This sequence comes from Planctomycetota bacterium, assembly GCA_016235815.1. Taxonomy (GTDB): domain Bacteria; phylum Planctomycetota; class Phycisphaerae; order UBA1845; family UTPLA1; genus JACRIM01. The sequence goes on from JACRIM010000058.1 coordinate 74,395, forward strand.
GCCGGCGCCGTTATTCCCAACCGAGCCTCGCGTGACCATCACCGGCGTACTCGCCGCACGATCACCAAGCACGGTGCGAATGGCGGCCGCCTCGGAAATGTCGTGAGCCACTGTGCCCGCGCCAAATGCATTGACCAGCCCGACCTGCGACGCTGTCGTCCCCGCGTCAGCCAGTGCCTTGCTCAATGCCAATGAAAGGCCGCGACCGTCGGGCTGCGGCGTCAGCCAGTGCGACGCGTTAACCGCCGCACCAAACCCAACCAACTCGGCGTATATCTTTGCCCCGCGCTTTTTGGCGCGTTCGTATTCTTCGAGAATGATCAACCCGCCGCCTTCACCAATGACAGTGCCGGATCGATCCGCATCAAACGGACGACAAGCCGTTTCGGGCGTGTCATTCGCATTCGTCACGAGTCGATTAAGCAGCGAAGGCCGCATCAGCCCCATCGGATTCAGTTTGCTTTCGGCCCCACCACAGATGCACAGATCGGCATCGCCGCGTTCAATGGTGCGAAACGCCTCGCCAATGGCAAGGTGCGAACTCGCCTCGCCGCATGTAATGGTGTTCGAGGGTGCCTGACAGTCATGCACGATGGTGACGTGACACGCCAGCATGTTCGGTAAGAATTTGAGCAGCCAAAGCGGCGTGAGGTTGCTCATGCCCTCGGTGCCCCACTTCTTCAGCGAAAAGCCCCGGCCCTTTGGCAACGAAGGATTCTCGGCCGCCGTGGCCAGCGCACCGGCCAATTCCGTCAAGTCCGCACAAATGAGACCCGCGCCGATGTTGGCGCCGAAACGAGTCGAATCGATGTCGCTCGGTCCCGGGGCCTCGCCGCGTTCGACGATGCACTTGGTTTTCAGCCCGGCATCCTTCACCGCGTGATAGGCTGCCATGACCGCAAGTTCGATGTCGCGGGCCATGACTTTCGTGGCCTTGCGATAGCTCTTGGGCACGCACTCCGACACGCTCCCGCTGCGTACTTCACCCGCGATCTGCGACGTAAAGCGGCTGGCATCAAACGCCGTGATCCGGCCGATGCCGCACTTCTTTTCAACCAGCGCATCAAACGTCTCAGAAATGCCGACGCCAAGCGGCGTCGTCACGCCCAGCCCGGTGATGACGACTCGATTTTTCGTTTTCATACGATGAACCCTGCCGGACCGCGGCCCCAATCAGGTGCCGCGACCGGAGACATTGTAGGTGCGAAGCAGGGACTTGAACTCCTCGGTGAAGACAAAGTTCTCCTCCGGAAACTCCAGGCCGCTCAGGTTGTTGTCGATGTGCGAAAAGACGATGTCAATCTCCCCGATCGGCTTGCCCTCGCAAAAGACACGACCGACGGTGCTCGCCGCCTCGGCCGACACCTGTTCAATGGTCGCTTCATATCGAAGTTGTTCGCCGGGGCGCACTTCGCGCTCCAGTCGGGCGCGTTTCACCTTCGCAAGGATGACCTTCTCTTTGAATCCGCGCGCCTCCCCTACGAGGATGCCCGCCGTCTGGGCCATGCCCTCGACGATCAGGCTGGCCGGCATAACCTGGTATGCCGGAAAATGGTCGTGAAGGTGCTCTTCGGCGAGGCTGACGTTCTTGATCGCCGCCGCCCGCACGCCGGATTCGAACTCCACGAACTTGTCGATCCAAATCCAGCGCAAAGTATTAGGCCATCTTGGTGGTCACGTAATTCACGATGGTCTTCACCGTGAAGAGATTCGGCATCTTGGAAACGTCGGGGTCCTTCTCGAAATCCGAGAAGTCCGCGTGGGGCATTGCCGCCTTGAGCGTCGTAAGCCCCTTCGCCGTCATCTTGCCGCCTTCGACGTATTCCGCGTTGTTGAGAATATCATCGGGAAACAATTCGCCACGGGGAATCTTGATGGAAAACGTCTTCTCCAGCCGGAATACGATGTCCAGAAAGTCGATGGATTCCGCGCCGAGATCCCCCGTTAACGTCGCCTCTTCCTTGATTTCGTCGTCGTCAACGCCCAGGGCGTCCACCAGCACTTCCTTGACCTTCTCAAACACTGCTTCACGACTCATCGCCATTTCGAAACTTCCTCCGTGCGCGTCACGTTATCGCACATGCGCCAAAACGCCGGCCGTCTTCAATGCGGCCGGACCGCCCAGCAAGTCAAATCTCTTTCGGGCGTCGGAAATCAAACGATCATCCGTATCCGCCCACTGCGGATCTCGATCCGCAAGGTTGTAATGGCGCAGCTTCAGCCGCGCCTTGACGATTTCTTCATCCCCACGTCGGCCCATCGCCTTAAAGTCGCTCGATGCATCGCCGATCTCGACGGCCTCGGCGATCACTTCCATGGACCCGCCGGGGGCGACGAAACTCTTATACGTGATATTCTTCGCCTCTTCCAGCACGATCATGCTGTAGCGGAAATCCTGAGTCACGCGAACCAGCCAGCCCGCCGTTTGCAGCATGGCCTCCAACATCAAGACACCCGGCATTACCGGGAACGTTGGAAAATGGTCTGCGAGATACTCCTCAGCCAACGAAAGCGTCTTTACGGCCGTAATCCGGTTCGGAAGCTCGATGGTCTTTATCCGGTCGATTAGGATGAACTTCATCGCTATCGTAGCTCCGCCAGACCGCGACTAAGTCCGCTTGGACGCGAGGGTTGTATGCCGGGGCTTCCAATCCATCCGGCCGATTCGGTGAGGGTTTTTAGCCGCAAACTAGAGGGATTGCAAGGTCGAAATAGGGAACCCACACAGGTTTCCACGCAATCATGCCACTAAACTAAGCATGGGCAAGAAGTTATGAACGCAAACTCCGCGTCAGTCGGTCCGACCCTTGTCCTACGCGACATGCCGCTTGCATTTCCGCACCAAGATCGTACCAATGAGCAGGAAACCGAGTGTTCCTGGCTCCGGAACGCGAAATGTGAGGTCCACGATCTTGCCCCAGGGGCCGGGCGTGAGATAGGCCGAATTGATTTCGGTATAGCTCGTCGGGTCGAAAACGTGTACCTGGGAAGAGACCCCATCGACCACATAGATGTTGCCGTCGTATGGGCTGACCTCAATTCCGTGGGTATTGCCCCAGCCGGTCCCCGCAAAGAAACCGAGCAGGTTGTACGAGGTGTCGTAGCGAAAGACCTTGTTTGTTCCCATGGCGGTCACCAATATCTCGCCGCTGGGAAGGAAATCAATGTCATTCGTTCGCGACAGCCCCCCCCCCGGCTGTGACCATTGGTTGATCAGCGCACCAGTGATGGCGTCAACTTCCTTCACAAACCCGCCACCGTAAGAACCGATGAACAGATTTCCATTGGGGCCGATGCGCATGTCAGACGGCGCAAGAATCGGCGTGACGACGCGAATGAATGCGCCTGTTACGGCATCGTATTCACGGACATCGTTGGTAACGAAACTGGAGATGTAGACGCCACCGGTGGGTGCGTACAACCCCGCCCACTGGGTACCGGGGGCCGGGTTGTAGGTTTTGATGAAGGCGCCGGTATTCGCATCGAACTCGTCCACACCGCCATTGAAGTGGCCAACGAGCATGCGCGTCCCCGCAGCGTTGAGTTTGACACCCAACTGACCCACCCCGTTGACCGAAGGGGTAAGCGGGCCGACATACGCGCCGGTGGTTGCGTTGTATTCACCTACAACATTGAAGACATCGCTCGAAACCAAAAGCCCTGCAGATGCGGGTGCAGCGCCCACAGTCAACACGGCGCCAAGTACCAATACAGACAATCGAACGACAAGACTGTTGACGCGTGACATTTCAAGCTCCTGAAAGTGGCGAAGTAACCAAAAAGAAGGGATTCCGTCTGCGTAACAGTGCTTCACACTCCCCACCCAGCGTGGTTCCCTTCCCATACGACTGGAGTATCACATAGCATAAATGATTTGCGACGCAGATTCAAGGCGTTGCATGACATGTTCGCCTCCAAGGGCGACTGACGTATGTAAGAAAAAGTGAAGCGGACAGTGTCAGAGTGGTGTTAGTAAGAGGCGATGTAGCAACAGCGATCAGATGGCGTGGCTGGATTGCCACGACAACGCGTCAGTGCGGGTTCGCAAACAACTTCAACTGGATATTGATGAACTCGAAATCATCCAAGTCCCCACGGCATGACACCGCGCGAATCTCCAGCGTGTTCTCGCCGGCCCGTAGCAAGTCGGTCGTCAGCGGTGTCGTGAATACGCCAAAACTCCCATCCGGCGGGGATTGATCCAGTCGCGAATCAAGCAATCGCCCGTTGATCCGAATCTTGTGCGGACACTGAACCCCCTTGGCCATTAACTCAAGCTCCGCGGATTGGACCATCCCGGCCAATTGGTCCGCCGACAAGTCAAACGTCGTCACGAATGCAACGCCTTCGCTCTCGCGCTGAAACTGGCTGTTAATGGCCCCCTCAAATGCGTCGTTGCCAAGGTGATGCACTTCCGGCGAATCTTCCAACGCCAACACTTTCTCCGTTTCGCGTTGCAACCGGAAATTGACCTTGCGCGTCCGGCCGCGAACGCTGCTTGCTTCGACATTTCGCGAACGAGGCAGATAGCCTGATTTCGAGGCTGATACGGCGAAGTTATCCGGCAGCGCGGGCAGTTCGACTTTGAAGCGCCCGGACCAGTCGCTCACCACTTCCAAGGCGGCCTGTCCGGATACGTCGATTCGAATCATCGCATCCGCGAGCGACCGCCCCGTCTCGCCATCGATGACGCGCCCTTCCAGCCAGCCAAACACGCTCGGCGGCGACGGGACGTCTGCCGCCTCAACCGGAGCCTCAATTTCAACCGGCAGCGCAACCGCGGCGTCCGGTGTTGCCGAGAGCATGACTGACGACGACGGAATTCCAACAGGCAAACTCGGCGACACACTCAGTCCGCCTATCTGCGTCATCGAAACAACCGACGAACCCGGTGCGCCCCCTCCCGCCGGCGCGATCATCACCGGTGAATGTGAGGTCAACGCATCGATAGCACCTTGGGTTCCTGCTGAGTTAACGTGTGCGACGGACGCGGCACTACCGATCGGCACGCCGTCCGTCACTCCACGTTCGTCTGTTGCGTCACGTACACGCGGGCCTTCGACTGGTAAACGCAACATCGTCGCGGCCTCAGCCGATTCAGAACGCATTGCTAACGCTGGCGCGACAGTCGCCACAAGGCCCTTCGACTCAGCGATGATGCCGTCGACACCAACTACGACGCTGCCGAATCCTCTGCCGTGTCCGTCCGATTTCTCCGGTGCAACGACATCACTCCGCACATGATCGATGAGTCCGGCAATCGACGTCTCGCCCCGATGGGGCCTGGTCGCTTCACCACTTGGAGCAGACGTCGTAATGCCCACCTCATCTCCGAATGCTCGCGAAACTTCCCTATCGCTCGGCAGGCCTATGCCGCTCGAAACGTCAGTGGGCGCAAAGGCGATCTGCCCGATGCCGTGCGCCGAGGTCCGTCCAACTGGCGCATTTGAATCCGTCGGCGATTGACGCTCGATCACACTGACTTGCGCGAATTCATTCCCACCGACTCGTGCGTCTGGTGTGAACATCGCCAGCGAGCCATTCGCGATCTCACGCGGAGGTGTCGCCGCCGCGCGAACCGGTAGGCCATGAGACGGATCTCTATCAGCGACGAAGGCATTCTCCGACTCGCTTTGCCGCTGCACCTCTCCCGGCAATTGAATCGAAATCGTCGGCCGACCAGTTTCCAGAATTCCGGTTGGAGCAGCAAGTGTGCTTCGCGCTGTTGACTCGAAAGCAGACGCGCTCACGACCACCGGGACCATCGCCTGTTTGGCGGCCGGCTCCATCGCCAGCTTCACCGGCGCCGCTTCCGCCACGACTGGAACGCGCGACTCTGCCTTGCGAACGCTCATCGTCGGAATCGTCAGCGTTGGCGCTTCCGTGATCTGGCCGCGTATCTGACCCGCCAGCGAAACTCCCTTTCCTCCCGCCAGTGTCGAAACCCGCACCGGCCCGCCTCGTCCCCGAACATACGACGCAACGGCCGTGCTCACTTCTACAACATTGAAGACCATCATCATCACGGCGTGCGCCAGGAGTGATACGATCAAACATCGTGCTATCAGGCTCAACTTTCGCCGCTGGGCATCCCGAAACAGTGCGAGGAGAAGCAGGAAAAGCAGCAGACCCAGCACAATCCATCCAACCCGCGGCCCGATTTGCATCCACAGCGCCCGCCAGTCAATCGTCGACTGCCGCCATTCCACGTCCCGAAATACTTCGCGCGAACTGGTGCGATAGATTCGATAAACGCCGCGCGCCGCCTGCCCTTCGATCGCACGATCCGACGAGAAATGAAGCGCAAACCCACCGAGGTCCGCCGAAGGGTCCAGTTCATTCGCGGAGGTGTTGACGGCATTTCCAAGGTTCGTCGGCGCCTCGAACCTCCCGGGCAAGATGCGCGAGCGGTACAAATCAAAGCCGCCATGCCCACCCACGCGATCGGATGAAAAATAAAGAAAGTCCCCCGCTGGGCTGAACGTCGGCGATCCATCATTTCCGGGCGAGCAAAGTGAATCCAGCCGCACGGCCTTCGAGTTTGCACCGGTGCCAAGATTTACGACATACAAGTCGTAATCATGGCGGTAGATGTCCTCTCGCACCGTTGCCCGCCATGCGTCGTCCGATGGAGTGGTCTCATCCCCCCTCGGCCGATTAGAGGAAAAGCAAAGTTGCACTCCATCGCGCGACAATGCCGGGCCGTATTCATTGAACGGCGAATTGACGGCCGTCCCCAGGTTCTCCGGCATTTGCCAGTCGCCGTCCGACCGTTTTGAAACCCAGATGTCGTATCCGCCGGCGCCGCCGGGTCGATCACTGTAGAAGTATAGCCGTGTGCCGTCCGCCGAAATCTCCGGACCCAGCTCGTCGAACTGCGAATTGACCGCGTCGACTGGTGCTGGTTCGCTCCACTTGCCTTCGACGAGCGAACTTGAATACACGTCCGCGCGCCCGCCCGGCCGGCCGCGGACGAAGTACATTGTTTGCCCATCAGCGCTCATCCGCGGTTCGAATGTATCGCCCTCCCCATTGATGCCCTCCGTCACCAACGTGGGCGGCTGCCACAACACCTCGCGAACGACGGCCGTGGTCGCTGCCTCGCGAATGGTGGCCGCATCCGTGAGATACGCCGTCCCTGAAGGGCGCAAAAACCACCAGCCAGCCGCCGTCCCAAGCGCGACGATGAGTAATGAGATTGCGAAAAATCGCTTCACGACGAGTCCGCTCTATTCGACGACGGTGTCGAGATACGGCTCCGATACACCGCTTGCTTTACACACGTCGAGCACCCGAACGACGTTTTCATAGGCCGTGCTGCGATCGCCGCGAACCGTGACCTTCTGTTCGCCGTTCCGCTCGACGGCCTCTTTCACAATCTCGCCGACCTCCTTCAGATCGACCTTGCGCCCGCCAAGATGGCATTGCCCCGCTTGATCGACATTCAGCGTGATCTCGCGCACCGCCGCGCTGATCGGCTCCGACGACGAAGCAGCCGGAAGCGCGATGTGCATTTCGCGCTCGACCTGGGCAATGGTCGTGGCCATGAGAAAGAAGATGAGCAGATTGAACAGCACGTCCGCCATGGGCACGAAATCGAGATGAATCTCAGTTTCAACGCCGGAGTCTTTAAGAAGCATGGGCGCGTCCTTTATGCAAGAGCCGGCTGGCCAACGGAAATCGGCGGGAGGTCTGGTGTCGCTTCGCGCCGCTGTGATTTGGACCGTCCATGCTCTTCATCCACAAAGTCAACGGCAACGCGATCCAACTCCACGACGAGCATGTCGATGCGCCCAAGCAGCGCGTGATAGGCAATCAACACCGGGATGGCCACGAGCAAACCCGCCGCCGTACACGTCCATGCCTCGAAGATTCCCTTCGCAAGCATTTCCGTCTTACCCAGTGCCTGCCCGGAGACGGCGATGGCCTGAAACGTCTTGATCATGCCGAAGATCGTTCCAAGCAGGCCCAGCATGGTCGAGACCTGTGGCAACGCCCCGAGGACTCGGATCCGATGTCGCAGCCGCACCGTTTCGCGCCGGCCTGCCTCTTCAACCGACCGCTCAATCATGTCGTGGCTTTCCCCGCGCTTGCGAATCGCCGCCGCAAGCACCGTCGCCGCCGGGCTTCCATCGAGGCGGCAAAACTCCAGCGCCTTTTCCCGATCACCCGCAACGGCGCTCAACCCCGCAAGCAATCCCGGGGAGATGACGCTCCGCTTTCGAAGCACGATCAGCCGTTCGACGATCACCGTCAGCGCTATCAGGGAACACACGACGATCGCAAACATCGTCGGCCCGCCCTTGGTCACGAAATCCAGGACCGAGTGCACCCTCAGGCTTGCATCCCCGACTGGCGTCGCGGCCGCCTGTCCGAGCATCAGGGCCGTCGTTTGTAGCAACATCAACTGCATCGCATATCTCCTTACGCGTCGCGCCAACTAACCCTGCGGATGACCCGGCATCGCCACCTGCGACAATTCGCCGAGTCGTTTCACCGCCAACGCCGCCCAATTGGTTCCTTTGTACTTCTCCGCAACCGTTTCAAATTGCTTTCGCGCTTCGCCGGACTTCGACAGTTTCTCAAGGCATCGGCCGGCTTCATACAAAGCCGCCGCGCTCCACTCGGGGTAGTCGTAGAGAATGTCAACCTTCATTAATTCTCGCACCGCCTCCTCGTACTTCTTCATGGCAAACAAACACTCGCCGGTTTGGAACTGGGCCCGCGCCGCCGTCGGCCCCTTGTGCCGTTCGACGACCGATCGATACGATGCGATCGCTTCCTCATGCCGACCAAGGTTTTCGCGCGCCCAACCGATGCCGAACGCCGCCTGATACCACGTCTCGGAGTCTGCGTTCTCCTTTAGATAATGGGCCAGCACTTCCTCGCTACGGCCCCACTGCTCGAGCCTTCCGAGGCAATCTCCCCAGCGCAGCATCGCCGACGGGCCCCACGACTGTTTGGCCCCCTCTCCGTCCAACGCCTTTTCGAAGTGCTTCGCCGCATCTCCGAATTTGCTCACGCGGAAAAACGCCTCGGCCGCATAGAAACATGCCGACGCCGCCAACTCACTGCCGGGGAACGCAGCGGTGAATTGCGCCAGGGTCGCCGCCGCATCCGCAAAGCGATTCAATTCAAACTGCGCCAATCCAATCCGATAGGCCGCCTCCTCCGCAAGGCCCTTCGGTGCGCGATCCACTTTTTCCTTGAGCGCACGCTGCAACCTCTCGAGTTGTGCGAGCGCGGCATCAGGCCTCTTGGCCGATGATTCCAGCGCCGCCGATTCCAACATTGCGTGAAACTGCAATTCACCGGCCGCGTCATCGTCGGACAGCAATCGATAGGCCTTTGCCGCATCTTCTGTCTTACCCGTTTCCTTCCAACACCACGCCTGTTCATACGCCAACGTTGCCTTTGCCGACGCCGGCAGCGTCGCGACATCGACGTTTCCGGCCTCCTTCAACGCCTTGTCGTGCTGCCCCTGCCTTGCGAGTGTTACAACCAATTGAACGCGCGCCGCGTCCGCCGATGGACGGCCATTGCTGCGCTCGATGAACGTGCGCAATACCTTTTCCGCAGCGGAGTAATCCGCCGCCGCCAGCAGTGCGAGGCCCCGCTGATACATCGCCTCCAAGCCGGCCTCGCCATCATCCGAAACTTCCGCAAGCAACAGCTCCGCCTGTTTGAAGTCGCCGCGTTGCAACGACAACGTACCAAGGTGCTTCTTGGCAAACGGCACAAATCGCGATGTCGGCGCAATCGCCAATACCTGTTCAAATGCCTTCGCGGCCTCTTCGTTGCGCTTGAGCGACAACAAAACCTGTCCGCGCTCAAAAACTGCCTGCACGGCGTGAGGGCTTTTCTCAAACCGTCGGGCACAATCGTCGAAAACCCGAAGTGCTTCCTCAGATTTTCCTTGTCTCGCCAGGGCCAGCCCTAACTTGAGCATCGCCTCGTCCAGACTCACGTCGCCTTTTGCGAGGCGCACATGGCGTTGCAACAGTTCCTCCGCGGCCTTCCACTCGCCGCGATCGAAATAAAGATTCCCCAGCGCGATGACGGCCGGCAGCATTCTCTCGTCCGACTCGGCTCGACTCGCCGCCTCATTCAGAAATGCCGTTGCTTCGTCTGGCTTGCCCCCGAACGCCAACGCCAGTCCCAGTCTGCACTTCGCCAACTCTGCGCGATCATCCTTTGCGTGCGTCGCTAAAAAGCTGCGAAACGCCTCCGCCGCCACGCCATACTGCTGCTGCATGAATGCGTTCTCTGCCGCCACGAACGCCACCGACGACGCTCGCGCGTGTGCTGCGTATCGCCCCGCAAACGCCTTGCACGCTTTCGTGCTTTCGTCATAGCGCCCCGACTCATGCAGCGTCACCGCCAGCAACTCCAGCGCCGTCGCGGCGAGCGGATGCTTTTCATAATGCTTTGTGAACGCCTCCAACTCGTCGAGCGCATGGTCGCGGTCCCCCGCTTTCAGAAGCGCCACAACGCGGTCATACGCCATCTCCGCCGCAAGCCGCCCGCTCGGTACCGCCTGCATTGCCTTCCGCAAACGTTTCGCCGCCTCTTTGTAGCGCCCCTGTCGCACGTCACACTTGGCCGACCAATACGCGATATCCTCGACCAAGTCCGCCGACCGCTCTCCCGCCTTTGCGAAGGATTCCAAAGCCTGCGCGGCATCTCCATTGGCCAACAAGACGCGTCCACGAATCACCATCCCCGACGCTGCCAACGCCCCGCCGTCGTACTTCGCCAGCATCTCGTCAATCGCTTTCGCCGCGCCGTCCAAATCCCCCTTTTCAAGGAGGGAATCGCCCATACCGAGCAATGCTTCTGCCCGTTGGGCCTCGCCATGTGCACTGAGAACCTGCTGATACAGCCTGATGGCCTCGTCAATCTTTCCCTCGCTTCGACGGCACCGCGCCAGCCCCACCATCGCCTGAGAAGCGCATGATCCCTTGCCAAAGTCCTCGATGACCTTTGCAAAATGGCCCGCCGCTGCGGCCGTGTTCCCTTGAGCCGACTCGGCCAGGCCTGCAATCAGCAGCCAACGATCCCGCTGGTTCGCCGACGGCCACCGCCGCAGACTTTCCCTACATGCCGTGCTGGCCTCAACATATTTGCCCAGTTCAAAGAGTATCTCCGCCTCTCGTACTGCCGCCTCCACGGCGAGCGCATGATCCGGATGTCGCATCACGACGGTTTGAAATCTGCCGAGCGCGTCCTCTTTTTTCCCCGCGTCCAGTCGGCACTGCCCCAGCAAATACGTGGACTCCGCCGCGAATTCAAACGACGGCAACACTGCAAGCGCCTCCAACTCTGGCACCGCCTCGGCCCCACGCTTCAATCGAACCAGACTGACCGCAAGCCCATACCGCGCCACCGCGGCCTTTTCATGCGTTGCGTGATCCCGCAGAAACGCCCGATACTCCTCAATGGCGGCCTCGTACATCCCGCGCTGAAGCAACCCGTTCCCGGCGTAATAGCTCTGCGCCGCCGCTGCCCCCTTCAACGCGCCGTCTCCGCCGCGCGCCGTTCCCGTTGAAGCAAGACTGAAGGTAACGCACATCAGCCCGATCAGAATCTTTCGACGCATGGACGCGCTCCCGAACCTTCCATTGCCACGGCCCGTTATCACGTCTGCCTCCTACGCACAAATCCGCAAGACGGATCGCTTAATTCTGGAAAAAGAATTTCCTCATCACAACGCCCTCCGACTCCCAGGGTTGCCCACCACCACATGCGGCGCGCAGCCCGACCGGTGAGGCCGCCCCCCCCCCTCGCCTGCCTACTACAACTGTCGTACTATCCTACTACAATCGTAGGACACCGGCGCGGTTCACGCGCCGCGAGGCGATTTGTAAAAACTTTTTGGAAAAACCCCCAACTGCTCAGATCACGTCGCATTGATCCGCGCGAAGCCACCCGCTCTTGCCGTCCGCCAGCTCAATGTGGAACCATTGCCCACCTTTGACGTCGGCCCGCGACTCCAAAACTCGAAATTCCACTCCGGCAGGAAGCGGCCGGTCGAACTGAGGATCGTAATAATCGCCGTTGCCCTTCCGGAGGACGACCTTATCCGTCACCGTCACGCCCTCCAGCCGATTCGCCGCCGCAACGCGCTCCCAGCCGATGCTCGCCCCACAGCAAAGGGCCACGGTGCCGAGCGTGAGCGCCACCCACCTCAAGGCCGGTGATCGCCCCCGCACAAATAGCCTCCCCAAGAGGGCTAGCCAGGCAAGCCCATAGGCCGTCAGCCCCATGGTCATTCGGGTCCTGGGAGACGAATTGAAATGCCAGAACAAGATTGTCTCCAGGAGGGCGCTCGTCGCCGGCTTTTCGATCGTCACGTCGCACATCCGCCGGGCGACCTCAAGATTCTTGCGGATTCGATCGTCGGTCGGGTCGAGCCGCTGGGCACGACGGTACGCCACAATGGCCCGGCCCACGTTGCCAAGCCGGACGCAGGTATTCCCGAGGTTGTAATAAAGCCCCCCGCTTCGATAGCCATCACGAATCAGCGCGTCAAACTGTTCCAACGCCTGGCGAAATAGGCGCTGCGCCTCCGGACCATTGCTCGCCCGAATCGCCACGGCAGAGTCGCTCTTGGCGAGGGCGTCGGACAGTCGTTCCGCCGGCGATGGCGTGGCGTTTTGCCCGAAGACAAGCAACCCGATTGAAAACAATAGATGCGTCATGAAAGCCGTTCCTTCTCCAACGCATCGATGAGCCGCTGCCCTTCCGCCGCGACGTCTGTTCCCGCGGATCCGCCGCCATATTGGGCTTGCTCGACCAAATCCAACAATGTGTCCACCTGTTCAACAAGTGCCCGCGCGATCTGCCGAGACTCCAGTAGCCGTCGGGCATCGGCTCGCGTCATCCCCCCGGCCGGCACACCACATCGATCCGCGACATACCCCACGACCGCGGCCCGAATCCCACCCGGAGTTGGGTTCGCCAAGGCGGCTTTCGCCCTGCGATAGGCATGGGTCCGTCGTCGATAGGTGTCGTCCGAGCGAAATCGCTCAGTACGCTGCCTCACAAACCAGACGCCCGCATAGACCAACGGAAACCCCGCGAGCATCCCCCACGTCGCCGCGCCGATGCTTGCCGCCTGCGACGCCAGCAGGCGCGACACATTCGTCTCATTCGCGATGAGTCCTTCGCTCGATTCCGTCAATGGAGCGAGCACGTTCTGCGCCTGAATCGGCGTCCCGGCCGGGTTCGCCAACGCGAGCTTCTGCCCCGCCCGTACACGAATAGGAATCGGCTCGCTCAGGGACTGCTCATACTTCTCCGTCTTCGGGTTGAAAAAGCTGATTGGCACCGGCGGGATTTTCGTCACGTCATCCCGCAGCGGCCGGATCGTCTGCGAGAAAACCTTGGTCCCGCCCTCAAGACTTCCGGCAGGCGAGTCCCCCGAAATCTCGAAATCTTTCGTCAGCGCCTCCACCTGTTCCAGCTTTGGCGCGCTAAGTCGTTCCAGCGGTCCTGACCCGCGAATGAAAAGCGTCAACGTCACGGGGTCGCCGACGCCCACATCCATCGGTTTCGCCGCGGCCGAAATCGAATACGTGCCCACGGCACCATTAAAATCCGGCGGGCGACCATTCAGGGGAAGCGGCAGGACCTGCAATTCCGGCAGTGCGGGCCGCTGAAGCACTTTCCGTTCCTGCTCAAGGTACATCTGCCCGAACACATTCGACGACAACTGAATCGGATAGCGATAAGCAATCACGACGGAGCCAAGATCCAGCGGCCCGGGCTTCGGGGGAAACACAGTGGCGTCAAGGCTGTACACCCAATAGTCGCTTCCTCTTCCCTGCTCGCCTTTACGAGTCGTCTCTCCCCAGCGTGGATTACGATCTTCGGAAAAGACGCCCATGCTCGAACGATTCCGATCGAGAAGCGACCACGCGCTGTTCACATCCATTTCGTAATTGCCCTGGCGGAACTTGCGCACCATGATTTCCAGCGTCAACTCAATCTTCTGTCCCACATAAACCTTCGGTGTCTCCTCATCCCGTCGAAAGACACGGCAGATCAGGTCCGGCGTATCGGAAGGTCGCTTACCGTTCACAACGATGGGCTGACTCGACATCACCTGTTCGCCGTCATTGACTTTGAATCGAGGAATCGTGAGCCGCCCGGTACGAAGCGCTTTGGCCTCAAACGTGTAACTGTAGGTGACGGTGGTACTTTCGCGCCCGTTGATGTTCTGGTACATCTGATTGGTCGCGGGATTCGCCACGGTCTGATCGAGCGAAATCTCAAAGTCCGCCGACTTCTCCGGCACCGGCATCGACGCCGTCCTGGGATTCGCGACCTCGACAACCACCGAAATTGTGTCCCCCACCTCCACCGATGTTGCATTGGCCCGTGCCGTGACCGACTGTGCGGACGCTGACGCCGCAATACAAAGCGTCATGATGCACGCGCGCAACACGGTCGTGCCGGCCCAGGCCCGGCGAGCAACCACGTGCGACTGTCCTGCAACGATTCGCATCACCAATCCTTCGACACCGGAATCTTCCCACGTAGCCGCATCATCTTCGCCCGCTTCGCCTCGCGTCGCGCCTTTTCTGCATCGCGGGCCTCCTGAAGCATCGGCTCAACTTCCTCTTGCTTCGACTGCTCGGCATTTTGTTCGTCCGGCTTTGGTTCTTCGCCTTCCTTCTGTTCGCCCTCCTGCGAATCCGACTGGCCCTGCTGATCCCCCTTTTTCTGCTTATCCCCCTTCTGATCTTTTTTCTGATCGCCTTTTTGATCTTGCTGTTGCTCCTCGTCGCCCTTGTCCCCTTCGTCGCCCTTTTCTTGGTCCGGTTGTGAGCTTGGTTGCGATGACGGCTGCTGCTTTTCATCGGGTTGCGATGACGGCTCGTCCTTCGGCTGCGATGTGGGTTGCGAACTGGGGTTCTTCTTCTCTTCCTGCTTCTCCTTCAGTTTCTTTTCAAAGTAGGCCCGCAAGCGTTCGGCTTGTTCCAGATTCTTGCGAGGATCATCATCCTTCGCGTTCAGCGTCTGTGCTTCCTTATAGAAGTTGATCGCTTTCCCGATCGAATTGATCGCCTCTTCCGGCTTGTCGCGCCCGGCAATCGCCGCCTCATGCGCGCTGCGGCCCAGGTTGTACTTGACCTTCGCCTCCATGTCCGGCCGATCCGGCTTCAACGCATCTTGCAGTGCCTTCTGAGCATCGTCGTACTTCCCAAGTCGATACAGCGCGATTCCCCGGTTGTATGCCACCTCCGGCGATTCCGGGCGAACCCTCTTTGCTTCGTCATACGCCGCAAGCGCATCCTGATACTTTCCCGCCGCAAGTGCCTCGTTTCCGCGCTGCATGAACTCCGCCACTTGGCGCGACGTCACGTCATCAGCTCGTGTGGTTGCCGTCACGCCAAGAGTAATTGCAAACGTAATGCAGAAGATTCCGCACCATGTAGTCCTCTCAGCCCCGACCGGGCGACGGACCGTAGCCACGGGCCCAAGCCAGTGGATGTCTGAGAGAATCACGCGCAGCCGCGATGGGGCGACGGAGCAATCAACAAGCAAATGAGGATTGCAATCCAAATGACCCTTCAAGATGCCACCTCCCGCCGCTCTCGCACCAAACTCTCAATCACCAACAACACCAACGCCGCCGACGCCGGCCATGCAAACTGCGCATACTGTCGCGCGATGCGTTTCTCCTTCGTGGTACGCTCCTCGCGCTGCGCCAGTTTATCCGTGTAAAGCCAATCCAACGTCCGCTGGTTCGCCCCGACCTGCCCGCTCGGGTGATACTCGCCGCCTCCCGCCATCGCGATCGCCAAAAGCTGATCCGGATTCATCTTCGACCACACCTGTTGATCGTCGAACACCACATAAGACTTGCCGCCGTCCTTGCTCACCGGGATCAGCGAACCACGCTGCGAATCACCAATCCCGATCGTATAGACCTGCATCCCGAGGTCCCGAGCCTTTTTCGCATCCTCTTCCGGCTTGCCACCCAGTGTGTCCTCGCCGTCCGTCATCACGATGATCGCGCGCTGCTTGTTCGCAGAACCGCTGAATCCCTTCACCGCCGCCTTGATCGCCTCCGCGAGATTTGTGCCGCCCATCGCCGCGCTGTGTACGCCGACATCGTCCAGCGTCATTCGATAGAATTCGTAATCATCCGTCAGCGGGCAGACCAAGTCGGCCTTGCCGGCGAAGGCGATCAATCCGATGGACCCGCCGCCCAATCGATCCAGCAGCCGCTTGATGTCATCCTTCGCCCGATCGAGCCGCGACATCCCCGCGTCCTCGGCCAACATGCTTCGCGACACGTCGAGACAGATCATCAAGTCCAGCCGCTTCTGGATCGCATCCTCATAATACGTCCCCCATCGTGGACCAATCATGGCCAGCACAATGGCCGTCATCGCCAGCAGCCGCAATACCGCTTTTGCATATTGCCTCGGGAAGCTAATCGCCGGGGCGATCGCCCCCAATACCGCTGCCGACGCAAACGCCGCCAACGCCTGCCGCTTCCGCGCGAACCCGTAGACGAACAGCAACCCGCACGCCACAACGGCGAGCAGCCACTTGAGTTGATTCACGTTGTCAATCTTTAGTTCGTCCACAACAGTTTCCGTCCGTTACGGAATCCTCCGCAACCGCGTATTCGCCAACACAACTTCAAGCACTAGCAATCCCAGCGCCACCAACAGCGGCGGCGGCGTCCGAATCGGGCCGATCTCTCGCCCGGCCCCCGTCTGCCACGGCCCCCACGTCGCCCAGTTGTAGGCCAATTCGTCATATAGATAGAACCGCGTCTCATCGATCGCGCTTCGCTCCAAGCGGTCAATCTCGCCGTATATCTCGCGCAGCGATGCCTTGTCCTTCGCCCGGAAGAACTTGCCGCCGGTCATCTCCGCAACCTTGGTGAGCGTCGTTTCGTCAATCGACACCGGAACCTTGATTGTCTGCGACTGCCGAAAAAACCCGCCCACTTCGCGCTCTTGAAAGTCCGGCGCAGCGCCGATCGTGTAGACCTTTAAGCCTAACGCCGCGGCCGCCTCCGCCGCCTTCACCGGCGTGTACTTCCCCGCGTTCTGCTCGCCATCCGTGAGCAGAATCACCACGCGGCTCTTGATCTTAAAGTCGTCCTTTTTCTGCATTTTGCGCTCGATGTTTCGCAGTCGCTCGACCGCAAGCAGCAAGGCGTCGCCAATCGCCGTGCCGTCCTCATCGCGCGTGCGCGGCAGCTCCACCTTATCCAGCGCCCGAACGACCTGTTCATGGTCCAATGTCATCGGGCACTCGGTATCCGCGAACCGCGCGAACACGATCAGCCCGACAAGGTCATCGGCCCGCCCCTGAAGCTCGCGACCATCCCCGCGCACAAACCCGCGCACCACTTCCTTCACGGCCTCAAAACGGGATACCGAATTCCCATCCTCCGTTTTGAAATCTTCCTGCGCCATGCTGCCCGATCGATCCACCACCAATTGAATGGCTACGCCCTCGGTCTTGATCCGCGTCTGCTCGTCGGCCTTTTGAGGCCGTGCAATGGACAGCACCACCAACGCCACCGCGAGGCATCGCAGAACCGGCAACACCATCGTCATCCTTGACGCGCGTGGGTTCGCCGCCGCCAGGCGCGACACCCCTGAAAATCGAATCGCCGCTCGCCACCGCCGATTACCCCATGCCCACCACACCAGTGGCACACATGTCAGCAAGAGCAGCAGCCATGGATGCTTAAGCAGGATCATGCGGCCTTCGCCTCCGTCTGCTCTGGCCGCGCCGCCGTCTCCACCACGAACTGTCGTGCCGTCGAACCGACCCATCCGATCTCATCACCGCTCGGCTGTTGGCGCGCATACTTCACCGGATCGCACGCATCGGTAAAGCGTCGCAACACCTGCTTGTGTCCATCGTCGAGGAACAGCGACCGCTGCAAGTCTCGGACAAATTCTTCGCTCGTCTGCTCGCCCGCCATTAGCCCCCAGCGCCGCTCGATGTAGCCGCGCACGATCGCATTCACTCGATAATAGAATTCCTGCACGCGGCCGCGCTCGATGAGACCTTCTGACGTGAGGATGTCCAGTTCCGCGAGCGCCCACTCGTGCGCCGGTATCACCCGGGCTGCAATGGTCGCCAATCGCGCCGCCAGTCGTCGTCGATACCAACGGGCCATCGCCCAGAGCGCGAGCACAACCGCGAGCGACGCAATCGTCCACGCCAAGATTCGATACGACCGCGGCCACGGCAAACTCGCCGGGCCCTTCATGTCCGCCAGATTCGCCGTCACCTGAATCGTTACCGGCTGCAGCGTCACCTCGTCCTTGTATTCCTCGCGCGACCCGTCCGCCTTCTCGCGCGCATCCGTGAAACTCACGCGGATCTCGGGAATGTCGCACGCCCCCGGCAGCACCGATTCCAGCACATACTCCCGGCCAATACGCTCCGTCGTATCATCTCCGGTGCGCGGCAACTCGCGCGTTTCTTTAACAGCGAAATCTCCAAGGGTCTCGCCCATCTCGGGGATCGATATCTCAACGCCCTTCTCGGCTTCAACCCGCAGCGTCGCTGTCACCGTGTCCCCGGTAACGGCGGTATCCCGATCCACCGTAAGCATTGCCTTAACCGGCCCACGATTCGCCTCGCGCGAGATCGACCTTGCCGGCTGCGTAGCTGTCTGCGCGGAGAGGTCCGCGACAAGGAGCGCGACCAACATCATTCCTGGTAATGCCAATCGCCTCACTGCCGCGCCTCCCGCGCTCGGAAGAACCGCGTCAGCGGCTCCACGATCGACTGCCCGGTCATCAACTCCACGCAATCAATCTTCAGCTTCCGAAAATTCGTCTTACGTCGTTCAACAGCCGCCAATGCCCGCCGACGATATTCCTCGCGAAATGCCCGACTGCTCGTATCCACCGTCATCCATTCGCCGGTCTCGTTATCCACGACATCAATGAATCGAACCTTCGGCAATTCCATTTCGCGCGGGTCGCTAACAGCAATGGGTATCACATCGTGTCGTCGCCTTGCAATTCGCAGCGACCGATCGAACTCCTTCGACAGAAAGTCGCTCACCACGAACACCACGGCCCGCCGTCGAACCACGCGATTCAAATAGTCGAGCGCCCCGGCGATATCCGTCCCTCGCCCCTTCGCTTTCATCGTCAGCAAATCGCGAATCACCCGCAGCACATGGCGCGGCCCCTTCTCCGGCTTCACATACCGCTCGATCCGATCCGAAAACCCGATCAACCCCACTTTGTCATTATTCTTGATCGCGCTGAACGCCAGCGTCGCCCCGATCTCGGCTGCCAGATCACGCTTCAACTGACTCGTCGAACCGAACTCCTGCGACCCGCTGACGTCCACCAGCAGCATCACCGTCAGTTCGCGCTCCTCACGAAACCGCTTCACGAACGGCTTCCCCTGCCGCGCCGTTACATTCCAGTCGATCCGACGAATCTCATCCCCCGGCTGGTATTCGCGCACCTCTTCAAACTCCATGCCCTGCCCCTTGAAGGCGGAGTGATAGTGCCCCGCGAACAAATCATTCGCGACATGGCTCGTGCGAATCTGAATTCGCCGGATCTTTTTTAGTAGCTCGTTCGGCAACATGGCTTAGGGCACTGGGACGTGATCGAGGATTGTCTTCACAATATCGTCACTGGTTTTCTCTTCCGCCTCGGCCTCATAAGTAACGATGACGCGATGCCGCAACACCGACGGCGCAACGTCCTTCACGTCTTGCGGCGTAACGAACCCTCGCCCCGCCAGGAACGCGCATGCCTTCGCCCCTAGCGTCAACATAATCGTCGCACGCGGCGACGCGCCATACTGAATCAAGTCCTTCACATCCAGCTTGAATCGGCCCGGATCGCGCGTCGCCACGACCAGACTCACGATGTAATCCTTGATCTTGTCGTCGATGTAAATCTCATCGAGCACCTTCCGTGCCTCGACAATGTCCTCCGGCCGCATCACCGGCGACACGCTCGCCTCCGGGCTGGTGAAACCCATGCGGTCCAGAATCAGCCGTTCCTCGACCGGTGTCGGATAGGTCACCCGCACCTTCAGCATGAACCGATCCACCTGCGCCTCGGGCAGTGGATACGTCCCTTCCTGCTCAATCGGATTCTGCGTCGCCAGCACCAGGAAAGGCTGCGGCAGCGGGTGCGTCTGATCGCCGATCGTGACATGCCGCTCCTGCATTGCTTCGAGCAGCGCGCTCTGCACTTTCGCCGGCGCACGATTGATTTCATCCGCGAGAATAATGTTCGAAAAGATCGGCCCCTTCTTCACTGTGAACTGCCCGTTCTGCGGCTGATAAATCAGCGTGCCGATCACATCCGCCGGCAGCAGGTCCGGCGTGAATTGAATCCGCGAGAATCCCGTACTGATCCCCCGCGCCAGGCATGACACCGCCAGCGTCTTCGCCAACCCCGGCACGCCTTCAAGAAGAATGTGCCCATTGGCCAGCAGCCCGATGAACATATGCCGAAGCATGTCGTCCTGCCCGACGATCACCCGCCGCATTTCGTCGTGCAGCCGGTTAAACGGCTCACTGGCCTTCTTGATCATCGGCCCCATCTGTTTCACATCCATCAGTGTCACGCCTTGCTCCCTTCGAGTTCATTCTCCGCGCGCAGCGAATCCATACTCGTCATCACGATTCCTTCGTCCTACAGACGACCCACCCCCCGCGACCCTGTCAAACGCCCCCGCGCCGAAAGCCGCTTACTCATCTGGATTAGCAAAGAGAATAGGACGTGATAGGCCGGTAGTCTACGACCCCGCCTCAATCGCCGGCTCAAACACGACCCCCTTCGGCCGTCGCCCCACAATCAGAGTCCAAAGCACAAGCAACACCACCCCCGCCCCCAACCCATACCACACGCTCCACCCCGCCTGCGGCATCCATCGCGCCAGCCCCCATCGCAAGCCATCGGTCGACAGTACGCTCACCACCGCCACCAACACCGCATACGGCGTCACTGTCCGCACGTGACTCCCCAAATCGCATCCGCTGAACATCGCCGAAAGCACCGTCACATCGGCCAATGGCGAACACGTATTCCCAAACACCGCCCCCGCCATCGTCGAACCGACACACGCCATGAACATCCCATGCGCCGTCTCCGCGGGCATATCGCGCAACAACCCGCCCGAAATCGCCACGGCCGGCGGCAGGAGCAACGCCATCGTCGTCCAACTCGATCCCGTCGAGAATGAAATGAAACATGCCGTCAAGAAAAGCGACAGGGGAAGCCATTCCACTGAAAACCGCTTGAGTTCGATCTGCGATTTCAGAAACGCCTCGGCCACCTGCCCGAGTTGCAAGTCCTTGCTCGCTTGAGACAGCCCCCACGCAAGCACCAGAATGATCGACGCCGCGAACATCGCCGACATCCCCGAAACCGCGCCCTCCATTGTCTTTGCCAGCGTGCAGGCCCGCGCCACCACGGTCAGCACGATCCCGACCACGGCCGCGCAAAGCGACGCATAAAGCATCGCCGCGTGGGAATCCGCCTTACCCAGCACTTCCTCGATGGATTTCCAAATTGAGCCCGCGCTGTCAAAGTTCAATGGCGTACCCTCTGCGTGACACTTCATGTATCCCGTGTAGACCATCAACCCCACGGTCAGAACAACAAGCACGGCCGCCGGAATCAAACCCAGTGACCAGTGCCCAGCCTGTTTTTGATCGTCCTCGCGTGCGTCGCCTGCACCTGTTGCCCCCTCGACCGCCCGCGACTCCGCCTTGCGAAGCGCACCCCAGTCGCGCCCCAACATGGCAAGGATAAACACCGCGACAATCACCAGCACCGAATAGGAACGATATGGAATACTGGCCCAAAACGTATGCGCCGCCTGCTCCCTTGTCAGGAAGGCAGGCACATCATCCCCGAGCATCTTGAAACCGGCGTCGATCCACCCGATCTGCACCGCCAGCCACGTCCCCAGAAACATGGACGACACCGGTGCCGCCGTCCAGTTCACGATCTGCGCCAGCTTCTCCCGGCTGATCCGCAATCGATCGAAGATCGGCCGAAGCCCAGGCCCCACGATCATTGCACTGGCATAGTCATCAAAGAAAACCGCCAGCCCGCTGGCCCCCGCCGCGAGCTGCGCCCCGCGCCGCGACTTCACCCGTCGTGTCACCAATTCCACCACCGCCCGCGTCCCGCCATTGACATTCAGCACGCCGATCATCGCCCCGATGAAGAACGTGTAGATCAGGATCGTGAGGTGTTCCAAATCGGCGCGGCCATCCTTGACCGGCGCAAGGACGCCCAGCACATACCGGTCGATCATCGTTGTCACAAAATGAATCGGGTTGTAATCCCCCTGCAAAACGCACACCATCGCGGACGCCGTCAGCGTTCCGAGGGAAAGCGCCATCACCACCTGCCGCGTGATGATTGCCAGCACAATCGCCACCATCGCCGGCGCAATCACCCACAGCCCATAGGTCGACGCCGCACTGGCCGCGGGCGAACTCGTCGGTCCCGACGTTGGTGCCTGGCCGAAAGCTGAATCACACAGGAAAAGAGAAACAACCCCCGCGCCGGCCACCGCGGTCCGCATCACGACGTGCAACGTGTGTGAGGCTCCGTCCTTCACAAGGGCGAACTCTACCACGCGACCGTGCAGGGTCAATCAGATTCCAAACCCGCACGCCCGCGACTAGAATCGGCCAAACGCCCGGGCCTGTAGCTCAATGGTCAGAGCGAGGGACTCATAATCCCCAGGTTCTCGGTTCGAGTCCGAGCAGGCCCAGTTTCCCTGATTCTGTTCAGTGAATTACGACCCCAGCAGCGCCGCGATCCACGGCCCGATGTCGTCCCCATCCACCCCTCCGTCATGATTCTTATCAACCATGCACGAAAGCACCGGGTCAAGGTTCTGCGCCAGCAGAACTGAGACAAACAGCGACACATCTGACGAATCCGGGGCACACTCATCCGGCACGCTGTTCAGATTGCAGTCCGTGCTGGTCATGAGCAACAGATCACGGGCATCGTTCACGCTGTTTCCGTTGCAATCAGCCTGCGATCCGGAATACACCGTGAGCATCATATTGAAATCGTCGTCGTCCACGTCTCCATCCTGATCGATGTCATGCACGGCACACGGCGAATCCGCGTTGTAGGGGCCGCCGCCATAACATCCGGCAAAATCCGCAAGATCGTGCGCGTCGATGACGTTGTCGCCATTTGCGTCAAACTCCGCACGGCCGAGAGAGTCCAGAAACGCAATCACCTGATTCTTCTGCGCCGGCAGTAACGCCGCATACGCAGCCGCCGATGATGCCGCCTCGCTGCCGAACACACCATGCTCCGTCACTGCCTGGGTAATTCGGCTTGCCAGCGTTCCACCCGCGACACGACCGTCATGCAACAACGGATCGCGAACTCGAACACCCCACAGCGGCGGCGTCCGAATCTCGCGCACATCGGCCTGCCCCTGCGCAATGCCGTCGCCCAGCAGACCCATGTCGTGCACAAGAAAATCTGAATACGGCCGAATCGTCTTAGTGCGAATCGAATCCTCCAACGCCGGGTTGTTCGACGTCGTATAGCTGGCGACATGGCACGCCGCGCAGCCGACCGATACAAACAGCGCCTCGCCCGTCATTCCGCTCTTGGGAGTCTGCGGCGGTGACGCGAGAAATCGTTGGAAATCCGTCACCCGATCAATAAAGTGAAAGCCCTCCACATCCGGCCCATCCTCCGGGTCGGGCACGGTATCACACGTCCCCAACGACGGCGGATTCACACCGTTCGGGTCATTCTCCTGTGTGAGAAATCGATTCGTGATGCCCATTTCATTGAGTGCGGCGTCTGCCGAGAATGTCAGAACCGTCGCCACTTGCGCCTTCCACCCGAATCGCCCCACGCGCGCCGGACTCATCGGTGGGTCTTCAAACGCCGTCACCATGTGAGCATGACCACTAACCCCCGGCCCCGGGCTCTCATTCGCGAGGATCGCCGCATCCGGGATCGCCTCCAGCAGCCCCAACCCAAGCGACGACGTCGTAATGCGAGTCGCGATGACCGTCGCCTCCGGCGGAATGCTCTCCGCGCATTCGGTGCTGATCGACTCGCTCTGCAACAGCGACCCGCCCAGATTGTTTAGCGGATCAAATCCTCCGCCCTTCTCGTCGAAAAAACCAAATCGGGTGACCGAAATGGACCCCGACCCACCCACCGGGTTGTTATGACAGCTTGCGCAACTTTGCTGATTGAGAATCGGCCCAAGCCCCTCCGCCGCGCTGAAAATTCGCTGAAACGCGGTCTTGCCGGCGTTAAACCGAGCCACTTGGGCCGCGGTTAATCCACGAAGCGGTTCGCCCATGCGCGGTTGTGGATCAACAGCAAGCACCGAACTGGCCGCAACGGATACACAGGCCGCCATCACAAGACGGATAATCGCATGGGTCATGATGAACTCGCTTCTTGCCCAATTCCCGGCGAAAACCAAAGCATCGGACTGTTCACGGCGGACAATTGTTACCTTCGAGAATTGAATCAACGAACGCCGTCACATCAATGAAGTCGATTGATCCGGTCGAATCCAGGTCGCCGCACTGGCAATTCGTGCCTCCACCAACCATGCAGGCCACAAATCCCGCGATGTCCGCCCCGTCGCGTTTCGTATCCGTATTGAGGTCCGCGGCACACGCACACGGCAACAGGCACAGGATCTTGGACACCTGGAAAACATCGATGCCCGCCTCCGTAATTGAGTTGTTCGGATTGTCCGACGCGCTAAACCGCACGCGAACGGCGGAAGTAAGCGGCTGTCCGGGGAAAAACTCGCCCACTCGGAAGCTAAACGACTGCCATGAGGAGGCCGTCGATAAGATCGTCTCCACTTGTGTCCAATTCGCACCGTTGTCATTCGATACGGCGACCGTCAACACGTCCGTTGCCGAACTGTAAGCCCATGCCGAAAACGAAATCGTCGCGTCAGTGCCGGCCAAATCAATCGGCGGCGAGATCAAATGCGTGGGACCACCGTCCACGTCAGCCGCCCCGCTTCCGCCGCCGACGACGCCGTTGCCGGTCACAAAGCAGAACACCTTGTCCGTTCCGGCCTGGGCATCGTCCTCCGGCGCGGATTGCGCGGTCCCGTTGAGTGCCCCTACCGGGTCGACTCGCACCCATGCCCCGGCCGTGACCGAAGGATCATTGACGACGGTCCAGCCGCCGTCACCCGCCTCAAAATCTTGAATCGTGTCATCCGTCCCGACCGATGCAATCGCGGAATTGAAGGACGCCGGCGCCCCCGGTGGACCGGTCGATGTGGCGCCACCCACGGCGCTCGCCGCTACGTAAAAATCAACCGTCGACGCGCATGCCATCGCCGGCAGCGTCGCTTCATAAAGCCCGGGTGAACCAAGCAATACCATCGGCGCGCTTGACCATGCACCACCATTCACGCGCGTCCAGATGATGCCGGTCGGTTCATCCAGAACCGCCGCGCCAATCTCCGTCACCTGAACCCGGATGGTCGTTGTCGCATTCGGCGACACCAGAGACGGCAAACCCAATGGATATGTGAATGCCAACCCGGTCGGCGGCACGTTAATCCACACTTGCGTCGTGCTGCATCGCCCCACGACGAGGTCCAGCCAGCCGTCGCCGTTAATGTCAAAGACCGCGAAATTGTGAACGCCCGCGAGGAACGTGCTCGCTGCGATATTCCCCGTATCAGAAGTGAACGTCACATTCGGCGCATTGCCGTTGTTTCGAAGGATGTCCGCCACCCGACCACCGCAGGGGCCGATGTCGACGTCCACGTCAGAAATCAGAACATCCTTCCAACCATCGTTGTTCAAATCCGCAATGACGGATTGTCCGCCGAAACCATTGGTCGCCGTCGGAAACAGAATCGTGGAGAACGACGCCAGCCCCTGGGCGTTGTTCCCCGTGTTGAGCAAATAACGGTCCGTGCCGTCATCGCTGACCACCATGTCCAACCGATTGTCATTGTTCAGATCGCCGACCGACACAAAATACGGGGCCGTCGTGTAGACACTTCGGTAGGTGTCGAAATATCCCGGGTTCGATGCTTTGTTGTAGCCGATCCCGATGTACTGTGGCGGATTGAGTGCCGTCTGCTTGACGATATCCTTCAAACCGTCGCCATTCATATCCTCAATGGCCGCCGCTGCACCGAACGCCGACTTCTGAAACGGATACGTGCTCGCCCCCACGGTAATCGTTCCGGCAAAATGCGTCCCCGCGCCGTTCGTCACATCGGTGAAAAACCCGTTGCCGTCATTCATGAGCAATCGATCGTCGAAATCGGCGCCCGCCGGCTCGGAGACGCCGCCCGATCCGCTGCTGTCATAATCGCCAAACCAAAGCTCGGGGGCGCCGTCGCCGTTCAAATCGCCCGCCGCGACCGAGCAAAATCGTGGATTGAAGCTGCCCCCGGTCAGGCTCAGCATCGTCGGGATTCGATTCACCTCATACTTGAAGCCCTGCCAGACTCCGGCGATCGACCCTTTATTGCGGTAGATGCGCGGGTGGCCCACGGCCTTCGTGTCGCCGTCGCTGATCGTCACCGCCGTCACAATGTCCAACCAGCCGTCCTGATTCAAATCGACAAGCAGGACATCGCGATCATTCGTCGGCGTGTTAAACCCCTGATCCCCCGGCACATCGGTATCCGTCGCATACAGCGTCGTCCGATCCGTCAGCACGCCGCCCTCATTCAGATACAGGACATTCGTTCGCTTCCCTGCCGACGTGAACGGTTGCTTGCGAACACTGACCAAATCGATGTCCCCGTCTTGATCAACGTCGCCCCATGCATAATCCTTTTCTTCGACGTCCGATGCTCCATTGGCCGCCGACGCGTTCAATCGCGTGGCCGTTTCATTGTTGAACTGGACCCATTGCCCCAGCGCAGGATTGCCAGGTGCGCAGATCAACAACACCGCCGCCGCAAGCGGCAGTAATCCGTGTAGATGCTTGTTCATGTAATGACGACTCCCAACCCCGCGGGTTCCCTCAATGGCGGAGTCCTCCGGACGCCGCACGAATCCCAATTCTATCAAAAGCGGCGGCCTACTACAATTGCGCGCCACATGCCCCAATCCCCCTCACATCCATTTGGCCTCAGACCAATCCCCTTCATCCTGATCCTTCTTTTCTCGGGATTCACCCTCGTTGCTCCAGTTCACGAAAATCCGGCACTCAAAACCTCGTTCGTCACCATTTCCACCGTTCTGGCCGCCTGGATCGCCTCGCTATGGTTTGTCCGAAGGCAAACAGGCATCCCGCTTTCCGTTGAATTCGTCCCTGTTCCTTCCCATTACGTGCAAGCCTGCGTCCAATTCTGCATTCTCGCCTACTGGGGCTGGTTCGCTCGCGAGGTTGGATGGCAGGCCCCGCTGATCCTCGCGCAGGTTGTCTATCTCTACATTCTCGAAGCCCTGCTTTCATGGTCGCGCGGCCGGACATGGCGACTCGGCTTCGGCCCCCTCCCCATCGTCTTTAGCACAAACCTGCTCCTCTGGTTCAAGGCGGATGTCTTCTATTACCAATTTGCCATGCTCACACTTGGTGCGCTCGGCAAGCAGTTCATCACCTGGGAGCGCGAAGGCAAACGCACCCATATCTTTAATCCCTCCGCGTTCGGACAGTTCATCGTGGCCATCGCCCTCATCGTCACGGGCACGACCAACGAACTCACCTGGGGCAAACAAATCGCCGCCTCCTTCGAAACACCCCACATGCTCGTCGTGATCTTTCTTGGCGGCCTCGTTGTGCAATCCCTCTTTCGCGTCACGCTCATGACGGTCGCCGCCGCCATCACGCTTTGCCTCGTCAACATCATCTACACACGCACCTACGGCACGTACTTCTTTGTCAACGTCAACGTTGCCGCGCCTATTTTTCTTGGAATCCATCTGCTCATCACCGATCCCGCCACGTCGCCGCGCACCAACGTCGGACAGGTGGTTTTCGGCACGTTCTACGCGCTCGCCTATTGCGCCCTGTTCAGAATGTTGGACATCTACGAAGTGCCGACGTTCTGGGACAAGCTGCTTCCTGTACCCATCCTCAATCTTGCCGTCCCCGCCCTCGACCGACTCGCCCGCGCCAACGTGATCGGCAAACTCAATAACGCCTGGCAATCAGCCCTGAGCCTGCCCCGACTCAACGCCGTGCACATGGCCTGCTGGATCGCACTTTTCGCGTTCATTTGGGGAATCGGTTTCGTTGACGCCGAACACCCCGGCAACTCCATACCTTTCTGGCAGAAAGCACTCGCCGACGGCAAACCGCACGCCTCCCATAGCCTCGTGATGGCCATCGGCACTCAGGCCGAAGCGTTGAATTCCGGTCCCGCCTACAACGAACTCGGCCTGTTATGCATGGAAGGAAAACTCGTCAAGCAGAACCGGCCGGCCGCCGCGAAATACTTCGCCAAAGCCTGCGAACTCGGCGACCTCAACGGTTGTGCGAATGTCGCGGGCCAGTTTCTTTTCCTGCACGAACGGCGTTCCGACGACGACGTGAATCTCGCGATGACGCAACTGGAAAAAAACTGCGGGGTAGGCTCGGATTGGAAGAGCTGTCTGCTATCCGCCATTGCCTATGAAAGTGGCCGCGGACGACCAAAGAATGCTGAGCGAGCCATGGAGTTCTTCATTCGGTGCGGAAATGAAAACCTCTACGCCGCAAAAGGGCTTGCGCGACTGTCGCTCACAACCGCGGTGCGGCCCAAAGAACTGCTCCCTGCAGCCGCTCGTTTGCGAACCGCCGCCGAAACAGGAGATGCCGAAGCAGCATGGTATCTCGCCTTTCTCCATTACGGGGGCATCGGGGTCACTCGAGATGAAGCACTGGCTCGCTCGTTTCTTGAAACCGCCTGTATTCGCGGCCTTGCCGAGGCGTGCAATGCGAGTAAATCGGCCTCGCCTCCTGCTTTTTCCAAGCCCCCCATGATCGTCCCCGACTGGTCCACGGCGTTTCCCAAGAATTGACATCACATTCCGTTGATTCTCGCTACACCACTCCCCGGCGCAGGTCCGCCAGTGGATAAAACGTTCCCCGCCATCGAATGCCGCCTCGAACCAGTGTCAACACCACTGACCGCCCCACTGCATAGGCCAACGTCAATGCCGCAATCGGGAACGCAAAACCGACCGCCCGCGAAAACCCCTGTTGCCGCGCCACTCGCGCCAGCAGCGAGACCTCGCTCAACAGCAATAATCCATATGGCAGGCGGCTCCAACCCGGTGCGAATGCCAATCCAATCAACGGCGCGACGCCCAGCAGTACCACGCCCGCGATTCCCGCCAGCGATTTTCCAAGCAAATAATCAGATCCGGCAAACCCGTTTTTCTCCAGGCCCGTCACCACTCCCCACCAACCCTTCTGCCATCGCACACGAACGTCCGGACGCCCCTCCAACACATCCGTCACAAACCCATTCATCTTCATGAGCTTCCCGAGTTTCGCGTCATCCGCGACCTCCATTCGTAACGGCTCATGCCCGCCGAATGCCCGGTAGGCGCGCGTTCGCACCAGATTGAACGCTCCAATCCCGCAGAATGCTCGCGGCTCCAGCGGATTTCGCACTTGTCTCAATCGCAGCGCGACATAGAACAAGATGCCGAAGAAACACACCGCGGCCCTCTCGAAATAACCGTCCGTGATCATCCCCGGGAAAACACAGAGATGATCCAACCCCTCCACCCGCATATGCCGAATTGCCCTACGCAGCGCATCGGGCGCGAACAACACATCACCATCCGTAAACAAGATGTAATCACCGGTTGCCTGTTCCGCGCCTGCCTCGTTCGCATGGTTCTTGCCCAACCATCCGTTTGGCAATTCCGAGACGTGAATCACCCGCACGCGTTTATCGCGCCCTGCAAACTCGTCCATCACTCGCCCCGTCTCATCCGTGGAGCGATCATTCACCGCGATGATTTCAATATTCTCGTAGGACTGTGTGAGTAGCGAGTCCAGGCAGGCACGAATCGATTCCCCCTCATCCCGCGCAGGAACAATCACCGACACCCGCGGCGCAGTGCCATCCGCCGGCACCCGCACCGCGCTCAAGAACCGTGGATGCCGAAGCGCAAGTGCCATCGGCCATATCTTGATCCCCCAAAAAACGAGCCCGGCGACGCCGACCAACCACCATGCCGTCTCGCTTTCCATCCACCGCTCCCTGCCTTGATGCAATCGCACGATACGCTACCATATTTCAGGTGCGAACGAGGGGACCCCGCGTCGCACCAGAAAATCTCAACACAATCGGAGAACCGGCCATGACCGAACGCGTGCGTGAAATCCTCAGTTGGTATCGAAGCGACAACCCCGGCACCCTCACCAATCTCGCCCGCATGTTGAACCACGGTCGCCTCGCCGGCACTGGGCGCATGGTCATCCTCCCCGTGGACCAAGGCTGGGAGCACGGTCCTGTGCGGAGCTTCGGCCCCAATGACGCCGGTTATGACCCGCACTATCACTTTAAGATGGCGATCGAGGCCGGTTTGAATGCATACGCCGCCCCGCTCGGCTTCCTTGAAGCCGGTGCCGCTGACTTCGCCGGTGAAGTGCCCCTCATCCTTAAGGCCAACAACCACGACCTGCTCGCCGACGAGAAAGACTCATGGCAGGCCCTGACCGCCTCGGTGAAAGAAGCCGTCCGTCTCGGCTGCGCCGGCGTCGGCCTGACCATTTACCCAGGCTCCGCTCTCCGCAAGGAGATGTATGAAAACCTTCGCGAGTACGCCGAGGAAGCCAAGTCCTGCGGCCTCGCCGTCGTCGTCTGGAGCTACCCGCGCGGCAGCAGTATCAGCAAGGAGGGCGAAACCGCCATCGATGTCGCCGGTTACGCAGCGCAGATCGCTTGTCAACTCGGCGCCCACATCGTGAAAGTAAAATTGCCCACCGACCACATCGAGCAGGACGCCGCGAAGAAGGTCTACGAGAAAGAGAAAATCGCCATCGGCACCCTCGCCGACCGCGTCAAGCATGTCGTCCAGTGCGCCTTCAACGGCCGTCGCATCGTCATCTTCAGCGGCGGCGCGAAGAAGGAAAACGATCAGGACGTCTTCGAGGAATGCAAGGCCATCCGCGCCGGCGGCGGTTTTGGCTCCATCATTGGTCGCAACACGTTCCAGCGCAAGAGGAACGACGCTCTCAAGTTCCTCGACGAAATCATCAAGATCTACAGTAAGTAATCGTACAAAGAAAGCTCCTTAATGCCCGATCTCGACCGCATCGCCAAACTCCGTTCTCTCGCCGAGGCTGACCCCTCCGACGAGATGGCCCATTTTTCCCTCGGCCAGGCCCTCATGGACGCCGGCCAGCACAAGGACGCCGGGCCTTCGCTGCAGCGCGTCATCGCCCTCAACAGCCAGAACTCCAAGGCCTATCAACTCCTCGGCGAAGTTCAGAAGGCCACCGGCCATGCCGACCTCGCCATTCAGACGCTGACCAACGGCTACCGCATCGCCCACCGAAAGGGCGACCTCATGCCGATGAAAGCCATGGGAGAGCTGTTGCAATCACTCAACGCTCCCATCCCCGAGATTGCTGAAAAGAAGGAAGCCCCCGCAGGCGGTGTCCCCGGCGAAGCGGGTTTCTCCTGCCGACGCTGCAGCGGCCCCGGGCCGAAGTTGGCGGAACGGCCCTTCAAAGGCCCCCTCGGCGAGAAGATCCTCGCCACCGTCTGCGCCCAATGCTGGAAGGAATGGGTCGGCATGGGTACCAAGGTCATCAATGAACTCCGCCTCCCCATGTTCGACCCCGCCGCGCAGGAGCAGTATGACAAGCACATGAAAGACTTCCTCCTGCTCGACTAAGTGTGGCACCGGTTTCCAAACGGTGAGCTGTGGCACAGGTTTCCAACTTGTGAGTCACGACGATCCAACCACGCGACTCTTCGCGTGTCATCCATTGGAAAAGGAATCTCCCTTGATCCGATCCTTGCGCACGGACGCCGCCACCCTTGAGAAGCCCACACGCTCCGTCACCTTTGCGCGCCGCGAGGAAGTCCCCGAGCCGCTTCGCTGGGATCTCAACGAGCTGTTCCGAAGTGACGCCGAGTTCGAACGTGCATTCGCGGATGCCGACCGACGAATGGCCGACCTCGCCGCGAAGAAAGGCACGCTCGGACAATCCGCCGATGCCCTCCTCGCCGCGCTCACCCTTCGCGATGAGTCCTTTGCACAACTCGACAAGGTCATCCTCTATGCCGGCCTCACCTACCACGAGGATATGAGCATCGCAGCCAAGCAGGGCCGGTGGGATCGCGTCCAAAGCCTGAGCACCAAAGCCTCGGAAGCCGCAAGCTGGATGATCCCCGAAATCCTCGCTATCGAGCCGCCCACGATCCGCGTCTGGCTCGATGAAAACCCTAAGCTCGCCGTCTACCGCCACCATTTGCACGACATCGAACGCGAGCGCTATCACACGCTCTCCCCTCGCGAAGAACAGCTCCTGGCCATGGCGGGCGAGGTTTGCTCTGCTCCTGAGAATATCTACAGCCGCTTCACCAACACGAATCTCGACTTCCCCACCGTCACCGACGAGCACGGCGAATCCGTCACACTTTCCGCTGCGAAGTACGGCCGCTTCATCTACAGCGCCGACCGTCGCGTGCGCCGCGAAGCCTTCGAGGGAATGCACCGCACCTATCGCGCCAAGGCCGGCACCATTTCCGCGATGCTCTCGGCCCATGTGAAGCAGCACATCTTTCACGCCCGTGCCCGCGGCTATCACTCCTGCCTTGAGGCCGCCCTTTCCGGACCGAATATCCCCGTCGCCGTCTATGACAATCTCGTCAAGACGATCCGCGCCCACACGCCCAAGCTACACAAGTATGTCGCCATGCGCAAGCGTCTCATGCGCCTCGATGAGATTCACGCCTACGATCTCTATGTCCCCATGGTCCAGGCCGGCGATGATCGCATCGACTACGCCGCGGCAAAGCAGACCATCGTCGACGCCCTCGCTCCGCTCGGCACGGATTACGTCAACACCCTCCGAACCGCGTTCGATTCGCGATGGATCGACGTCTATGAAACGCCGAACAAACGCAGCGGCGCGTATTGCTGGGGCAGCTACCTGTCCCACCCCTATCTCCTGCTTAACTACAACGGCACCCTC
This sequence comes from Planctomycetota bacterium, assembly GCA_016235815.1. Classification (GTDB taxonomy): domain Bacteria; phylum Planctomycetota; class Phycisphaerae; order UBA1845; family UTPLA1; genus JACRIM01. The sequence continues at coordinate 107,529 of JACRIM010000058.1, forward strand.
AACGACCAATCCACCATCGCCCACGAACTCGGCCATGCCATGCACTCGTGGTACACCGTCAAGCACCAGCCCATGGTCTACGGCCACTACGCCACCTTCTGCGCAGAGGTCGCCTCGACGGTCAACGAAGTCCTGCTCGCCGACTATCTTTACAAGCACGCCCCGTCCGATGCCGTCCGCCTCGTCATCCTGCAGCAGCAGATTGACGAGATTCGTACCACTGTCTTCCGCCAGACGCTCTTCGCCGAATACGAACGCCTGATCCACGAGCGCGCCGAGGCAGGCGAGGCCCTCACCAGTGATGTGCTCTGCAATTGGTACGCCGACCTGGTCCGCGCCTACTACGGGCCTGAACTCGCCATGGACGAAAACGCATCGGTCGAGGGCCTGCGCATCCCCCATTTCTATCGCAACTTCTACGTCTATACCTATGCCACCAGCCACTGCGCCTCCACCAACATCGGCCACCGCATCCTCGCGGGCGAGCGCGGCGCGGTCGACGGCCTGATGAAGTTTCTCTCGGCCGGCAGCAGCCTCTACCCCATCGACATCCTCAAGCTCGCCGGTGTGGACATGACCACGCCGAAACCCATCGAAGACACCATGCGCCTCTTCGATGAACTACTCGATCAGTTCGAATCGCTGTATCGCAAGACGATCGGCGAATAATCCCCTCCCGTTGCGACAGTATGGGGTTTTCTATCGGGCAATCCTCCATGCTTGCCCGGAGCACGGACGGTTTGTTTGTGCGAAAAAAACACCCCCCACAAAAAAGCGCAAAAAACCGTTTTAGCACGCACAAAAACACACAAACGGTTTGCGTGAGTTTTGGATGGACTCGGATCAAACCTCGAAGGCTCGGACACAAGAAACGGGAGGCACCCGCAAATAGCCGCAAATCGCGGTTTTTAGGCCCAAGAAAGTGCAACTTGTTGCGGGTGGGCGGCGTGTGGGGCCGCAAATCGTTGCAGGAAGTTGAGGCTGCAAACCTGAAACCGCGGATTGCGCGGATGGACCCCGGTTGGGTCTGAAAAGAAGAAAAAGCCGGCCTCCACCACGGCGGACCTTCGTTTTTTTGGCGTCGGCTGGCGTAGACGAATCGGGAACGGCAAAGGGGCCGATGGCCCTCGTGAGGACATGCGTTTCTTTGCAACCGTTGGCGCATTCTTGGGTGCGGACCATCTGGGGCCTCCTTTCAGCAGGCTTATCGACAACTAACAGATACCTAACAAATATAGCACGCGGGCCGGCAAGGGCAAGGGATTTTGTGAATATTTTTCCAACGACCGTAAGTCGCGGCCCGGGCGCGGTTTGGAGTGGAGCATGTGACAGGCCACGATGAATGCTCACGGCTGTGCCAATAGCAGGCCGGTTCACCGGGCTTTCCCGAAGGGTTCATAGGCAAGTTCCTTAGGGCTGGTTGGCGAGGCGATTCGTCTTTTCCTCCCTCCCACCACCGCCCGCCTTCTGTGGGCGGTGGTGGGAGGAGGGGGGAGCGGGTTGTCGTGTTGACCAATTCCCCGGCCATCAAATGGCCGGGCTAATAGCCCTTCGGGAAAGCCCCGTGAACGGGGCTGAATGGATGCAGTTCAAAGTCTTAAGGACAGTGCGACGCTAATTCGCAGGCATGCCGTCATCGGACTAAGAATCCTAACGACTCTTACTTTGCTGTCCTTTGCGGAAATGCTACAATCACAAGGGAGATTCCAATCATGGCCGCCACCATCATCGAACCCAAGCCTGGAGTTGACATGGGCCGCGTCGTGGTCTCCATCACCGTCGAAAACGTTGACGATCGAGAGCGAGCCGATCGCGGCGAATTGCCCCCGGAACAGGTTCGCAAGATCACGACGGATGCGCTGGTCGATTCCGGCGCAACGATGCTCTGTATGCCGGAATCAATGATCAAGAATCTGGGACTGGTCTTCCACCGACGTCGCGACTCCCGCACCGTGACCGGAACCGTCACCCTCAACGTGTACCGTGGCGCCCAAATCGAAGTCCAGGGCCGAGCCGTGACCGACGAGGTGCTCGGCCTTCCCGAAGGCGCTCAAGTCCTCCTCGGCCAAATCCCCCTTCAACGCCTCGACTTCTGGATCGACATCGTCAACCACCGCCTCGTCGGCAACCCCGAACACGGCGGCCAGTGGATGGCGGAAGTGTATTGATGGCCGCGGAATACGAGCCGCGCGTCCGCGTTGAAAACCAAAGGATGTATCGCAGCAGGCCGGTTCACCGGCCTTTCCCGAAAGGTTCATAGGCCAGTCCTTTAGGCTGGTCGGCGAGGCATTCTGTTTCATTCCCTCCTCCCACCACCGCCCGCCGTTGGCGGGCGGTGGTGGGAGGAGGGAGCGGGTGGCGTTGACCAAAGCCCCGGCCATCAAATGGCCGGGCTAATAGCCCTTCGGGAAAGCCCCGTGAACGGGGCTGAGTGGAAGCTAATCATCAACGAATGGCGTGATGTTGAGGCGGCTCAATCTGCACGTAATTTCGGCTGGCGAATTCGGATCTATCTACCTTGCTCACCTTGCGGAGAAAATCAACCTGACACTCTAACTCAAGTGGTTAAAGCGCATAAGACCTCAAAACAACTCAAAGCCCGACAATCGCATTCTAAACTCATTTCCGCGGAGGGCTTTCACCGGACTTCGTAACTTGCCAAAACATTGCCACTCCAATTGGAATTCCCAGAACGCCAGACAGCAGAATAGGCATTGACCCAATGCCTGCAAGCCGGTCGCCGATGCCCGGGACGAGCGATCTCAACGTGCTGGAACTCGCGAAAATGAACCAAGCCATCATCAGCATGTAAAAGGTCGAGGCCAGCGTCCACTTCGCAGGTATTGCTTTGATCCCCAGTTCCATGCAAAGCGCAACAAAAACAAATAGAGGAAACAAAACTCCAACTAGCGCGGCAAAGCCGATTGCGCCGTGTGCGAGCATGAATGCACTTGCCATATTGCTAGGCCCGAGTGATTGGGCTTAGACGCCCCACACTGTCTTTGGAATAAACCTCACGACTACCCAAACCGCCCGCGTTCCTTCGCGCCGCCTGCGCGGATCAGGTTCAACTGGTAGTCGCCCATGTAGCCCTTGGCCTGGAAATGCTTGAACAGGTCGTCCACGCTGGTGAACACCTTCGTGGCCGTCTCGGTGACGAACGGGCTGGGGTCTTTCTTCGGCCGCCAGATGAGGTAGACCTCTTTGGTGCCCTCGAATGCGTGCTGCAGCTCGCGCTCGACGCCGCTGGAGAGGCCGGGGAAGCCGCCGGTCACTTCGGGGATGTAGCTGACAATCATGTCGGACTGGTCGATCAGTTTGAAGTCGCGGGCATAGATCTGGCTGTCGATGTCGGCCTCGACGCTTTTTACGTCGGCGACGTTGAAGGACAGATCCTTGCCGTTGACGTGGATGCTGACCTTCTGCTCGCCGCGCTTGGCGGCCTTGTCTGCCTCGAAGAGCAGGCGCTTCTCGTCGAGGTCGCCGGGGTCGAAGCAGATGAAATGCTCGGCCAGCGCTTCTCGAAAGGCGTCGATCTCGGCCAGCACGTCGGGCATGTCCATGACATGCGACATCGGGAAGCTGGGATAGATCCGCTTCTTCTGCGGCTCGAACATCAGCCGCACCAGCGACTCGGCCGTGCGCCCTTCGACACCGCGGGCCAGCACGTAGTACTTCCCATAGCCGCCGATGGCGTGGGCCAGAATCTCGGTCGCAAGGATTTCCTCCTCGCGCCAGACCATAATGTCCTTGAGCGTGTGGACGATGTCGTGGTCGCGCAGCAGCCGCTCATGCACGGCATCGACGTTGTCGACGAGCGTGACATACAGATCGGCGTCGATGGCCGTCATGTGGTCGAAGTCGAAGGCCTCGAACAGGCCATGCTTCCAGCGGAAGGTGGCGTGGGTATTGATGATGACGTTTTGCTGTTTCTCGCAGACCGCGATGGCATCCTTGAAGACGGCCCGGCGGAGCGTGTTGAGTCGTGTGCGCGGCAGATCGAGGATGCGACCCGGCACCACATCGGGCGCCTCGCGGTACATCATGTCGCCGATGTTGCACAGCGTCAGGTCATGGCCGCGCGATCGGGCGATGCGGGCCACTTCTTCGAGAAAGGCCTTCTTGTCCACGCCGACTTGGCCGGTCACGAGGACGCGCACCCCCTTGTGCGGCTGTCGTCCGAAGAGGGTCGAGGGAATGCTGCTCACGATGAAATCTCCAAAACGTTCAGTATATCGTCGGCATGGGGTCGGGTAAAATCACGCGCACACATCCAAGGAGCCTGTCATGAGCACGTTGACCAACTGCCGCATCCTCATCTTCGTGGGCGATGATTATGAGGACCTCGAACTCTGGTACCCGAAGCTGCGGCTGGAGGAGGCCGGCGCAAAGGTCGTGGTCGCGGGGCAGAAGTCGGGCGTCAGCTATCGCGGAAAGCACGGCTATCCCTGCGAATCGGACACCGCCATTGCCGATGTGCTCAGCGCCGACTTCGACGGCGTGGTCGTGGTCGGCGGCTGGATGCCGGACAAACTACGCCGCGACGCGAAGGTGCTGGAGTTGGTGCGCGAATTCAACGCCGCCAAAAAGATGATCGCGTCCATATGCCACGGCCCGTGGATCAACATCTCGGCGGGCATTGTCCGTGGCGTCCGCATGACCAGCACGCCGGGCATCAAGGATGATCTGACCAACGCCGGCGCCGTGTGGGTGGATGAACCCGTTGTCGTTGACGGCCACCATATCTCCAGCCGGCGGCCGCCGGATCTACCGGCTTTCGGCGCGGCGATGGTCCGATTCCTCGCGCAAGCGAAGTAAGCCCGAGAACCGCCAACGCAGACGCCGGTCCGGAGTCCATTTATCGGCGACCTCGATTCGCATTGCCGACTGGCGTAGTGAATCGTACCTTTCGACGGGAAAGAATGCCGCTGCGCGCGTGGTGCGCCGGCGAAGCGATTGGGGGAAACATCATGCCTCGCACACCGTGGACCGCGCTCGCTTTCACACTACTGACAACACCCTGCTTTGGCGGGCTTATCGCTGTCGCGCCCGCCGTCCGCTCCGCGAGCACGCTCGACCAGTCGTTTCGTGTCGATTCGCCAACTGCCTCCCTCCAAGCCGCCGCCATTGTTCGCACTTTTGGAAACATGCACGACGCATGGCACGCCGCCCCCGTCATCCCCGGCGCCCCCACCGCGAGCATCACCAACCCCGCCGTTCCGACCCAGCGCCGAATTGAATCGCCGAGCACCGAAACAACGTCGCCCGTCCTTCACGTGCTCCCGACCGTCGCGCCAACCACACCTTCGCCGTCAATACCGCTTAGTCGTGCAAGTTCAAAAGCGAAGGTTGGCGTTCCCCGGAAACAAACACCTATCAAATTAGCCTCTCAACGAACCATCCCCGAGCCGATCATGTTTGCGTTTGTCGCCTTTATGGCACCCATCCTTCGCCCGCGACGCGCCACCCGCCTCGCGCCGCTGCACGCCTGACCGGTAGCCGCTTCCACGCCGACACCCTATCATCCGCATCGGAAAAAACTCCGACGCGCGAATGATACACCAACCCGATTCAATCAAGTCCACGCGTCGCAACCAGCTTACGTTTTTCATTCTGCTCGCCGTCGCCGTCGTGTACGGCATCGTCTCAGCGTTTCAGAAACGCTGGGTCTGCGATGATGCGTTCATCTCCTATCGATACGCACTGAATCTCGTTGAGGGACATGGCCTGGTCTACAACGCGGGTGAGCGCGTCGAGGGCTACAGCAACTTTCTCTGGACGCTCTGGTGCGCTGTGCCGATCGTGCTCGGCATTCGGTGCGAAACGTGGTCGATGATGTGGGGCATCGTTTGTTACGCCGGCACACTCACCCTGCTGGGAGACATCTCGCGACGACTCGCAATCAGGATTGGCGCAACGCCCGCCATTCCTATCGCGGCAATCCTCTGCGCCGCCCACGCCGACATGGCCGTCTTCGCCACCAGCGGCCTTGAGACATCCCTGTTCACAATGCTGGCGACCGCGGGCTACTGGGTATTCGTGTGTGGAGAGACAACAGGTCGCCACCGGCCGATCGCGGCGGGAATCGTCATGACGCTCGCCGCGTTGACGCGTCCCGACGGTGTCATTTTCGGTGCCGTTCTGGGGGCCGCGTACTTGGCAGTGGCGAAACCCCGCTGGCGAATCAGCTTTTTGTATGTCGCGGCTTTCGTGATCCCCCACGCCGCGTTTATCGCATGGCGGCTTTGGTACTACGGCGACTTCTTCCCCAACACCTACTACGCCAAGAGCGGAAACCTCGCATGGTGGAGCCAGGGCTGGGCGTATCTAATGCTCTACTTGCAGAAGTACTGGGCCGTTGGTGCGTGCCTGCTCGGGCTTACTGCGTGTGTGATTCCTCGTCGCATTGAAACAAACGAGCGTGAAGACGATCGCGTCATTCGTCGACTCGCGGTCGTGGCAGCGGTAATGGCAGGAGCCTATACGCTGTTCATCGTGCGGGTGGGTGGCGACTTTATGTTCGGGCGGATGCTCGTGCCTGCGACACCTTTTTATATGGTCTTGGTCGAGTTGGGGATCGTCCGAGTCGCGCGACATCGATTCGCATTACCCATCGGAGCAACGGCCGTGTTGGCCTGTTGCATGGTGCTTCCCAGGTATCCAATGACCGGCCGCGAGATGATTTCCGGCATCGTCAATGAACATAGTTTCTACGGCACTTACCTACTTGACGAATCTCAGGACAAACGATCCGCCATCTATCGCAAGTACTTTGAGGGACTTCCGGTGACGCTGGCATTTCTTGGAGCCGAGGCGCACGCGATGTATCGCGGGCGCATTGCGACGGCGATTGAATGTGAAGCCGGCCTTACGGATCGAACCATTGCAAGGCAGGCGCTGGTCAAACGAGGACGAATCGGGCACGAGAAAAACGCTTCGATTGACTATGTCATCCGCGAGCGCAAGGCGCATTTCACCTTTCATGATTCCGCGATCGAGGTCTTGCATCTGACGGACCATGTGCTGCCGGTACGGGTATCACTCGACGGCCTTCCGGGTTTCGTGCTTTCGTGGGAACCGGCCATGGTGGAGGACGTTCGTCGACGAGGCGGACAGATTGAGGACCTGCCCGCCATGATTGATCGTTTCATCGCCGACCTGTCAAAGGCCGGCGACGCCGAGGTCGCGGACTTGTATCGTCGGCTGACGCTCATGTATTTTTCAACGGTGTCGGATCCGGTGCGAGAATCGCCGTTCCGCCAGCGGTTGAAACTGCCGTCGACGTAGCCTGATGCGACTTGGTGATGCGGGCCTGAAGGCTTACAATACGAGTCTGCGATCGACGTTCTTTCCGCAAGTGGGAGTCTCCTGATGACATGCAATCGGTTTTTCACGCGCGCCGCCATCGTCGCGACGGCTGGCCTTGTCCTCTGTTCAACTGCCCAGGCCTGGGACGAAGACGGTCACATCGCGGTTACACGCATCGCCCATCGCATCCTCCCCGAGCGAATGCCAGCATGGGTGAAGTCGCCGGAAATCCGGATGCGGCTTGAGTACCTGTCGGCCGAGCCGGATCGGTGGCGAGGGCAGAATGCGCCCGATCTCGAACACACCAACAACCCCGACCACTATTTCGACGTCGAGCAGATCGCGGACTATGGCCTGACGATGAAAACACTACCGGCGTTTCGGCGGCAGTTCACCGATGTGCTGGCTGCCGCGCGAGCGAAGGACTCCGCGCTGCTCAAAGACTACGATCCGGCCAAGGACAGAGACTACGTCAGACTCGTGCCGGGGCTGCTGCCATATCAGATCGCAGAACTTCAGTGGAAGGTGGCCTCGAGTTGGACCACGCTCAAGACGTATGAGCAATACCGGGAGTACGTCACCGACGACATGATCGAGTACGCCCGCGCCAATGTCGTCTTCCATATGGGCATCCTGAGCCACTATGTCGGCGATGCCAGTCAACCGCTGCACACCACGCATCATCACAACGGATGGGTCGGCGAGAACCCCAAGGGCTATACGACCGACAAGAAGTTCCACTCCTTTCTCGATGGCGGCCTGATGGACATTCACCACGTCACGTCGGACACAGTGGTTTCGTTGAAAGCGTCCCCGCGAACCGTGACACCGAAGGGATATTTCGGAGACATCTGTGCATTCATCGATGAGACCCATCAGCAGGTGATCCCGCTTTATGAGATGGAAAAAAGCGGCGAACTGCGAAAGGCCCCGGGCAAGCCGTTCGTCGAAGCGAGGCTCGTGGCGGGCGGCGAGATGCTGGCGGGCGTCTGGGCCGCTGCGTATGACGGGTCGAAAATCGACGACTTTCGCGTGAAACGCCTGCTCGCAAAGGGAAAAGTGAAGGACCGCAACAAGGGCACAGGGACCCTGCGCTCACCGGATTAGCCCGGAATCCCCACCCAGGCGAGATTGTTAAACGTAATAAACCGAAAATACCACACGCTCCACAGCACGCAGACCGCCACCAGCGCCATCGACCGGCGGGTCCAAAGGTACGGGGCGATCACGGCCATCCAGATCGGAATGAAGTCAAGCGCGAATCGGTAATACCCCGGCTGACGCCAACCGGTGTTGTGGTACATCAACAACATTCCCACGACGACAAACGAACACACCATCAGAGCGCGACGCGCCGCGTCGCGCCACCACTGCCGCGCGGTGGTGATGACCGCAATAAGAAGCGGACAGGTCCAGAAGATCCCCGCGCCGAAATCATTCATCGCACGCTCGACACCGGCCGACGAAACACGCAAACCCGGTGGCTCCAGCATCATGAACTGAAAATTCTCTGCCGCGTACTCCGGTCGAAACAGCCCCGCGCGGGCGCGCTGGGCAATGGGGTCATCGCGGCCGTCGTAGATTCGAACGTAGCCGGTATTGAAGGGCGAGCCGAACTTGGCCGCGTTGAGCGCCATGTATCCGCCGATGGCGATCACGGCTCCGTACGCCACCATGCCGATTCGACGCCTCCGCTCGCCGGCATTCGATTTCCATGCGAACCACACCATCGCGGGCAAATAGAGCAGCGTGAGTTGCCGGCTCCAAAACGCCAACACCAGTCCAATGATGCTCGGCCATCCGCGGCGGCATCCGAGCAAATCCGACGTCATAAGAAACAACCCGCAACAGGCCAGTACGTGATTTACTTCGAAAAAGCCGCCGATCCGGCAAAGAGACAGCATGACCAACATCGGTGTCCCAAGCAGAAACGCGAGGGTGAGAACGGCCGCCTGCCACGGCTTGGCGGTGGCCCGTGCAAATGCTCCATACGGAATTATCAATGCGAATCCGCCCACAAGGACTCGAAACATCCACGAGGGAAAAGGTGATTGCGCGCCGACGAGTTTCGAAACCTTTAGGGCGACAAAGCTGACGAAAGTGAACGCCGGCGGAAAGGCATTGAGCAGGCGCCCATCCACGCGGGCGGCCTCGCGCTGCGGCGGCTCAAGTTCAAACGTGCCCCGATCCCATGCGACGGCCTCCGCAAGGTTAATGTTGTGCGAGGGTGTTACTTCCCATTCCGTCAATCGGATACGGGCGCCGTCGATGACCAAGACGGCGACAAGGGAAAGCGCCAACCAAAGCACATGATCGCGCCACGGGGAACCGGTCTGACATGCACCGGCGTCGCCGCCGGGTCCTGGTCGTGTGTCGGTCAATCGGCACCGGTCATGGTTCGTCGGATTCTTCCTCGTCGTTTTCGGCCGGCTTGGACGAAGCGTCGGTCAGCTCCGGGATACCGGTGATCGACTCATCCAAGACGAGGGTGGTCATACTGCGGCCCTGAGGTTCCAGTTTCCGAGATTCTTCCGCCGCCGCTGCTGCCAGCTCCGCTTTTCCTTCATCGCGAAGACGATCGGACCACTCACGATACAAGTCGGCCTGTAGAGTTTTCACCCTGTCCAAGACGGCAATGCGTTTCGATTCATCCTCGCCTTCAAACCACGACTCCGCGCGGACCGCGATTCGTGCAGCGAGCGAGATCGCCGCGACATAATCGCCCTTCTCTGCCAGTGCGCGGCATCGCTCGAAACGGATGAAGAGACCGATCATCGGCGATGCCGGCGGAGAAAGTACCGGCCGTGCCACTTGCAGCGCACGATCCGGTTTTCCGGCCCGGCGATATGCCACAACCTGCCAAAGCTTGGCGGACTCGGAAATCTGCTTGTTGTCGTCGTCGACATAGGGAGCCAATTCGCCGCAGACGTCGATCAGGCTCTGGCGCGACTCGTCTGAGTCCGTCGATTCATTCAGCGCGATAAATGCCCGACCGAACACCCTCAGCAGCTCGGAGCGGCGGCGCAGTTCACTGGTGTCAGCGTCTTTATTCTTCGATTCGACGTCGGCAAGCAGGCGGTCCGCTGCATCAAGATGGAAAAAGGCCTTTTGAACGATCGTGTGCAGTTCGGAACTGCGTTCAGGAGGCGAGGTTGCGGATGCAGCATCCCCGCGTTTCGGCGGTTCCGATTTGCCGGAATCACGTTCTGCAACGTGATCGGCGTCGTCCTTGGTCGGGATGTGAACAGGTTTGTTAAGCCACGCCATGAGTCGAATCGTCGAGTCTCTCACAATCCGACAGCGCGCCACGGACAGATACCCGCGCACGCGGCTCAGTGCCTCCGACTCCGTTGTCGCGTCGTCGGTCCACGATGCGATCAGCGATTCCGCATCTCCACACACGCTGTCTGAATTCTCTGTGCCTTTTGCTGGTTGACTTGTTGCAAGAAGAGCCGATTCTTTTGACGGCCCCTCCGGGACAGCCCCCCCGGCGCCGACCAGCATGAAAACCCACGCCATCAGCCGGGCGCAGGTGCGCGACCGGAACCAACGTGTATCTTCACACGGGGTTCGCCCGCTAGCCCCGACGATTCGTAAGTCGCGCAAGAATGGCATGTTGCCTCGATTATAGGTCGCTCCGCATTCCGGTCAAAAGACCCGTAGAGGCGACACCGGCGAAGAATATGCACTGGGCAAACTTGGAATGCGGACCATGCCGATGATAGAATACGGAAGCCTCGCTACCCTAAGTGCTTCCCTCGGATTAACCATGGCATCACGGATGATTTTGAGTCGACTTACCGCCATCGTTGTTGGCTTATCGGCCATCTTCGGTGGCTGCACCCCCACCGTCTTCGATCCACCTCTCACGTCGACGATCGCAGGCCTCGATCTCGCCGGCCTTAAAGAGATCCAGGAAGATGAACGACTCACGACGGATGAGAAACGCGAACAGATTCGGACCGCCATCGGCGCGCCGAACACCCCCGAAGGCGACCGACTGGTGAATTTCCTGCTCGATTTGAACATCCCGTAACGGATGAAGCGATAACGTGTCGCATCGTATGATTGCAGACAGGCCCACGGAGGCCGGATTGACCTCGCGAACAATTGGAGATGAGAATCATGAGCATGAAGAAGATTGCAATGGGCCTCGTGTGTGTCGTGACGGCGGCAGCCTCAACCGGCTGTGGCGACCTGGTCTCCGGCGTTAACAAAATCGCCAGCGGTCAGATCTGTTCGCTCACCGCGAACGAAATAATCGCGCTCAATGGCGCTGCGGTTCAGGTCGGCGCTTCGCAAACCCCGCCACTCACAATCCCGGCGATTACGACCGCCCAGGCGCAGGCGCTGGCGGATTTCTTCGCTCTGAACGCTATTTGCACCGCCCAGGATATCGAAGGCCTGCCGGCCCGCATTGAAGCGGGCGAAGAGCTTCAGGGCCTGGATGCACTGGCCGCCGCATTCGGCGAAGACACCATCGATCCATCGAATCTCGACCCGACTGTCCTGCTTAATCTGCTGAACCAGATTCTGGGGACGTAGACGTCCGATCACCTACTCCATCACATTTTCCGACGACCCGCTTGGCGAACGGTCAAGCGGGTCGTCGTCGTTTTGGCAGCCGCGGAAATGGTCGTTTGTACACAGCGGGCGTACAATACCGTAGCGCCGAAAGGAATTCGATGTTCAGCGGCATCATTGATGCAACAGGCCAGGTGCGATCGTGCGAGCCGAGTGCGGCCGGGCGACGACTCGTGATCCGCGCGCCGGGGTATTGGGCCGATGCAGCGCATGGCGCCAGCATCGCGATTGACGGCGTCTGCCTGACCGTGACAAACCAGGATGAGGCCGATGCGTCGTTCGACGTCGTTGCCGAGACCCTTCGATGCACAACGCTCGGCGGCTTGAAACCGGGCCATCGCGTCAATTTGCAAAAGTCCCTCCGTGCCGGCGATCGAATCGACGGCCATTTCGTCCAGGGACACGTCGACGCATTGGGGACCATCGCCCGCATCGACCGGGACCGCGGCGAATCGATGTGGTGGTTTGACGTTGACGAGTCCACCATTCGATACCTCATCCCCAAGGGATCGGTGGCCATTGATGGTATTTCGCTTACGGTCGCCGCAATTGACGGGCTGCAGTTGGGCGTCGCCATCATCCCCACGACACTTGAACTTACCACCTTGGGAACCAAACAGGTCGGCGACGCCGTCAACATCGAGACCGACATCCTTTCGCGAACAATTGTTGAGACCCTGGAGCGCGTTTCCGCTCCGCGAGTTCCACTGGCGAGCGGGGTGTAGCATGGCAACATCCCTCCCCTATCGACCGACCATCGGCATCACCATGGGCGACCCCGGCGGCATCGGGGCCGAAGTCATCGTCAAGGCCTTGGCGGATGAATCACTTCGCGGCAAAGCACGCTACATCATCTACGGACTCGATGAGCAACTTGAATACGCAGCCGATCAGGCCGAATTGCGGCAATACTGGACGCGCCGTCCCCATGAAGACGCGCTGCCGGCCGAGGGCGAGGTCGTCGTCGCGGATTACGACGACCTTTCGCTTGAGGGACGCCTGTTACGAAAGCCGTCGGCGGAGCAAGGCCGCGCGTCCATGCGGTTCCTCGATGACGGCATCACCGATGCACGGGCCAATCGGATCGATGCACTCGTTACGGCACCCATCAATAAATCGGCGTGGCACATGGCCGGCTTTGAGTGGCCGGGCCATACGGAACTGCTAGCAGCGCGTTTCAAGACGCGTCGGGTCACGATGATGTTCACCGGCGGGCCGCTCAAAGTGGCGCTGGCCAGCGTGCACGAACCGCTCTTCGAATTGCGCAATCACTTCACCATCGGACTGGTCTTTCAACCAATCGACTTGATGCACCAAGCCCTTCAGCGCTGGTTCGGAGTCGAACGACCGAAGATCGGCGTGGCCGGGCTGAATCCCCATGCAGGCGAAGGCGGGCAGTTTGGCGACGAGGAACAACGCGTGATTGAGCCGGCCGTCGACATGGCCCGAAACGCGGGTATCGCCGCAAGCGGACCCCATCCGGCGGATACGCTTTTCTGGCGCGCGGCCCAAGGCGAATTTGATGGTGTCGTCGCGATGTATCACGATCAGGCTCTGATACCCGTGAAACTTCTGGCATTCGACCGAGCGGTAAATCTCACGCTTGGACTTCCGATCATCCGCACCAGCCCGGACCACGGCACGGCGTATGACATTGCCGGAAAGAACCTGGCCGACGCGGGATCAATGAAGTCAGCGATTCGTTTGGCGGTGGATCTCGCCATGAAGAACCACGCTACGCCGGCTGAAAGGGCAAACCCCGTTTCGGAACCGCTCGAGGACGTCCGCGAGTAGGAATCAGATTGTCCGGGATTGTCACCGCCTCCACATCTTTCGGCTCAACCTTTAATAATCCATCGGCATAAAGACGAACATGGGCTTGCAGCGCGCCGTGCCCCGCCGAACTGCTGAGCCATTCGAATAACTTCCTAGCAGTCGCGCGCTGTCCGTCGCGTGGGTAGATTCCGTGGTAGGCCGTGAGATTCAGAACGTTCGCCTCATTCCAAACGATGCGAAACCGCCCCCGCGCGAACACGGAGATAAGAATCGGCGCAGGCATTCGGTGCTCGGGGAGATACCACGTCGGCCGATGGGATGGCAGATAACGTGAATGAACGCCGCGTTTTTTTCCGTGTTCAAGATAGCTGCGAACCGCGGGATTCAGCGGCGTGCCGGGTTGCAAAAGAAAAACACGCTCGTCCTCCGTTATCAGCCGGCGCAGGTCGTCCGCGGTTATTCGGTCCCGGCGTATCTGACGAGCTTTCGTGATGCAGGGCCGCACATCTCGACGCGCGATCTTCCATTTCTTGAGGTCCGATGGGCGAAGCGTGAAATAATCGTTTGCGCCGGTGGCGATTCCGCGTGAGCATGTGGCGAAGTCGGAGAGCTTCCGAGTCGACCTGTCGGAGGTCGACCGCTTGTCCAGCGCATTCCACTTTTCATTCGCTTGTAATTCCGCCGGAAGCCAGGATGTTGCGGCATCGAAATCCAAGGCGGCAAGGCCTCGCTCGTCGGATACCGTCGCACACCGAATCGGATCGGCAGGTCGCCGCCCCTTGCGGAGCAGTGTGATACAGGCAGTCGTCAGCACACCGTCAAAAACGCTTGCGCCATGATCGAACTGAATAATGGCATCGAGAAGATTCTCGCGCAGCAGGTATGACTTCAACGCGACACCAAAGTCCGCGCGGAGCCATTCGGATGGTGTAATAATCGCAGCGCGGCCCCTGGCAGAAAGCAACGAACCAATCTTCAGGACGAAAAGGCCGTAAAGATTGGTGGTCCGCGGAATCGGCGCGCCCGTGACACGCTCCAGATCGCGCCACGCCCGCGGGCCATAGTCGAAATCGTGATGCCGAACATAAGGCGGGTTCGCAATAACGGCGTCGAAAGGCCCGACATGCCGTTTCGTGATGAAGTCCGCCGCCGCAACGCGGCAGGCGATGGACGTGGGCGTCCTCAATTTCGCAATCATGACGGGATCGATGTCGAGCAAGTGCAGTTCACGCGGCCTAGCGTGTCGTGGAAGCGCGGCAATCGCGTCAACAAAAACCCCCGGGCCGACGGCCGGGTCCAGTGCGATGCGCGGCGACTCGCGACACACCCATTCCGCCATCCAGTCGGCGATGGGGCGAGGCGTAAAAAATTGACCGAGCCGGCGCGGGGCCGGCGCGGATGAAGGCAGTCGATTTTGCGATTGAGACCGATCAGGGGAACGGGGTGTCGATCCAAGTTCGAATGTCGTTGCCGTCGAAGAGCGTGTCATCATTTACGTCGGTTCGGTTGACCAGCGCCGGGTCGGCCGGCGGCGAACCCAATAGTACGTTGACGAGGATGTCGATGTCGAGTTGATCCTTCGCACAATCCGAATTGATGTCGGCCTTGTTGTTGCAGGACGGCACGATTCGTCGGATGGTTCCGTTGGTCGTGCCCGTGCCGTTGACGAGGTAGATCTCGCCCTTGGCGTCCTCACCGAACGATGTCAGTGTCGAAAAGGTTAATCGCTGCGTATTATTCACGGGCAAACCCTGGTCGATCTGGAAAGTCCAAATTCGACCGGACGAATAGTCGCCGTAGAAATAGTTCCCTTGCTCGCCCGGGATCTCAAGGCCGCGATAGACGTAGCCGCCCGTAATCGACAAGCCCAGGCTGTGGTCATAGGTTTGCACCGGGCAGGTCAGCGCTGGATACGGTGCCGGCGGCGCAGCGCCATCGCAGTTGATATCACAGGTGCAACCTGTCCCGCTCGGGGATGTAAAGCAGGCGTTTCCTTCCATGCATCGCCATCCGTAATTTCGCCCACCGCCAGTCCCTGCGGGCACGTAATTCACTTCCTCCCACGTCCCCTGCCCGACATCCGCAATATACAAGTCACCATTGGCGCGATCGAAGCTGAATCGCCATGGATTTCGAAGGCCGAACGCCCATTTGAGGTCGACCGCGCTGCCCGCCACGCTTGGCTGATCTCCGGGGATGTACGGCGCGGGAATATCGACATCGATCCGTAAGAGTTTGCCCAAATAGGTATTCAACGCCTGCCCATTTCCAATGGCGCCATGCGCATCCCCTGCGCCACCGCCGTCGCCCGAACCGACATAAAGCTTTCCATCGGGGCCGAACTGAAGGCAGCCGCCATTGTGGTTGGATTCGACGTTGGGAATCGTGACCAAGGTTACCCCGGTCGTGTTGTCGGCGGTAATTAAATCGAAGTTCGCCGTATAACGCACACACACATTGCTTGCGTTGTTGAGCGTTGTGTAATACACGTAGAGATAGCGATTGACGGCGTAATTGGGGTGGAAGGCCAGGCCCAGAAGGCCTTGTTCGTCACTGCCGCCGGTGGGAAGATGAACAACGGCGGTCAGGTTCATAACATCCGTCACCGCATTGGAATTGGCCATGTCGATGACCTTGATAACCCCGCGCTTCTCGATGACAAACAGATGGTTCGGCAGTGCTGGCGTCGATGCGGCGCCGACCGGTCGGTTCAGGTTGGAAACGAGCGTCACCGTGCTCAACGTGACGGCCTTCGTGGTCGATACGGCCAACACAAGAACCGCCGCCGCCAATGCAAGTTGCTTCTTCATGAATGAATCTCGCTGAAAGTTGCTTCCTGGAAACGCGACGCTTCGCCGCCCAGGGTTTCCTGCGGGAGACGCTGAAACCACGCCGCCAATGCATCGATCAAACCAAGGAAGTGGCTCCCCACCCCTCCCCGTGACGTGTTTGAATTATACCATCTCAGCAATCCGACGCCAAATTGTAGGCGCGGACCACCAGGGCAGCCCATTTTCACCTTTATGCCGGCCTAATGCGTTGTCATTTCGACTACTGTCGCAGCAGCGCCAATACCGTCTGCGGGGTCGCATTGGCCGTGGCCAGCACACTGGTCCCGGCCTGAACGAGGATTTGAGTTCGCGTCAGATTGCTGGTCTCCTGGGCGAAATCGAGATCGCGAATCGTGGACTCCGCCGACGTCAGGTTCTCCAGCGTGATACGAAGTTGATTGACGTTTGTGTCAACGGTGTTCTTCTCAAACGCGCCGAGCCGACCGCGAAGCACCGACACCTGTCGAATCGCTTCCTCGATGATCGCTCCGGCCTGCTTGGCTTCGCCGTTGATCAGCGAATAAGCACCACCGCTCGTGATATCCGAGAGGTACCCCACGGTGCCGTTTCCGAGCCGCGATGCCGCCGTCGACTGCACGCCGATGTTGACCTGCTGATTCGAGTCCACGCCCGGGCCAAGTTGGAAGGACGCCCCACCGCCGGTAATTGCAAACGACGAGGTACCGAGCGTATTAAACGCCTCTTTGAGCCGCAACTCCACGGAAAGCCCGGTCGTGTTCAACGACAGATTAAGCCCCTTGCCGAGCGACTGGGCGCCGTTGATCGTCGCCGACACGTCGCGTCCTTCGTCGCGCTTCACCGACGCGCCGCCGACATCGGTGGTCGCGAAACCTCCAAAGGTTGGGCCGAGTTCCGAGACTTGCACGAACGCTGAGCTGCCGAAATCCTGCGACACGAGGCGAATGCCGCTTGCCGCGCTCAGCGGGTTTATCAACGATGCGCTTACGCCGGTTGCGTCACTGACCAGGTTGACGGCCGCCATGATGGCACTGGCCGTCGTGCCCGAAAGGAGCGAAAGCGTGTTGACGCCGCGCGGGCCGGCAATTTCGATGGTGACATTCTGACTGACCGAGCTGGTGGCAAATCGCAATTCGCCATGCTGGGCCGACTGTGTGACGTTGATTGTGACGGGAATGTAGGCCGCCGTGCCGAAGGAAACGCCGTGAATGGCGACGTCTGAGATCTGGCTGTTGTTCACGCCACTGGTAATGTAGCCCAGCGAGCCGTTCAACAGCTTCCGGCCGCCGAAGGTGGTCGTATTGGCGATGCGCGTAATCGAGGCGACGGCCGAATCGATCTGCAACTGATTCGCCTTTATTTCGTCTTCGGATACGGCGCCGACGTTTGCGGCCTCCACGATCTTCGACTGAATGTCGTTGAGCAGGTTGGCAACTTCGCTCAGCGCGCCTTCCGTCGTGGCAATCACGTTGGATGCCCGCTGCGAGTTGTTAATCGCCTGCCGCACTCCCTCGACCTCGCTTCGCAGATTCTGCGAAATGATGAGGCCCGCCGGGTCGTCTGCGCCGCGGTTGATTCGCAATCCGCTGGACAACCGTTCCAACGATTGTTGGAGCAGGTTCTGGGAGTTCGCCAGTTGGCGACTCGCCAGGATCGAAGACGTGTTCGTGTTTATGCGTGACATATCACATTCCTCCGTGATCGTCGTCCGCGCCGCGCGGCGCTGTCAGTCCATTCGTGTCAAAAAACTTCACGCCTCGATCCCTGTCCCTAACTCCGCTTGGGCGGGCCACCCGGTCCTCGGGGGCGCCGATCATTCGGATCCACCGGCGGCGCGCCGCCGGGCGGCAAGTCCTCCGGCTTAATGTTCGCGGCCGCGCGGTTTTCCCGCTGGATCGCGTCGTACACTTCCTTACGATGCACGGGCACATGCGATGGCGCGGTGATTCCCAGTCGCACCTTGTCGCCTCGAATATCGACGACGGTGATCTCAATCTCGTCGCCGATCATGATCGTTTCATCTCTCTGTCGTGACAGAACCAACATCCCTGGTTCCTCCCTGGCTTAAGCCATCCGTGGCAATTTCAAACTACGCATCCTGCTATCACCTGACGCCGAACACCGGCGGTATCCTCGCGTGTCGTTCGCCCTTGCCCGTCATCCTGCAATCATGCAGGGAGCATAGGAGTCCGGCCGACCGTTCGACGCGGCGGAGTTCGCTTCCTACGCCGTCTTGGTCAAAGCCGCCGTACGGGCCGGCAGTTTCATAAGCGTATGCCGCGTGGTGTATTTCTTGTCGGAGAGCACGAGTTGCTTGCCGACGCGGGTGGCGACGTTTATGACGAGCGGACCCTGCAAATTCGCCGTCAGCGAGTCGTCGACCTTATTGACAATCACAAACACCTGGGAACCGCTCGTCTCGGCGAGGCCGACCTGTGCAAGGTCTTCCGCCTTGATCGCGATCCGATACTCCGGGACGAACATGCGCGGATCGCACACCACAAACGCAAGCTCCGGTCGATGCACGGCCTGCATCCAGTAGAACGCGCTGTTCTCTCCGGTCTGAATCAGGGCGTACTCCCGGTCATCCGGGAAGCCGAGCAGCCCCTTCGGGAAGTTGAGGAACTTCTGATCATCCACGTCAATTCCGCCGAAGCGTGAAGTCTCAATCACCATGTCTTACTCCCGGTCGCCGCCTTGCGACCCTTCGCTGGTCCGGGCATTGCCGGCCTCACGCCGCGCGCCGCCCGTCTATCACACGAACCATCACTGCCGGGGATGAATCCATTCATCGCAAGAAGTCCAACAGTGATAAATTCTGAATTCGTGATGTCGTCAGCAGGCTGGCCTGAAGGGCCGTCTGTGCCTGCTGGAATTTCGTTACTGCGTCGGTGAAATCCACATCCTTGATCTGCGAAAGCAGAACCGTGGTCGCCGATACCGCGTCTTCCGTCTGCTGCAATCGGTCGCGCATCGACTTGGAGCGCGCGCCGACTTCGCCGGCCGTGCCGGAAACCTGCTTCTGCAAGGCATTGATCGCCGCGCCCGACTCCGTAATCTCGGAAGAGCTGTTCGTCAGCAAACCGTCGCGCAGGCGATAGAGGGCGGTAAAGATTCCCGACTGGTAGAACGGCGTGACGTTGTCTCCGTCGAGATCCGTCGCCGTGCCTGCCTTGGCGATACCCAATTCCTGTGCCACCGGCGACAGATTGAGCGCCGTCACACTGAGCGACCCTGCGCCCGCCGGCCCCGAAAGATGCAGCCCCGCACCACCTTGCGACGTCGTCGCGACGACGCCCGCTCCGGCCAGCGTGGACGCCGAGTTGATTGCGTTGATTACATCGCCGATCGTCTTCGCACCGGCCAGGCTTACGTCAAATGTGACACCATTTGCATTTGTCACGCGGAAGTCGAACCCACCAGCGACTGGATGAATTCCGCGCCCACCGTTCACCCGCGAAAGCGACACACTTGCATCGATCGTCTTAATCCCGAGCCGATCGGCATCCGTTCCGCCGTTTTCACCGATGATGAGGGGCGTACCGGCCACTTGATTTTCAATCACGATCCCATTGCCGTCGTCGGTGATGGACGCACGAATACCGATGCCCGCGTTGTTCAGTTGATTCAGCACATCCTGCACGGTCGTCGCCCCGGCGAATGTCACCGTTGCCGTCTTCGTGCCGTTTTTAATGACGACGCCGTTGGTCAGTGACAATCCCCCCGGCTGTAACTCGCTCAACGGGGTCGTCAATGAAACGCGCCGATTCACCGTATCGCCGTCGAGCGTGGCCGCCGTTGCCGTCTTGCGAATGCCAAGATCAGTGGCCGTCGTGCCGTTGTTGATCTCGGTGATCTGCACACTCGCCACGGCCGGAGAGATTTGCAATGCCCCGCCATCGGATGGATTGATGCCAAGCGTCAAACTGCTGCCGGCCGTCGCCGCAGCGTTGTTAAATCGCGCGATCAGATCTCCGACGGTCTCGGCTCCGGTGAAATCCACCTCGAAGTTGATCGCCGGGCCGGTCTGCGACACCTGAATCCGTCCAAGTCGCACGCCCGAATTCGTCGCCCCTGCCAATTCAGTCACTCGTGTCGAGCTTGACAATTGCACGTCGAAATCGACATACGCGCCGCTCAGGTCATCCTTCAGGCCAAACACCCCCGCCGCCGAGATGTCGTATGCCTGCGAGAGATTCGTCGCCACCAATGTCTGACGACTGCCTGCATCCCCGGTGTACGAAATACGGCCAAAGTCGCCGGTCAGCGGCGCCGAGTTCACGCCGCGCCCGCCGAAGAGGTACAAGCCCTGATACTGCCGATTGCCGACATTCCGAAGCTGATCGATCAACCCATCGACGACGGCCGCCTGGCTCGCCCGTTCTTCTGCGCTTTGTAGATTGCTGGCCTGCTCGCTCGCGATACGCGCTGCGTCGGTCAGGATGTCTCCGATGTCGCTGACGGCGGTGTCCGATGCCGCCAGATACCCATCCGCATGGCGAAGATTCGCCAGCACCTGGTCCTGCGCTGCACGCGATTGCGTCAGTCGACCGATCATCTCTGCTGCGATGGGGTCATCGCTCGCCGAGAGGAGCGCCTGACCACTGGAGAGCCGCTCCTGTTCGCGGAAGACGGCAAGCGAGTTGGCCCGAAGGCGCGACAGCGTTGCATACGTCGTAAGACTGTTCGAGATGCGACTGATATTGTTAGACGTTGCCGACATTCAATCTTCCACGCCGGTTACGCACCGGCAGTCCTTGATTACCTCACCAATGTGAGCAGGGTCTGTAGCATTTCATCCACGACATTCATGTAGCGCGCGGCACCCTGAAAGCCGCGTTGGTAATTGATCAGTGAAACTGCTTCTTCATCGAGATTGACGCCGGAGATGGCTTCCCGCTGAGCCGTCAGCGAATCGAAAATGATTCCGCTTGCGTCCAGCCCGCTTTGCGCACTCGATGCCCGAACCGCCAGATCCGATGTCGACGTTGTGTAATAGTCCGAAAGTGACACACCGCCGAGGCCTGCCACCACGCGGGTTTGCAATCCGACGATGTCCGTTGCATTCGTGCCGTCGCCGGCCAGATCCGATTTCGCAGCGGCCAGCAGTGTCGGGGAATTGACCAATACGCCGTTTACCGCGATGTCGAGACTGTCTTTCCCGGAGAAGAACGTGTTAACGCCCAGCGACGCGAGAACGCCCGACGTGTCATCCGCGAAGCTGTAGGTCGTGCCTGACGCCGCCGACAGTTGCAGGCGTCCGTCGGCCAACACCGTCGCCGTCACGCCCGGTACGTTCGCATTAATGTCGGCGACGAGGCTGTTCAGCGTCGTGTCCGCGCCGATTCCGTCAAGATCGACGTTGACCTGATGTCGCGTAACCGCCCCACTGGCGTTGTCCTTTACGTCGATGAAGAACGACCCGGTCTTCGGCACAAATGCGATGCCATTAGCGCTCGCCGACAACGCCAGCGACGAATCAAGCACCGCGGTCGTGCCGGTCAGTGACGTAAATCCCTGAAGGCCCTTGCCGCTGGAGTGGATTTTGTTGATTTCGTAGATCAGCGCGCCGGCCAGCGAATCCAACCGATCTTGTTGCCCGCCGATGTGCGAGTCGCGAGCCGTGATCAGCCCCTCGACCTGCCCCGTTGTCGGTTTGATGATGCCGCCGCCCTGCTTCAGTCGTACGACCGCAACCAACCGGCCGCTTGCGTCCTTCTCCTGCACCGCCTGAAGGCCGAATGACTCACCGAACTGCACCAGCGCCTCGTTACCGACATACACATTGACCGCGCCGGAGGGTTGCTCGCGCGTGGTAATCCCAAACAACTCGCTCAGTTGCGAGAGAAGCTGGTTCCGCTGATCGCGCAGCGCCGAGGCCGGGCCGTTTGACGCCGACTCGGCAACCGTGATCTGAATGTTGAGGTCGGCGATCTTCGTGGCGATCTGGTCTGCCTGCTGCGTGGCGGTAACGATCTGACTGTTCAATTCGTCACGCACGCCCGACAACTCGCCGCGAATTCCCTGCAATCGTTCGGCAATGGCCCGCCCCTGGTTGATGACAATGCCGCGTGTCGCGATGTTCTGCGGATTGTTTTGCAACTCGCCCCACGACTTGAAGAACTCGGAGACCAGCGATCCAAGATTGTTCTCGCCGAGCGGGTCGAAGATGTTTTCGATGCGGGCAAGGCCGTTCCGTTCGGCCGCGGCCGATTGTTGATCCGACAGCGCCGTTCGCAGCCGCGCCTCCAGCGCTTCATTTCCGTTGCGCCGAATGCTTGAAAGGCTAACGCCGTTGCCAAGCTGTCCGGCACGGAAGGTAACTCCGGGAATGGAACTGAGATCAGGCGAAAGCCGCGTGTAACCCGGCGTCGCCGCGTTCGAGATGTTCTGGCCAACAAGCTGCAACGCCGCCTGATACGCGGAGAGCGCCGACTGACCCACACTTAATGCCGAACTTAGTCCCATTGCTTTATCCCACGGCGTCCAAGACCCGCGAACCCGGCGCGCGACCCACGTCGCCGCCGACTCGATAGGTCTGCGGCTCGCTCGGGTCCTGCACCATCGCGGCGAACATCGTCTTAAAGTGAACCATCATTTCGCGGCAGACCAGCTCAATCACGCGGTTTGATTCTCCGACGGCGAGCATCCGTTCTCGCAATGTCCCGGCCAGGCGAAGCAGTCGCTCGCGCGTCGGAGTATCCAACCGCGTCACCAGGGCGCGCAACGAGATGGTTCGATGAACCCCGACCAGGCCCAGCGCCGTGCAAAGCCGGGTCACAACATCGCGCCGGGCGTCATCGCCGCGGGTCACGTCCTGAACCAGATCTCGCTCGGCCCGTGTCGCGGTGAGAATTCCCTCGACATTCGCGCGGCGCATCGCCTCGCGCTTGTCACGAAGCACCAGAATCAATCGCTCCTGCACGGATATCAGTTCCTGCAGCCGTGCTGCCAATTCGTCGCACAGCGGCTTTAGGGCGTTCGTCGTCATTTGCTCGCCCCTCCCTTCGAAGCCGCCCCAAGGCTGTGATGCTTGAGAATTGACCGATAGATGCGATCCGTCAGCGGGTTGTTCGGTGCTTCGCCCATGCGTTTCGACAGCTCCAGGGCCATTTGGCCGCCAAAAACTTCCTCGCCGCGCCCGCCCCCCATGACCGGCGACTTCAGCGTCGACGCCTGCATCTGGCGAATCAGCGTGCCATAGAAAATGTTGCCGACGAATTCGCCGACCTTCTTGCGATCGCCCAGATCGTGCGCGTTCCTCCGCGTCGACGCACCGGCGGCTCGTGCCGTGCTCATCGCATCAATCGAAGGTCGCAGCGTGTTGACGATCCCGGTGTCCACGAATTACTCCACAATGACCAGTTTGCCCGTCACTTTTCCAAGCCGGTGCAGGTTCTCGATGATTTCAATGATGTCCTTCGAAGGGACGTTGAGTTGATTCAACGCGTCGACCAGCTCCTGCAATTTGGCGCCGGTGTTGTCGCGCTTGGGGGCGTCGATCCCGACCGCGCGCTCTTCCCGGGTGATCGGCACCTCAGGCGTCGGATTGGCCGGTGGCTGTTGAGTGGTGATCGAAAGGCCGTTGTGCGAAATCACCGCAGGCCCGACTTCCACGCCGTCACTGATGACGATGGTCCCGCTCCGCCGGTTGATCACGACGCGGGCCTCGGCCGGCGGCATGAGCAATTCGAGACTCTCGACGCGCCCGATGAAGTCCGTCGGCGCGCTGCGCTCTTCAAGGGGAATGTTGATGACCACCTGCTTCGGCCCGATCGCCCGTGCGATCTGCCGCGCCTGGCCGACTTCCGATGAATACTCATTCACCAGTTGAGCAATCACGGACGAGAGTGCATGGCTGGCGTGAACATCCTCCAGCACCAGCGTGAAATCCCAGTCGTCACTGATGTAGCCGTGGATGACGTCAGCCTCCAGCGTTGCTCCGTTCGCGATGATGCCGCTGGTTTTGTTCTTGGGGTCGATCAACCGCACCGGCCCGGACGCAAAGGCGAACACACGATCCAGGCCCGGTCCCTGCAACGGCGTCGGCACCAAATACCCGCCGGCCAGGCTCTTCGCCGAGCCGGTCGAGTTCACTCGCACATCCACCCGATCGCCCTCGCGCGATCCGTTTTCGGGCAAGGTCGCTTCGATCATGACGATGGCGACGTTTTTCGTTTCCGTCAGCGCCGAGGCCGGCACCGGAATCTCGAACTTCGCCAACATCGCCTGTAACTGCATGATCGATGCGACGTACTTGCCGCCGTCTCCCGTCCCGCCCAAACCAATCACAAGACCATACCCAACGAGTGTGTTGGACCGGCGTCCCTGCAGATGCGTCACGTCGGCCACGCGCGTGGCAAGCGCATCGGACGCGAATGGCGACAAGGCGGCCAGCGCGACGAGGAAGGCGCGTCGCAGCGGAATTCGAGTTGTCGTTCCCATTCGCGTCATGCGCGGTCAACCGTTCTAGAAGGGCTTCGTTTCGTCCAAAAATTGCTTGAGCCACCCTCGCTGTGAGAGATCCTTCATGGCGCCCTCGCTGTAGGTCTTCACATCGAGCGCGTAGATCTTGTCGCTGGTAATGCTGCCGTCCGGGTTCATGTCATCCTTGTGGCACTCTCCCGAGAAGCGGATGAACTGGTTTTCGCCGTCGATCTCGATCTTGGCCCAGCCGATCAGCACCAGCAGCCCGTTTGGCTTGATGTCGATCACTTTGGCTTTGATGCGCGTCTCAAAGAGATTGTTTCGATCCGCCCGGCCCTGGTTTTGCAGGTTGCTGTCGTTTTTGAACTTGATCTCCGGCGTGCCGCGCTCGAAGTCCTGTTCTTCCAGCTTTCGATCGTGAATGCGGAACCAGGCATCGAGCTTGGTCTTGAGCTCCCAGCGGCTCTGTTGCTGGGTGCGAGCGTCGCTCTGATATCGAAGACGATGGCGGATAATCACACCGACGAGGTCGTTCACCCGAATAACCCGCGGTTGCGCCGGCTCAACTGCCGTCAGAGAGAGTCGCGACAGTTCCGAATTGCGACTCGGCCCCAACTGCACCGACGCGCCGGCATCGACCCGAAGCGCTCCGTTCGTCGAAGGCTGCGTCGCCGCCGCCATTTTTGCCTCGGATCGAACCTGATGCTGCACAAACAGCGAATTGCTCTGCGCGAAGGTCCACGCCGTCGGAGCAAACAATAGCGCGAGAATGAGCGACGTCCTATTCATGGCCGGCCTCCCGTTCGTTCATCGCTACCTGTCGGTCGCTTCCGAGCGTGACCGTCGACGGCCCTGTCACGACGGCGTCGATGATGTCCTGCTTTCGACGCGATCCATCCCGCGCCACGGTGATCTTTTCGCCGAGGACGCCCGCCTCCTGTGCACGGCCGCTCGCCTTAATGACCAACGGCCCTTGCTTGATCCAAATCGTGACGGCATCACCGCGCTGCACGAGCGGTCGGCCCTCGACGCCATTGGCAATGAGCATCTCTCCCGCCTTGACGAATTGCCGGGCCTGCTGCCCCACCACCGCCGCCACATCCGTCAGCCCGATCTGGGAATAATCCGTAAATCGCCGTTGCTCGAGTTTCAGGTGTCGTCCCTCGATCATTTCGCCGCGATTGATCGACCGTCGCGCCACCACCACTTCCCGCATGACCGACACCTCGGCGATGATTGGAACCGTTCGTATCGGGCCATCGGATTGGGTTTGCGCCCGTGCGGGGGATATGCCGACTTCGAGCGTTATCAAGCCCAGCTTGCTTTCATCGCGGGCATGAATGTCGAATCGAAAGTCATTCCCATCGAGTTGCAGGTCGCGCTTGCTGGTGGGGCTGAAGCGAATTTCAACCCCGGCGTCCTTCTCTCCAAGCCGCGCCACGATGAACTGTTTGAGTGCCGATTCAAGGGTGTTCGCGGCTGAAACGGGTGCGTTGTTCGACGCAACCGTGCGAACAACGTGTGGTTGATTTTTCGTACCTGATGTCGCCTCGATCGGACGAACGCGAAGTGTTGTCCCAAACGGTGTTCGTGTTCTCGACACCTTGCACCGCGATGCGCCAAGGAGTTGCACATCCGCCAGGTTGACCCCCGACTCGGTTAGTGCTCCGCGAACATCCGCGGTACCCACCTGCAAGTCCCCACCCTCTCGGGGCGCGGCGGAAATCGCGATCTCACGAAGCACGCGCGCCCGCTCGTCATCGAACCCCGACACCTGGGCGACATCCGACAGGCGAATCGATTCCGACGACACCGTCGCCGTCGGCCAGATACGAATCTCGCCGCCGCGCGCGGAGGAAGCCGCGCACAGCGCGCTCAGCGCCGTCGCGACCGTCATCCAACATCCATGTCGTCTCTCGTTCATCCTGACGTCTCCGCCGTCTTTACCCCGTTACTGACTGCTTAGAATCTCCTGAGGTTGTTTATCGTTTGCAGGGTTTGATCCGCGCTTTGCAGCGATTGCGAGTTCAATTCGAAGGACCGCTGCGTGCGAATGAGTTCGACCAACTCACGCACCGGGTCGGTGTTCGACAATTCGAGGGTGCCCTGAAGCACGCTGCCCGTGCCGTCTTGTGTCGGGTTTGCCTGGATCGGCGGCCCCGACGCATCGGTCTGCTGATAGAGGTTCTTGCCGAGCTGCAGGAGACCCGCGGAATTCACGAAGCGGGCAAGTTGAATCTGTCCGACGTCTTGAAACGTTGACGAACCCGAACTTCGAACCTGCACCAGGCCGTTGTGCCCGATCTGTATGTCCACCGTGTCTTGCGGAAGCGTGATCGAAGGCTCCAGTCGTGCGCCGATGCTGTTGCCGAGAATGATTTCCCCGTTTGCATTTCTCGAGAAGTTGCCCGCCCGCGTGTAAACCGTCTGCTCCTGGCCGTCGATGAAGGCCTGCACCTGGAAGAAGCCGTCTCCTTCAATTGCCATATCGAGTGGTTGCGCCGTGTTATCGAGGCTGCCCTGCTCGAAATTGAGTTGCGTGTTGGAGATCTGAGCGCCCAGACCGACCTGCAATCCCATTGGGAGCGGCTGCTCCAGCGCGTTGCGGAGTCCCGGCTGCTCAAGGGTTCTATAAAAGATGTCCTCGAAGTTCACGCGCGACCGCTTGAATGCGACGGTCTCGACGTTGGCAAGGTTGTTGGCGACGACGTTGAGCTTCGTGTCCGTCGCCTTCATGCCCGTCGCTGCGGTGTATAACGCCTGAATACCCATATCACTCCACGGGCCGTTCAGCCCGATCCTTCAACTACCCAATCCGACCAAGTTGATTCACCACGCGACCAAGGGATTCATCCTGAAGCGAAATCATCGTTGCGTTCAGTTGATAGGCCCGAGACGCGGCCATCAGGTCGACCAGTTCCGTGACCGGCTCGACACCCGACCCTTCGGTATAGTTCTGCCGCACGTCGCCACGTGCCCGGGTCGCCCTGGCTCCATCGCTGTTGAAGAGGTTTTTTCCCTCTTTCTGAAGCTTTTGGGGATCGTCAAACGCCACCACGGCAAGCTGCCCCGCGGTGGATTCGCCCTGGCGGATCACGCCGTTGGTATCAACCTTGAGCTTGTCGAGCTGCGTCGGATTCAGAAAAATGGGACGGTTCGAAACATCGAGCATGGCACCGCCCGTCGCGACATGAACGAGCATTCCATCCTTATTGAGCAACGTCTGGCCATCACGTGTTACGCGGACGCCATCCTTTGTCTGCACTTTGAAGAAGCCCTCACCCTGGATGGCAAGGTCGAATTTGCTTTCGGAGGGAATCAAGGCACCCTGAGAAAAATCGGTGAAGAGCGGCGCTTCGAGTAATCCACCCGTCATCGAACCAAGCTCGCCCGCGGAAGGTCCGCCCTTCGTCCGCGCAGCGTTCAGGCGCTCGATAAACGACACGCGATCGGCCTTGAAGCCGGTCGTGTCGGCATTTGCCAGGTTATTCGCCAGAACCGTCTGTCGGTAATCCTGGGCCTGCAAGCCGCCTGCTGATTGCCAAAGTCCGTACACCATGAACTACTGTCCCGATTCCACCGGTTGTGCCGCGGCGCCATCGCCAACAGCGCCCGCACGCTCCACCATTTCCATCGCTGCGGCCGCCAACGCAGCCTGCCGAATGCGAACGCCGAGCGACCCCCAATCGTGCCGCGCAAGTGGTTCGCTTACGCGATCGCCATTCGTAAAAGTTGGAGGCCGGTGCGCATTCATCCCTAGTCCAGCGGCATGAGGCGGGGTTGCATCGCAATTCCATCGCGCAACGAAGGGTCGGATAACCGGGAGTGACGTCGAGAATGCGTTACCTGCGGCGTCTGTAACTCTTTTGCCTATACGCGGTTAAATGTCGAATCGAACGGTGGACCCCGCCTTGAAAATCGCAAAAACGAGGTCCGTTCAAACGTGCGCCCAGGCGCAGAAGATGCACGGTGTGTGGCATGAATATGCCGACGTTTGGAGTTCCCCAGGCGTGTTAGTCAGTCAATCGCTGCGGTCGTCTCAAGTGCCGAAGCGACCGTCTTTCCGTCCCCATCCCCAACCAGCGCCAACATGCGATCGAGCGAAATCCTCGCGAGTGTTCGCGTCTCCGGGTCAACACGAATCTGATTCACAATTCGCCCTGCGGCAAGCTCGTCGAGGCACCAGAGCAGGTGTTTCAAATCGATGCGAAACATCGTCGTGCACAAACACTGAATCCCCGACAGAAGCCGTACGGTCTTGACTCCCTCAAATCGCTGGGCGAGTCGATGCACCAAATGAACCTCGGTACCCACGGCCCATTTCGAACCCGGCTCCGCGGCCTCGATCGTGCGGAGAATGAACTCCGTGCTTCCGGCCAGGTCGGCCTTCTGTACGACCGGCCAGTCGCATTCCGGATGCACGATGACTTTGTACGTCGGGTCCGCAGCGCGAAGGTCGTCGATCTGCTCAGGCGTAAAGAGTTGATGGACGCTGCAATGCCCCTTCCACAGGATGATCGCGGCATCGCGTACTTGCTCATCGGTGAGACCGCCTCGCTCCAGATTCGGGTCGTAGAGAACCATCGAATCAAGGGGCCAACCCATGTCGTAGGCCGTATTACGGCCGAGGTGTTGATCGGGCAGGAAGATGACCTTCCGCCGACCCTGGTAACCCCGCGGTGCTTCGTCCTGTAAGGCCCATTCGAGCACCTTGCGGGCATTGGAGCTGGTGCAACAGGCCCCCCCATGTCCACCGCAAAACGCCTTGATCGCCGCCGCGGAATTGACATAGGTGATTGGAACGAAGGTCGCGTTACTCGCGTTCGTCAGATGGTCCCAAGCCACTTCCAGCTGGTCGATGGCCGCCATGTCCGCCATGCTGCAACCAGCGGACAGGTCCGGCAAAATGACCTTCACCGAGTCATTGGTAAGGATATCCGCCGATTCAGCCATGAAGTGAACGCCGCAAAAGACGACGAATTCCGCATCCTTTTGTGCGGCGGCCAGTTGCGAAAGTTTGAAACTATCGCCAGTAAAGTCGGCGAACTCGATTACTTCGTCTTGCTGATAATGGTGGCCGAGGATGACTAACTGTTTGCCAAAGCGGGACTTATGGTCACGGAGGGCCGCGCGCATTTCATCCGGTGTGAGCTTGGCATAGCGGGGCGCGAGGGGTGGTTGATACAGCATGAATGTTACCGATCGTCTCTATACGGCATTCTAGCGGTCGATGGTTCGGCCCACCGTGTTGGAAAAATTCCTGTGAAACTCAATACGACGCATCGCGCCTAACGGTTCTAACTGCTTGAGGGGCAATGCCTTAGAAATACAACATTCACGATTACGGTCGCGCCAGATTTCAATGAACATTTTCGTTGCCGGGGCATAAATACCCTATGTATAATAGCCCATCAGCCGCAAACCCCATGGATGGCTGACATGCTGGAAAACACTCGTAAGGATAATCCCTTGGAACTCGGCCTGACCAAGCAACGCAGCTCCGACCTGAATTTCTTCCTGTATCGCCGCGCGCTACACCCGGAGCTGTTCCACATTTATCTCGATAAGCATATTTCCTACGGCAACTTCCATGCCGACATCTGGGTCCTCGGCCTCAGCCACCTGGTGACGCTCCATTCCAACGGCACCATGGTAACGGAACTGGCCGCCGTTCCCAGCGATCTGCTGACCGACCGTAATCTGGTCACGCAATTCCGCTTCCGCGGCGAGCGCGACTTCCAGATCCGCTTCAGCGACACCATGCGGTACATCTTCAGCAGCCAGGTCGAGGAGATGTCCGAACACATCTTCCGCACGACCTACCGCGACCTGTCCCGCTACGCCCAGCAGAAGGGCCTGTACGTCCCCTATCCCCAGTGGACCTCCAACGGGATGGAGCCGTTCAGCTTCCTCGACTACGAGATGCGGCAGCATGAACTTCACGTTCATGCCTACCACACCTTCCCCGGTGAATGGCGCATCCTGCGGACGCAGTCCATCTTCGAAACCGGCCCCACCAATCGGCGATCCTAAGCTGACGTGGGATCGATGAATTCATAATTAATCGCAATCCCGCTGGACGGCGCGATGGAAGGTCTAAGTGCCTGTCAGGAAGTACTTTGTCAGGCGCTTCCACTTTCATTCCGCAGGCTGGGTAATGGCTGAACTACACAGGCGGGTGCTTTGTGTCGGTTGTCCAATTCGTTCCCGGCTAGAATTAGATGGGCGACTTGGAAACGGACAGGAGGCATTACATGTCACGACCTCGCATTGTCCTCTTGACGACGCTGCCATTTGTGTTCGCAACGCTCGCGTCGGCGGAAGGCACGAAGTTTCCCGGCAACGAGAATGCCAGTACTGCTTCGATACTGACTGCGCTCGGGGTACCGCCGTCGATGATTCGCGGCATGCCCCAATCGAATGGCACGACTCCCCTCAAGTCGCGCGACGTACCCAGATTTGGCGATCATGCGACACCCCGAGGAATCGCATTCCCCGAGTCGGAGTTGGTCCAGGGCGGGGCAGTCGCCAATGACGAATTTGGGTGGTCGGTCCATGCACGAGGAAACACATCCATTGTCAGCGCCCACCGTCACGCGGTGAACGGCCCACAATCCGGCGCGGCCTATGTCTATATTCGCGACAATAACCAATGGACCCAACAAGCCATGCTTTCCCCAACGGACGGGACGACACAAGACTGGTTTGGCTATTCTGTGGCGGTCGATGGTAACACCGCAATCGTTGGCGCTGTTTTCGCGGACATCGCCGGCAACTTGATGCACGGCGCGGTCTATATTTTCGTTCGAACCGGCCAGACTTGGACGCAGCAGGCCAAAATAATCCCCCCTGCAAACCGTCAGGGATCCCTCTATGGATGGTCTGTAGCGATCGAAGGAGATACGGCCGTGGTCGGCGCGCCCTTTTATCATGCGACCTACCAATACCAAGGGCGAGTGTTTGTTTACCAGCGTTTAAACAACGTCTGGTCGCTTGCTGCTGACCTAACGGCTCCCGATGGTGAACAAACCGATTACCTGGGCACCTGTGTTGCGATTGACAATGGAACCCTCGTGGCCACGGCACCATTTGCAGTGAATCAAAGTGGCTCTGCGACCGGTGCTGCGTATGTCTACACGAAGCCTGCAGCCACATGGACTGAACAGGCAAGATTATCGCCAACTGAAAACGATGCGGGGGCCCAGATGGGCCTCGCGGCCGCGCTCGATAGCGATACCGCCGTATTCGGCGCACCATACACAACCACGGCCACGGGTAGTTGCTATGTATTCCATCGGAGCAGCGGCATATGGACTCAGAGTGCCCGATTGACCGCATCGGATGGCATTGAGGATGATCGATTCGGTCAAGGCGTTGACATGTCAGGGCCGTTGCTCGTTGTCGGCGCCAATGGCACCGGCACTTGGCAGGGCTCTGCTTATCTCTTTTCGAATTGCTCAGGGCCGTGGACCGAATTCGCACGCATCGATGCCTCCGAGAGCGAGCCCAGTGATTATTATGCAGAAGCAGTTACGACCAATGGGCACCAGGTGATCGCCAGCGCACACCGAAAGGCCGGCAGCGCTGGCGCAGGCCAGGGCCGTGTCTATTCATATGAAGTTCAAATGCTTCCGCACTCGGAGATGCTGGTCGGTCCTTCAATGACCGAACTATGCTCTGCAACCATCGTCTCACTGAATGTGCAGCCATCAGAAATCGGGATGGAGTATGCCGTGCAAGTCGATGGTACCGATGCCGGAGTTTCAGTTCCGGGAAACGGAGCGGACATTGTCGTCTCGGGACAAGTGACGTCGCCCATTGCCAAGAACGCGTCGTTGTCCGTTCGTGCCACCAATCCAATTTCCTCGTGCAGTGTTACGTTGCAATATGTTCAGACCGTATGGATTTGGCCGAATGGCGATGCAGGCCAGCCTGTCAGCGGAGCCGACATCCAGTCCTTCCTGGATTCGCTGTTGAACAACGCCACCCCCGGGGAAGTGTATTGTCATTTCGACTTTACTGGCGACGGCGTAGTATCGAATGCGGACATCGATGCATTTGTCGCCTCCGCGCTGAATCAGTAATCAGCTCTATCACCCCGTCGGATTATTCAAAAGAATGTCTCGATGGAAGAACCACCGACTAAGGAGGCGTTTCTACTGCGGTGCCGACGTCGGGAACTTTGGCAAATGAACTTCCATCGGGTCCTGCGGCAATGCGAAGACCATGCGATAAACGTTGGTTCCGCCGCCCGCCGCTACGAAATATGTGCGACCGCGAATGAGCGGCTTCGGTCGTTCACCCTTGTCTGGAAAAATCTGTTCAAACCCGCGAGGGGGCTCCCCATACACGATGGCAAAACCCCGGGCCTCAGCACCGCCACCTTCCGTCGCCGCAAGTTGCCACACCAATTCATCCTGATCGTTGGCTATCGCGAACTCCGTGACGCGCGGCGACTTAAACGGACGAGGCCACCCCTGATGATCGATGACAAATCGCATCGGAGCCGTTGAGTAATCGATCAGGACAGCCTGAGGCTTCTGGCACCCGGCAAGGAGGCCTGGCGCGACGACAACGATTAGGCAGATGGCCGAAGGAGCCGGCCGACATGAGATGAATCGCATTGAGGGATTCGCGTCAGACCGTGCGATGGTTGTTCCCCACCAGCTTCCACGCGGCAGGAAGCGCCGTCGCCGCAAGCAGAATCTTGAGTGCGTCACCGACAAGAAACTTCACAATGCCGTCGGCCACCGCAAGCTGAGCGCCGACAAACGCGGACAACCACATGGCTCCAACAAAGAGAATAATGGCGTTACCGATGGCCAATGCGGAGACAGCAGTTACAAATCGTCGATCCCATCCACGTTCAGCAAGCCATCCCACGACATACGCTGCCGGTACGAATGAAAGAAGGTAACCGGCGGTCGGCCCCATGAAGTAGGCCGGCCCCGCACCCGGATTGGCAAACACCGGCAGCCCGGAAAGGCCCTGAAGCAAATACGCCCCAACCGCCAGCGCACCACGCCGACTGCCAAGCGCTGCACCCAGTAATATCACGGCCCAGGGTTGCATCGTGAACGGGATCGGCCCGCCGATACGAATCTTGGCGGAGGCAATAAGCAACAGGCTTCCGCCAAGCACGAGCAATGCGTCACGGATACGCGCCGATTGCCCGACTCGCGGTTGATACACAGCATCGCAAAAGGTCATCGTGGGTTCCTCGGTCCGTTCACAGACTTATTTCTTCGCCAGCATCGACACCGCGGCATCATAGGCGGCTTTGTCGGGCTGTGCGAAACCGGTTACGCCAAGCTGCTCGCAAAGCTTCTTGTCGTCCTTCGCCTTATTGAGCAGGAAGTTTTTCAGTTTTTCCGTTATCGCCGGGTCCGCCGACGGACCGGCGACGAACACCATCTCCGGCAGCGCGGCCGTCTCGCCGATGATCTTGAACTGATCCTTTGACGGCCCGGTGAGCGGGTTACCGCCCGTGGCCGGCATCTTGCTCCACATGATCTCATCAATGACGCCGGCGTTGACGGTCAAATCCAGCGTGATCGCGGATGCTGCATTGTTCGCATAGAGGCGGCCCTCCATCGCCAACGGCGGCGGGAGCAACTCCGGAAGAATCTTTTTCATCGGCACGCCGTTCGACTCGAGCGTCTTGCGGGCCACCACATCCGTCAGAGCATCGCCATAAGTGCCGAATGCGAATCGCTTGTCCGAGCAATCGCTGATCGCCTTGAAACGGCTGTCCGTCGCGCGGGCAATGATGTGCGCCTGACGCGATGTCTTGCCCAGCGTGTTCATCGCGCTGGCGATCAATGTCACCTTGGACGCATCAGGCAATGCGGCATACTCCGCCGCTGTCAGCATCGCATACGCCATGTTGCCCATTTCCAACTGACGTCCGATGGCGTTGCCATTGGGCTGGGCATTAAACCGCACCGGCCTGCCGAGGGCGGATTCCAGCGCGGGGTGAAGTGCGCGATACTCAGCCGGCAGGCCGAACAAATCCGGCTTGGTCGTCCCAATGGCGACCATCGACTGCTTCATCGAACCGCCGGAACCCGCCTCACAGCCAACCGCGAAGACAATGAACAACCCGCAACACGCATGACAGAAAGTGTGAACGCGTCGGTACATGTCGGATGCAACCTCCAATACCAATTATGTCGGCCGGTGCATACCCCGCCAACGACCGCAGTATATGCGCTGCAAAACGGCACTCAAGCCCATAAAGCCTGACCCCTCAAGGGCCTAGCGAAATCGAGAATGCCCGCGGACGAGCTTGGCCAGTTCCGCCGTCGAGCCTGAATCGAGATCGTACCCAATGCGCACAGCGGGCTTGTTAATCGTCAATAGTTTGGCGAGATCGATGGGAGTGCCGATCAAGACGAGATCACACGGCGTGGCATTGATGCTCGCCTGCAAATCGGCCATCTGACCCGCGCCATATCCCATGGCCGGGAGTATGTCGGTCAGGTGCCGGTACTTTTCATACACCTTGCGAATGGAGCCGACCGCATAGGGCCGAGGGTCCACGATCGTCGCCGCGCCAAACTGCCTCGCCGCAACGTGCCCCGCACCGATCCGCATCTCCCCATGCGTAAGCGTCGGGCCGTCTTCGACAACCAGCACACTCCGCCCCTTGATCGCGCCCGAGTTCGCGCACGAAATCTCAGACTTCGCCCGGATTACGGTGGCCCGCGGATTCAGCCGCCGCGCGTTTTCCTCCACAACGGCAATCCCCGCGGCGTCGGCCGTATCCACCTTGTTAATCAAGATCACGTCGGCTATACGGAAATTGGTCTCACCCGGGTAGTAGCCGCATTCGTGGCCCGGCCGATGCGGGTCGGCCACGGTGATCATCAAATCCGGCTTGAAGAATGGCGTGTCGTTATTGCCGCCATCCCAGAGGATAACGTCCGCCTCACGCTCGGCCGCCCGTAGAATCTCCTGATAGTCAACACCGGCAAACAGCAAATTCCCATTGGCAATGTGCAGCTCGTATTCCTCCCGCTCCTCAATCGTGCATTCATGTCGATCCATATCCGCCAGTTCGCCGAATCGCTGGCACACCTGCCGCGTTAAGTCTCCATAAGGCATCGGGTGTCGCACAACGGCAATCCGCTTGCCCATGGCCCGGAGTGTTTCCGCGATCCGTCGCGTCGTTTGACTCTTGCCGCACCCCGTGCGAACCGCACACACCGCGATCACCGGCTTGGACGATGGCAGCATGGTGTCGCGCGTGCCCGCCAACTGAAACGCCGCCCCCGCCGCATTGACCCGCGCGGCCATGTGCATGACATAGGCGTGCGGCACGTCGGAATAGCTGAACACGACCAGATCAACTCGGTGATCGCGAATCAACGATTCAAGCTGTTCCTCGGGGAAAATCGAAATGCCTTCCGGGTACCCCGGCCCCGCGAGCGCGGCTGGATATACTCGTCCCTCAATGTTGGGGATCTGCGTGGCCGTAAAGGCAACCACGCGATACGGAGGTCGGCCCCGAAAACAACAATTGAAATTATGAAAGTCGCGCCCAGCGGCGCCCATGATGAGAACGCGAATGGAAGAATTGCCGTCGGACATAAAATGCCCTCAGGATCGCAGGCGATCCACCGGATCATAGCAGGCCGGCGTGCGAACGGCATGGCACGTTTGAAACCGCGTGGACATTGGTCCGTTTGCTATTTGGGCCGGGAACCGACGGGAATAACCACCCCATCATCCAGCCGTAGA
Source organism: Planctomycetota bacterium (assembly GCA_016235815.1). Lineage (GTDB taxonomy): Bacteria > Planctomycetota > Phycisphaerae > UBA1845 > UTPLA1 > JACRIM01. The sequence continues at coordinate 144,176 of JACRIM010000058.1, forward strand.
AACGTCACGCTGTCCGCAGCGACATCAAGCAACGCGACCGACTTAACGGCCGCGCGATACAGCGCACCGGGATTGATGACGCGACACCCGTTGAACAGCGAATCGGAATAGAGATGCGTGTGCCCGTGGAGTACGTAGTGAAAATGCCCGCTCTCGATCGCGTCGGCGAACCCACGCTCATGTCCGTGAAATACGGCAATCCGCCGACCGTCGATTTCGAGTTCCGCACGCCCCTCCGGCCACGCCAGCCCGACCGACTGGACATAGCGTCGCAAGGAGGGCGAAGGCGAATCACAGTTTCCCCATACGAACGTCACGTCATGACCGACGAATTCCGCCAGCACATCCTCGCCGCAGATGTCGCCGCAATGGATAAATCGCTCGGCCCCATGTTGTGCGAGCAAGGCCATTGCACGCGCCGTGGCGGATGCATCGCCGTGACTATCCGAAAGCAGACCCAGCACCAACGCGAAGACTCCCAGGGCCGCGGTCAGCCCAAACTCAGAACGAAATATTGGCCCACGGGCTGGTCGACGTCGCGGCCGCGCCTATGGGGCCGATGTCGTTCGACACGTTGAGATTGTAGTTCGGACTATTGCCGAATGCGGTGTTGCGAATGATGACGTTTCGCAACGGCACGGAGGCCAAAATGCCTGTGTCATTGCCGCTCACGTGATTCCCATCAACGCGCGCCCCGCCACCCAAGCAACGTATCCCCGCGCCCGGCCCCCCGCCGGCAATGGTGCCATTATCAACGCATGTATTGTCGGCGACCGTACAGCGATCCCGGGCAGTGATCCCGTCAAACCGATTCTGCGACGAAGCGTTTCTTCGAACGACGCAATTGGAGACAACCGTAATGCCGCTCTGGCCGTTGTTGGTCGCACTGCAGTCTTCCACCGTGGACCCGTCCGCGGATGCGTCAACGAAGATGCCGTGCGAGGCATTGTTCTTCGCCGAGCAGCCGCGAATGGCGGATGGCGCGTCGACATATATGCCGGCATCCAGATTCCAATTCGCCGATGTGTTCGATACCAGCAGTCGATTGAAAAAGGTCGAAACTCCGCGAAATAAGTTTCCGTTGGCAGTGCAGTTTGTAATCGTTCCGCCGTTGCAATAGATGCCGATAAATCCGTTCACCGAAGCCTCGCAATTCGTCGCGGTAAAATCATCATACGCTTCAAAGCCCGAATTACCGTTGCCAACGCTGACACAATTTGCCACAGCGCACGCATTCACCATCGAAAAACCCGTGCCGTTGTTGCCGTCGGCCACGCATCCCGTTGCCAGACATCGATCCGCCGTCACGAAGCCGGGGGCCGATCCCTTCGGTTGCTGATTGCTCCGCGCCGCACAATCGGCAAGCACGCTTCCTTCACCAACGTTAAAACCCGTGTTCCAGTTGTACTCGGCCGAACATCGACTCACGACACTGGTCGCCCCAACCGAGAATCCGCCGCCTCCGCAATAAAGCGCCACGCAATCCCGCATCGTCGTCACATTTCCGGCAAGGACGCCGAGCGAGAAACAGTTCTCAAACACACAGTCGCTGATGTCATTGTTGAACGCGAGGTACAACCCAACGCCGCAACGATAGGCCTGGATGTGGCTGATACGAACGTTGGTCGCGTTCGTCAGGTCGATCCCCGCGTAACCCCATTCTTCGAGATTACCATTCGTAATCGCGATGTTGCGCCAGAACTGACCCTTGCCGGGCGATGTGGCGTAAATGGCCGCATTCGGATTGCCGTTGGCGCCAATGATCGCAAAGCCCGCCAGATCAACCGTCACATTGCTGGAGCTGATGATGATCCCGTGGGAAGATCCGTCGCCGGTCAGATTCCCCGTGAGCACATACGAGCCTGGCTGCGTGATCGTGTACGGCAGCGTACCGATGAACTGCTGGTTGATCTGAGTACGTCCGGTCGTCTGAATCGGCCCGGGCGGCGGACCGAGCGGGTCGGCTCCGGCCATCGTGGTAACGGTTGCAAGCACAAGTGCGCAAGTAGCGGCAAATCGAAACATGAAAGTACCTCTCCAAATTGAAAGTGTCGCAAGGGAGACGCGACAATTCACGCGTAAACGGTTCTAACTCAGGGTGCGGTCAACAGGCAATTCACAAACGGAGTCACGTCGTCAAGATCAAGGAACCCGTCGGGCGGCGGCTCCAGATCGCCCGAGCAGACTGCGTTCCACGTCGCGCCACCCAACAGCGCATCGACAAAAGGCTGCACATCGCGGCCATTCAGTGACCCATCCATGTTCATGTCACACGACACCGGCGTCGACGCAGCATCAAGCGAGACATATTTCGTCGGCGTCGTGTCCGACAAGTTGATCCACCCGATATTCTCTCCCCACACATAACCGGTCAGCCTCGCTCGTGGCTCGCCCGGCGGTGTCGCACAAAGAATGCGCGCGGGCTGTGCAGGAGTCGCCATCGCGCCGCCGCCGAAGTTGATCCACCCGATGTTCTCTCCCCACGCATACCCGGACAGCGAGCCGTCGGAGCCCACATTCACGCCGAAGTCCGTCCCATCGGCGTTCGCATACCGCCCATCAATTCCGCCCGGCGTACCGTCACCCACGTTGATCCATCCGACGTTCTCTCCCCAAATGAACCCGGAAAGCACCTTGGACCCCACATGCACTCCCTGCCCCGGCGTCGCCTCGCCGCGCCAGTTGGTCCAACCGACATTCTCACCCCAGGCGTGCTTGTTCGGCACGGTGGTGTCGATGTTCGACTGGGCGACCAATACGCTCGCAATTGACAAGAGAACCAAGGCTAACGTCAATGTTATCTGTTTCATTATTCGTACCCTTCGTAAAGAGCTTACTGACGCTTTAATACGAGAAGTTCGCCCACGGGTCGGTCGTCCCCAGCCCTGCGCCGCCGCTGCTGCCGTTGATGGCTCCACTGTTGGGCGCTGCGACAATCACGCCAACCTTGTTGTTGGCCACAATGCTGTAGTTCACGGTGTTTCCTGTCGCGGAGTTGCGGATGATCAGATTGTTGGCCCCATCCACGTCGATCCCACGATCCTGGGTGGTGACGTTGTTGTCTTCGATGCGATTGAAAGAGTTGTTGACGTGAATGCCGGCGCCGTCGCCGTTCAGGCCGTTGGCAATGCAGTTGTTACCGCGAACCGTACATTGGTTACTGACTTCGATGCCATCGCCTCGATTGCCTGAGGCATTGCATTCGATTACCAAGGCGCTCGCGCTGGCGTTAATCCCGTCGTTTTCCGTCGCCGATCCACTTCCGTTGCCGCCCACGTAGCAGTGCGTAATGGTCGACCCTCCGGCGAAAATGCCGTGGCCACCGCCGGAGCCTGAACCGTTGCTATAGGCGACGCATTCGCTGACGGTGCTGGACGAAAAGACGAGGAAACCATGGCCGACCGTCGCTCCTTCGCCATTGTAGACACTGACGCAGTGCGAAAGAGTGCAGAAATAACCCGTAAAGATGCCGGTGGTGGCGTTGAACGATGCGATGCAATCCGACACGGTGCAGTGATTTCCAAACCTCAAACCGTTTGCACCATTGTTCACGGCACACAGGTTTGAATACTGGCTGTTTGTGGCGTCGCCGGCGTCCACTCCGCTTCCGCCCCAGTCTCGAATCGTCCCGTTGGTGATTCGAAGATTGTTGATATTGTCCGGCACGCTGATCCCACTTCCGGAGCCGGCCTCGCCGATCAGCGTGAAGCCGTTCAAATCCAGCGTGACGTTGCTGGCGGTGATGACGATTCCATCCGGCCCGCCGGGAAACGACGCGGCGTTGATCTCACCCATGAGGACGTAGGAGCCTGATTGCGAAATGGTGTAGGGCAGCGCGGCGATTTTCTGCGGGTGAATTGCCACGCGATTAGTCGGTTGGATCGGGCCGGTTGGAGGATTGAGATCGCCGCCGAACGCGGCAAGCGGGCCGAGAGTGATGGTGCATAGCGCACAAGTGACAAGTTTTCTGCCCATTGTAATTGCTCTCAATACGAAAAGTTCGCGTTAGGATCCGTTGAACCAAGCGTGGAAGGCGAAGGGCCGTTGCCGGAGATGACCGCGGCATTGGTGCCCGCGACGACGATCGGGCCGACCGAGTTGCCGATGGCGATCTCCCAGTTGCTTGTGTTCCCCGAGCAGGTGTTCTTGATGATGATGTTGCCGGTAAAGTCCACGTCGATGCCTCGGTCGGCGCCCGTACAGTTGTTGCCCTCGATTCGGTTGTCGCTACCGGTTGCGTGGATGCCTGCTCCATTGCCGGCCCCCAAGCCGTTGCCCGCGGCGGTGTTGCCGCGGAGAATGCAAAATGAAGTACAAAGAATGCCGTCGAGCGTATTGGCTTGGGCGGCGCAATCGGCGACCGTGGAGCTGTTTCTGGCGTAAATCCCGACAGCGGTGTTCTCGATCGCCGAACAGTTCAAGACCATGCTGCCCTCGCCGGTGTTGATGCCGCTTCCGTTCCATGACACGGAGCAGTTCGTGATCGTGCAGCCCCTGCCGGCGTGGATGCCTTCGATGTTGTTATCGAACGCCGAGCAGTTGGTGACCGTATTCCCGGTGTTGTGGACGATGATGCCTGTCTCGCCGTTTCGGTAGGCGCAGCAGTTGGTAATCGTGCAGCCGAATTCAGCGCTGATGCCATCGACTGCGTTGTCATAGGCCACGCAGTTCGTGACCGTGCTTCCATTGCCGACGCTGATACCGGACAAGTCGAGGCTGCCGCTGACGTGCAGGTCGGCCACCCGGCAATTGGCCGCGAGAAGGGATCCAAGATCGACACCTTCGTCGCCCCAATTACGGACCGAGCCGTTGACGACCGCGATACTATGCAGGTTGGCCACCGTCGCGCTCACGCCATCCAGTGAGCCGACGACGCCCAAAAGATCGAACCCGTTGAGGTCGAGTGTGACGCCGCTGGCAACGATCTCGATCCCGTGCTTGCCCACTACACCGCTGATGTTCCCCGTGAGGTAGTAGGATCCGGGTTGGGTAATCTTAAAGAGCGAGTTCGCGTCGCCCGGCGTGTTGATCGCGTTGACGGCGGTCCGCGGTTCTATCTCGGTCAGCGTCTTGTGCGTCGGCGCGACGGGCCCGGCCGGCGGATTCAAGTCACCGGCATTTGCTACCCAGGCGCCGGCCATGATGCTCACCAGGCAGAGGGGAATCACGACCCTACTAGACTGTATTGCACTCCAATTCATGACACTCCTCATCACGTCAGAAGCTAAAATTCGCCCACGGATTCGTGGCCGAAAAATCATCCCCGGGCGTCAACACTTCCGCCTTGCTGTTGCCCGCGGCCACATCGTAATCCGTCGTATTGCCGCCCGCTGAATTTCGAATGATCAGGTTTCCGCCCGCGTCCACGTCGATGCCGCGCAAGTTGTCCGTCACATGATTCGAATCGATTCGATTGTCATCGGAGGTGGCGTGAATTCCTGCCCCACTCGTTTGGCCGTCGCACAGATTATTCATCACGCGCGCGTCAACGCTCACCAGAATCCCGTCACCAAGATTCGCGGAGGATGTGCACTGTTGAATTGTGCACGCCGCGCCGCCGACAATTCCATTGCCGGAATTCGAGCGAGATGTGCATGACGTGACCGTGCTCCCCTGACCGACAGAGATTCCATCCGTTGTATTGAAGATCACCATGCAATTCGTCAACGTATTTCCGGTGTTGGCGCTGATGCCGAAGGTCATGTTGTTGGCGGCAAAACAATTGGCCATTACGCCGCCGACGCCGAGCGTGAACCCCGCGCCCGTGTTGGCCGTGGAAACACAATCCGTTATCACGGCGCCGGCGCCGGCTGCAACGCCGTTTGTCCCGCAGGTGGACACGCGCAGCAGACTGAGCACCTTTGTCGTGGCCGAAATCGTATCGACGCCCGCACCGCCCCAGCCGCGAATCGCCCCGTTACGAATGCTGATATTCACCGCGTTCACCGCGGTGATGCGAATGCCCTGCAGCGATCCGGTTACCCCTTGCAACTCGAACCCCATCAAATCCACGGACACATTCGATGCGGCTATTTCGATGCCCGCCTTCGAAGCCGCCCCGGAGACGTTTCCCGTCAGGTAGAAAGACCCGGGGGCAGAAATCCGATACAGGGAATCGCCGTCGCCCGGCGTGTTGACAAGATTGATCGCCGTTCGCGGCTCAACGTCGGTAAGCGGTTTCAACGTCGGAGCAACCGGTCCGACCGGGGGATTCAAATCTCCCGCGCTGATCGGTTGAGTTCCCACGACACCCATCGTTAGAAGCACCGCCATAACCCTCTGAAATCTCTTCACGATCCCCTCCAGACTCAGTGATCTTCCCCGCCCTGAAATGAAAAACGGATTATCCCGCAGAGTGGGTTATACCCGATTCACACACGCGATTTCAATCCGATTGGCCCAATTCTACTGTCTTTTCAGGTAATTTGCCCGCCTAAAGGCCCGCTCCGGAATTTCCCGATATCAACATTGGGAAACGCCAGCAAGCGGCCATCTCCCAATCTTGGAGTGCGCGCTTCGCCGCTTCACGCGTCAACCCGAAGAACCGCTTGCGACCTCGCGACGTATGCGAGTAGGATTACAAGGGTTCGGCGGCAATGGCCATGTTTGGGGGACGCCGACTCGGTAACGATTGAAGCGACCGGTTTCGTCAGGAAGCCGACTCGCACACAACCACCGAACAAGACTCACACGGAGGTGAGGACGACATGTCAGGATTGATTTCCTCGAGCCGAGTCGGATTCGAACAGGATTCGCTTTTAGCTGCACGACGATCTGCCACTGTGTTTCACCAGCATTGGACCAGCCCCTACGCCGCACGACGCGTCCATCTCATCGGCGTCGGCGGTTCAGGCATGAGCGGCCTCGCCGGCGTCCTGCTTCGCTGCGGTGCGATTGTCAGCGGATCCGATCTGTCGCCATTTAAGACACAGGCCCGCCTGCAGGAGTTGGGCGCCACCATCACCATGGGCCACGCCCCGATCAATATCCCCTCCGACTGCGATCTCGTCGTCTATTCCGCGGCCGTGAAGGATGACAACCCCGAACTCGCCGAGGTCAAACGCCGCGGCATCCGGCGAATGAAATATGCCGAAATGCTCGGCCAGGTCATGCGCCTCCGAACCGGCATCGCCATCGCCGGCACCCACGGCAAAAGCACCACCACCGCCCTGACCGCCTACATCTTGAAAGAAGCAAAAGCCGACCCGACCTTTGTCGTTGGTGCGTTGGTCAAGCAACTCGAAAGCAGCTCCGCCGTCGGCGACGGCCCGCACTTCGTGGTCGAGGCCTGCGAATACGACCGCTCGTTCCTGAACCTGCTGCCCAAATTCGCCGCGATCCTCAATATCGAAGAGGATCACCTCGACTGCTTCGAAAGCCTCGATGCCATCACCGAAGCGTTTCGCGCCTTCGTCGCCCTCGTGCCGGAAGATGGCGTCGTCATTGCCAACGGCGACGACCCTCAAGTCGCCAAGGCCCTTCGCGGCGCACGCGGCACTGTGCAGACCTTTGGTATCGCCGAGAATGCCTTTTGGCGAGCGACGAACATCCGCCATCATCAGGGCTGTTATTCGTTCAACATCCTTCGAAACGGCGAAGAGTTCCTGTATGCCTCCATGAACGCACTCCCCGGCCGTCACCAGGTCTACAATGCCCTCGCCGCCACCGCCCTGACCGCCCACGCCGGCATTGACCGGGAGTCCATCTCCGCTGCCCTGCAAACCTTTTCAGGAGCCGACCGCCGACTCTCCCAACGTGGCGAAGTCCGGGGAATCCTGCTCCTGGACGACTACGGCCATCACCCCACCGAGGTCCGCGTGACCATTCGGGCCGTCCGCGAGCGCTATCCCGACCGCCGATTGTGGGTTGTGTTCCAGCCCCACCAGCACTCGCGGACGCGATTCCTGATGGCCGATTTTGCCCGCAGCTTCGGCGAATGCGATCACCTGCTGGTACCCGATATCTATTTCGTGCGTGACAGCGCCGCCGACCGCGCCGCCGTCAGCAGCCAACAACTCGTCGAACGGGTCCGGTCACACGGCGTCGATGCCCAGTACCTTCCCAATCATGATGAAATCGTCGAACATATCGTGCAGCACGCTCACCCCGGCGACATCATCCTCACCATGGGGGCCGGGGACGTCTGGAAAATCGCCGATGCCCTTGTTCGACGACTGGCCTGAAATCGTCCGCACCAACGTGCCGCTTGCGCCGCTTACGTGGTTCAAGCTCGGCGGCACCGCAGAGTATTTGATCGAACCCCGCACCGAGGATGAACTCGTCGGCGTCGTTCGCCGCTGCCGCGAGACAAACACGCCGCTCCGTTTTCTTGGCCTCGGCGCGAATGTCATCGTGAACGACAACGGCGTGAAAGGCGCGGTCGTTCGTCTCACCGCCGACCACTTCACCCAAATGATCGTTGACGGCGACCGTGTCACCGCCGGCGCTGGCGCCGACCTGACCAAGCTCGTCCTCGCCACCGTCAAGAAAGGGCTTGCCGGACTTGAGAACATCGCCGGCATTCCCGGAACCGTCGGCGGCGGCATCGCCATGAATTGCGGAGGCCGCTACGGCGAAATCGGAACCGCCGTCCGCAGCGTCCGTGTCATCGGCCGCGACGGCGAAATCTACGAACGCGACCACGACGACATGGACTTCGGCTACCGGCGCTCCGCCCTTGGCGACGATTGCGTCCTGAGCGTGTCCTTCCAACTTCACAAAGACGACCCAGCGACGCTCGACCACCGATTCCGCGAGATCTGGATGTACAAGCAAAACACCCAGCCGCCCCTCGGTTGCCAAAGCGTCGGGTGCATCTTCCGAAACCCCGACGGCCGCTCCGCCGGCCAGCTCATCGACCAGGCCGGCCTGAAGGGCAGGCGAATCGGCACGGCCTACGTGTCCGACCGCCATGCGAATTTCGTCCTTGCCGACATTGGCGGCCGGGCAGGCGACGTACTCGAATTAATTGACTCCATCATTGACACCGTAAACGAACGGTTTGGAATTAGACTCGAACCCGAAGTGAAAATCTGGTAAAACACCCGCGTCGCCCCCGTCGGCGGCGTGTACGCATCATCCTGTTTGCACGGAGGCAAACCGTGGCTGCGACAAAAACGCGATTCGACCTTACGCGACTCACGCGTATTCCCACTCAACAGAAGCTCGCCATCACCGTCCTCTCCGGCGGTCCCAGCGGCGAGCGCGACGTCAGTCTCGACAGCGGCAAGTGCGTTGCCAGCGCCCTGGAGTCGCTCGGCCACAAGGTCTACGTCGAGGACATCAATCCCGAAAACCTCGCGGGCCTCGCCCGGCACGTCGATTGCGTGTTCGTAGCCCTTCACGGCACTTTCGGCGAAGACGGCCAAGTGCAGGAAATCCTCGAACGCCGCAACCTCGCCTACACCGGCAGCGGCCCCGATGCCTGCCGCCTCGCCATGAACAAGGTCGCCGCCAAAAAGCGGTTTGAGGAACTTGGCATTCCTACTCCGCGATGGGACGTCGCCACGACCAAAACCTATCGCGAGGCCGTCGCCGCGTGGTCGATGCCGGTCGTCGTGAAGCCAATCAGCGAAGGCAGCAGCATCCACTGCTACATCGTTCGCGACGTCGCCCAGTTTCGCCCCGCGGTGGAGAAAGTGATCGACGCATACGGCGAAGCCCTGATCGAGGAATACATCCCCGGCCGCGAACTCACCGTCGGCATTCTCGGCGACGCACCCCTTCCCCCCCTCGAAATCCGCACCAAACGCGACTACTACGACTACGCCGCAAAATATGTCGATGAAGATACGCAGTACGACTTCGACATCACCCTGCCCGAAGACCTGCTCGAGCGAATCATGGAAATGAGCCTCGCCGCACACAAGGGTCTCGGTTGCCGGGATTTCTCGCGCCTCGACTGGAGGGTGGACGACTCGTGCCTGAAACCCTATCTCCTCGAAGCAAACGTCATCCCCGGCCTGACCTCGCACTCCCTCGTCCCCAAGGCCGCACAACGGGCCGGCCTCCCCATGGCCGAAATGTGCCAGGCAATCATCGACATGGCCATCAAGCGGAAATTCTCGCGTTAAAGGATTACAGAGCCGCGCCCGTTAGGCGGGTTCGGAATCATCGAATCGCAATGGGTATTCAACAGTCATTGCAGTAACGGAAGGCTGACCTAATTCATCGTGGCTCGCAAACAACCATCCGCGATCTTCCGCTTCAAAGACGCCGTGTCGATCTGGCTCGGCGATCGCGTTGCCTCCATCAGCGACTCGACTCGCCGCGTCCTCTGGCAGGGCGTAGGCGTCACGCTCGTCGCCACCCTGCTTTTCTTCTTCGGCAGCCGCGCCATGCAACGCATGCAGGATTTCGTCCACGGCCAGGATCAATACGATCGACCGCTGGTGCTCGAATGGGAGAACCTGCCCGACTGGCTCATGCTCCCGGACAACGGCCACATTCTCGACGATCTGGTCGCCCGCGTGGACCTGCAGCCAACCGATCGAATGCTCGATCCCGAATTGTCTCATCGCATCGGCAGCGCCCTGACGGCTTCAGACGTCGGCTGGGTCAAGGCGGTGGATCGAATCCAGATTCGTGCCGAAGGCGTGATTGGCATCCGCTGCCAGTTTCGAAAGCCCAACGCATGGGTCAAGCAAGGCTCCCATTGTTATCTCGTTGATGACGAGTGCTATCGCCTGCCCGGCCGATACGCCGCCGACGACTGCAAAGGCACATCACTGATGACCATCATCGGCGTGCGTGGCAAGGCCCCCGGCGTCGGCCAGCGTTGGCCCGCATCCGAACTGGCCGACGGCATTCGCACCGTCGCATTGCTTTCGGCAAAACCGTTCGGCCGGGAAATCTCCGCCGTCAATGTCTCGAATCACGATGGCCGCGTGGACAAAAACCGACCGCACATCGAACTAATTACCGACGCCAAGGGTTCGCGAATCTGGTGGGGCCGCCCGCCGGAGCGCGAACAGGGAATCGAAATCTCCGCGACACAAAAAGTGACGCTGCTCGAAACCCTCTACAAACAGTGGGGCCGCCTCTCGGTGAACCGCCCCTATATCGACATCCGCACCTGGCCCGACCGCGTGGCCATGCCCATGATGATCCCCACCTCCAGCCAGACTCGCGTCATCCGCGGCTGATTCCGCTTTTCCCTCCCCTAGCAAAGGGGAGGGTCACGGTGAGGTCATCGAAAGTGAACTGCCGCCGCTTGACGAAGAAGACTCAAGATCAACAAGTGATCACGCCCGCATCAGCGCCCCCGCCGGATTCACACAATTCGTAACCTCGCCATCCTCCACAAACGCACGCACGATTCGCACCGTCTCTTCCGCGACGGCCGCCTGCGCCTGTTCCGTGGACGCCCCCACATGATGCGTGCCATAGACGTGCGGCGTCGTCAGAATCGGATCCTTGAATTCTCCTTGCGGCGCCTCGGGCTCCACTTCATACACATCCAGCGCCGCCCCCGCGACTCGACCTGCCTTCACGGCATCGGCCAACGCAGTTTCATCCACAACGCCGCCCCGGCTGCAATTGATGACAAACGCCCCCGACTTCATCCGGGCAAATTCATTCACGCCGATCATATGCCTCGTGTCTTTGCCGCCGGGTACATGCACCGTGATAAAGTCGGACTCCGCCAGCAGTTGTTCGAGTGAAACCTTGTGCAGTCCGTATTTCTCATGCAGGTCATACCGTTCGGCCACATCGGTATAGACGATGTTCATCTCAAACGCCGCGGCCCGTTTCGCCACTTCGCAACCAATCCGGCCCAGGCCGATGATGCCGAGCGTGCGACCTTTAAGCCCGCGGGCCTTGCTGTATTCCTTCTTGTTCCATACACGCCGGCGCAGATCGTCCGTCTCATCCACGATCCGCCGATCCAGTGCGATCATGAACCCAATCGTCAGTTCCGCAACCGCCACACTGTTCATCCCCGGGCAGTTGCAGACCTTGATGCCCAACTCCGTCGCGGCCGGCACGTCGATCGTGTCGGTCCCGGCCCCGGCGCGAAGAACCATCTCCAGATGATTCCCCGCCGCCATGACCTCCCGCGGCACCTTGGTCGACCGCACAATCAGAATGTTGCACGCCGTCTCCACGACAGCGTCGATCAAATGCTGCCCCTGCGTTCCCGGCGCATAAGTGACCTCGCAGCCGAACTGCTGCATTTGATCGATACCGGCCTGTTCAAATTTGTCCGCAACGAAGATTTTCATGGCACACCTCGGGTGAGTGAAAAAACACATCCTCCGAGGGTCATCGGGCAAGTTTCGTGCCAAAACGGACTTTTCGGTCTTTTGGAGACCGGGCAGCATCCGACGGCGACTTTTCGCCCCTCTGCCCGCTTTCACGCCATTGATTCAGGGGGGCACCACCCGAAAAATCCCCCGCACCCGTGGATGCGCCCGCACCCCCCAAGCGCGCGCTCGTTGATGCGGAAGCTCTCTATTCAGCACGCCGGGAGTAAACCTGGTTCACTCGCTTTAACACCGCGCCTTTGGCCTTCTCGCTCGACTCTGCATTGGCGGCGACAAAATCAGTCAACGCCTTGGACGCTCGCTTCGGCCCCAGTGCGATCGCTGCATCGCGCCACAGAGTCCAGTTCGCTTTGCTGAGCTCCATCTGTCCGATTCGAAGGATGTTTGTGTCGATGGTCGTAACGACACTTGGCTTTACTCGACGCGATGGTGCACGCAGAATCTTGCGATATAACTGAAGTGCCTTGCGTATGTCTTCGTCAGACAGCCCTTGAGCGCCTAAATCAGGGACCGTGGTGCCATCGCCGTCAGCAAGTGCGATCAACTCCTCCGCCTCCTTGACCATCTGCGCGTAACCCGCAGCTTCATTTGGCTTCAACTCCAGCAACTTCCCAAGAGACTCCAAATGCTTATGCAATTGGCGAATGCATTCGATCGCCTCTGAATCTCCTGGTTCCGAGACAGCGGCAATTGCTCCGCTTAAAAAAACAACGGAAAACGGCGTACACAAAGGACCGGATTTGATTCCATCTGTTTGGGTTTGCGCCGCCCGAAAATATTCGATGATGCCATCGCGCAGGAACTGACGAACATCCTCGGCCAGCAGATTCCCATCAGTGCATCCCTTAATGCCCGTCAGGGTCGCATGTTGCAAATTCAAGTTCAGCGTCGGATCGACATCCACATAAAACATGTCAATCAAAGTTCGGGCGTCAGCGAGTGAGACCTGTTCGTCCGACCGCGAAATACGCCGAATCTCCGCCAACTTGGATCGAAGCTCCGGCCAAGGCAGTTTCTGTGTATCGATCTTGTCCGGTCCCTTCAATTCCGTTCGCCGAGCCTCGAGCTCGCGCAACGTCGCCTCAAGCTGTTCGGTCGGTTGCCCGCAGTCTTTGGCCCGCCGCAATTCTGCAACGACTGGTAAAATCTGTCGTTGGATTGCTTCCATTGCATCGCGTCGCTCCAACTCCGGCCCTTCCTTGGGTCGCTCTTGAAACGACGTGTCGATTTCGGGGATCTTGCGAATCGACGATGGAGGCTCAGCCGCGGCCCATGATCCTATCGAGAGAGCCAACGCAATGGTCAATAATGCAGTCGTTTCCCCAATTGACAGATTTCTCGGCAATGACATGATCGCGCCTCCAACGAAATCGTATCGCAATTCATGAAATCATGCCGGCATCGCGTCAGCAGGGCAAGTGATTTATTGTGTAAAAATGCGCGTTGAAATGTATGGCTGGCTTGCCGCGCGCGCTCACGGCCCGGGGCGTTGTACCCCGGGCCGCGCGTTTTGCCTGTGCTTTGGGATTTCGCTTGATGGAGTGGGTGGAGTGGGGCTTCAGCCGCCGATCAGGCCGCCGAAAAGGTTCGAGAGAATCTGCTGGACGAAGTCCCACAGACCAGAATAAAAGCCCAAAATACCCGACACAATCCCGAATGGATCGAACATACACGGTTCTCCTTGTGGCCCGATTCCTTTGTCCTGCCCGACACAGCGTCGGACCTCAAACGAGGATGAAGCATCACTCGTGCCAGGCATCGATCCACGTACGTAAACGCGGTTTTTCGCTGCAAAAACCGCATTTCTCCCACACGGGACGGTGCGATTTCCCCACTCCCGCGCGCCGTTTGGGAACTCGTCCCCACACTTTTCGACCCAGCTCGCCTCGACGTCCACCCACGCTAAGTCAACCCCCACTAAGTGGTTATGAAACCCGGCCCCTGCCCCACCACGCACTAAACAACCCACCCGAACTTGGACCGACCCGCCTCGTCGACTAAGCTTCCCCCCTTATGAACATGATCGAACGCTTCGACACTGACACAACCGAAACGCAGGAATGGGTGGAGTCCATGGAGGCCGTCATGGCCCGCGAGGGGCCGGACCGCGCCCGCTATCTCATGGCAGCCCTGCATGACTATTGCCGCCGCAGACAGGTCGCCCTGCCGACGAATTTCAATACACCCTACGTCAACACGATCCCGGTCCCCCAGCAGCCGCACTACCCCGGCGACCGCGACATCGAACGCCGCCTGAAAAGCATCAATCGCTGGAATGCGATGGCACTCGTCGTCCGCGCCAATCGCCGCTACTCCGGCATCGGCGGTCACATCTCGACCTACGCCAGCGCCGCCACCCTGCTCGAAGTCGGCTGGAACCACTTTTTCCGCGCCAACACCACCGAGCGCACCGGCGATCAAATTTACTTCCAGGGCCACTCCTCCCCCGGCATCTATGCCCGCGCCTACCTTGCAGGCCGTCTCACCACGCAACAGATGCACAACTTCCGCCGCGAACTCGCCGTCGGCGGCGGCCTGTCCAGCTACCCGCACCCGTGGGGCATGCCGAACTTCTGGGAGTTCCCCACCGTTTCCATGGGCCTCGGCCCGTTGTCGGCGATTTACCAGGCTCGCTACAACCGTTACTTGCAAGACCGCGGCCTCGCCCAGACCGACCACTGCCATGTCTGGGCCTTCCTCGGCGACGGCGAAATGGATGAGCCGGAAAGCATGGGCGCGATCACCCTCGCGGCCCGCGAAGAACTGGACAACCTCATCTTCGTCGTGAATTGCAACCTCCAGCGCCTCGACGGCCCGGTCCGCGGCAACGGCAGCATCGTTCAGGAGTTGGAAGCCGCCTTTCGCGGCGCAGGCTGGAACGTCCTCAAGGTCCTCTGGGGCGACGACTGGGATCCCCTCTTCGACGCCGACACCGACGGCCTGCTGCCAGAACGAATGAGCAATGTCGTCGACGGCCAATGGCAGAAATACACCGTCGAAACCGGCCAGTACATCCGCGATCACTTTTTCGGAACCGATCCGCGCCTGTTGCAACTCGTCGAACACCTTAGCGACGAGCGCCTCTGCAAACTGCGACTCGGCGGCCACGATCCGGTAAAGGTCTACACCGCTTACAAAGCCGCCGTTGAGAATCAGGGGAAGCCGACCGTCATCCTCGCCCGCACGATCAAGGGCTACGGCCTCGGCGAAGCCGGCGAGGGTAAGAACATTACCCACCAGCAAAAGAAACTCAACGAAGAAGAACTCCGCCACTTCCGCGATCGTTTCGAAATCCCCATCACCGATCGCGAACTGCGCGACGCCCCGTTCTACCGCCCACCCGAGGGCAGCCCCGAAATGAAGTATTTGCTCGAGCGCCGCATGTCGCTCGGCGGTTTCATCCCGCGCCGCGTCGTTCGCGCCAAGCCGATTGAGGCCCCGCCCGACAAAACCTACGAAGAATTCAACAAGGGCAGCGGCGGCCGCGAAGTGTCCACGACGATGGCCTACGTGCGCATCCTTTCTCGCCTTCTCGAAGACAAGAAAATCGGCAAGCTCGTCGTCCCCATCGTCCCCGACGAATCACGCACCTTCGGCATGGATGCTCTCTTCCAGAAGTACGGCATCTATGCGCACAGCGGCCAGAAATACGAGCCGGTCGATAAGAACGTGCTCATGTACTACCGCGAGGAAACCAACGGCCAGCTCCTGCAGGAAGGCATCACCGAAGCAGGCTCGATGGCCTCCTTCACCGCCGCCGGCACCGCCTACGTCACCCACGGTATCAACACGATCCCGTTCTTCACGTTTTATTCCATGTTCGGCTTCCAGCGCGTCGGTGACAGCATCTGGGCCTGCGCCGATATGCGCGGCAAGGGCTTCCTCATTGGCGCAACCGCGGGCCGTACGACTCTCGCCGGCGAAGGCCTTCAACATCAGGACGGCCAAAGCCACGTCCACGCCACCATCGTCCCCAACCTCCTCGCTTACGATCCGGCCTTCGCGTACGAAATCGGCGCCATCATCAAAGAAGGCATCCGCCGCATGTACGTGCAACAGGATGACATCTTCTATTACGTCACCGTGGCCAATGAGCCGTACGTCATGCCGGCGATGCCCGAAGGTTGCGAAGAAGGCATTCTGAAGGGCCTCTATCCGTTCCGGCGCAGCGACAAGAAGAAAAACGCGGCGCGCATCCACCTCTTCGGCAGCGGCTCAATCCTCAACGAAGTGCTCCGTGCGCAGACGATCCTCGCCGAACGATTCCGCGTCTCCGCCGACGTGTGGAGCGCCACGTCCTATCAACAACTCCGCCGTGACGCCCTCATCACCGAACGGTGGAACCGCCTGCACCCCTCGAGCAAGCCGCGCAGAAGCTACTTTGAGACCATCATGGCCGCCGACCCGCGACCCATCGTCGCCGCCACTGATTACATGAAAATCGTCCCCGAGCAGGTCGCACGCTGGGCGCCCATGGGCCTCACCGCGCTCGGCACCGACGGCTTCGGTCGCAGCGAAGCCCGTGAAGAACTCCGCCGCTTCTTTGAGATCGACGCCGAAAACATCGTGGTCACCGCGTTGCACGTCCTCGCCAATCGTGGCGAACTGAAGCAGTCCATTGTGGACGAAGCAATCAAGGACTTCGGCATCGACCCCGAACGTCCCGACCCGTCGCGAGCATAGACACACACCAAAAACGCTACTGATGCCGAGGATTCTCACGCTTTCCACACCTTTCTTATGGGGCGAGCTTGAATCCCGTCTGCAGAAACGAGTATCATTTGTTAGAGTCCAAGGCCTCACATCGGACGTTGGGTGTTAGCGCACCGACCGTCACAAATCTAGATCCGCCATTCCCGAACCGGGAGCGGTGTTGCAGCAAGGCGGGAGAACCTCATGGCATCAGGCCGTACTTACAGTCATTTCCTCATCATGTCATTCGTCGCAGTCGGCGCGGCCGCGACGCCAATCCATGCGGAAGATTTCGGCGAAGAAGTCACGCGAAATGCATGGTCCATGCTGGATGAAATACCCGTCGCTCGACAGGCCGATGCGCCCTGGGTGCGCCCAGAGAAATATCAGGCCTTGCTGCTGGATCGGGCACAGATCACGGATGTCTTGCGATTGGCGCCCCTGGAATCCAACGTCGGCGACGTGAAGAACTCCGATTTTGTCGTAAGCATTCCCATGCCCGATGGATCGTTCGCTCGTTTCCGTGTGGTCGAATCCCCCATCATGGCGCCGGGCCTTGCCGCTGAGTTCCCATCCATCCATACGTATTTGGGCCAGGGCATCGACGACCCCACGGCCACCATCCGCTTTGATCTGACGCCACAGGGGTTTCACTCTCAAATCCTCTCGCCAACCCTGGGCGCATCCTATATCGACCCATTCACGCGCGGCGACGACACGCTGTACACGAGTTATTACAAGCGTGATCTATTGCCGCGGGATGATTTTCACTGCGTCGGGCCGGAAGATGCGGCAGCCGTGGCGACAGAGCTTAAACAGGCGCTGGACGCCCCGCTGCGATCCACCGGCGCCGTTCGAAAAGAATACAGGTTGGCCTGCGCCGCCACGGGTGAATACACGGCATTTCACGGCGGCACTGTCGCCCTCGGCCAGGCTGCGATTGTGACGGCCGTCAATCGCGTAACGGGAGTCTACGAAACAGAAGTGGCCGTCCGAATGATCCTGGTGGCCAACAACAGCCTGCTGGTCTACACCGACGGAGCCACCGACCCCTACACCAACAGCAGCGGATCGACAATGTTGGGACAAAACGTCACCAATCTCAATACGGTCATTGGTAGTGCAAACTACGACATCGGCCACGTATTCAGCACCGGCGGCGGTGGAATTGCCGGACTCAGTGTCGTTTGCGGAGCCTCAAAGGCACGCGGCGTCACCGGGCTTTCCAGCCCCACCGGAGACGGCTTCTGGATCGACTACGTGGCACACGAAATGGGCCACCAATTCGGCGGCAATCACAACTTTAACGGTGCCTCCACCAATTGCGGCTCCAATCGCAACGCCTCCACCGCCTACGAACCAGGCAGCGGTTCGACCATCATGGGCTATGCCGGCGTTTGCGGAGCACTCGACAACCTCCAGCCTCACAGCGATCCATACTTCGGTTTCATCAGCATTCAGGAGATCAGCAACTTCATCAACGCCGGCGGCAATTCGTGTGCCACCCCTGTCAATACGGGCAACAACCAACCCACGGTGAACGCCGGACCGGACTATACAATTCCAAGCGGCACTCCATTCATACTCACGGCCGCAAGCGGAAGCGATCCTGACGGCGATCCGGTCACCTATTGCTGGGAAGAGCGCGACCTTGGACCGGCGCAGACCGCCGGTGTCATCGGCGGCCTGGGGGCGGCGGACAATGGCAGCAGCCCGCTCTTTCGAAGTTTCAATCCGGATGCATCCCCAAGCCGAACCTGCCCGCGCCTGAGTGCTGTTCTGGCCAACACGCTTTCTCTAAAGGTTGAAAGAATTCCTACCACCAATCGGACCATGAACTGGCGGTGCACCATTCGTGATAACCGGGCCGGCACTGGAGGGGCCAATTCCGACGACATGAATGTCGTCATAACAAATGCAGGAGGCGCCTTCAGCGTCACGTCGCCCAATACGGCGGTTAGCTGGAGCGGCGATCAAACCGTTACGTGGGATGTGGCCGGCACCAACGGTGCCCCCGTCAACACCGCCAACGTGAATATCCTTCTCTCGACCGACGGTGGAAACACCTTCCCGACGACGCTTCTGGCAGGGACGCCGAACGACGGCTCGGAAGTCGTCACGCTTCCCAACATCAACACCACTCAGGCCCGCATCAAAGTTGAAGCCGTCGGAAACATCTACTTCGACATCTCGAACGCCAACTTCACCATCACGCCGGCCAACCCGCAGAATCCGTCGAACCCGCAGGTGTCCGCGTCGCCCGTATGCCCCGGCGACCTCGTGAACCTCTCGGCAACCGTCGGTGCCAATGAGACCATCGACTGGTACAACGGCTCCTGCGGCGGTTCACTGGTTGGATCGGGCAACCCGCTCGGCATCAACCCCCTCGTAACCACCACCTATCACGGACAAGCCCGCAACACGATCACCGGCCTGCTCAGTGTCGGCTGTACAACAGCCAATGTCATCGTGTACGCCCCGGGCGACGCCGATGGAAACGGCGCGGTTGACCTCGCGGATATCGACCCCTACGTCAACCTGTTACTCGGCAATCTCGCATTGCCAAACTGTGCAGGCGACTACGACTCGGACGGCGACGTAGATGGCGACGACCTCGTCATGTTCACCGACGCACTCACTCCATAGCTTGCGCTTGATCCGCCCGTCGGAGCCGCGCCGGTAAGGAAGCGGGCTCTTCCGACTTTGCTCAAAGCCGCGCCCGAAAGTGATCGCCGAGTAACGCCGCGGTTTCACCGCATTTTCGAATCATTCGCGTGCGTCCACGACTCCTTTCTTCGATCTATCTACGCTCTCTGGAACATTCCCCGCCCTTCCCCGACAATCTGCGAAGGAGCCGCCCATGACCCAACGCACGTGGCCAAACGTCACCATCATCCGCCACCCCGTCGTGCAGGAACGCCTAACGTGGGCGCGCGACAAGCGAACCGGCGTCGAGCAGTTCCGTCGCCTCGTCGGCCAGATCGCCCGCCTCATGGCCTTTGAAATCACGCGCGACTATCCCACCAACGCCGTCTGCGTCGAAACACCGCTCGGCCCCTGCGACGGCGTCGCCATGACCCGCGGCCTCACGCTCGTGCCGATCCTTCGCGCCGGCCTCGGCATGGTCGAGGGCATCCTCCAGTTGCTCCCCTCAGCCCGCGTCGGCCACCTCGGTATCTACCGCGACCACGACACGCTCAAGCCGGTCACCTACTACAACAAGATGCCGCCCGACATCGCCAGAACCGACGTCATCGTCATCGACCCCATGCTGGCGACGGCCGGCTCACTCACCGCGGCCATCGACCTCATCAAGAAAACGGGAGCCAATTCGATCAAAGTGCTCTGCCTTGTCGCCGCCCCCGAAGGCATCGAACGCCTCATCGCCGCCCACCCCGATGTCGCAGTATTCACCGCCGCAGTGGACGAAAAACTCAACGAAAAAGGCTACATCGTCCCCGGCCTCGGCGACGCCGGCGACCGACTCTTTGGAACCACGTAACCCCCGTTTCTCGCCACACAAAAAAGGTATTTGCCCCGGAAACGAATAAATCGCATACTTACCTGACCCCCGGCGTCCGCAGGGGGTTGCCTCGCGGAGAGAGAATTCACCAGTCTCGCACGTTTTCGAAGGAATCCCCCATGTCCATCCATTTCCGTTCCGCATTCGTTCTCGGTCTATCCCTGCTCATCGGGGCCGCTCCGGTCCTTGCCGCTCCGGAGAACACCACCGCCGACGCCGTGATTGGTCAGCCAGGTTTCACCACCAATCTGGCCAATCAGGGTCTCGGGGCCTCCAGCGCTGCAACGCTAAACGGCAACCGCGGAATCTTCGTGGACACGACCGGCCGCCTCTGGGTCGCTGACACGTCCAACAACCGCGTCCTCATGTACAACGTGGCCGCGACCTTCGCCAACGGCGCGTCAGCCGACCTGGTCCTCGGCCAGGCCGATTTCGCCTCCTCTCAGGAAAATCGCGGCGGCGCAAACCCGAATAAGAACACCCTCTCCGGCCCGCGCGGCGTGACCGTCGATCCATCAGGACGCGTCTACGTCGCCGACACCGGCAACGCCCGCATTCTCCGCTACGACGCGCCGTTCACTAATGGCATGGACGCCGTGCAGGTCTTCGGCCAGGGCGGAAGTTTCACGACCGGCACCCAGGGCGTAAACGCCACAAACGCCAACATCGGAAACGCCGAAGGCATCACCTGCGACGCCGCGGGAAACGTTTATCTGGCTGATCGTTTCTTCAGCCGCGTCGTCCGCTACAACACGCCCGCCGCCCCGGGCAGTGACACCCTCGGCGACATCTTCCTCGGCCAGCCCGACGCCAACAGCGGCAGCGGCAATCAGGGCGGGGCCGCCGCGGCCAACACCATCAACCGCGCCAGCGGAGTTTGCGTCGATGCCGCGGGAAATGTGTACGTCGCCGACGAATTCAACCACCGCGTACTTCTATATCTGGCGCCGATCACCACCAACATGGCCGCCTCGCGCGTCTATGGACATCCCACATTCAGCGGTGAGGCTGCCAATGACGGCTTGGCCATCCCGTCGGCAACGACCCTGAATACGCCCGTCAGCGTCGCCATCGATCCTCTGAGTGGAAACCTATTCATTGCCGACTCCATCAACATGCGAATCCTCGAATTCACCAACCCCCAGACCGACAGCACCGCCGACCGTGTCTATGGCCAGGGCGGCGATTTCACCACCAAAGTGCAGAACAAGGGCGGCATCAGCGCCGACAGCATCAACGATGTCGGCGGCGTCGCGTGCGATGCCCTGGGCAATCTCTACGCCGGAGACCGACTCAACAGCCGCGTGCTGAGATACAACGTTGCGCCGGTGGTTAATCCTCCCGGCGGCGGTGGCAACAATGATCCCGATGCCGACGGTGACGGTGTCGTCGACGCCAATGACAATTGCCCGAACAACGCGAACCCCGACCAGGCCGACGCGAATGCCGACGGCGTGGGCGACGCATGTCCCCCCGGCACCCCTCCCGACCCGACCGTGGCATGTGGAACGTGTGGCGCCGGCATGGCCATGATGACGCCGCTCATGCTTGTTGGAATGTTCACGCTGCGAAATCGCCGACGGCGAATCAGGCACTGACATTCGTGATGTTGTGGAGCGCAATGGTCGCATTGCGCTTCCACATCAATCGCTTCGCCCGATCCGTCGCCCGTCCCTCGACATACGCGGCATACAGCGCCTCGTCCCAGCCGAGCACATCGTGCAACGCCGGCCGGGCGCTTTCTGCCGACCCAAGAAACCGCGGCTCCTTCATCGTCGGCGCATCGCGGTTGTGCGGGCACACCGCCTGACACACATCGCAGCCAAACACCCAGTCGCCTATCTGCGGCGCGAGCGCGGGTTCAATGTCGCCACGATGCTCAATCGTGAGATACGAGATGCACCGGCTCGCATCCATCTGATAGGCCGTCGGAAACGCCCCCGTCGGACAGGCGTCCAAACACCGCGTACACGATCCGCAATGGTCCGGCTCCGGCACGTCCGGCAACAACTCCAGGTCCGCCACCACCACACCCAAAAAGAAATACGACCCCAGCGATTGATGCATCACCAGCGTGTTCTTCCCGATCCACCCCACCCCCGCCTTCACCGCATACTCGCGCTCGATGATCGCCGAGGTATCCACGCACACCCGCGCCTCAAACGGATCCCCCAACTCCGCGCGCAACTGTGAAACCATCAGCTCCAGCTTGTCCCGAATGACGACATGGTAATCCTCCCCCCACGCATACATCGCCACCCGCCCGCGGTGCCTCTCATCCGTCGGCGAAGGTTCCGGCTGTTTGTAATTCAGCGCGACAACAATCACGCTGCGCGCCACGGGGAGCATGTGCCGAATGTCGAGTCGCGAATCACGATGACGATGAAGGTACCCCATCGTCCCCGCGCGACCCTGCGCGAGCCATTCGCCAAAATAATCGTCGTGGGAAATAGGTCCGGCCGGCGCGATCCCGCACCGTTCGAATCCAAGCCCTTCCGCGATTCGTTTCACCAGTTTGGATCGATCGCTCGGCGCCATGACCCGCGCCAGTCTACACCCGGCCTCTCGCATGGACTAGGGCAACGCCTGCCGCATGTAAGGCCCGACATCCCGGGCATCCGCCACGCCGTCGAAGTTCGCATCCGACACCTCAATGTGAATCGGATCCGTATCGATCCCCAGCAAGACGTTGACGAAGGTGCCCGCATCGGGAAGCGCGTAATTCGGAAACAAATCGTGCGCCGGCCAGTTCGTAATTGAATTGGCCGCGCCGTCAATAACGTCTCCCATATCCGACATGCTCGGCACCCCCAGCGCGCCGTTCGAGTTGAACATGGCCACCCAATTAATCCCGTCCGGCCGACGCATGAACCAGGTGGCCGTTCCGTTGGTCTGTCCAGTTCCCGACCCGCGAACAAGGCCCGTCGTCCCCAACGGCTGAATCAGCCACCCGCACGCATACCAGGAATTCGCGTTGGCCGGTATTCCCGGCGGACGACTCCACATCAGATCGATCGTCGGCTGCGTAAGCAGCGGCGACGATGCGGGCGTATCAAAGGCCGCGATCACGCGGGCATAGTCGATGGCCGACGAAACCTGCCCCGCCGTGCTCATCAACGAGCGAATGTTCCAGCCGCCGTATTGAATCGGCGTGATCGCCGGCGCCGATGGCCCCATGACGCACGGACTCGATCGTTGATAGCTGTCCCAGTAAGGTGGTTCCCCCGGATATTGAAACCCCAGCAGCGAATCGGCCGTATGAAAGCTCCGCCCCTGCACCGGTAGAAAGACATGGTTCCGCATCCATGATTCATAAGGTTCGCCGGTCGCCGCTTCAATCACCAACCCGAGCACGCAGTATCCGAAAATGGAGTAATAAAACTGCGATCCCGGATCGAAATTGAGCGGCTGTGTCGCCATGAAATTGAAAATGGTCTGTGGCGTCGTCGGCAGCGGCACGCCCAGCGCGGTGCTGATCTCAAAGTCGTGATACATCGGGTCATAGGCGATGTTGTTCCAACCGCCCCAGTGCTGAAGCAAATGCCGCACCGTCACATTGTTGATCCGCGGATCCACCCACGCCGACGTATCCAGAATCGTTCTGATCGGCTGATCGATCCCGATGACGCCGTTCTCCACCAACTTCATCACGCCGATCGCGGTCAACGTCTTCGTCAGGCTCGCCATTCGAAACGGCGCATTGCAACGCGTAATCGGCCAACCGCTCGGACCGTACGTGTACCCCCGGGCCAGGACCAACCGCCCGTTCTTCGTCACCGCCAGCACGCCGTTTGGCACATGCCGCGCCGTCATGAAATTCTGCACCGCCGTATCGAACGCCGCCAATTGCGGAACCGCCTGCCCCGTGATCGTGAACACGCTGGGCTGCGGAATCTGCTCCCAGGCCGACGTGTACCGCGTCCCCGCCGCCATCTCATAGGCGTTGATAAAGGACGGCCGAAAGCCCTGCGCCAGGTACGCCGACGCCGTTGTCTGCAATTCAGAAAGCGTTTGCTCATGGAACGACTCCCACGGCGGATGTTCCCACACCACCCACACGCCGGCGAAAAATGGGCTTGCCGCCGCCCCGCTTCCGCTGGAACAGAGCAGCCGACACCCGCTAAAGCGATAGTTCGTGATGGTCTGCGCGAACTGGGAACTATTGGAATTGTGTTGTTCGCACTTGGTGCGGCCATCGCCAATCCAAAGTGCCGCGTATCGCGTATTGGCGCCGGTCCCCGTCGCCGAAACCCAGTACGGCCGAAACCCTCCACCGCTCAGCGTTGAAAGTTGTGTCGTATAGTCGGCATTGCTCATTTGACGCATCGCCTGCCATTGCGTCACACCGTCGTTCACCCAAACCGCCGCGTACAACTCATTCGGGAAATTGCCATAGGCCGAAACACACACCGGCCGCCGCCCCAAACCAGCCTGGGCCGTCGAAAAACTTCCATAGTCGGCCGAGTTGACCCCGGAAATCCAGCCCCAATTCGTCAGACCGTCATTCACCCACGCCGTCTGAAAGCGCGGACCACCCGGCGTCTCATGTGCCGAGATCATCGCCGGACGAAAACCCATCGGGACCAGCGTATCGATGTGTTCCTGGAGTTGCGTCGTGGAAAGGTCGAGTTGCACCTGCCACGACTGCGCGTGCACCGTCGACGTGACCAGCAAGGAATAAACGAACAACTGCCCACGCGTCAGAGAACCCATCGATCAACCAACCCGTGGGAAACGCGGGTGAAAGAAAAAACGTTACGCCGCTGCGAACCGCCAACGGTTCATCACAATCATATCATCGTGATTGGGCGATTACCACCCCGTTGAATCCCGCCGTGCGTTACCACCCGGTCATCGTCTGCACGAACCCGGCAATGTCCCGGCCGTCCACCCAACCATCGGCATTCAAATCGGATGCCATCACGTGCCCTGCATCCGTGTCCGAACCAATCAGCACGTTGATGAACACCGCCGCATCCGGAACGCTGTACTGACTGAACAAATCATGCGCGGGCCAATTGGTAATCGAATCGATCTCCGTATCAATGATTCCTGAAAGATCCGACATCGGCGGCAATTCCTCAATCCCGTTCACGTTCATCATAACGATCCACTGAACACCATCATCGCGAAGTCGCATCCACGAGGAACTGCCGTTAAAGGACCCGGTGTGGGAAACCTCATAATGTCCGAGAGCCTGCAGCGGTTGTACGAGAAACCCCGCCGCGTAGTACGCGGGATTTGTCTCAAGCTCTTCAGGTGGTCGACTCCACATCTGGTCAATGGTGCTTCGTGCAAGCAAGGGAGATGCATCAATGTTTCGGAATGTCGCAGCAAACTTTGCGTAATCCACGGCCGAGGTCACCCATCCGCCGCTCGAATCCAGCAGAGACAAGTTCCACCCGCCATAACTGAGTGGCACCAAAGGCGCCGTGCTCTCGCCCATGACGCTGAGCACCACACGCTGATAAGCATCCACATAGGGCACTTCGCCAGCCCATTGTCGGCCCTGTTCCGAGCGGCCACGATGAATGCGTTGTATCCCAATCGGCGCCAATACGTTCGCCTTGATCCATGCGTCGTAGGGTTGCCCCGTCACCGCTTCAATGACTCGCCCCAGCATGCAATAGCCGAAATTCGAATACGCAAATACCAACCCAGGCTGGTTGTCCAGCGGCCTCGACTTCATGAAGTCAATCACGTTGCCGGTCGTGACCGGAAGCGGAACATTCAGTTCGGCTGAAATGTTGAAATCTTGGCTCATCGGGTCAATGCCGGACACGCTCACATCCCACCCGCCGCGATGCTGCAACAAATCGCGTACGGTCACGCTGTTGATGCGCGAGTCCGTCCAGCCACTGGTGTTGAGGATCGTGTTGATCGGCTGATCGAACTGAATGGCGCCGGATTCAACCAGTTTCATGACGCCCACCGATGTCAGAGGCTTTGTAAGGCTGGCTATACGAAAGAGGCTCGTCGGCGACGTCGTGGGCCAGTTGGTCGGGGCATTGGTGTACCCGCGGGCCAAAACAAGCCGTCCATCCTTCACCACCGCAATGCTTGCGTTCGGAACGTGCCGCTCCACCATGAACTGGTTCATCGCCGAATCAATATTGGACATACTCGGCACCAGCGGACCTGCCATCCGCCAGATCGCCGTCTGATCGATCGCCTCCCAGGAGGCCGTGTAACGAATACCCGTCGGCGTGTCATACGACGTAATAAACGTCGGTCGATACCCTTGTGCCTGGTAGTCCTCGAACATCGCCTGAAGTTCGGGTTTGCTTACGTAATGAGAATAATCCCAGGGGGGCTGTTCCCCTTTGATCCACACGCCGCCAAACAGCGGACTGAAATCCGGTCCATAGGCGGCCGCGCTGATCAATCGACAGCCGATCATGCGGTTATCAATAATCGCCTGGTTTAGGTCCTCTTGAAACAATCCCTGGGCGTGGCAAGATTTCCGTTGGTCCTGCACCCAGATTGCCGAGAAGCGTACCTGACTGCCGATACCGTTCGCGGAAACCCATGTCGGGCGAAATTCATTTGCTTCCATCGCAAGGACTTCGGCCTCGTACTCCTCTTGGGTCATTCCGACGCGCTGATTCCACGCGGTGAATTCATCCTTGCCCCACACGGAAACGTACTTTGCGTTGGACGACTGGCCATAAGCGCCAACGCAAAGCGGACGACGACCCAGCGCCGCCTGACTGGTCGACCAAGACTGGTATTGGCTGAGCGAGAGATTCGAGGTCGCGGCCCAGTCCGTGTCAAAATTCTGGCGCCAAACCACCTGAAAGAGCACAGGCCCTGTCCCACCGTTTACGCCAACCTGGTGTACCGTCACGCTGACGGGTTGATAGCCCGACAATCGACGCTCACCGATCACGGTGGTGAATTCAGACGCATCCAAATCGAGGTCGATCGGAAACTCTTGCCCAAACGCAGCGCGCGGATCAAGCGATGTCGCCAGTAGTACGAAAAGTGTCGCAAATAGGCGCTTGATCATTTTTGCTACAGTTGCCGAAAAGGATACGCCGTGACGACCCGTCGATCGCCGTCTTAGCCGTCGTATTAACCTGATGGGAGGTTCCCGCTCCGTAGGTTACCCCTATTCTATCGTCGAACCGAACGTCCGCCAAGCCGATGAACATGGTTTTCTGGTTGATTTCTCACGAAAAAGACTGTGTGGACAGATACGGAGTGGTGTGTAACGAACCACACACCTTGACGCTTTCGGGAGACGCTTCTATCTTGCCGAGTCCCAGTAAATCCAAGGAGAAACCCACATGGCGGCTGTTAAAATCGGTATCAACGGATTCGGACGAATCGGACGAATGGTCGCGCGGGCGATGGCCATGCGACCCAGTGAATTTGAGATCGTCGCTATTAACGACGTCGGCCCTCCGGCGAAAATTCATGCCCATCTTTTCAAATATGACTCCGCCCACGGCCAGTTTCCGGGCGAGGTCTCCTGCACCGATAACGCCCTGATTATCAACGGCAAGACCATCCGCGTCTGCGGCGAAAAGGACCCGACCAAGCTTCCGTGGAAAGAGCTCGGAGCCACCGTCGCCATCGAATCCACCGGCGTTTTCACCGCTAAGCGCGATGCCGCCAAGGGTAAGGCCGGCTACGACGACCACATCACCGCCGGCGCGCGCAAGGTCATCCTCTCTGCCCCGTCGAAAGACGCGATCGACGCGACAGTTGTCATCGGTGTCAACGACGACACGCTTAAGAAAGAACACACCTTTGTAAGCAACGGCAGTTGCACGACCAACTGTCTCGCGCCGCTAGTCAAAGTCATGGCGGATAATCCGCAGGTCTTTGGCGAGAACATCGCCGGCACCATGACCACGATCCACGCCTATACGAACGACCAGCGCATCCTCGACCAGGTCCACGGCGACGATCTCTATCGCGCCCGCGCCGCCGCGATGAATATCATCCCCAGCAGCACCGGCGCCGCCAAGGCCATCGGCCTCGTCGTCCCTAAGAAGACCATCCAACTCGACGGCCTCGCACTCCGCGTCCCCGTCATGGACGGCAGCATCGTCGACCTCACCGTCGCATTGGAGAAGGAAGTCGATGTCGCAACGGTTAACGCCCTCTTCAAAAAAGCCGCCGAGTCCGGGCCGCTCAAGGGCATCCTGCAGTACAGCGAAGAGCCGCTCGTCTCCAGCGACATCATCAACAACCCGCACAGCTCCATCTTCGCCGCACCTCAGACCATGGTCGTCCCCAAGGGCAAGGGCAAAGTCCTCAAGCTGCTGAGCTGGTACGACAACGAGTGGGGCTTCTCCAACCGCGTCTGCGACCTGGCCGTCCGCCTCGCACAAATGTAGTCCCTTAGGGGCGAAAGCCAATAGCCCAGGACGCCAGTCCAGGTTTGTGGGGCAAGAAAAATCGGAGCACTGACGGGCCGATAGTGCCTTCCGCCACCGCCACGCCCAATCACCATTACCCCCACGCCTCCCGCAACCGACCACACCGCAATAACTTCGCAGAGTATTCCGCCTCGCGCACACCACCCTTCGCGCGCACAACCTCGCCTACCTTGCGCCTCTCCTTGTTCGTCCACCGCTCTATCCCATCCACCATCGCCACCAATACCGCCAACGACCGAACCCCCTGCGCACTTCCCATGCGCATTCCAGCCATCCGCTCAACCCGCCGCACCGCCCACGCCTCCGCCGCCTCCCGATCCCCTGCAAACCGCTGACCGATCCACGTCGTCGCCGCAAGACTGATCCGCTTCAAGTCCGGCGTATCCGTAACGCCCTCTTCCAAATCAATCGCGATGTGCGCCCGCGCCAATCGTCGCAACACCGTCGCCGAACTCCGATACGCCCGATTCGCGCCGATCTTCGCCCACTCGTCCGCCGCGAGTTTCGCCAGTTTCGCCTCCAACGGCCGAAACCCGAGTCGATAGTAAAACCAGAACGCCCCCGACTTGATCGCCTCCGGGTTCCCTTCGCCGAATTGATACGGATCAACTGTAAACCGCCTCGACTTGAACACCTGCCGATACACCCGCATCACCTGCGCAAAACCATACGCCGATTCGCCGCCGCGAAAGCTGTCGAAGATGTTCACTCCGATCTCACACCGATCAAAAAACACCCACCCGCCGCCATAGCCCAGCGGTATCCCATTCTTCGCCAGCAGGAATCCGTAGAAACTCTCAATCGGCAGCCGGCGTTCCGGAGACATTCCATACATCACCACCTCAAACCCGCGCTCCAGCCGCCACCGCCGCACCTCCGCCATCTGCGTGTAGGTCGCCGCGTCCGTCTCACGCTGCCGCACCGCCAACGCCGTACGCACCACTTCCATCAACCGCTTCGCCTCTGCCGCTGACACGCGATCTTCCCCCGGCACCGGCCGCATGACCTCCTCCTGAATTGCTCCCAGCTTTCGAATGCCATCTACATGACAAAACGCCCGCGCCCCCGGCAACCGTCCCAGCGTGCGCGATGCCTTCGCCCCAACGCGCCACACGACCGGCAGCTCCAGCGAGTCAAACACGCGATCAAGTAGCGGCCCTTTTACTCCTGTCCGCTGAAAGCGCGACACAATCCACGCCAAATCCGATCCGCGAAACCGCCCCCGCGCCTTTCGCACCCACTCCCGCGTCGTCAGGTGATCTGCCATCAATCCATCGCCCTCGACGCGCGAGGCCAGCATCGGCAGCACTTCCTCAAAATCGTCGCCGAGCGATCCATCCTCCCAATCAAACTCCAACTCACGCGGGAATCGTTCCACCATCCACGCCAGCAGATCGAGCGAGTAGTGACACGTCACCCGCGACCCGGCGATCCCCGAATTCTCCAGCCGCCGATCCGCGGTCTTGCTCGCCCGTGTCAGTCGCCGTACTTCCGCCGCAATGCGTCGATGCCCCTTCTGACTCAGCCCCCACACCTCCTGATCATCCGGATACGCCGCCAGGAAAAGCAGCGCCTCGTGATACTCCCTTATCAACACGGCATCGCCCAACCCCCGCCTCATCAGTTGCCGCAACACGCGCTTCTTTCGCGCCGTCCCACTGCGCGAATAATCCGTCCGCAGCGACCGCAGCACTTCCAAGTCACTCCGACTCAATTCCACCGTGCTATTCCGCGTCGCCATGATCCCGCCAGTCTAACCACGCACTCGCCGGATACAACGCGCTCCGACGCCCTCTCACACAATCTCAATTCGTGACCGACCATGACCAATTAATGTGCCGCAAAAAATATTCCCCGCGCCGGCGTTTTCCCGTTCCACTGCCCGCCAAACATCGTATTATTTCGCACCTGATGAAACGCCGAGTCCACCATCTCCCCTATTGCCTTGCGCTCGCGATCCTCGCGCCCATCGCGGCCCCGCTTCGCGCCGATACCCTCGACACCATCCGCCAGCGAGGCGTCCTCATCTGGGGCGGCGATCAGGAGGGCGGCGGGCCTTACATCTATCCCGACCCCGCCGACCCCAGCCGCGTCATCGGCTTTGAAGTCGATCTCGCCGCGCTCTTCGCCGCCGAACTCGGCGTTAGACCCCAGTTCCAACAGGCCGACTGGAACACCCTCCCCGAACTGCTTCGCTCCGGCACCATCGACGTCATCATGAATGGCTACGAGTGGACACCCGAGCGCGCCGGCCGAATGCTGGCCTCGCGCCCCTACTACCTCTACGAAATGCAGCTCCTCGCCAAGGCCGACGACAGCACGATCAACGACTGGCCCGACCTTGAGCGCAAGCCGCACGGCCGCACGCCGCAAATTTCCGTCCTGCGCGGCACCGCCGCCGCCACTTACATCCGCACCCGTTTTGCAGACCGAGTCGAACTCGTCGAATACGACGGCACCACCGACGCCATGGCCCAAGTCCGCAACGGCCTCCATGAAGCGACTCTGACCGACTGGGTCGCCGCCATCTACTACCGAGATCACCCATCCGGCCGCGGCCTCAAGTTCGTCGGGCAGCCCGTCGAGCCTGGTTTCTACGTCCTCTTCGCGCGCCAGGAAGACGCGCGCCTCGTCGCCGCCCTCAACACCACCATTGAAAAATCCTTCCGCGACGGCCGCCTCAAGGCGATTTACGACAAGTACCACATCTGGAACGCGACTCAGGAAAAGCTGCTCGACGCGAAACCCGGCGCCGCCTCAACCGTGCGCCCCAGCATCGCCGACATCATCACCACCTACGGCCCCGTCATGCTCAAGGCCGCCGGGATGACAGTCCTCCTCTCCGTCTCCTCCATGCCTATCGCCATCATCGTCGGCCTCTTCGTCGCGCTCGGCCGCTTGTACGGCCCCGGACCCGTTCGCTTCGCCCTCGCGGCATACGTCGAAGTCCTCCGCGGCACGCCCGTCATGCTGCAGCTTTACGTCCTCTACTTCCTCCTCCCCGAAATCTCCCCCATTGCCCTCAGCCCGCTCGTCGCCGCCATCGCCGGCCTCGCCATCAACTACTCCGCATACGAAGCCGAAATCTACCGCGCCGGTCTGCAGGCCATCCCGCGCGGACAAATGGAGGCCGCCCTCGCCCTCGGCATGTCCCGCCCCACCGCCCTGCGCCGCATCATCGTGCCGCAGGCCGTACGCATCGTCATCCCGCCGGTCACCAATGATTTCATCGCACTCTTCAAAGACACCTCCGTCTGCTCCGTCATCACCATCACCGAGCTGACCAAGCAATACAACGTCATGGCCAACAGCACCGGCGCCATCCTGCCCCTCGCCCTCATGACCGCCCTGCTCTACATGGCCATGAGCTACCCGCTCTCCATCGTCACTCGCCGACTCGAATCGAAGATGAGCGGCGCGGCCCACGGAGGCCACGCATGATCCAGATCGACTCCCTCACCAAGCGCTTCGGCCCGCGCCACATCCTTCGCGGCGTCTCCATGCAGGTCGCCAAGGGCGAAGTCGCGGTGCTCATCGGCGGTTCCGGCGGCGGCAAGAGCACGCTCCTGCGCTGCATCAACGGCCTCGAAACCTTCGACGCAGGCACGCTCCGCGTCGACGGCGTCACCATCTCCCCCGGCGCGCATCACCACGCCGCGCACGCGACGCTCCAATCCCTCCGCCTTCGCGTCGGCATGGTCTTTCAACAATTCAATCTGTTCCCGCACATGTCCGTGCTGCAAAACGTAATGTGCGGCCCGCTCTATGTCCGCCGCGAATCACGCGACACCGCCGAACCGCGCGCCCGCGCCCTGCTCACGCGCGTCGGCCTCGCCGACAAGATCGACGCCCGCCCCACGACCCTCTCCGGCGGCCAACAACAGCGCGTCGCCATCGCCCGCACCCTCGCGAATCAGCCTGACGTCATCCTCTTCGACGAACCCACCAGCGCCCTCGACCCCAAGATGACCGCCGAGGTCCTCGCAGTCATGGCCGACCTCGCCGCCGACGGCCAGACCATGATCGTCGTCAGCCACGCAATGGGCTTCGTTCGCAAAAGCGCCCACCGCGTCCACGTCCTCGCCGACGGCCAGATCGTGGAGTCCGGGCCGCCCGCGCAGATCTTCGACGCCCCCACGCAACCAGTCACGCGGGACTTTCTTCGAGATGCAATGAATTGAAGTTCACCAGAACGCAGCAATCCGACGCGAATTACCGCGCCGACTTCCGACGCCGGGAAAAACCAAACACCGCCGCACCAATCAACGTCAGTGTCGCAGGCTCGGGCACGTTCAGTTTCAGGAAGCCGTCGCCGAGATTCGTCCCCGCGCCGTCCTTCAGCGTCACCAGCATGTAGACCTCGCCCGAGTCGGTGAGATGCACGTCATTCGGCTGAATGGATCGGAGAAACACGTTGTCATCGAACAATCCGTTAGCGTTGAGGTCGATTGGATCGCTCTCGCGCAGCAGAACGGTTGAGCCGTTATAGACAAGCACTTCGTCCAGGCTCGGATCGGCATTGTTCGTCGAGCCGGCCAGCAGCCAATTACCGGCATGGTCACCGGTGAATGCCAGAAAGCTCACGCCCCACGCCTCCGCTCCGGCGAACACATCGCCCGTCTTGGCCATCAGCGTCCCGTTTCGAACCGCCCAGTCGTTGTCGGCCGGGTCGTCGCCGCGGGCATACCAGTCGGCGTTGTCCAGCATTCGGCCAAAGAAGACGTCGGCCATCAGAGGCGTTCCCGCACCCGCGACCTGATTGTTTTCCCGCATGACGACGACATCATCGACGACAAAGATCCCGTCTTTGGTCGTGTCCGCGATTTCCGTGTCGCCCTCGGCGAACCAGTGCAAGCCATCCGGGGTGCCGCCCGCCCCTTCGAGAACGAAATTATCCCACACTTCGCCGGCGATGGTGGAAACGCCGGACTGCTTGAACGATGTGTTTCCCCGGAACATGGCCGGATAGCGCGAACTGTGCATGTTGGTAATCGGCGTGTTGACAAACGATGCCACTCCACTGTTCAGCAATTGAACGGAGTTCATCGAATTGCCGAATCGCTCGTCGCCCGACGGCGCGCCAAAATCAATCAATCCCAGCGCCGGGTCATCCTGCTGCAGAATGACGGTATGCACGCCACCGACAACGCGGATAATCTTCTCCGCACGCGTCGAGACTCCGCCCTTGGCGCGGCAACTGAAGCCGATATTCCCCGCGCTATCCCAGGATGCCGGAATCGGCGTATCGAAAAAGTCATACTGCTCGCCCGCGACACCGCCCAAGAGCGGCTGGCCATCCTGCGCAAACGCCGATCCAACGCCGCCGCCGCCCTTGACCAGAATGGAGTCGAGGGTCGTCGCCTGCGTCGTGCGACCCTTGAGCATCCACTCACCGCCATCATGTCGCATGGAAAGGTCTTCGAGCGCCAGCCAGTTCGTCACCACCGGGTTCCCGGCTGCATCCTTTGCACCGGGCACAACGCCCGTCGGGCTTGCCGCGACCTCGGAATAGATCACCTCCGGGCCGACCGCCAGCGCCAGCGACGGTACGACAACAACTCCAAGAATGAAAACACGAGAAATGATTCTTAGTGACATGAAATGCCCTCCTGGTTCACCATGATCCGCGCCACACCGAGACGACTCGCGCCTCGGGTTCCCCGAACCTGCCCGGCTCACCATCCAAACGTAATCCACAGTCTATCAATAGCCGACCCCGATTACAAGGATTTCACAGGTCGCCGGCCACAGATTCTTGCCCGTTTCAATCCCCCCCGTTTCAATGCCCGCCGACGCAGGAGATACCCGCCATGCCCGATTCCAAAGCCGTTTCCTTCGACGCCGCCACTGCCAGGCTCATCGAGCAGGCCCACCGCTGCGATGCGCTGCCCGCGATCGAAGACCACCTCCCCTACCAGAACATGGGCGATCTCTGGCATCGCCTCGCCACCGATCGCGCCGACCGACCATGGATGGCCTACTACCCCTGCGCCGCCGACAACGAAGAACCCACGTGTTTCACCTTCGGCCAATTCTCCGAACTCATCCAGCGCGTCGCCTGTCTCCTCGAACACGAATACGGCATCCGCGCCGGCGGCAGCGTCGCCACGCTCACCATCAATCAGCCGCTCACCGTCGCCATCTATTTCGCCTGCTGGCGGCTCGGCGCACGAGTCGTGCCGATTAACCCCAGCGAAGACGACGCCCGCGTTGCCTACATCCTCGAAAACAGCGAGGCCACCCTCTTCGTCGTCCACACCTCCACGCGCGAAGACCTCACGCACATCGAAAAATGTCTCGACGCCATGCCGAAGAATCCGGCCGGCGATCTCCAACTCGCCCTCGTCCTTGATGGCGCGAGCCGCTCCGCCGCCCTCGAGGCCGGCTGGGATGATTTCCTCGCCGCCCTCGCCGACGTCGCCCCACACCCCACGCCGAAACCGCCGCCGGCCGTCTCGTGGGACAGCGAGGCGCTCGTCGTCTACACCTCCGGCACCACCGGCAACCCCAAGGGCGTCGTGCTGACACAGAAGCAAATGTTCGCCGACGCCTATTCGATCAGCCAATGGCACAGCATTGACGAACACACCGTGATGATGAACGTGCTGCCCATTCATCACGTCAACGGCACCATCGTCACCCTCGTCACCCCCGCCTTCGTCGGAGCGCAGGTCGTCGTCAACAAACGCTTCCGCACCGGCGGCTTCTGGGCCAAGCTCCATCGCCACGACGTGGCCATCGTCAGCGTCGTGCCCACGCTGCTGCAATTCCTCATCGAATCCGGCGAAGACTTCGACGCCGAATCCGTGCCCAATCTTCGCCACTTCATCTGCGGCGCAGGCCCGCTCTCCGTCGAACTGGCCCGCGACTTTCAGGACAAGTTCGGCGTCAAGATCATGCACGGCTACGGCCTCTCCGAAACCGTCTGCTACTCCTGCTTCCTCCCGACCGACCTCGAGTGGGAGGATCACTGCGCCTGGATGTACGACCACGGCTTCCCCAGCATCGGCTGCCCCGTCATCACCAACGAAATGGCCATCCACGACGATCAAGGCCAACCGGTGGAAGATGGCAAGAAGGGCGAGATCGTCATCCGCGGCCACAACGTCATGGTCGGCTACTACCGAAACCCGGAGGCCAACGCCACGGCCTTCAAGTTCGGCTGGTTCCGAAGCGGCGACGAAGGCTTCAAGCTTCGCGGCAAGGACGGCCTCGACTACTACTTCATCACCGGCCGCATCAAGGAGCTGATCATCCGCGGCGGCATCAACCTGTCGCCGTTCGAGATTGACGAAGTGCTCAACTCCATGCCCGGCATCCGCGTCGGCCTGGCCGTCGGCTTCGACAATCGCTACTGGGGCGAGGAAGTCGGCGCGTATGTGCAAGTCCAGCCCGGCACAACGCTCACGCAGGAGCAGGTGATTGCGTATTGCAAGGAGCGTGTGCCGTGGACGAAATGCCCCAAGGTCGTCCTCTTCGGCAACGACATCCCCGTCACCAGCACCGGCAAATACCAGCGCGGCAAATTGAAGCACCTCTTCGAGGCGTATAAGGATATGCAGTTTAAGGATTGACTTTTCGAAACGAGCTACGACGTCTAATGCCTAATCTCAGTAAGACACAAATTGATCGGCTCGGAGAGCGATTGAAATTTGAATCGCATACTGATGACGATCTCCGATTACTTGATGAATATCGACGGTATGGTCGTGGCGCGTACGAGTTCGTGATGGCTCGTATCCGAGAACTTGGATACGAGGCAACAGGCCGAGCTGAAAAGTCAACTATTTCGATCATCGATAAACTACGTAGAGAGAGTGTTCGACTCAGTCAAATGCAGGACATTGCCGGATGCCGAATTGTAGTATCCACAATTGCCGATCAAGATGAATTGGCGTCTAAATTGACAAATGTGCTGCCGAACGCGACATTAATCGACCGACGGCAAACGCCCAGTCATGGATACCGGGCGGTCCATATTATTGCCGAGGTTGAAGGTTTCCACGTTGAAATCCAGATCCGAACGGAGATACAACACCTATGGGCTGAGGTTTCAGAGCGATTGTCCGATTTGGTCAGTACGGACATTAAGTATGGCGGTGGACCTGAGGAATGCCGCGATTTATTGAGATCTACTTCCATCAGTGTTGCCTCCTGCGAGTCGCGTACGTCTTTTCAGTATTTAGGTGCTGACATTGAACGTGCAAATCTGATACAATTATTCGAACAGCTACTGAACGAACTAAAAAAGCACAAGACTCAGTCACCATGATTTTCCTAATAGAATACAATCGTTCGCAGGGTAAGATCGTCACAGATCGCGAATTCGACGATTTCGACCGCCGCAAGGCGGAAGAAGAGCGGTTGCGAATCGAACTTACTCTCAATCACCAGGGCCTAAACCACGAAGTTGTCCTCTTGGAAGCTGCAAGTCGAGAGCAGTTGAGAACAACGCATCGTCGCTATTTTGGCGATTTAGAGATGCCGTGTGAACCCGGAAACGGAAATCATCCCTAGGTCGCTATTTGCCGTTGGCACAAGGATCTCTTCTCGCCCAAACGGCTGTTCCTCGCTCGTGATGCTGGTCGTCATGGGCCGTCGGATAGTTCTTCTACGCGGATTCCTTTGTGATGGTGCGTGCGGTCGTTTGGTTTTTTCCGACGGTGTTGATCACCTTTGCTGAGAATGTCGTGGATTGAGGCGCGCGAGGTTGGGTCGACGTGAGCGGGGCGTGGATTTGATTTGAGATTTCAGAGGGGGCTTGCTCGTGCGTGAATCCTTTCTCGCACGGGCTTTTACGGGGGGAATCCGTTCCCGTGGGATTGGTGTTGGATCGGGTGCAATTCGCGGGAAGGGATTGTCTCCCAGGCGACTCTGCGACTCGCACCAGCGGCGTCAGCGGCGTTGGCGCGCGGGGCGGGGGCTGAGTCGTTGTCGTTCACAGGTTGGAGGCCTGTGGCGTGGCGGAGGTCGGCGATTTCGCGGGCTTCGCGGGTGAGGCGGTATTGGCGGAGGGCGGTTTCGAATTTGAACAATGCGCGCTCGTGAGTGACGCGGTAGCGCAGGACGAGGTGGACTCTTTCGTTGGTGCAGGTGTGGGCGATGGCGCGGTCGTAGCGTTCGTCGTCGTCTTTGGGGGCGTATTTGGATTTTGATTCGATTTGCGAGGCGCTGTGTTCTTCACAATTGGCGAAGGCGTTGCGCATGGCGGCGGCCTCGGCCTCATCGCAGTGGAGGATGAGCCAGCGTTTGGCGATGATGGCCTCGACGAAGAAGTTTTCGGTGTGATCCTCGGGGTGAAGTTCGATGATCATGTGGCGGCGGAAGCGTTCGAAGCGTTCGGCGTCTTCGGGGGCGATGAAGAGCCGTCGGCGGCGGAGGCCGTGGGTGGCGGGGCGGCCGCGGGGGGAGTCCTGAGTCCAGAGTCTTGAGTCTTGAGTCCTGAGGCGCGATGGGGTTGGTGTCATTGGACGGGTTGGCGGGCGAGGCGGTTCGCTCGCGTTCCTGTGGTCTGCCAATCGGCAAGCCGGGGTCGGGGGGTTGCGCGCTGGGGGGATTTGGGTTTTTTGTCTGAATATCGGGTAAGTCGTTTTGGGGTCGTGAGTTGGTGGACATCTGCACTCCTTTCGGGTTGAAGGTTTAGGGGTTCAAGGGTTCAAGGGGCCGAGGGTTTGAGGGGCCGAGGGGAGGATGGGGGTTGCTTTGCGGCATGGGAGATTCAAACGTCGAAAAGTCGAAATAGTGGCCATGTTCATGGCGGTATCTTCTTTCGAGGCGGCGCCGGCGCATCACGTTGAACCCGCTCCCTCACGGTCGCGGCTCTGTGAAGGCCGCGATGCGCGCGGAGTGGGCGCGGCTCGGGCGAGGGCGGGTCGCGCGAGGGGGTTCTCGGTATCTTTCTCTACCTATCAATCTTGATCAGTGTTTCACATTCGCTGTGAAATGATTGGAAGTGGTTGTGGGGAAAGGGGTTATCAGAGAAGGAGGCGATCGGAAATGGAGCTTGGGAACAGCGTGCGAGAATTGATCCCAATACTCCTTGCGCAATGCGGGGGAATCGCGACTGACATACGGGAACCGGGACTCGCTTGTCGCATTGAGTGGACTGCGCTCATTTCAACCGGTTCGTGGTCGCGGTATGGAACCCGAATAGTCGGTTATAGTACATTAACACAATTGGAGAACTGACATGAAAAGGCATCCCAACAGATTTTTCATCGGCACTCTTATTGTTCTGGCACTTGGGTGGTCGTACTTTCTTGTGTCGGCACCGATCAGTTCGGCGGGACCGAAGAATGAATGGTCTATAACGCAGGCGGCGGGCGGTCCGTCGACCTCTGATCTCTGCAAGTTCTTGGGTGTGGATTCAGCGACCTTCGATTTGCAGTTGCCACCTTCGGTGAAAACACAAATTAGGGTGGAAACCTGGCAAAACGGAAAGTCGGTCGATACTTGGTCCCAAAGTCACATGGGGATTGAGAGCACAAAGAGTCTGTCGTTGTTTTACAAACCAGAAAACGACAATCTGTCGGTTATGATTGTCACCCCGTGGGGCTCATCGAGCAAGATCATCCCCAGGCCGGCAGGTTCCGGCCAATTGAATGCGAAAAGCACATGGAGTGTGCCTCAATTGAAACTCCAAGAAAAGGAAATTCCGTTTCACGCTGTTTTCTATAACAAAGATTCTATTACCAGTCCCACGATTGACGGGGGGAAGCCAGAGAGCGTGCTCGATTCGGTAAAGGATTATGAGGGGGCCGTTGTGTTCTTCGTCAAAGTCACGAAGGCCGAGAAAGATTAAGGATTGCGGGACAGGATTGCGCGGGTGGACGGTGCGAATACACATGCGGCGCGGATTAGATGCGCTTGAACTGTTTCTCTAAATCCCGCGTTGAAAGCTCCAGCGTCGTCGGCCGGCCGTGCGGGCAGTTGGAGCTGCGGGCCGTGACATGCCGCTGCGAAAGCAGCGCCTGCATCTCATCGGTGGTCAGCGGGTCGCCCGCCTTCACCGCGGCCTTGCAGGCCATCATGTCGAGGCATTTGTGGAGGAGCGTTTCGTCGGGGAGGGAGAGTCCTGAGTCTTGAGACCTGAGTTCCGCCAAGGCGGATGTTCCACTTGAGTCGCCGAAGGAATCGGCTTCACTCGACCCCCCGTCCAACCGGTCCCCCGTTTCGACATTTCGACTTTTCGACGTTTCGACGTTTCCCTCCCCCATCGTCTCCAACAAATCGGAAACGAACGCCGCCACGTCCAGATTCGGAAGAAGCGTTGGAAAGCTCTGCACCGCCAGCGTCGTCGGGCCGAAGGCGGTCACTTCGATGCCGAGGCGCGCCAGCAACTCCGCGTGCTCGGTGGCGGCGATGGCCTGCGTCGGTGAGACCTCGATGGTGGCCGGCACGAGCATGCGCTGCGATTCGAGCGGGCCCGCGAGAATCCGGTCGCGGAATCGCTCGTAGAGGATACGTTCATGAAGGGCGTGCTGATCGATGATCATGATCCCGTCGCCGGTCTCCGCGACGATGTAGGTGTTGTGGATCTGGATGAGGCTTGAGGCTTGGGGCGGAAGTCCTGAGTCCTGAGCCTTGAGTCCTGAGTCTTGAGTCTTGAGACCTGAGTCTTGAGTCTTGAGACCTGAGGCGCTAAAGGAATCCGCTTCACTGGGCCCCTCGGTCCCCCGCCATGGCGGATCTTCGACTCGGTCCCTCGGTGCCTCATTCGTTTCGACGTTTCGATTTGTCGGTGTTTCGACGTTTTCGTCGCGATAGACCGACCGGATCGACGGGCGGAGGGAGTCCGAAGGAAATCGCGGCGGGGCAAAGTTGAGGCGTGACTGCGTGGGATCGACTGATTTTAGATAATCGGCGAGGGCTTGGCGCGTCTCGAACGACCGTTCATCGGCGGTGCGTTCGCCCGTAGGCGGCGCGCCGGTGAAGGTGCGGGCGTTGAAGCCGAGGCGCGGCGTCAGGTCGTGAGAAAGAAGCGTCTCGCGCAGCACGGCCAGCACTTGCGACTGCACGAGGCCGGCATCGCGCCAGCGGACCTCGATCTTGGTCGGGTGGACGTTGACGTCAAACGAGTCGGCCGGCGCGGTGAGGAAGAGGAAGACGACGGGGTAGCGGTCGTGCTCGACCAGCCCGCGAAAGGCCTCGCGCACGGCGTAGGCGATGCGTCGGTCGCTGATGAAGCGGCCGTTGAGGAAGACGTACTGCCACTTCGACGACGGGCGCGACTGGGCCGGCGGCGCGATGAGTGCTTCGATGCGCAGCCCGCGTTCGTCGCGGTGGATGGGCAGAAGGCAGGCGGCGAGTTCGGGTCCGTAGAAGTCGGCGATGCGCGTGCGGCGATCGGTGGTGGTCGGCAGGTTGCGAAGTTGGCGGCCGTTGTGGGAGAGGGTGAAGGCGACGCCGGGGTGTGAAAGTGCGACGCGTGCGACCTGTTCGGTGACGTTGGCAAGTTCGGTGGAGGCGTGGCGGAGGAACTTGCGGCGGGCCGGGACGTTGTAGAAGAGATTGCGGATTTCGACGGTGGTGCCGGGCGGGGCGGAGCAGAGGGAAGTCTTGAGTCCTGAGTCCTGAGTCTTGAGTCCTGAGTCGTGAGTCCTGAGATTTCCGGTTGGAGCGGTCTCGGTCGAATTCAAAAGCTCATAGGCCTCCAGGCGGTCGGGGGTGCGGCTGACGATTCGGAAGTGGCTGACCGAGGCGATGGAGGCGAGGGCCTCGCCGCGGAAGCCGAGGGTGGTGACGCGGAACAGATCGTCAGAGGTGGCGATCTTGCTGGTGGCGTGCGAGGCGACGGCGAGGGGCAATTCGTCGGGCGGGATGCCGCCGCCGTTGTCGGTGACGCGGATGAGCGTCGAGCCGCCCTCCTCCAGGGCGACGTCGATGCGCGTGGCACCGGCGTCGAGTGCGTTCTCCACCAGTTCTTTGACGACGGAGGCCGGACGTTCGATCACCTCGCCCGCGGCGATCTTGTTAATCAGCGCGGGATCGAGTTGGCGAATCTGTGGCATGTGAGAATTCAGACGCTGACGGGTCCAACGCGCACGACGGAGTAGCTCGTGATGAATCGAACGACAGACGGGAGTATAGATGCGACGGGAAGCGCGAACAAATCACAGGCGCGCTGCCGCGCGTGGTTCGTTTCGCAGTGAACAGAATTGTGTCCGCGTTATTTGCGGCCGGCGAGGATGCCGAGCACACCGACGAGGATTGCGACGAAGGCCAGTCCGCCGAAGACGGAGTAGTGGATGACATCCTTGGCGATGAGCGTCAGGAAACCCGGCCATGCGCCCTGCAGGTGTCCTGCGGTGGCGAGGCCGACCA
This sequence comes from Planctomycetota bacterium, assembly GCA_016235815.1. Classification (GTDB taxonomy): domain Bacteria; phylum Planctomycetota; class Phycisphaerae; order UBA1845; family UTPLA1; genus JACRIM01. The sequence continues at coordinate 186,370 of JACRIM010000058.1, forward strand.
GCGCCATGGCCAAGACGCCGAACAGGCAGGTGACATTCATCAAGGAACTGCCGGGCATTTCGACGGCGACGGAGGCGGCCATGCGCGGGGCCATGGTTGACGAGGCGGGGGTGGCCATCATCGGCACGGCCATGGGTTCTTCGCCGACGGGTTCGGCGACGATCGCACCTTCATCTTCGACGGTTTCGGCGGCCTCGACGACGACTTCCGTTTCGGTTTCGGCGGCCTCGGTCGGCGAGATGACGTCGAGCAGTTCAGCGCCGAGGCTGGTGTCGTCGCTGACCTGGGTGAGATCGAGCAGGCCGCTGCCGCTGCCGACGGCCTCGAGTTCATCGACGCCGGCGGAGATTCGCGTCTCGCCCATCGGATCGGCGGCGATTTCGACTTCATCATCTTCGAAGACGCTGATGCCCTTGGCGGCAGGCTTGGGAGCGGCGGGCGCGGGCCGCGGGGCTTCTTCTTCGCCGGAGGGTTCGAGGCTGATGATGCTCGAACCGGAGAGGCCGAGATCGGGAATCGACGCCGCCGGGCGGGCAGCGGGTTTTGCGGGTTGCTGCTCTTCGTCGCTGTCGGGCAACAGGTCGATTTCTGATGTGAACTCGCGCTTGGCCGGCGCGCCCTTGGCGGGCGCGGCGGGGAGTTCCTGCGGGAAATCTTCGGCGGACATTTCGAGCGGCGAGATTCCCATGGCGCTGCCGGAATCACTGGGAGACGCGGCAGCCGGTTCATCGTCGAGTAAGTTCAGTTCGGAGGGCTGGTCGGCGGGGATATCGGCGAGCGGGCTGATCTCACCGAGGCCGAGGCTGGAGGAGGAATCGGCCAGGCTGCCAAGGGCCGAGGCGAAGGAGGTGTTCTCATCGGCGACGGGCTCGGCGGTCATCTCGTCGGTGGCGGCGAGATCCATGATGCTGCTGCCTTCTTTGGCGGCCATGCGTTCGACTTCGCCGCGTTTGAAGAAGACCTTCCCGGCGTCGCGGAATTCATGCAGCCGTCCGTCGGCCACCATGGCCTTGATGTCGGCGGCGGTCACACCGAGGGCTTCACACACCTGATCCAGCGTCAAATAGTCGGTCGCCATGCAAGCACCGTGGTCGGAGACCCGTGGAGGCTCCGTCGTTTCGTGTTTCGTTGTCTCGCATCGAGCCTGCGAACGTTCGCGGGACTCGTGCCAACCGATTGTCTCATCCCCCCGTGCCGGTAGGTTACGGCGTCGGGCTTGGTTTGGTGGAAGTCGGTTCTGCTTCCTCGGGCGTGTTCAAACCGGGGATGCTCGTCCCCAGCACTTCGTCCGCGTCGTCGGGCCGTGCCCCGTTGTTGCGGATTCGGTCTTTGTTCTTTCGCTGCTCTTCGAGCAGTTTCTTGATCATCTCCGGCGTCGTTTCCTTGTCGAGGTTGAAGCCCTCCAGGTAACGATCGAAGTCGAACGATCGGGCAAACACCAGCCGCATCTTTCGCGTGCCGGGCATGTATTCGTAGCACCAGACGTTTCGCGTATCGACGTCCATCATGAACAGGCCGTACCGGTTGGTATCGATCTGCCCGGTGAAGGCGAAGATGCCGCGGGCACCGGCCATCGGGGAATCGGCAAAGGCGGTCGGGATGCCGATGGGCCCGCGGTCGGTTCGAACGATCAGCGTCGTTGCAATCACCGCGAGCAAGAGCGCGATGATCCAAAGCACGGTCTGTCGTTGCGGCGCGGGCGTTGCCGCGACCTGGTCGCTGTGATGTACGGGCTGCATCGTGGCTCCCGAATGCTTAATGATCCCCCAGGCTGGTACCCTTTCAATTATACGGGGCCGACCCGTCGCCTCAAGCCGCGGAGTGCAGGAATTACGCGCGATTTCGCGTTGGTCGGCGTTTTTCAGGGCCTTTGGGCAAAGCTATACTGCCCGACGATGGCCGTGAACGCCCTTCCCCCTGTTCGACGATGCTTTTCACGGACCGTTGCGCGGCCCGGTAACCTTTCCGGGCTTCGGGCGTGGGTTGCCGGGCAGGCCGGCGGTGTGATGCTTGAATCCGTCGCCCATGACGAGCGTTGGGGGCGATACTCGGTCTTTGCCGTTCGGCCGTCACGGGTTATCGAGATCGCGGATGCGGACCCGTGCGATCCGTTTGTCGCGCTGGCTGATGCGTGCCGCCCGTGGTCGATCGACTCGGGCCGTCGACTTCCATTTCATGCGGGATGGATCGGTTATGTGGCATACGAGGCCGGCCGGTTCGTTGAGCCGCGCTCGATGAATGCACTTCGCGCAAGTGGAATGCCGCTTTCATGGTGGGGTTACTACGGTTGCGCACTCGTTGTCGATCATTGTCGCGACGAGTGGTATGTCGCGGGTGAAGTTGACCCTAGTCATGATGATTCGGCCGACAAGGTGCGCTTTTGGCAGACGGCCATTGCCGAGGCGGACGGTTTTGTAAGCAGCGACTCGTCGCTCGCACTGGCCCAGGGTCAATGGCACGATTCGCGCGAGGACTACCTTGAGAATGTTCGGCGGATCGTGGACTACATACGCGCGGGGGATGTTTTTCAGGTCAACCTCGCCCGGCGGTACCGCGTGCGGTGTGCTGCCTCGCCGGCGGCGATCTATCAGCGGCTTTGTGAGACTAATCCGGCCGTGTACAGCGCGTACCTGAGCGGGGTGTCGGGCGATTGGTCCCTGTTGTCGTCTTCGCCGGAGCTGTTTCTGGCCGTCAACGGCCGAGAGGTTGTGACGCGGCCCATCAAGGGTACGCGGCCGCGTGGGGCGACGCCTGATGCGGACCTTGCAAATCGCCGGATGCTCCTGACGAGCGACAAGGATCGGGCCGAGCTGAACATGATTATCGATTTGCTTCGCAATGATATTGGTCGGGTGTGCGAGGCGGGCACGGTGCGTGTGCAATCCGACGGCGATATCGAGGCGTTGCCCACGGTTTTTCATCGCACTGCGACGATTGCGGGCCGGCTGCGCGAGGATGCGGATTCGCTCGATCTGCTTCGGGCGTGCTTTCCCGGCGGCTCGATCAGTGGCGCGCCGAAGGTACGGGCCATGCAGATCATTCACGAATTGGAGCCTTTTGCGCGTGGGCCCTACTGCGGCGCGATCGGCTATATCGGCGTTGATGGCGCGATGCAGCTCAACATTCCGATTCGCACGATGACTCGGCGGGGTGATACGCTCGACCTTTTTGTCGGCAGCGGAATCGTGGCGGATTCGGACCCGGAGGCGGAGTACGACGAACTCACGGCAAAGGCGGCCGGGATGATGGCGGCGCTGCACGGTACCATTCCAACAATGAACGGCAGACCCGCAGAACTCCATGGAGCCGCAGCGCGATGAGTGAATTCGTCTATCTCAACGACCGGGTACTACCCGCCGGGGAGGCCACTGTGTCTGTCTTCGACGCAGGCCTGACCCATGCGGCGGGCCTGTTCGAAACCATGCGGGCTTATCACGGTCGGGTGATGCGGATAAACGACCATCTTGAGCGATTGCTTGGCTCGGCAGCGACGCTGGATCTACTGATTCCGGTGACGGCGGCGCAGTTGCAACATGCGGTGTATGAGGTGCTTGATGCGAACGGCCTCAAGGACGCGCGTATTCGATTGGTGGTGACGCCGGGCAATGTGCCGCGGCCGGATCAGGTGGAGGTTGTTGAGCCGCATCCGACGATCCTGGCGACGGCAACGAAGGTGCAGCCGCACCCGCCGGAGCAATACAAGACGGGATGGCGCGTGTGTATCAGCCCGTACAAGACGAATCGACTCGACCCGCTTGCGGGGCACAAGACGCTGGCGTATCTGCCGAGGCTCATGGCGATGAAAGACGCGGCCAGCCGGCGGTGCAATGAGTCGCTGTGGTTCACGACGGAGAATAATCTTGCGGAGGGATCGGTTTGCAATGTATTTGTCGTGAAGGACGGCGTCATTCGTACGCCGCCGGTGAATACGCCGATCCTGCCGGGGACGGTTCGCAAGGCGGTGATCGATGAGGCGCGCGACGCGGACATTCCCGTGGAGGAGACGGCGATTGATATTACGATGCTGCTTGAGGCACAAGAGGTGTTTCTGACGGGCAGTGTGCTGGAGGTGATGCCGGTGACGAGCATTGAGAAGCATGTGGTCGGGGATGGGCAGCCGGGGGTGGTGACGAGGCGGGTGATGGAGTTGTACGCGGCTCTTGTGCAGAGTGAGTGTGGCGAGTGAGGAAACGTCGAAACGTCGAAAAGTCGAAAAGTCGAAACAGGAACGCCGCTACTGTTTACGACCTTTTTCGTGCTGTCCATGAGATTGCTCCCAGTTGGGCGGCTGCGGAATGGGACAATGTCGGCCTGATTGTCGGAGATCTTTCGTGGCGGCTACGTCGTTCATTGCTCACCATTGATCTGACATCCGATGTGCTCGACGAAGCTGTTAAGCTCCGTTGCGATTCCGTCATCGCGTACCACCCGCCGATTTTCAAGCCGACGAAGCGAATGGTCTTGGGTTGGGGGTCGCAAGACTCCATCGCTGCTGAGGCGCTCAGTCGCCACATTGCCATTTATTCGCCGCACACCGCACTCGACACGGTGCCCGGAGGCACGAACGACGTCCTCGCTGACCTGTGCGGCATGGCCGACACTCGGCCGTTTAGACCGCTCGACCTACCTAAGTCCTTCGGCCAATGCAAACTGGTCGTCTTTGTCCCTGAGAATGCCGTCGACAAGGTCGCCGACGCGCTCTTCAAAGCCGGTTGTGGGCACATCGGCGACTACGAAAGATGCAGCTTCCGCTCCGGCGGGCACGGCACATTTTTCGGTACTGACTCTACCAACCCACGGGTTGGCACGCGCGACCGTCTTGAGCGCGTCGCTGAAGTACGCGTCGAAGTTGTTTGCTACGAAGACGAACTGGCCGAGGCTATCGCTGCGATGAAGCAGGCTCACCCTTACGAGACCCCCGCGTACGACATTTACAAACTACAGCCGATCCCCATTGAAGGGGTCGGGCAGGGTCGCATCGGACGATTTGCCAAACCGACTACGCTTGCCAACCTGGCGCGATCGCTCAAACGCAAGACCGGCGCCGCAAATGTCTCTATCGTCGGCAATCCCAAGTCGCGACTCACGCGAGGACTTGTCTGTGTCGGCGCGGCGGGTGAACTGCCGTTGGAGTTTCCCGGACTTGGCAATGAGAAGGATGTCGTGATTACTGGTGAATTTCGACACCATGATGCGCTGGAGTATCAGCGCCGCGGGGTTTGTGCGATTGCGCTGGGGCATTGGGCCAGCGAACGGCCGGTTTTGAAGCCGTTGGCGGCGCGGTTGAGGAAGGCACTGCCGAGTGTTGAGTTTATTGTGAGTCGGGCGGATCGTGATCCTTATGTTGCGATTTGAGCGGCGAGAACGTGAGATCGAACACGCCGTCGACATGCAGTGGATCCTGCCGGCCGATTGCGTTTGGTGACGTGGTGCCGTGTAAATTCGGCTCCGTGGGAAATGCTCCTTCGCCCCTATCGGGGCTGCATACTACGCGCACATTCCTTCCACGGGCTTTCGCCCGTGGCTACGGTCCATCGCCCCTGTCGGGGCTGTTATTGCGAACGCCGCTTGAAGTTGAACAATGCCCAGACGCAAACTGTTGTTTCGCCGTGGTGCTCGGATTGCGGGAGCGATGGTATGATTCCGCGCATGACTATCGCACGTTTCACGATTATCGCTTCGCCAGTTTTCCTGATTTTCTTGTTCGCGGTTGCCTGTGATCGTGGATCGCGTTCGGGGGCCTCCGTTCACGATCAACTCGTGGCCAGTCAGGGGAAACCTGAGACTCCCCCACCGCAGCCTGCCCGGCCGGCACCGTCGCGTACGGTTGCGTCGGTCAACGGTGTTGGAATTGAGCGCCGGGAACTCGTGGACCTTTTGATACGGGCCCGCGGGCTTTCGCTTTTACAACAGATGATCCTGCGTGAGACGGCGATGCAGGAGGCGCGGCGCAAGGGCATCACCATCGCTGAGGCCGATGTCGAGCAGGAGTATGAGTACACGCTTCAGGCGGAGCAGTTCAACGGAAAAGACCCCGACAAGCTGACCCCAGCGCGTCGAGAGCAATTGATCGAGGACTGGGTTCGCTCGCGGGGTGTCAGTCGGGATGAGTTGCAATTGGCGATGGAGCGGCAGGCGTGCCTTCGGAAGCTCGTGCAGGACCGCATCGACGTTGATGAGACCCAGTTGCGCAAGGAATACGACCGCACCTATGGCGAGAAGGTCGAAGTACGGCACATCCAGCTTGAGGCGGCTCGGTACTACCCGCAGATCAAACAGCGGCTGGAACGCGGTGAGAAATTTGAGGACCTTGCCCGCCAGTTCAGCATCAACGGATTATCGAAGCCGCGCGGCGGGCTGCTTCCGCCGTTTAGCGCGGCGGATGACACGGTGCCGGGCATTTTCGTCAAGTCGGCGTTTGCATTGCAGCCGGGCCAGTACACGAACCCGATCGAGGCGGAAGGCGGCGTTCATGTGCTCATGCTGGAGCGGCGGATTCCTGCACAGACGGTCAACTTCGAGGACGCGCGTCCCACGCTGACGCGGCATTTGAAGGCGCGACTTACCACGGCGGCCATGCAGGACCTTGGGACGCGATTGCTGATGGCAGCGGAGCTGCGAATCGAAGACCCGGGACTTCGCGATCAATACAAAAAGCTGCACGCCGCGAAGGAGATCGAGGGACCGCCGTTGCTCGGTCAGTGATGTGTGTCATGTCGATCATCGAGGAATACAAACGACAATTTGCGTGGCGACCATGGGGCGAGATCTTTGCGGCGTTACCGGATATTCGGAATCAGATTGTGGTCGACCTCGGCTGCGCCGTCGGCGATCAATCGGCGGAACTGATTCGGCGCGGGGCGTTTGTGATCGGCCTCGACGCGAATGAGGAGATGCTGGCTGAGGCCCGCCGGGCGAATCCAACGAATGCCGAGTTTCGTACGACGAACTTGCTTCAACCCCTGACGCTCAAGCGCCCTGTTGACGGCATCTGGTGCAGTTTTGCGGCGGCGTTTTTTGTCGACCTTTCCGCGACGCTGGGCAGCTGGCTCCGGTGTCTCCGGCCGGGCGGGTGGATTGCGCTGACCGAGATCGACGACCTTTTCGGCCATAAGCCCGTTTCGGCGCGGACGCGTGAATTGCTTGATGCTTACGCGGCGGATGGATTGGCGGCGCGACGATACGACTTTCACATGGGGAGCAAGCTGCGCGGAGCCATGGAGGGTGCGGGGCTGTCTGTTCGCGATGAATTGCGGCTATCGGATCGGGAGCTTGCGTTCGACGGGCCGGCAGAGCCGGCGGTTTTGGAAGCGTGGCGGCTGCGACTGGACCGGATGAAGCTGCTGCATGATTTCTGTGGGCGTGAGTACGAGGGCGTTCGCGACGATTTCCTGAGTTGCCTTGGACGACCTGATCATCAGGCAAGGGCGCGGGTTGTCTTCTGTTTGGGGTTCTTGGAATGATGGGGTTGAGTCGAAGGATGTGAAACGGAGAGGGGGGGATTCGAACCCCCGGTACGGGTATTAATCCGTACAACGGTTTAGCAAACCGCCGCTTTAAACCACTCAGCCACCTCTCCACGTATGGTCGCTCAGGGCGCAGATAAGGATATCTCGGGGGTTCGTGGTTGACAAGGAAAATGGCGAGGGTGTGGAAAACGCCCATGATGGCGTGAGTTTCGGGGTTGGGCGCGGTGAGATCTGCGCTGAAGATCTGGGGGCTGGCGACGAGTACACGAAACGGCATTGACCATATAAGGAATGGCCGGCAGGGACGCCTGCCCCACTTACTTGATACCAGCACAAAAATTCCACAAGCACTTGACCGGAGCGGCAGAATTCCTTGCAATAGGGTCGATTGCCTTCTGAGGGAAACCGCGACGCCGCCGTCGCGACGATTAATCAGGGATGACTCACATGCGAAACAGAATTCTCGGCAGCGTATTGACCCCGTTCGCGGTTGCGGCCTTCGTCTCGATGATGGCCGGTTGCGAGGGATGGGATCGCAAGCATGACTATGCCGTCGTGGACGTGAAGCCGCCGGCCGAAGACGACTACGACCGGCCGCGCTCGCCACGGGTGAACGTGAACATCCCCGATCTTGTCGAGAATATGATGGCGGCTCGTCAGGCGTATTTGAACAGTATCGCCGATCTGGAGAAGTCGTTCCTGATGGCGGGCGACTCGAACCGGGCGGACTGGGCGCGACGACAACGCGCGACTACTGAGCGGGTGGAAGTGTTCCCTTATATCAGCGACAAGGCTCCGGAGCAGCGTGTTGAGGTTGTTCCGGAACAGCCGATCCCCGAGGCGGATGCTTTGTTTGCCAAGGCCGAGGCGATCTACAAGGACGTCGCGGGAATTCCACTGGCGGGCGCACTTCCGCACAATAAGAAAAAGGCTCGCGACGCGCTGGACATGTTCAAACAGATTCTCGCGAAGTATCCGCGGTCGGACAAGGTGGATGACGCGGCGTTTTACATCGGCGAGATTTACAAAGAGTATCTTCGCGAGGACGACCCGAATGATGAGCTCGCGATTCGATATTACAAGTGGGCAGTGCAGTTGAATCCTAATACGCCGCATCCGGCGCGGTTTCAGTGCGCGGTGGTGTACGACTTCCGCCGACACAATCGTGACGCCGCGATGGAGCTTTATCACAAGGTGATGGAGTTGGAGGAGAACGGCAACCAATCCAACGTGCGCTTCTCGGCGACGCGAATTGAGCAGCTCAGCGATGAGGATTTCAGCCATGTGCGCCCGGAACAGCCGCGTGATCGGCCGGGGCCTTCGGAGCCGAAGCCGGGTAACTCGGGCGACATGGATGAGGGGCCATCCAACGTGAAACCCGCATCGGCGACGGATCGGCCGGTTGCACCCTGAGATCTGCGGCGACTTCTCCTATCATTTCGAATGATGCCGACGCCGGGCAACCGATGGCGGTGCCGCGCCCCGCGTACGCACGCATCCTGAATGACCATGCCAAACACGCCTGATATTGTTGAACAATACTCGGCTGCACATGCTGCGGGCGGTGTTTTCACGCGCACTGATCGGGCAACGATTGAAGTGACGGGCAAGGATCGGGCGACGTGGTTGCACAATCTGGTGACGAATACGGTTAAGACGCTTTCGCCGGGCGAGGGGAATTATGCGTTTGCAACGAATGTGAAGGGGCGGACGGTTTTTGATCTGTATTTCTACGTGCTGGAGGATCGGATTTGGCTGGATGTCGATGCCCGAGAGCGAGAGAAGGCGCTGGCCCATCTGAATCGGTATGTGATCACCGAGGATGTGGCGTTGGTCGATCGAACGGGAGAGATCGGACGGATCGCGCTCATCGGCCCGCGAGTTGTTGACGTTTGCGCCACGGTTGGGATTGCCAATTTCTCGGCGATGGCTTCGTTGCAGCATGTGGGCGTGACCGTCGGGGGTGCGATGTGTCGCGCCGTTCGCGATGACCTTGGCGGACTTCCGGTGGCGGAGTTTTTTGTGGAGCGCGCCCATGCAGGAGCGATTGACGCTTTGCGGGCGTCAGTTGGTTCGGCCGGGCTTCGTGAAATTGGTCGCAATGCGCTGGAGATACTTCGAATCGAGGCGGGACGACCGGCATCGGTGGATGATATTGACGAGGATGTGGTGCCGCCGGAGACGGGACAGATCGAGCGCGGGATCAGCTATCACAAGGGATGCTATCTGGGGCAGGAAGTGATTGAACGAATGCGGTCGCATGGGGTGTTGGCCCGTACGCTGGTGGGGATTTGTGTTGAAGGCGAGGAGCGGCCGGTGCGGAATGCGAAGGTATCGATTAACGAACAAGAGGCCGGGCGGGTGACGAGTTGTTGCTGGAGCGAGGCGGCGGGGTCGCTGCTGGCGCTTGGGTATTTGAAGACCGCGTCCGCGAAGGCGGGGACGAGTGGTTTCGTGGCGGTTGGCGAAACGAAAGTGCCTGCGAAGGTGGTTGGGTTGCCGATTCGGGGCGGGTGACGCGGGCTTGGTTTACGATGACGCGGTGGAATGGTAGTATTTGGTTTTCCGAGAGCGTAGCTCAGTTGGTAGAGCATCGGCCTTTTAAGCCGTGGGTCCTGGGTTCGAGTCCCAGCGCTCTCAGTCATTTCCTTCAATGAGTGTGTTTGTACACGGGCTGATCATTTGCTGGATGCGATGTGGCACGCCATTTTCGGGCTGCGCGGAGGCGTTGGCGCTGACGGAACACCTGCGAATCTGATAGAATTGGTGTATCGCGCTTGTTATTCCAGCAGGTGCTGTCCGGAGGGAACCCGATGAGAAGCCGATCCTTACGCCTGTTAATCGTCGCTGTTGCGCTCGGCGTTCATGCCAGTGTCGATGCGGAACCGATTGCATTATTTCAGTCTGTGGTAGTCGATCGCCCCGGCGAGGTGATTCGGGCGACCATGGATCCGGCGGCGATGGCCGATTGGCAGGCAACCGCGACCGCGCGGGAGGTGTTTATTCCCCTTCCGGATGGACGAATGGCAAAGGCGATACTCGCGCCCTTCGAGGTGATCGGGCCCAATGCCCGGTTTGTGATGATGACGCCCGTCGGCGAAGTTGAAATGCCTCGTCCCCGTGTGACGCTTTATCGAGGGACGATCGCTGATGTGCATCCGTCGAGCGTCTTTCTCGCGTTAACCAGCGATGGCACAAGCAAGGGCATGATCGATCTCGCGGGCGAGCGGTTTTATGTCTCGTCGGAGTCGGTGTCCGGGCAACGCTCCACCACGGAACTTACGATTCACAAACCGGCGGAACTCGGGGATGGTTCGGAGGCTCCGGCGTTTTGCGGCGTCGATTCGACTCCTATCAAGCATGTTGAAATCGGCGCGTTGCGGGGCAGCCCGCCAAACAACCAAGGCCCGCGACTTGCACACGTCGCGATCGAGGCCGATCAGTTTTTCGTCAATCTCTTTTCGAGCGCGGGCGACTGCAACACCTACGTCGTGCAGCTCCTCGCGGCGATTGCTGACATTTACATGCGCGATTTGAACGTGCGACTCAGTCTCGATTTTGTGCGCCTCTGGCCAGCGGGCGGGGAGCCATTTAGCGCGGATAGCCTTTCGGGGTTCGCGACGTATTGGATCAATAACGAAGACCCGACGCCGTACAACTTCATTCACATGCTTAGCGGGACTCGCGCCACCAGCTACGCCGGAATTGCTTACCTCGGCGGCACCTGCGACCTTGAGCGAACGTACGGTATCAGTGGTTTTTTGAATGGCAGTTTCGCGTCGCCCGTGGGTGCGCCGACTTTTATGAACTGGGACATCATCGTTCCCGCGCATGAGATGGGCCACAATGCCGGCACGGGGCACACTCACGACAGTTACACGCCACCGATCGACACCTGCGGCACTACGCCGACGACGCCTCTACGCGGCTCCATCATGAGTTATTGTCACACGACCAGCGGCGGCACGTGGAACACCGACATGTGGATGCACCGCCGGGTTGAGGATGTGATCGACGCAAACTTCGCATCGGGTGGGTGTTATCTGCACGACTGCAATGGGAACCAGCTTGCAGACGAGGATGAAATCCTCGCGAATCCCGCGTTGGACGCCAACGGTGACGGCGTTCCGGATTCGTGTCAGGATTGCAACAACAACAGCATTCTTGATCCGATTGATCTGCTCAACGGCGCGCCCGACGTGAACGGCAACGGCGTGATTGACACATGTGAGCCGGATTGCAACGGCAACGGCACACCCGACCCTTACGAGTGCGGCCTGAATCCTGCGATTGACGCCAACGGCAACAACGTGCCGGATTCCTGCGAGCCCGATTGCAATAACAACGGCACGGCCGACTGGGTTGATACGAATTCATTGGCGACGCCGGACGTGGATCGCAACACGATTCCCGACAGTTGCCAGGATTGCAATGCCAACGGCGTTTCGGACTGGCTCGACATGGGCCGGGGGGAGAATATCTACATCGGTGACCGCGCCGACTTCGTGCGCGAATACTTCCGCACCAGTGGCTGGCCGATCCAGTCTCTCGGCTCGGGCACGGTTCTTGATCCTTACGACTGTGTTTTCGGCAGCGATCGGTTGCTGTACGTTGCCAGTTACGGCGATGATCGGATCGTGCGGATTAATCCGGATACAGGCGTCGCCTCAACCTTTGTGACGGCCGCCAGCGGAAGCCTTGACGGTCCTTCCAGTCTTGTCTTTGGACCGAACGGCAATCTGTTTGTCGCCAGCCGATTGAACAGCCGTGTGCTGCAATACAACGGCACGACGGGTGCGTTTGTGAATACGTTTGTCGCGGCGGGATTGGGTGGACTGAGCCAGCCCTATGGTCTGACGTTCGGCCCTGACGGTCACCTATATGTCGCCAGCGGAAACAACACGATCATTCGCTACAACGGAGCGACCGGCGCCCTGATCGGCACGTTTGTTGCGGCCGGCAGCGGCGGACTCAACAGCCCGCGCGGCATGGCGTTCATGACGAGTGGCAACCTGCTGGTGGCCAGCTTCAGCAGCAACAACATTCTCGAATACGACGGAGCGACCGGTGCGTTTGTGCGTGTGTTCAACGGCCCGTATGTCATGAACGGCGTTTGGGGGCTGCGGCTCGCGCCGAACGGCAACATCTGGGCGATGCGCACGTCCAGCAGCATTCGCTTGATTGAATTCCGGCAAAGCGACGGCATTCTGATTCGGTCGATCGTGCGATCTGATGCGCTGCTTGCTACTCCGACCGGATTTGCGATTCGGCCCGGGTTTGTTGGTGACTGCAACGGGAACAAGATTCTCGATGGGTGTGAGCCGGAATCTTCGGACCTTGACCTTTTCGTTTCGGAATTGCTCGCTTCGCCGCAGAATCCGGCGTATCTGTGCCTGCTCGATCAGAACGCCGACGGATCGCTCGATGGCGACGATATCGCCGGGTTTGTCACGAAGCTGCTGGGGCTGTAACCGCAAGGGATCAGCGAATCGGTTGCGATTGCCTCTGCTGGCTTGATCGGGGGCCGGACCCTAGAATCGCGTTTTTCCGCCGAGGAAGGCGGGACTACACACACGCGAGCAGGGGTTTGGCATGGTTGTCGGCGAGTTCACGCAAGATACGGATCTACTCATCATCGGCGGCGGACCGGGCGGTTATGTGGCGGCCTGTGCGGCGGCTGACCACGGCATTCGGGCGACGGTTATTGAAAAGGCCGACGTGCCGGGCGGCGTTTGCCTGCGCGAAGGGTGCATCCCGAGCAAGACGCTTCTCAACATTGCAAAAATTATGGATGAGGCGGAGGAGGCGACGCAGTTCGGCATCACATTCGGCAAACCCAAGGCGGACATCGACAAGATTCGCGAATGGAAGAACAGCGTCGTGAAGAAGCTGGCCGGTGGCGTGAAGCAACTGCTCGCCGGTCGCAAGGTCGAGTATATCAACGGCAGCGCCCGGTTTGAAAGTTCGACCAGCGTGCGCGTCGAAGGCAGCGACGTGGCCCACGTGAAGTTCAAGCATTGCATTATCGCGACGGGATCATCGGCGAAGCTGCTGCCTGAGTCGCTCATGCCGCGGGAGCTTTGCTGGGACGCGGCCGATGCGCTGAAGGTGAGCGAGATTCCCAAGCGGATGATGGTGATCGGCGGCGGGTACATCGGCCTCGAGCTGGGGCAGGTGTATGCGAAGTTTGGCAGCGAGGTGACGGTGTTGGAGGCGCTCGACGGACTTCTGCTCGGGGCCGACCCGGACATGTCGCGGCCGCTGATCAACAAGCTCAAGAAGCAGATGAAGACGATTCACACGTCGGCCGTGCTAAAGGGGGCGAAGAAGAGCGGCTCGGCGGTGGCGGTGACCTATTCCATCGGCGGCACGGATCGGACGGAGGAGTACGACCGCGTGCTGGTGTCGGTGGGACGACGGCCGAACACGGACCAGATCGGCCTTGAGAAGACGAAGGTCTCTGTGAATGATCGCGGTTTTATTGAGGTTGATGCGCAGCGGCGAACTACGGATAAGCGCATCTTTGCGATTGGCGACGTCGCAGGCGAGCCGATGCTGGCCCACAAAGCCATGCGCGAGGGCAAAGTGGCCGTGGCGACGATCGCGGGCAAGGCGGCGGCGTTTGACCCGGCGTGCATTCCGGCGGTGGTTTATACCGACCCGGAAGTCGCGTGGTGCGGCGTGACCGAGGCTGAGGCGAAGAAGAAGGGGCTGAACGTCAAGGTGACGAAGTTCCCGTGGTCGGCATCGGGGCGGGCCGTGGCGATGGGCCGGACGGATGGGCTCACGAAGATGATTTTTGATCAGGCGACGCAGCGGCTACTCGGCGTGGGGATCGTCGGAGCGCACGCGGGCGATTTGATCTCTGAGGCGGTACTGGCGATGGAGATGGCAGCTGTTGCGGAGGATATTGCGGTGAGCATTCACCCGCACCCGGCAACGAGCGAGACGCTGGCTGAGGCGGCGGAGGCGATGCTGGGGTTTGCGTCGCACGTGTAAGTGTTCTCAATAGTCGAATTCTAAACGTACTGATCTTTGGTCATTCAGCGTAATGGCCCGCATGGGCGTTGCCGGTCCCCTTCACCGGTTCGACAATCACCAGCACGGCGTGACTGGTGGTTCTTCCAATCTGATCAATCGCCACTAAGTCGTACACGCCGGCGTCGGATTCCGTCATGCTCTTGATTTGGAGTGTCGCGCTGGTAGCCCCGGTGACACGCTTGGAGTTCTGCAACGGAATGGCATATCGCCGCCACTGATATTCACCAGGGCCACAGACCTCGACGTCTGCGTGAATATGAAGGTCCGCCCCAATCGCGAGCCGCCGATTCAAGGACTCTACGTCAATTCTCGGCGGCTGACGCGTCCATGCGGAAACATACGGCGACGAGATACCGCCCGCGGCAGCAAACCTCCCGCCGACAAACAGTTGCTTGCCACACAATTCACCTGTCGCTAGAAGGGGCGTTCTGATATTGACGGCACCCGTGGCGGTTTCAAAGCTAAGTCCCACCCCAAGCGATTGCCACTGCGTGCCTGTCCACTTTGCGATGTTGTTTGTGACATTCGATGCATCGATTCGGGCACGAAAGCTACCTGCGACGTATAGCGCGGGACCCGAACCGTCGTCAAACATGGTGATGCCGTCGATCTTGGAAATCGACGGAGAGGGTTCAAGATTGGGATACCCATGCCATTCGGCTCCGTCCCAACGAGCCAAATAAAGTGCGGGGTTGCTTCCGGCACTGGTGAACCCGCCGCCGACGAAGAGCATTGGAATTCCAGATTCCTCCGCCGTATAGAGAACATATCCCCAACCGCTTGATGATCCAGTACGCCCCAACCCCTTTCCAATCGGCGCCCAGTGTTTACCGTTCCATTGAGCAATGCCGAGCGCTTCAACGGTCCCCGCTTTCTCAAACGCGCCCGTGGCTACCAGAACTGCTCGACCTCCCGGGCCATTGGGATATACACAGATGTCGCGTACCCACGACCATGATTCTTGTATTCCCTGGCCAACCTTCTCCCAATGCCCCTTGGACTTGTTCCACTTGGCAACGGACTGAGCAACGCCATTTACCGTTACAAAGCGATATCCGCCAGCATAGAGTACCGGTCCGTTTCCATCATCATAAAATGCCAATCCATACACCTGATCGTGGATGTCATTTCCGTAACCACTCCAATTGCGTGTCACCGGGTTCCACTTGGCAACTCCCTTTGTCGCAACACCGCCAACCGAACTGAAGTCGCCGCCTATGTAGAGGCACTCTGGTTCCGGGCCAGCACCGTCTTCGTCAAACTTTGTCATACAGAAAACCGTCGTTGGACCGAATACGAATCCCGAAACGCCACCTTGAAAATCACTCCATTGTCCACTCGAATATTTGGCCAGGCGATGAAGTACGGTCGTACCGGATTGCGTGAAGAACCCACCCGCAATGACCGCGGACGGCATGGGACCGGGGCCATCATCGTCCCATTCAAGCATGGCGTTGACCGAGTTGTTTAGCGGCGCGCCGACTTGACCCAGATTCATCCAATCCTGCCCATTCCAATTAAGGGCACCCGAGCGGGCCGTGCTGTTTGGATCACGAAAGCTACCCGCTGCAAACGGCATCGCGGCTTTCCCCTGATCGCGAACACAAACGGCGCTGACGTCTCCATCCGGGTAACTGGCGATGCCATTGCCAAATCCAGTCCACAAGGTGCCGCCCCACCGGGCAATGCGGCTTGTATTCAACCCTCCGGCCGTCGTAAACAACCCGCCCACGCAAAGCAATGCATGTTCACCTTCCTGTATCAGTCCAAGTGCACGCACCGTGTTATCCGTACCGGTTGAGAGACCCGTCCACTCAATACCATTCCATTTCGCGATGTTCGTCGGGGATGCATCTCCGGCGATGTTGAAGACCCCGCCTGCGTAAAGGGCTGATTCACGTCCGTCGTCAAATACCGAGAGAGCGAGCACGGAGGCATTGCCATCAGAAGTGGTCAATCCGATTCCAAGGCTGCCCCAACTTACACCATTCCAAGTCGCAATATTCTGAACGGGTATTCCCCCGGCCTCATCGAACTCTCCACCGGCAACGAGGACCGGCCCGTCAGGTGCTTGCATTACGGTCAATGCTCGCACAATGGCTATTCGGCCCGTCGCAGCGACGCCGGCCCCAAGCGGCTGCCACGCCGTGCCGTTCCATTTTGCAAGGTTGTTTGCCGTGGCCCCACCGGCAAGCGAGAACGAACCGCCCGCAAAGATGGCAGGCCCTGAACCATCATCGAACACGCAAAGCGAATGGACAATTCCGCGGATTCCTTCTCCAAGCGCAGCAAACGTGCTCCCATCCCACACTACAACGCCACGCACATTGGGGTAACCCCACAATAGCAACTCATCGCCCCCGATGACAAGAGCCGGGCGCAAGGGAGTTTGATTCGACGGTTCATAAATCGCCATCGCACGGGGGCGGCCTCTGAATACTGGCGTACGCGCTGGGAGAGGCTCCCATGTTCCGCTATTCCACCGGACCACTCCGTCGTAGTTACTAGGTGTTCCATAGCCCAACAGGCCTGCTACGTAGAGTTTGCTGCCGCTTCCATCGTCAAAATTGACGGCGGCATGCACTTCAGAGGGTGCCAACCAGCCCGAGACTCGATTGGCGAATGCGTTCGACCATTGATACAGAGGCTGGGCGTCTGAAACGGACACCGAACCGAATAGGAGAATGTAACCGGACAGATGAAAAGAAAAATGAGAACGCATGTCGGGCCTCCTTGTACCCGGTATTCGCGTAGGAACTTGCGAATGACCGTGGGCACAGACTGCAGGCGAGCTACGTTCTGATCGCGGTCGGCGTGACAAAGTTAGTATAGACCAGTAAATGGCGCGGTCAAGTGGGCCATACTTATTCTGGCTATTCACTCGCCATAAGCACATTGACTGCCTTAACGACGGCCTTGGCGTGGGAGCCTTTCTTGAGCTTCAGCTCCTTGAGGGAATCGAGGGTCATGACGGAGCTGATGGTGACGGGGCCTTTGACCTTGATGGTGACCTGGCACATGAGGGTGCCTTTTTTGATGTTGACGACTTTGCCGTCGAGTTGGTTGCGTGCGCCGTATTTCATTTTGCTAATCCTTTCAGAAATGTATGGGTCTTCGACCCCCGGTAGACTCATGTTCTGGACCTACTATCATGCCTGCCGTTGTGATTCTCAAGAGGTCCGAAAAGGGCTGATTTGTGGCCGGATACGACATTGAAGCCGTATTGGATCGGATTCGGCAAGCCGTGGTGGATCAGACCTACGTCATGTCGGTCCATGCGTTGCTGGAGATGCGCGAGGATCGACTTGACTTGATCGACGTGGAATCCGCGATTCTTACGGGTACAATTGAGAGGGTCTTCGAGGACGACCCTCGGGGATCCCGGTATGAGATTGTCGGAAAGGCATGTGACTTGACGGCCGATGTCGGCGTTGTGGTACGGTTCGCCGGGCCGGTGTTGATTATCACGGTTTACGAGATTATCGAATGAGTCTGTACGATTTTCATTGCGAATACTGCGATGGGACTGTTCGCGAGCAGATCGTGGACCGCGAGCCGATTACCCATCATCGCGGGATTGTCGTATTGGAGAATGCACCGATTGGCGTCTGCGACAAGTGCGCAGCGCACTACTACGCGGCTCCGGTATTGAAGCGGGTCGAGCAGATTCTGACCTCGGCAACTCCACCCGCGACGATGATTCAAGTGCCACTCGTGGCGTATTGAGGCTCAGACGCACAATTTTTCATGTGGATTTCGTCGCGCTGTTTTTTTTGCAGGGTTTAAGGCGACCGGCTTTTCTTACTACTCTGCGTATTTGATGATCGCTTGATAAGAATCGTCTCTTCAATCCTGATTTGGCGCTCTGCCTCATTTGCCAATGCTCGCAAATGCGGCGCCATTGAACCACCGCGGCGACTGGCTGTTGAAATTGCATACTTCTTAAGCACGAAACGACGATTCGAGTTGGTCAACGTGCCGATGCGTATTGCCACACTATCGCTTACGCGCAGGTTGAAGTCGCCATATTTCCCCCAAGAATCTAAGTGATCGTGATCGTCCGGATCCGGACCTTGGGACAATCTGCGAAACCGAGACTGGTCTTTTGCTTTTCGTGCCCGTTCCGAAAAATACTTCGACAGGAATTCGAATCCAGAGGCATCAGCGAGCAGTAGAAGTTCGAGAACTGGGACGGATTTGCGTTTTGTCCCGTCAATGCAGTAACCGAGCTTGACGACGATTTCTTTGGACTTCTTGCGCCAAGAAGGAATTGGTCCAAAATCTGCGAGCTTTCGCACCTTCTTGGCCGTCTTGCTTTTTCGATTGGGCATCATACCGCCGCGCAGACCTTCTTCGCCGCGTCGGTCAGGTCCGTCGCTGTCGTGATCTGCGGAATCTTCGCCTCGGCCAATAGCTGCCGGGCGCGGTCGACGTTGGTGCCTTCGAGGCGGACTACGACGGGGACTTTGAAGCCTACTTCCTTGGCGGCGTGGATCAACGCCTCGGCGATCACGTCGCATTTGGCGATGCCGCCGAAGATGTTCACGAGGATGCCCTTCACTTTCGGGTCGCTCAGGATGATGCGGAAGGCCTCGACGGCGCCCTCCGGCGTCACGCTGCCGCCGACGTCGAGGAAGTTGGCCGGTTCGCCGCCGTGGAGCTTGATGATGTCCATGGTGCTCATGGCGAGGCCGGCGCCGTTGACGAGGCAGCCGATGTTGCCGTCGAGGGCGATGTAGGAGAGGTTGAACTTCTGGGCGCGGATTTCGTGCGGATTCTCCTCGGTCGGGTCGAACATGGCCTGGATGTCGGCGTGACGGAAGAGGGCGTTGTCGTCGAAGTTGAATTTGGCATCGATGGCGAGGATCTCGCCGGGCTTGCCGTTAGCGGCTTTGGTCAGCACGAGCGGGTTGATCTCGGCGAGGCTGCAATCCTTTTCAATGAAAATCTTGGCGAGGGCGCTCATGATCTTTGCGGCGGCCTTGGCATGGTCGCCTTCGAGGCCGAGGGCGTTGGTGAGTTTGCGCAATTGGAAGTCCTGCAGGCCGAGGTGCGGGTGCATCCACTCCTTGATGATGGCATCGGGGTTCTTCGCGGCGACCTCTTCGATCTCGACGCCGCCTTCTTTGGAGACCATCACGACCGGAGCGCTCCTGGCGCGGTCGAGGACCATGCCGACGTAATACTCCTTGTCGATCTCAACGGCCGGGGCGATCAGGATCTTGCGAACCTGCACGCCCTGCGAGCCGGTTTGCTTGCTGACCATCGGGTTGGCCAGCATTCGGCGGCTGTTTTCCTCGACGTCCTTGGGGTTGTTGCAGAGGACGACATAGCCAGCCTTTCCGCGGCCGCCGGCATGGACCTGGGCCTTTACGACGACCTGTCCGCCGCCGATTTTCTGGTAGGCGGAGGCGGCTTGGTCGGCGGAATCGATCACTTCGAACCTGGGAACAGCAGCCCCCGCGGCCTGGAGGAGTTGTCGAGCCTGATATTCATGGACTTTCATTGCGTTCTCCGCAGGGGCAATGGCCGGGGTTGATGAAAACCGGGGTAAATGCCTAACCGTTACTTATCGCGCGACCCCCGTCTGGCGATATCTTATCCGGGCCGCGTGGAGCGTCCAATCGCCGTAAGTCGCCGTGGGCCGGACACTTCCACTTTGGCGCAGTTGCACTATAATTTGTCAAATCCGAAGCAGTGGGAACCTTTTTTCGGAAGAAGTGGCATCATGGCGAATTACCTCGGACGTATCGAATTCCCCTGTACGATCGAACTCGGCCGCGGGCTTGAGGGGGCGATCACCAATATCACCAAGATCGGGTTTGTGGACGGTCAAGGGGGTCGGCTCATCTATCGCGGCTTCCCGATCGAGGAGCTTTGCGAGAACAGCTGGTTCGAGGAGGTGGCGTACCTTCTGATGAACGGTCGCCTGCCAAAGAAGGCCGAGATCGAACAATTCACGGATCAACTTCGCCGTTCATCGGAACTACCCGAGCCGATCATGCGGTTGATCGAGTCGATGCCGCGCGACGCACACCCGATGAACATGCTGCAGACGGCGGTCGCGGCGTTGGGGTGTTATGAGAAATCGGCGGCGGCGGTGACTCATGCCGTTTCCAATCCTGCCTCTGCGCTTGCGGGCGAGATCGAGGTCGGCATCAAGATTCTCGCACAAGTTCGCACCATTGGGGCTGCGGTGGCGAGGGCGCGACTGGGCAAGCCGTTGATCAAGCCCGATCCGAAGCTGTCCTTCACCGGTAATTACCTTTACATGATGAGCGGCGAGCGGCCGGACGAAGTCACCGAGCGCGTTATCGACGTTTGCATGATTCTGCAGGCCGATCATGGCATGAACGCGTCGACCTTCACGGCCATGGTCGTGCATAGCTGCCTTGCGGATATGTACAGCACGATTGCGGCGGCGATCGGCGCGCTTCGCGGCCCGCTGCATGGCGGCGCGAATGAAGCGGCACTGGATGATCTTCAGAGCATCGGCGGCCCGGAGAACGCGAAGGCGTGGGTGGCCGAGCGAATGGCCAAGGGCGAGAAGATCATCGGGTTCGGCCATCGCGTCTATAAGGCCTATGATCCGCGTGCGACGGTGCTAAAGCGGTACGCCGAAAAGTTGTGCCATCAAAAGGGCATGGGCAAGATTTTCGAAACGGCGGCGGCGGTAGAGACGGCCGTGGTGGAATCGATGAAGGCGGCCGGTAAGCCGATCTATCCGAACGTCGACTTTTATTCGGGACTTGTGTATCAGGCGATCGGCTTCCCGCCGCCGCTGTTCCCGGTGATTTTCGCGGTTTCGCGTACGTCGGGCTGGGTTTCGCGAGTGCTCGAGTATTTGCCGGAGAATCGGATTTTCCGCCCGCGCGCGGTGTACGACGGACCCACGGATATGAAATACACGCCGATGGCGCAGCGGTAATCGAACCGCCCTTCGCGACGCCACTCCCCCGCCGACCTAACTATGGCGCGGTGAGCAAGGCGTTAACCATGCCGGATACGTCGCCGATGCCGAGCGTACCGCTGGCGTCGAAATCCCCTTTGCATATCTCCAGGCTCGTCGGCGTGCCAAGCATGGCGCTGCAGAATTGCTGAATGTCGAGGGCGTTAAAGATGGTGTCCGCGTTCATATCGCCCATGGGCGGCGGGCAGCAGCTCACGGCGCACACGCTGTTCGGGCCTTTCCATACGCTGCCACCGATGAGGGCGCATTGGCCAGGTTGCAGGTTATTGATGCAGCTCGCGCCGTTGTTAAAGCAGCAGGCGCCGATGGGGATCGGGCAGTTTGCCTGGGCACAAGTCATCGCATTGTGATAGACGCCGCCCTGCGTTGCGCAGCCAGCGGGCGTGGTGGCTTCGAAGCAGTTGCCCAGCGGCATGCAGCATGCGCCGGTCGGACAGGTCGCGCCGTTGCATTGGAAGAAAGGCCCCTGCCAGACGCTGCCGCCGATCTGGTTGCAGTCGGTCTTGGTCAGGTTCAGGCAGGTTGACCCGGCAAAACAACAGCCGCCGGTGCAGGGGTTCGCGGCGCAGTTTGTGTTATCGCCTTTGTAGAAGCCGCCGAGTGCGGTGCATTCGGTTTGAAGCTTGTTATTCAGGCACGAGCCATCCGGCAGGCAGCAGGCCCCGCGAACCGGGCATGTGAAGGTGCCGCACGACGTACTCGGGCCGTTCCATAGGCCGCCGGCACCTTCGCAGGCGGATTTGGTCTGTTGCTGGCAGGTACCGTTTGCGTAGCAGCAGGCTCCGGTGCAAGACACCGTGCCGCACGTCGTGCCGTCGCCTTTGTAAGTGCCGCCGGCGGCGGAGCAGTCGTTTCGACTCTGCAAGTTTGCACACGTGCCATCCGGCAGGCAGCAGGCCCCCTTGCAGAGATCGACGGTGCAGACTGTCGCGACGCCCTTGAAGAATCCACTGGCGGCCTGACAGGCACCGGCGTTTGTCGAGTTGCAGGTGCCGTCATTCATGCAGCACGCGCCGTTGCAGGTGCCGGCGTTGCAGGTGGTGTTGTTGCCGCGATAGGAGCCGCCGAGGCTGCCGCATTGCGTTTGAGTCTTGATCTCGCAGGTGCCGTTGGGCAGGCAACAGGCTCCCTGCGACTCGGCGCAATCGATGACGGCGCGGATGACGAAGTCGCCGGAAACTCCGAGCAGACAAGAATTAACCCAGCCGAATCCGAGGGCATCAATGGCATTCTTGCCGTTTTGACAACCGGTATCGGTCACGACGCTGGGGCCGTTGTTGGGATCGGGGTTACTTAGGAACCGGAATGACACGATGAATACCTGATTGGCTGTAACGGGAACACTGAGGGGAATGGTCTGGTTCTCGTCGAGGTATCGAAACTCGTTAAGGAAACCGTCGTTCATCACCGGGCCCTGCAGGAACGCTCGCTGCGCACCCGGCGTGGGAAAAGTGCCCGCGTTGTAAATCGTGATGCTGTCTTCAATGGACTGGCCGGTGTTGCCGTTGGCCGATCGCCACAGCACTTGCACGGCCACGATATTTCCATTGCATGGTGACGTAAGCCATGCGGCGGCGCTTTCGTTTTCCGCGAAGCCCGCCTGAATGGTGCCGGTGCCACCGCCTGAAAGCGTATCGTTTTGGACGGTGACCTCATTGGCGCGGGCGGATAGACATAACGCAAGGGTGAACGCGGCCATGGACCGCGCGAGAAAGCAGACTCGATGCATCTTCCCAAACCTCCCAGTTGGCGCGGCGGCCCACGCGCGGATTCCCCAACTCTATTATTCCACTTTCGGCGGCGCGAATCAAACCGCTGTACGCAAATCGACGATTCCGCGGCTGATTCCTAGTTCAGGGTGGGTACCACAACGACCCGGTACCCCGGTCCGATGATGGGACTTGCGGCGCCGGACCATGCTTCGGCCTCGGTTGGGGAATCGAAAATGGAGAACAGACAACTTCCACTGCCGGTCATTCGAACGGAGCGGGATAGCTGATTCGAGAGGTCGTCGCGGATTTTGCCGAGGCGCGGCTCGATGGCGAAGGCGGCGGACTCCAGGTCGTTGAAGAGTTGGTGGCTGAGCGTCGAGGCATCTTGCGACGCGGCGATCCATGGTTGGTTCCGATGAACCGAGGCTGGTACGGTTTCGGCGTGGCGGCGGTAAACGTCCGCCGTCGCGAGACCAAACGACGGAATCACGATCGCGACCCAGCCGCGCCACGACTTGGAAAGTTTTTCCATGACTTCGCCGCGTCCGCGCACGATGACGGGGCAAGGATCGAGGAAGAGCGGCACGTCGGAACCGAGCGAGGCGGCGATTGGCAAGAGTCGCTCAATCGGCCAGTGCAGATTCCAGAGTTGGTTTAGACCGAGGAGTGTGGCGGCGGCATCGCTGCTGCCGCCGCCGAGGCCTGCGCCGACGGGGATTTGTTTTTGCAGCGTTACTCGTGCTCGGCAAGGCACGCCGGAAACACCGGCCAGTGCACGGGCTGCGCGGGCGACGAGATTGGATTCATCAACGGCGACCGTGGGAGTCGGCGGAATCACTTCCAACATCCAGGCATCCGACGGCGCGAACGACAGCGTGTCATACAATGCAATGGGAACGATCCACGATTCGATTTCGTGAAAGCCGTCCGGCCGACGTTCGCGCACGGCGAGCGTCAGATTGATCTTGGCCGGTGCCTTAGACTGAATCACGCTGTTCATTGCCACGAAGAGGATAGTGGATCAGAACAGCGATGTGGGGTCGGCGGGTGTGGTGAGGATGTGTCCGGCAAAGCCAGCGAATGCGGCCGATGGTGTTCCTGGTGTGCCCGTATCGACGGGGCCGCCGCTGCCCCCTGTGCCGCCACAGGCTCCGCCGCCGCCGCCGCCGACTCGAAGGACCGTGAGGATAGACGCCGCCCCGCCAAGCGCGCCGGCGTCGCCGCCCGTGATGTCGACTGTTCCGATGGCCCCGGTAGGCGTGAGCATGTGAATAATACCGCCGCCCCCGCCGCCGCCTGGACCATGTGACGAATCGCTCGCACCGCCCGCGCCGCCTTTGACGGTGATTGTTCCGGCATTCGTAACGGTACCGGGGGATGCGAGGATGATGACACCGCCTGCGCCTCCGCCCTTGCCGGCCGTGCCTGCCGAACCCAAGGCTGACATGGTGGCGCCAGTCGAGTTCACAATGGCGTTGCTCGCCAGAATGGTGACGGTTCCACCGCCCGCCCCGCCTGCGCCGGAATTCGAACCGGCACCGCCGCCGCCGCCGATGACGCCGGGCTTCAGAACGTTTCTTGCTTCTGCGGCTGACAAACCCGTGCCAGATCGACCACCGGCGCGAAGGATGGAATCGTCGCCGATCTCACCGCTGGAAGCGGCGCTGCCGCTGACGCCGCCGGACGGGGCATTGTTCGAGCCATCGGCTCCATCGCCAAAGTGGCCTTGACCGGCGGTGGACGCGACGGCGAGCACGGACAATGTGCCGTTATTGGTAAATGTGCCGGCGCAACGAATGACCGAGCCGCTGGGAACAAAGACGGTGGCGCCGACTGGAATCGTGAAATCCGTAAATTGCAGATTGCCGTTCGCAGCAATCGTGGTGTAGAGCGCGGACAGGCCGGCAGGCGCGGTGAGGGCACCGGCGGAACCGTCGCCATAAATTCGCAGTGAGCCATCGGCGCCTGCGGGGCCGGGGATGCCCGGAGCCATGGGGCAGCCGCCCATAAGAATCGGCACGAGAAGCAGGGCAAGGAATGTCGAGCGGCATGCAGGGTGCTTGAATGACATGCGACTTCCTTTCGACGAGTGATATTTCCGAACGAGCAATCAGGTAAGTCGGGGGAGATTATGCCACAAGCCGGTGTCGGCTGGAAGCACTTGTCATTTGTGTATAGGCTAATGCAAGTTGGGCGTGTGGCGGAATGGCAGACGCTGGGGATTTAAAATCCCTTGTCCGAAAGGACGTGCGGGTTCGAGTCCCGCCTCGCCCAATCTCCATTGTGGACACCCTTTTCCCTGAATTGTCCACACGGGACATTCTCAATGTTTTCGGGGGTTTCACCATTCGCCCCCGGTTGACCGGTCCCGACCCGTCCACCGCCTACCGCCGGTGACTGGTGTACATTTTGCTGCGCCCCGTCCTGCCCCGTCGCCCGGCGGAAGTCGCTATTGAGGTCCACGGACGTTGCATAGTGCTCGGCCGCAATCGTCGGGCTGTTGCCGATCCACTTGCATACGGTCGCTAGGTCATACTCCCGCATTAGCTCCGTCTCCCGGCTTGCCCGCAGATTGTGGAACAGCTTCGGCCACGGAGTCAGCCCGGCCCGTTTGATGATCCGCTCGAATTGCTGGCGAAGATTCAGCGAGCCTTGTCGGTAGCGGGCGATTACATACTCCGACCCTTCCGCCGCCTCGGCAAACAGGGCGAGCAACGGACCGCGCAATTCAGGAAACATCGGGATCGTTCGTTGGGCGCAGGATTCAACGTGCGCCAGCTTCGGGCATGTAATGCGTATCGTGCCCCGCTCGAAGTCACAATCGCCCCAGCGGAGCGCAAACGTCTCGGATGGGGTTCGGATACCCCCGTATCGTGCCAACGCAATTATGGCCTTCCATTCGAGGTCCGGCGTATCGGTGATGATCCGGTCAATCACTTCGCGGGGAATGAACAGCTTGCGCGTATCGTTGCGTTGGTGCCCGGCTTTGATGCCTGCGAATATGTTTTCGCTCGCCAGCTTCCAGCGAATCGCCAGTCGCCACATAGACCGCGCCGCCACGATCCGCCTTGCCACGGTTGCCGGTGAAAGGTCCGGCGAAGTCTTTTCGTCGGCCCCAGCCAGCCATGCCCGAAAGCCGTCGGCATCCGCCGGGGTGATACTCCGCATCGGCCGCGTCGCCGTGAAGTATGCTTCGAGGTTTCGGCGGGTGTGCCCGTAAAACGTCCGGGTTGCGGGCTTTGCCGTCATCGTCTCGAAGTACCGGGCAAGGAAATCGCCCAGTGTCGCATCCGCGATACCAACGCCCTCGGCCAGCCCGGCAGCTCGAAGGCGGGATAGCATGGCCTCGGGCAGTTCGCCCAGCCACTTCGAGGTTTCCGAATCGTGCGACCGTCGCCCCAGCTTGTCAGCGATGATCGACTCGATTCTCGCCTTCCACGTCTCGGCAACCTTGCGACTGACGCGCCCGAGCCGCACGGACTTTCGATCCCCGTTGGGGTCGATGTTGAAATCAATTCGCCGCAAGCCGTCGGCGTATGTCACAATAGATGCCATAGGTCAATCCCTTTCGTTCGCGTTCTACTCCCGACAATCCTAATCCCTGCGATGCCGCGCCAGCGATTACAAACCGGGCCGATGATTCCAGTCGGCACCGCTCGCAATATCGCCGTTGCAATTGTGGACCGCGTTCCGTTATCGCCGTTATTAACGGCAAGTTCCGTCGCGTCCGTTTGTGCCGTTTGCTTTCGGTTCGCTATTCATGTTCGCTTGCTCCGCTCGTTTCTGTGTCCGGGCAGCCCCGCTCTTGCGCGGGCTGCCTTATGGTCCCATTCTGGGATACCGGCAATCCATTGCCGTAGCTTTTGCAACGGATTGCCGACTGTGATTGCAGCGGATTGCCGACTGTGGCCGCGTCCCGTACCAACGGCCGGACACGATAAACCGACACGCCAGCATTCAATCGGCCCCGCCGCACTACGATCAAAAGGCCCGCCGCTTCGAGCTGCCGGACCGCGCTATAAACGGTCCGCACGCCTCGGCCGATCCGCTCGGCAATGCTATTGTGCGACGCCCGCGCCAGCCCGTCCGGCTTTGTGTCTCGAAACAAAACAAACCACACCGCCGCCGCCGTCGGGTCGATCATCCGCATAGACCGATCCACAAACGTATTCAGCACGTCGAACCGCGAACCGGCCCCCGGCTTCGGCTTGCGTGTCGCCCTTGCGGACGATCCACCGCCAGCCGTCGCCGGAATGCCGACACGCTTTCCGATGTAGTCGGAACCGTCCCCGATCATGCCGCGTCATCCTTCGCCTTGCGTGGTTTCCGAGTCACGGGCGCGGGTGCCCCAACGGTCGGCTCGAAATAGACGTAGGACATCCCGCCGTACAGGATTGCTCCTTGCTGGACGCCCGCCCGGCCGTGCCGATTCTTGGCGAGCTGCAACAGTAGGCGCGGATCGTCGCCTTCGTGTGCGTCATCGCGGACGATGCCGATCATCATTCCCGCAAGCGAAGCAAACCGGGCCGAGCCGCGCACCGCCGACAAGTCCGCAGACTTCGCCGCCAGTGCGAGCTTATTCACTTCGCTAATCAGGATGCCCGCCGCGTTCACCGTGCGGATTGCATCGGCGATAGCGTGCAAGGCAGAGTCGAACCGATCCACGGCCGAGCCGTTCGGCATCGCGTCAAACGTCACAAGCCCCAGATGATCGACAAGTACCACGGTCGGGCGCGTTTCGCGGATCAGCTCGCCGATTGCCTCGGCGTCGTGCAAGTCATCTACAAAGCGGAGTCGCCCGCCGATTTCCTCGGATAACGCCTCGGCCACGTTGCGTGCGTGAACCTGGCCCGCGTCCCGAAGTTGACCGCGAAGCATTGCACCGATGGGCGCGCAGAGCGTGATACAGTTCTGTGCGTTGGTGCGAACCGATTGACCGGCGACAAGCCGAGCTGCCCGTACCGCCGTCGATGTTTCGAGATTGCATATCAGAGCCGTCGCCTCGGGGTGATTGCGCAAAACGCCTAGCACGATCAGGTCCGCAATCGTGGACTTGCCCGCGCCGGGGTGTGCGATGATTCCCGCATACTCGCCGCGCACAAGTCCGCCGGTTGTCGAGTCAAACAACGCGACGCCGGTTTGCAACGTTTCGATGATCGGCTCGCCTCTGTCGATACGCCCGATCAGCTCGCCTAGTGCCTCGGCCAGCGTGCGACCCTTCGGCGCGGGGTCCGGTTGCAGCATTGCATTCGCAAGGTCGGTAGTGCTACTCATTTTCGCACCGCCTTTCGCCTTGCGCTTCGGATCGTTGCTTCGGCTTCACGTTGCGACACGCCGCAACGCACGGCCCCAGACACAATCATTCGCTCGGCCTCGGCCTCGGGGATGCCGGACCGGATCAAGTCGCCGACGCCGTAGTAAATCGCTTTGTTGCGTTCGCCTTCGCGCATCGTGCCGTCGATCAGCGATTGCGTGCGCGGGTCCAGTTTGCGTATCCGATCAGGATGAAACGCCGGACGCCGCTTCGCCGGTTGCCGACGCGATTCGATTCGCGCCAGCTCCCGACGCACGTCGGCCATGAAGATTTCCCACGTCGCCGGGGTCCACGATGGAACCGTTTCCGGTTCGATGATCGGCGCGGGATGCGAAGCGAACGGGTCCACGGCCACGCCGCCGCCGTTGCGAGCTGCAACCGCTCCGAACGGCAACGCCAGCGAATAGCCCCGATCCGGCCGGGTCGTGCTTTTGGGGATCAGCTCTATCGCTCCGCTCTTACCCATCGTCGCCAACACGCCGGATGCCGTCGTGAACGCATTCGGGAGCATTGCGTCGGAGTCCGAGTAATCGCGGGCAGCGACCATGTTCGCCGCCGCCGCAAGAAACGCCACGGCCGCGCACGCATCGGCCAGCGATATCGGCTTCGGCGGAAACGCCCAGATATGTCGCCCAGAGCCGGACCGGCTTCGCACGACAATCGAACCGCGCCAACCGCCGAATGAATCTATCCGCTCCCATAGAGTCGCCGCCGCCCGGTCCACGTCGGCAAGTCCGCCCGCGCCGTGCGATGCGCCGTCAAGGTCGAACGCGAACCAACGGCAAAGCCCGTCCGCCGCCGGGCAATAGCTCCCGAGCTGCAGCGCATCGATGCGGACGCGCTTCGGTTGCTTGTCGAAAGGCGCGAACGTCACAACGGCCGGACCGCCGCGCAGGTGTGCGTCGATCAGGGCTTCACATTCGGACCCATCGGCGAAACGGATCGGGCCGAACGATCCCCACGGCATCATGCACGGCGCAAAGTCCGAGCCGTCTAGAATCTTCGCCAGTATGCCCCGGCAGATTGCGCCGTGGGATGCTGGACTTGTTTGTTGGGGGATGTATGATCGTGTCATTAGTAGTTACCCCCCTCATTCGCAAGCCCGACGGTTGCCGCCGTTGGGCTTGTTTTTTCTGGCGACAACGCCGCGATGAATTGCCTCAGCCGGGCAATCTCGGCATCGGCTCGGGCATCGTCGATGATGCGCCACACAGTCAATAGGCCGCGATGCCGATGCGCCCTAGCAGACTTCGCGCTGCCGACAGCCTCAATCACTTTGCGGAGTGAAAGCAACTTTGAGACGGTCCCGCGCCACTTTCCACCATCCGCGTACTTGCGCCCAAGTTCTGCCGCATCGTCGGTTGTGCCCGTCCGATCCGGCCTCGCTCGCATCGCTTCGAGCATCGCTAATTGACACTGTGCAATCAGCTCGGCCTTGCCGTCGGCGGATGCTGCGAACAGCATCCCCCGATCTCGCCATGCTTCGCCGCGTTCAATGGATCGTTTCCGAGTCATCGCGCACCGCCTTTCGATGCGCGAACCGATGGGCATCCCGCTTCCAGCCAGTTTTGCAGTTCCCTACGTCGCCAACGCACCAACGATCCGAGCCGCGTAGGCGTCGGCATCCGGCCGCCGTCGGCAAGCCGGCGAACGTGCCGACAACTGCATTGCAGCATCGACGCCACGGCTCGCACGTCGAGTAACTCAGCCGGTACTCGCTCCGGCCCGGCGAATCGCTCGCCGGTTGCGTTTGTGTTAGTCGCCATTTTTCTTACTCCGGTATGGCAGACATGCCGTGCCCTTCACAATGAAGGGCGTACAGGAGTAGTCAGGTGGTCATATGACCACTTTGAGAATTGATGGTTTTGCTAGGGAATTGCGCTGATTAGCCGGTCATGACCACTTGCCGAAAGCGGTCAAACACCAAACAATATCAGTCCCGTTGGCTACGGCCGTACGGCATCCGTTTTTCGGATTCCATTTCGGCTTGATGTTCATGCAAGAGTTGCCTGTATTCAGCGTCGGATTTTTCTTCGGCTGCGATGTCCAAGCCCATTCGCTCCCCGCGTCCTGTTCCCGGTTTGTTGCCATTGATACCCAGCTTCGCTGCGATGGCCTTCCACGGACGGGAGCTAGATACCATCGCGCCGGGACACTTAAAGTGCCTCGCAAGGGTGTTTCTGCCTATGAGTCGCCGGGCTTTCTTAATTCCGTCCTTAGCATTACTTTTTATGGCTTGTTCGGCGTTGGCCACTTGTCGTTTGTTTTCGATCAAGTATTGCGATATTTCTGCGTCTAGGTTTGCTTGGGTCCACCGTCGGTTTCGCGGTTTGTCGGCGTTGGTCAATTTCGCACCAACCTTCGACGGAGTCTCAATCACGCCGTATGGTTTCTCGCCCGGAATGATCGTCGCAGTGTGCGTGTTTGCTTGTCGAATCGATGGAAGTCGGTCGAGATATCGCAGTTCGCGCAACTTGTCGAAAAGGATTCTAAATTGGCCATGCTTTTCGCTGCCAGCATTGTGCCCGAGCTTTTCAATCTCCCAGAGGGACGCAAGGGCTTTGTACGCATCGACGATAAGGGGAATGACAATCTCTGCCTTTCCTACCAATTCAGCGTGCGCCATTGCGAGCTGTTTTTTCTGTTCCAATTCGTCCCACGTCGGTATCCCCGGCTCGCTACCCGGTCGTTTTGTGGACGCCTGATAGGCGCAGTCGAGTGCGTCATATAACGCCGCAATCGGCCCCGTCGGTATATCGCTCGTTACTATCGTCGCGTCGTGCGTATTCACTTGTCCGCCCAACTTCAGCGTGATTGACTTTTGCCGCACAGCGAATTGCATTCTTACGTCGAGGACGGTGAGCCGTGCGATTTCTTCGGCAGACAAACCAAGTTCCTGCAACACGGGACGCACGGCCGACCAATTGCAACCGTCCCAGCCGGGCAAGTGCTTTTGCACCGCTTGTACCGTCTCGGGATCGGCATTGCCGCGAAACGGGTTGCCAAGTGCAAACGGTCGCGGTTGCCCGTCGTCATCGACCTTGTTCGGCGCAACGAATGTCCGGTTTATTCGGTACAGCCACGTCTTAAACGCCACGTCTTCCACGACGCGCAAGGATGCTTTGAGTTCGCCGATTGCAACTCGAAACGCATCGTCGGAAATCCCCACCGCGCTCGCCAGCTTCCGAAGTTCCTCATATGTCAACTTGGGGTCGAGCTGTTTCAATCTCGCTTTGAGGTTGTCAGCCTTGTTCGGGAGATTCGCCCAAAGCAATTCCGGCAGCTTGGAACGGTATTCCGCGTCCGTGTCTAGGCGTTGCAGAATGCCGATGATCGACTCTTGTGCGTGCTGTTCGCTGTCCTTCTGTGCGACGGGTTCAGACATGATGCAATCCCTTGCACGGGCCGGTCCCGGCGAGCTGTTCGGGATTGCGAAACAGCTCGGCCGGGTCCGCTTGCGGATGTACGGTCCGCGTCCCGTTATCGGGGATTGTAACTCCCGAATCGGTCTCGGCGACGCATCGCCCCTTGCCTGTGAATTGTCTGTCAGCCGGGGGGTGCCAATTCTCAGCCGCGATAGCGGAGCGGCCGCACGGTCCACGGGCCGGGGGTTGCAGCTTTTCCGCCCCCCTATGCCAGCGTTGGACTAAATAGCCCAAAGGCCCAGCCATAACCTACGAAAATGTGCGTGCACGGTCGGCCGCGTTGGACTACCGACGATCCGCAGAGATTCGATAGCCCCTGCCCCCGGCCGGGAAATAAAGTGTGTCTATCTCGCCGATTGTTCCCAATGGGGTCGTTTTCGTTTCATGCCGGGAAGGACCCGCAACCGGGGTCTGCCCGTTGCTCCGTTATTCCCCCGGCGTGCGGGCCTTTGCATCCGCAAGCAATCGCCGCACGGCCTCGGCCTTATCGGTGTCAGACAACGGCAATCGCATGATCCCGGCGACAGCCTCGGCGAAGGAATCGGCCCCGGATGATGCGCCTTTTGCTGCGCCTATATCCTGAATCGGGCCTTTTTGTTGGGGTATTGGTAGCGGGTTCGAGTCCCGCCTCGCCCAGTGGAAGCGTGGAACCGCAGATTTGTCGGATTGAGCAGATTGGGTTGGGGGGTGAATGCTTGGCTCGGTGGAATTGCGGCAGATTGTCTGAAGAGCGCGATGGGATTGGATTGGGGGGCGTCCCATGCGAAAAGGACCTGGGAAAAGGTGGGATTACCTGGGACGAAGTGGGACGGGGTGCCATGGAGAGGGTCTGAGGGGTCAAGGGGCCGAGGGGCCGAGTGAAGGAAGGTGTTGCTTCGCAACGGTAAGCACATGCATGGGCGCGGAACATCCGGGGCCTCCTTTCGCTGGCGTGGGCGGCTTGCCTAACTTTTGCCTAACATAGTATAGTCTGCGAAATGGCGGGGCAAGGGAAACGCCGAAACATTCGAAACGCCCAAACAGTTATTCAGCCGCAAGCGCGGCCTTGCCGCACGGTCCCTTTTGCGAGCGTTGCAGTTTTTCGCCCCCCCGATGCCAGCGTTGGACTAAGTAGCCCAAAGGCCCAACCATAACTCCCGAAAATGTGCGCGCACGGTCGGCCGCGTTGGACTTCGGCGGATTCGCAGGGGGTCGATAGCCCCTCCCCCCGGCCGGGAAATAAAGTGTGTGCCCCCGACTGTTCCCATAGGTGTCCGCGTCGTTTCGAGCCGGGAAGGACCCACAAAAATCACCCCCCCAAGAAAATCCACGGGCGCGCACGGTGAGGGCCGGGCCGGTCTTTTGAGTTCCAACGAAACATTTTGCCCCCCCATGCCACGCCTGATTCGAGAAACCGAGCTGCCACATATGGTATGATTGTCATTTACGGTCCGCCGTCGGCAAGGCCGGACCGTTACGGGCAATCACACTAAACAAGGGCTTAGACCGTCCGAGCTGCCGAGTCGGATGGGAAAGGGCATTCCATGAATCAGCGAAGTAGTTTGATCGTATTCTGTTTCGCCTCGGCGTTGGTGGGCGGGATCGTCGCCACGCAATCAGCGGGCCGGGATCGTGCGACGGCGCAGGTCGCCAACGTTGCGGCGGGAGTCGAGACTGTAGCACTCCCATCGCGCTGCAATCAATGTGCGTGGGACGGAAAGCGAATTGAGTATATTGCCACCACGGAGCGATTGCGGATTCAGGTTTTTCCGGTCGGAACGTCGGGCGTGGTACACAGTATTATTCGTTCGCCAAGTCCATACACTTGTATTCTTGATGTAATGGGCGAAGGCGACGCGGCCGATCCCAATGCGATTACATACGGACGTCCGGACGAATTCTGGAATACATATGTGAACCAAGAGAATGACATTCGGTTCACTTCGGGGCTTTGGATCGAGACAAGAAACGTCAATGAATGTGGGCAGCCGTCGAACGCAACCAATGCTTTTGTGGTTCTCTATCGGCTAGACACTCCGCTTAGCACCGCCCCCGAGAAATAGCGTTTTCCTTGCAACAGTGAAGCCAAGTGAAGGTGGGCACCGTGATTTTCAAGGGCGCAATATGCTTATCCGTCTTGGGCCAATTGAAACTCTGAAACTAAGTATATTAACGTGTCAATGAAACGGAGATTCGCAATGAATAGACAAACCGCATTGGTGGCCGGGGTTGTCGTAGCAAGTTTTTGTGCCTTTCTATTTGGGCAATCCCGCCAAGAGTCGCCTGAGAGTTCAATGCTCCCGGCCGGTAGATTTCAGCTATTTGAGGGTAAATTTAGCGCAATAGTGGTAGCGAAGGATGTAAAACCCGGTAACGTTCAAGAAACTGGCCTATTTCGCATCGATACAATTACTGGTCGCACATGCAGATTGAATGTATTCGCGAATACGGAAGATCACAAATACAGTGAACAGTGGATTGAGATTAGTGAGAAGTGAATTGCAAGTTTCTATTAGGTGTCGATCCGACTTACATAACTGGCTCGTTGCCCGGCCAGCAACCGCCGCACGGCCTCGGCCTTGTCGGCATCGCTAAGCGGCAATCGCATGATCCCGGCGACGGCTTCGGCGAAGGAATCGGCCCCGGATGCTGCGCTTTTTGCTGCGACTGTGCCCTGAGTGGGCGTGGTCTGTTGGGGATTTTGTTGACCGGTTAAGTTCCACGTCGTCCATTTCAGTTCTTTTGAAAATCGGAGTTACGCTGCTGTTCAGGCGTAGCGACGCCGGGTTGTATTGCCGGCTTGCCTCGTGCATTCACGTGACTATCATCCAGCCCTGAATCACGAGGAGTACTATGAGCGAGACTGCCATCGATTCCGCATCGGCTGCACAAACCAAAGAAGAGAAATTTCTCGCTCGCGTCGTCGTGACCGGGGCGACCGGCTTTGTTGGGCGTTACGTCGTACGCGAGTTAGTCGCCCGCGGACACCAACCGGTTTGCATTGTTCGCGATGTGAATCGGCTCGCGGCGCAGACTCGCGATCTCGGCGTGGGGCGCGTGCAGTCGGTTGTTGGAGGCCTCTCCGATGAGCGCGCGGTGACAACCGCCATGGAGGGCGCGGATGCCGTCATTCATATCGTTGGCATCATTTTCGAGAAGCCGCTGGCCGGACAGACATTTCACCGCGTTCACGTGGAGGGCACGCGGCGCATCGTCGAGGCGGCCAAGAGCGCGGGCGTGAAGCGGATCGTTCACATGTCGGCCCTTGGCGCTCGTCCGAATGCGCCGAGCGAGTATCACCGCACCAAGGCCTTGGCGGAGGGAATCGTTCGAGAGAGCGGGCTGGACTGGACGATTTTCCGGCCGAGCATCATTCACGGGCACGACGGCGAGTTCATGCGGATGATGCGTGTTTTTGTCTGCGACGCGATGGTGTCATCGCTCGGGTTTATTCCCACGCCGTTTCCGGTCATTCCCTACTTTGGTGACGGGATGAATCGGTTGCAGCCGGTATCGGTGAAGGACGTGGCGCACTGCTTTGTGGCGGCGCTGTCGAAGCCGGAGACGATCGGCCGGGCGTTTGATCTCGGCGGCCCGGAGGCCGTGACATGGAAAGAGCTGTATCGCATTTGTCGCGAGACGATTCCGGGGGCGAAGAAGTGGAAGCCGATGGTCAGTCAGCCGGTGTGGGCGGCGAGGCTGCTCGCGTCGACGGTGATGAAGCTGCCGATCCTTCCGGCGATGCTGCGATTTAATTCGGGGCAGGTGGACATGTCGCAGGAGGATTCGGTGTGTGACCCGGCGCCGGTGGAGAAGGTCTTTGGGATTCGACTGCGCGATTTTCGGCGCGAGTTGGCAGACTATGCGGCGCTGATCGAGTAGGATCGTGGTGTTGGGGGCGCGGTCAAGGGAAGCTCAAAGGGCACATATGCCGGACATCAGTTACTTCAGCGTCATCTTGCGTTTTCTGCACATCCTTGCAGCCATAACGGCGGTCGGCGGGACGATCTTCGCCGCGTTTGTTGTGCTGCCGGCGACGGAAACGATCCCCGACGCGGCGCGGCCGCACTTTCATGAAGGCGTGCGTCGGCGAGCCTCGAAACTGGTCATGATGGCGATCGCGTTTCTGCTGCTCAGCGGGTTTTACAATTATGTTGTGAATGAGATTCCGGCACACAAGGGGCAGCAGGCCTATCACATGCTCATGGGCGTGAAGATTCTGCTGGCGTTTGTGGTGTTCTTCCTGGCCAGTGCGCTGACCGGTAGGTCGTCCGCCTTTGCGAAGCTGAGAGAGAAACGGAAGCGCTGGATGCGATTGCAGATTCTGGCGTCACTGGGCGTGGTGCTGGTTGGGTCGTTTCTGCGGGCGATGTAGACACTCTTGATTCGATTACGAGTGAGGCTATTTCGCACCGTTCGAACGGTGACGTCGACGTTTCAACTCTGAAAAAACGTGAGCCATTTGAGCCATTGCAGCCGAATCAAAGACTCGCTCGCCGCACGCATCACACACATCGGCCGACACCCTTCGAACCGTGGCGCCTCCGGGGAATCGCTTCGTAATCAGGCGACGATGCACTCGGCGGGAACCACAGGTCGGACAGATGGTAATAGGCCGGCTACGACCGTGACCGCCTTGATCGTTTCGACGAGATGAGGAAGTAATAGAACTCCGTACCGCCCTCGTGCGCGATTTTGCCTTTGGAGTAGATGAGCGTCCCCGAATAGTTAGCGCTTTCGATGACATAGAGTTTCTCGCCAGATCGTATCGTCGAGATGATCGTCTTGCGGATGCGATCCGCCATCAGTATTGACTCGAGAATATCTGCCTCATCAAGACCGTCCAGGGCCAGTTCATCGGTCGCTTTTTCGCTGAATCGATATTGGCGTCGGACGATCAGCCGCTTGATCTGGGTAAGTATATCCACGTTCCGTCCGCCTTTCATCCGGCTTCGGCAGCGCGAATGCCCGGCCAGTATAATCCGTTAGCTTAATGGACCGCCTACGCGGCATCCGGACCCCGGCACCATCGGACGATCACGAAATGCTCCACATTCCCATTCTTCGTCACGGCAAGCCTTACACCAGTGTTGAGACGGTGGAGATTCTCCACCACGCCACGGGAGAGCCGGTGGCTCGCGTCAGCCAGGCCAACAGCGGGATGATTACGCGCGACGTGGGCCGGTGGGACCATCGCGCTCTCGAACGATTCACTGTCGCTCAGCTTGTCGAGGCCTGCAGCAAGGCGGCGACGATTTTCATGACGGCGACACTACCGCTTGGCGAGGTCACCCAGTCGTTTGACGATTACATCGGGCAGCTCTCGGCGACGACCGGGATGCCGGTGACGCTGTGCCGCAACAACGCCGACAAGATACGGCGCATGTTTGCGGAGATGCAGCTTATCCTTGCGGGACTGACGCGCGGATTCGATCTGAGCATTCTCGACCGCGGCTATGGTGATGATGATCGCCGGACGCTGAGCTGGTTTCGCGAGGCCCGGACATTTGGGGCGGTTTTGCCGAGCAATTCGCCGGGTGTGCATTCGCTGTGGATGCCGGCGATACCGCTGAAGACGCCGGTGGTTTTGAAGCCCGGCCGTGAAGAGCCGTGGTCGCCGTGGCGAATTATTCAGTCGTTTATCGCCGCGGGGCTGCCGGCGGAGGCGTTCGGCTTCTATCCAACGGATCACGGTGGCGCGGCCGCGCTCTTGCGAGCCGTGG
Source organism: Planctomycetota bacterium (assembly GCA_016235815.1). Classification (GTDB taxonomy): domain Bacteria; phylum Planctomycetota; class Phycisphaerae; order UBA1845; family UTPLA1; genus JACRIM01. The sequence continues at coordinate 224,003 of JACRIM010000058.1, forward strand.
ATCGGGCGATGCTGTTTGGCGATACGTCCACCACGAAGCCGTGGGCCAATGATCATCGGGTCGAACTGCACGGCCCGGGGTTCAGCAAGGTGCTTCTTGGTGACGACGCGGCGAAGGAATGGTCGAAGTATGTCGAGGTGATTGCGTCGTCGATCGTCGCGAATGGCGGTCGATCGTGCATCAACGCTTCGGCGGTGTGGACGCCGTCGCATGGCCGGGAGATCGCCGAGGCCGTGGCGAAGGAGCTGGCCAAGGTGCAGGCGCTACCGGCCGAAAACCCGGAGGCGAAGATCGCGGCATTTGCAAATCCAAAGATGCCGGAGTTGATTTCCGCGAGCATTGACGGCGGGTTGCGCGAGGCCGGCGCCGAGGATGTGACTCAACGTATTCGGGGCACGCCGCGACTGGTAACGATTGGTCGTTGTGCGTATTTGCTTCCGACGGTGATTCGTTGCGACCGTTGGGAGCATCCGCTGGCCAATCGCGAGTTCCTCTTCCCGTATGCCTCGGTGGTTGAGTGTCCGACAACCGAGATGCTCAGTCATATTGGACCCACGCTGATCGGTACCGTGATTACCCGCGACAAGCGGTTCATCACCGATTGCATGGCGTGCGGCGACATCGATCGGCTGAACGTCGGCGCGATTCCGACGTGGCGGATCAGCTGGGACCAGCCGCATGAAGGCAATCTCTTTGAGCATTTGTATCGCCAACGGGCGTTTCAGATTGAACACGCCGCCTGACGCCGCCGTCGCCATGCCGGGCTGAGGATCTCCACTCGTGCAATCGGACTTATTGAATCACTCCCGCGTCCACGTCGTCTTCGGCTCCGGCACCTTGCGACGGCTTGGCCCGATTGTCGTCGAGGAGTGCGGCACGCGCGCGCTGCTCGTTACCGACCCGGGCATCGTGAAGGCCGGGCATGTGGAACGAGCGACCGCCTCGCTGCGGGAGGCGGGCGTGGAAGTGACCGTGTTTTCCGGCGTACACGAGAACCCAACGACGGAGCATGTCGCGGCGGGCGTGCAGATCGCGCGCGAGCTAGGCATCAACGCGATCGTCGGCTTTGGCGGTGGCAGCAGCATGGACTGCGCAAAGGGAATCAACTTCCTCCTGACCAACGGCGGGCGTATGCAGGACTACTGGGGCGTGGGCAAGGCAACGAAGCCGATGCTTCCGCTCATTGCCGTGCCCACGACAGCAGGCACCGGCAGCGAGGCACAGTCGTTCGCGCTGATCACCGACCCGGACACCCATCAGAAGATGGCCTGCGGCGATGAAAAGGCGCTTGCGCGGGCTGCGATTCTGGATCCAGACCTGATCGCCACCGTGCCACGAAAAGTGGCCGCGGCAACGGGGATTGACGCCGTGGCGCATTCAGTGGAAACGGCGGGATGCAAACGGCGAACGGAGCTTTCGCGCCGGTTTTCCTGTGAGGCGTGGAGGCGTCTCGATGGCTCGTTGGAGCGATTCCTGAAGAACCCATCCGATGCGGTCGCACGCGAGGACATGCTGCTTGGGGCGCATCTTGCCGGCGTTGCGATTGAAAAGTCGATGCTCGGCGCGGCCCATAGTTGTGCGAATCCTCTCACATCGGAGTTCGGCGTCGTGCATGGCGTGGCCGTGGGCCTCTTGCTTCCTCACGTCATTCGTTTCAACGGGGCTGACGGGGTCAACCCTTACTCCGAGCTGTGTGATGACGCGGAATCGCTTGCGTGTCGTGTGGAGGCGATGCTGCAATTTGCAGGCCTTCCGCAACGATTGGGCGACCTCGACATCACGTCCGCCGATTTTTCGCGGCTTGCCGAAATGGCCGCCAAACAGTGGACGGCGCAGTTCAATCCAAGGTTCTTTGGCGTCCAGGAGGCTTTGGCCGTTTATTCGGCTGCGGCCTGAGCCAGCGCCGGGAGTTGAGCGCTATGATTTCCTGAGGAATGCCTTGAGAGATCCCAATCACGGAAATCACCACGCGGACACCAAGCACCGAGAGGCGGTCTTCAATCGTCTCCGGAATGAGCTATTGCGAGAAGGCAGCAATCACTCAAGCTTCACACGGGTTAAGGCCAAGGTGCTGGCCGATCGAGACGTTCGCGGCGACTCGACGCTTCAATCCATGGTCAAGACGTACATTGCCGAGCGCGAAGCTGTCTTTCGGACGATGCACGCAGTGAAGCCGGTGACGAAATCGCGCCCGGCGTCGGTTTCGGTCGAGCATCGGCCGCAGGTGACTCCGGTCGAAGCGGCGCGGCATGAACAGAGGTATCAGGCGGAGTTTCTGCTTGGACAGTTTCGCGAGAAGATCCGCCACTATTACGAGTCCGAGGCATCCATTTTGTTGGACAGGCTTCGCCGTATTAACGCCGATCAACCCGAGCTGATATCGGCGGAGACCGTGGCGACATGCGACGGAATGCTCCGCCGCATGAGTCAACGGCGCACACACTTTCTTCAACATGTGACGGAGGTAGCCGACAGGGCAGTTGCCGCAGCCGGTCGCGGAGCGCACGACATGGCCGCGCGTGCGCTTCGGAGGCTGACGCTCATACACCTGGCTCACCGCGAGTGGCTGCCCGACGCCACGTTTGAATCGGTGCGGGATCGGATCATTCATGCCCGCGACCATCGAGACGAACAGCTCTCAGCGCAAAAGATCGTCGAGCGTGAGCGTACCATCGCCGCGGAACTCAAAGGGCTTTCGGAACGCCTGCACCGCTTTCACTCGATCGCCTTCACAACTCCGCATGACACCGCGGCGTATCGAGACGCGGAGGCCGACTATCGCGCTGCCGTCGCGGACGTAACGCATCATGACGCCGAGTGGCTTGACAGCGTTATTTTTGAATTGGTGGAATTGCTGAATGAACTGCATGACCCGCCGCCGGAAAAGGCGGATCAGCAAGTGAATCGATTTCTGGATCGAGTTCGGGCTGCGATCCAAACGCTGCGTCGCGAGGTTAATGCCTGGAAGCCAAAGCCGTAAGGTCACGTGGGCAGGTTTGTGGGGATCGAAGACTTCGCTCGTTTGGGGACAATCCAGCGTACTTCATCCATTCGCATCACAAAGGCTGCCCCAACATACGCAGCGCCAGCAGCGAGGAGCGGCACGAACACAAGCACCGCCCTTCCGCCGATTCGACCGAATCCTGTGATGTCCAAGCCTGTCGCATAGTTCAGAACAAACCATGCCGCCGCCGCGGCGAATACGCTGGCAATCAGCGTTTTGGCAAACGATGCGGCCAGCAATCGACCACCGATTCGCCCCGCGAGTCGCTTTCGCAGCAGCCACAGGGAAACGGCGACGTGAAGCGAGCTGGTCACGGCCGTGCCGATGCCAAAGGCTGCTTCTCCGATCCACGGATTCCAAAGCAGCGTAGCGTTGATGGCGAGGTTCAGCAGCACAAGGGCGCACCCGACCCACATCGGCGTCATGGTGTCTTTGAGGCTGTAGAAACCGCGCAGGACGATTTGTTGGCAACAATAGGCGGGCATGCCGAGGGCGTACCATTTCAAAACCCACGCCGCGCGGGCCGTTGCTTCGGACGTGTATCGTCCGTGTTGAAACAGGAGCGCGATGATCGGCTCGGCCAGGACAAACAACACGACGCCCGACGGTATGCCCTCGAAGATTGCGACACGCATGGATTGGCCGAGCGTCGAGCGGAGTCCTGCATAGTCTTGTCGGCTTGCATAGAGACTGAACAGAGGGAACGCGGCCGTGGCGAGGGAAATCGCGAGTACGCCGAGAGGAAACTGGTAAAGACGCTGGGCATTGTTCACGGCGGAGAGGGCGCCCTCGTGAAGCGGGTATGCGAAGGAGATGCCGAGGAGCGTGCGAGTGGCCGGGTCTTCGGGGCCGCGGGTCAGAAATGTGCAGATTTGCGAGTCTAGAAACACCGAGAGAAGCAGGACGCCCTGGCCCAGCACGACCGGGATGAACATTCTGATCATTGAGCGGACATGCGGGTCGTTTGTATCGATGGACCAACGGAAGTGAACCCCCTGTTTGCGCATAACCGGCCAGATGAGCAGCAACTGCACGACACTTGCGGCAAGCACGGTCCATGCGACGCCGTAGATTTGCTGCTCCATGGTGGTGCCGATCATCGGGCCGACCACGAGAACGCCGAGAATGTTCATGACGTTCAACACGATGGGCATGAGGGCCGGCGCGGTGAAATGGCTCAGGCAGTTCAACATGCTGGAGAGCAGGGCAAGGGCGCAGATGGAGATCATGAACGGGAGCATCACGGCGGAAAGGCCGATCTGAAGCGTTCGCATCGGACCGCCCGGAGCGAAAACGTGGAGCGCCATCGCGCCGCCTTCGAGCAGAATCGTGACGATGCAGAGGATGAGCACCATGAGACTCATTACTCGGCCCAGAAGCACCCATGCGGCCGGTCGGCCCTCTTTGTCGAGCACGTCGGTGAACGTCGGGATGAAAATGGCCGAGAGCGCCCCCTCACCAAAGAGTCGTCGAAAAAGATTGGGAATGAGAAAACCGTAATTGAAGGCGTCCTGCACCCAATTTTGGCCGAAGGCACGGTTGAGAACGATATCGCGGGCCAATCCGGTGATGCGCGAAAGGAGCGTGCAAAGTGCGATGAGGCGGGCCGATCCGAGATAACGGGTGTCGTTGGGCATCTGACTGAGACTATATCGTCCGGCCGGGGGGCGTGAAGCGAAGCGCGGAGGACTGGCGACCCGTCAAACCCCGCCGCTGAGGCCGGCCGCAGCGTTTTCCAACTGAATCGGGTGTTTGAGCGCTCATGTTCCCGACCGAAATGGCCGCCGCTCGCGGTATAGCGCAATCCGACTTGCAATCTTGGCCTCGGCGTCGGATTGCTTCGCCGTCCGGGCGAGGTCCAGCGCCGTGCTGGTGACGCGGATTGCATCGTCGAAGCGTCCTGCGTTGGCATAGGCCGTGCCGAGCGTGTCAAGGAATGCGAAATTCTTCTCCTGGGTGGATCGCGCTGCTTCTTCGGCGAGGCGGACCGCTTCTTCGGCGTTTCGCAGTTTGTCGTTGGGGGAGGTTGCGAGGATCCACGCCAGTTCGGCCTGGGCCTCGATCAGCTTTGGGTTAAGCTCCAGGGACTTGCGGAATTCCCCTACCGCGCCCACCGCATCGCCGGCTGCCGAGAGTGCCTTTCCGTATGCAAGGTGCACATCCGGGTTGCCGGGCGATTCCTGAGCGGACTGGCGAAGGGCGACGACCGCCTCGGCCGTCCTGCCCGACGATAATCGTGCAAGCCCCAGCCTGTAACGCGCTGCGGAATTAGAAGGATCGAGACGTACCGCCTCTGCAAACTGATCCCCGGCTTCCGAAAGCCGGTTCATCTGCGCCAGGATGCTGCCGAATTGGGCGTGAAGGGCAACATCATCCGGACGCAGGACTAACGCGGCACGGTGCTTTGCGACGGCATCTTCGAAACGTCCTGCCGCGGCGAGAACGACACCCATCGACGCGAGAATGTCCGGGTCATCGGGTCGAATGGAAATCGCGCGCTCATAGCACTCAAGGGCATCTTTTAAGCGACCCTTGGCCACGAAAACGCCGGCCAGCCCGGCGTAGGCGTATGCGTCGCGAGGAGACTGTTGAAGTACGAATTCATATTCCTTTGCCGCGTCGTCATGTTGACCAATCCGGCGAAGATCTTCGGCCAAATTAAAATGGGCATCCACATACACAGGCCAAAGCTCAATCGCTTTTTGATAAAAGGGGATCGCCTCCGCGAACTTACCGGCAGACGAGTAAACATAGCCCATGGAGTTCATTGCCCGCGGGTTTTTCGGCCGGTGCATGAGCGCCTGCCCCCACAACGAGTAGGCCGAAGCGTAATCCATGTTGCGGTGGCGAGTTCCGGCGACCAGTGCGACCGTGGCGGAGACAAACAGAATGCAGGCGACGAACCGCCCTGCCGTCGGGCCGGCCCCGGCATTCGCCAGTCGCAACAGCGCCCGATGAACTGCCATCACCACGAAAAGAATAACCGGCGCGAGGGCAAGGTACATTCGATGTTCGGATGCAATGATGTTGATCGGGATCACGCTCGACGTCACCGAAAGGATGAGAAAAAACGAGGCGCCGAGAAACCCGGCCGGCGACCCGCGAAGGACCGCCCGCGCCGAGGCATAAACCATGATTAGTATCACCGCCGCGGCCGGCAGGACCTTTATTGCCGCCGACGCGATCGGCCAGTCATAGTCGATGACCAAGGGGTTTGGCCAGAAGACGAGCGACAGATAATGAAGGATGACCTCGGGCTGTGTCTTGGCATACTCAAACGGGGTCCAGTCTTTCAGGGCGAATCCTGCCGTTTCCGATCGCGGCCCTCCAATGACAAGGGATGCGAGGATGACCCAGCAGAACCCGAGGCCTGCATACATCGTCCGCCGTTTGTAAAGCGCGCTTACGAAGGAGTGTGAGAGGAAGACGCGATCATAGATCAGGACAGCAAGAGGGGCCGTGGCCATGACTTCCTTGGTGGCCATGCCGACAGCGCAGGCCGCGACCGCCCCGAATTGCCAACCGAGCGGGCGCGATTCGGTCGCCGCACGCAGCGAGCAATACAGCGTAAGCAAATAGAACAGCGACACGAGCGACTCGGCCCGCTGCACGATGTAGGTCACGCACATCGTTTGTAGTGGGTGCACCAGCCAGAGTGCGGAGGCGATGAACGCGATCCAATGCGCTGACCCGCTAAACGTCGCGCCGAACCTCGGCAGCCGCAGCGTCCGGCGAATAAGCCCGAAGAGCGTCACGCCCGCGAGCGCATGGATCACCAGATTCGTGGCATGGTAACTGCCGACGTTGAGTCGGCTGATGGCGTAGTTGAGGGCGAACGTGAGATTCAGAATCGGTCTTCCGGAGGTCCCAATCTGTTGCGGCGGCGACAAGCTGGTTGAGAGCGAACGGATTGAGCTGTTCGTTACGATCGAGTCAAGATCGTCGAACTGGAACGGCGTGTTGATTGAATTGCCATAGGCGCCCACGACCAGCGCGCATAGCACGGCCATCATCCAGAGAGGTGTGCGCGATGGATCTCCCGATGCCGGGGTCGGAGGCTGCGGCTCGACCATTCGTTATTTCCCGGTGATTTCACGAGCCAATGGAGCGGCGTCGTACAGTTTTGTCAGGGCTTCGATGATGGCGGCAGAGTGAACGCCGACGGCGCGGCCTTTTTCCATGTCGAAGATGAAATCCCATACCAAGCCCGGGAGATTACCGTCAAATACCAGTCCGGTTACCTCGGCCTTTTCGTTAAACATGGGGCTGCCGGAGTTGCCGCCGATGATGTCGTTGGTGCTGATGAAATTAAACGGCTTGGAGAGATCGATCTTTGATTTGCCGTCGGCCCATCGCTTGGGCAGATCGAAGGGTGGCGTGTTGGCGTGCTCCGCGGCGCGCTCATAAAGCCCGGCGAAGGTGGTGATGGCGGGGATGTGAGTGCCGGCGTCATCGAAGCCCTTGACCGTGCCGTCGTTGAGTCGCAGGGTAAAGGTTGCATCGGGATAGACGGACTCTCCGGACATGTCGAAGGTCGCCTGGGCGATTCGGGCGTAGGCCGACCGCTCCACGCTTTCAAAACGATCTTCGTATTGCTTTCGAACTTTGCGGCCGGGCGCGTCGACCTCGCGGGCAAGGCGAATCATGGGATCGTCGCTTTCGGCAATGGCCGCGCTGCCACCCTCGTACAACTTCTTGCGGAAGGCGATGTCCTTCAGCTTCGTTCCTGCGATCAATTCGACCGCTCGGGTGTGGGCATCCTTGCCGGCCAGCGCCGTCTTCATGAATGAATGGTCGCCGCCGAGGAAGCGGCCGAGTCGAATCAAGCCGTCCTCAAACTTGAACTGCTCCAAATCGTCGTAGATCGGGGCGGCGGAGAACAGGCCGAGTTCGAGCGTTGCCAAATTGGCTTCACGATATTCCTCCAGCCGATCGCCGTCGGGTTTGCGCTTTTCATCGGCGGCGCGAACGAGCTTGCGGGCTATGTCGAAATGGCGACAGAGGTTGGCTCGGCGATTTTCGATAAGGAAATATTCCGCGTAGTACGGCCGGACATCGTTGAGCGCCGAGGAAAGCTCGGTCCACGCCGAGGCGTATGCCGCCTTGCGCTTTGGATCGGCGTTGACGAAGGCCCGTAGTTTGTCTTCGGCGGTCTGCTTTCGCATCATGAGCCGTTCGTCGAGAAGGCCGGAGTGAATGCCGCAGTAGGCTTTTCGGCTGTTCTGGACGCCGTAGAGGTCTTCCTTGCCGATGCGGTAGGCCTCGGAACTTCGGGCCATGAAGTTAATCAGGCCGACCTCGCGTTGGTTGTGGGCCGTGAGCAGCATCGGGGCATAGACATCACGCAGGAAGCGCAGGTGATCCATCGTGTACAGTCGCTGCGTGCGGCCGGGGTGACCGGCGACGAAAATGAGATCGCCGTCCTTGGGGCCGGATGCGCTCCACTTCAGGTAGTGTTCGATCTTTGCAGGCTTGTCGTTTTCGTAGGCGCGAAGGAACGCGCAGTCGAGGTTGAAGCGCGGGTATTCGAAGTTGTCGTTGTCTCCGCCGAAGAACGCGATCTGCTGCTCGGGGGCGAATACGAGTCGCACATCGGTGTATCGCTTGTAGAGGTAGAGGTTGAACCGCGCGCCGTGATAGAGCGTGACGATTTCAGGTTGCAGGCCCGTTTTTTCCTTCGCATTCTTCTCGATTTCGGCCTTGGCCTTTTTTCGCATGGCCTGCGCGTCGGCAGGCGCGATGTCGGTGGTGATGCCGGCGTTGACTTTCGCGGTGACGTCCTCGATCTGCATCAGGACATCCATTTCCATATTCGGGCACTTTAGCTCGTCGCTCCTGGTGCGGGCGTAAAAGCCGTCCCGGGCGTAGTCGTGTTTTTCATCGGAGACGTCGCCGATGGCATCGGACGCGACGTGGTGATTCGTCATGATGAGGCCGTCGGGGGAAACGAACGAGCCGGAGCCGCCGGCACCGATGCGCACGCACGACATGCGGACGTGGTTGGTCCAGTCATCCGTGGGCGTGAAGCCGTATTTTTGCTTCCACTCCTCTTTGGGCAGCTTGTTGAGCAGCCACATGCCTTCATCGGCACGGGCGAAGGTCGCGAGGATGGCACAGAAAACGACGGCGAAAACGACGCGGCGGACCATGGGTTTCTCCCGAATGAAACAGGCGTCCGGCTCACAGACGCGAAGCTATGTAGTCTAACGGAGAAACCATGCCGACCCAACTGCTCCCGGCTCGCACATCATCGATTACAATCATGCCATGAAGACTCATTTCCGCCCTCTCGGCCTGTTCGTTCTGTTGCTTTTGACGTCGGCCGTGCACGCCGGCGAAGGCCTCTCATTTCAACTCAGCTTTGATGAGAAGGTCCGCTCCGAGCCTTTCACCGGCCGTGTGCTGATCTTCATGTCGGACGACTTTGGCAAGCAGCCACGCCTCCAGCAATCCTGGACCAGTCGCCAGCCGATGTTCGGGGCCAACGTCAAGGACTGGAAGCCCGGCGAATCACTGACGCTGACCGACGTCATCGGGTTCCCTTATGACCTGAAGGACCTGCCGGCGAAGAAGTATGCGATTCAAGCGGTGATGCACGTTAATCCCGATGCGCCGCACTCGGGCAATGCCGTCGGCAATTTGTATTCCAAGCCGATCAAGATGGAGCTTGATCCCGCAGAGGGCGGCGTCATCGAGCTGTCCATTAATAAGGTGGTGAAGGAGTCCAAGGATCGGCAGCTTCCGCCTCGGGCGAGGCACGTCGAAATCAAGAGCAAACGGCTCTCCGACTTTCACCATCGCGACATCATGATGAGCGCGATCGTGATGCCGCCCGCCGAGTATGAAGAAGACGAGGAAGCCAAGTTCCCCGCGATCTATGTCATCCCCGGGTTTGGCGGCGACGAGAGCCAATCGGCCATGATGGCGATGATGTATGGCAAGCCGGGCGTGCCGATGGTCAAGATCGGGCTGGACGGCATGTGGGCATTGGGGCACCACGTCTGGGCTGATTCGGACAACAACGGGCCGTGGGGCAAGGCACTGACCGAGGAGTTTATCCCGCATCTGGAAAAAGAGTTTCGCCTGATTCCCGAATCGCGGGCGCGGTTTCTCACGGGGCATTCGTCGGGCGGTTGGAGCAGTCTGTGGCTGCAAGTGGCGTATCCCGATTTCTTCGGCGGCGTGTGGTCGACGTCGCCCGATCCGGTGACATTCAAAGACTTTTGCGGGATGGACCTTTATGACCCCAAGACGAATTTCTACACACTGCCCGATGGAGAACTGCGCCCGATGATGCGGCGCGGGGGAAAGACCATTGTGGTGGTGCGTGATTCGTGCCGGGCTGAGGAGGTGCTGGGGCCGGGCGATCAGTATTTTTCATTTGAGGCGGTCTTCAGCCCGCGCGGGAAGGACGGAATGCCGCGAAAACTCTGGGATCGCAAGACCGGCAAACTCGACATGAAGACGATGGAGGCGTGGAAGCGCTATGACATCGTTGAGAAGCTGAAGAAGGAATGGCCCACGATCGGTCCGAAGCTCAAGGGCAAGCTGACCGTGATCATGGGCGAAGAGGACACCTTCTTCCTCGAAGGCGCGACGAAGATTCTCAAAGACGAACTGGAGAAATTAGGCAGTGACGCCCGCGTCATCATCGTCCCCGGCAAGGACCATGGCACGATCATGTTCACAAAGCCGTTTCGGGCGATGATGAAGGAGATGGGGGAGAAGTTTGCGGGGAAGGCGAACGCACGAGAGAAGGATGAAGACGGGGATCAGGGGGCCGGGGGATCGGGGGAATGAGGATTGAGGGTCGAAGGGGCCAAGGGACCGAGGGGCCGAGGGCGGGAAGTGGTTGCTTCGCAACGATAGCAGCTGATTTGATCAGTTGCTAATCGCGGGAATCTGCGCCATTCAGCGAACTCTACGGTTTCTATTCCCGATTTGTCACGGCTGCCACGGCTCGCGCGGGCGCAGGGCGAAGAAGCCGGCGATCACCAGCAAGATTGCTGTAAACGGTAAAACGACGAGGCTGGCCGCGGCTCCGAGGGCGGCGGCGCGCTTGGCGATATCGGACATTTTTCTCCCCCTGCCACAATTCATGCAAATGCGGTGCCAAGGTGTTGCGACTTGCAATTCCGAGGCCACCAGCAACGATTCTCGGCCTTTTCAAACTTGCAACGGCCGGTGTTGCAAAAAACGCTCGCCATGCGTTGCATTTCAACGACACTTCGCGCCTTCTCCATGCCGTTGTATGGTCCGTCGCCATGGCGGTCATTTCGACGACGCTTTGTTACCCAACACCCGTCTCGCCCACGCAGGGTGTTTTCGTGCAGCGGCGGCTTGCCGAGATTGGCAAACTCACGCCGCTTCATGTGGTCGTTCCGATGCCGTGGTTTCCATTACTGGCACCCATGCGAACTGAATTGGGTGAGGCTGCGGGAATCACGCCGCCGACGTGGTATCAGCGAATGGTGTATGTGCCTGGAGTTTTGAAGTCGCTCGATGCGCGGTGGTATGAACGGAGTCTGCTGGCGGGAATCGACGCGCTGAAAAGTGCCGGGCGGATAAAGAGCGTCCGGTTGATCGATGCGCATTTCGAGTGGCCCGACGGGGTGGGTGCGTTTCGAGCGGCGCGGCGGCTTAACGTGCCGTTTGTGTGCACGCTGCGGGGCAAGCTCGTGAGCCAGATCGAGCATTCGTCGAAGCGGACGCAGATTCGGGAGATGCTGCTCGGGGCGGATGCTTTGATTTCCGTCTCCAAGTCGCTGGCCGGATTGGCCCGCGAGGTTGCCGGGAAGGAACTGGCGATCAGCGTGATTCCGAATGCGGTGGATACGGCCTTCTTTCATCCGTGCGACGATCGCGAAGCGATTCGGAAAGAACTGGGTTGGCCACAGAATTCCCGAATCGTGGTGTCCATCGGGCACTTGCAGGAGCTGAAGGGCTTTCACCATTTGATTGAGCTTTGGCCCACCGTGAGGAAGCAGGCGGGCGATGCTCGACTTGTGCTCATTGGAGGGGCAGCGGGCGAACCGGCGTATGAGCGGCGGCTGCGCGAGCGGATCGCTGAACTTGAGATGGTTGAGTGCATCACGCTTGCGGGCCGGCAGACACCAGCACAGATCGCAAAACATTTGGGTGCCGCCGACTTGTTCACACTGGCCAGCCGGTCGGAGGGGTGGTGCAACGCATTGGCGGAGGCGCTGGCGTGCGGTTGCCCGGCCGTGGTGACGGATGTGGGCGGCAATGAGGAGGTCATGAACGAATGGGGATTGGGGAGGCTGGTGCCCTATGGAAATTGGGAGGCATTCGCGGAGCGCGTGGCGTGGGCGCTGGAGGAGCCGTGGGATCGGGCGAAGATCGCCGAATTTGGGGGACGCCGGACGTGGCAACAGACGGCGGAGGAATGCGTAGGAGTGTTCGATCGCGTTCGAGTTTAGCCGTTGAAGCAAGTCCAACTAAGAGGGCTCGGCCAATAGGGTGCTGACAAATCCACTCAAGTCACCCTCATCCAATATGGCATTGCCATCGAAATCGGCAAGGTAAAGATCGACCGGATTCATCGAATTGGCAAGCATGGCAATAACGAATGGGGCAATATCCAGTCCGTTCACATTGCCATCGTCATTCATGTCGCCAAGGCGCACGCCGTGATATTCCCACGTATCTGACAGATATGTGCCCATTGCATCAAGTCCGCCATAGAGCACGACTTTATTTTGCCCGGAGTCCAACGCCATCCCAGAAACTCCACGCGGCGTCGGACCGATCGTGCTTCGTTTTGTCCAGGTGGAACCGTCCCATTCCCACGTATCGCCCAGAAAGGAGCCATCAAAGCCGCCGAACATAATGACTCGCGACGTACGAACATCGAATGACATCCGTTGGGCATATCGCGCGGTCGGGCCGAGACCGATGGGCATAATCTGTGTCCACACTGATCCGTCCCACTCCCAAGTATCATCAAAATATGGCGGGTTCACTCCCGGATTCGCACCGCCGAAGAGTACGACACGATTGCGAATCGGGTCAAACGCCAATGATGATGATGAACGCGGGAATGGCGATGGTCCAATCAAAGCAACTTGGGTCCACGCATTGCCGTCCCATTCCCACGTATCATTCAGGAAACCGGAAGTGCCGCTGCCGCCGAAGATCACCATTCGACCCCGGCCGGCGTCATATGCCATACCGTGGGATCCTCGCGGAGATGGGCCCGGTACGATGCGCTGCGTCCATTGTTCGCCATCCCATTCCCATGTGTCACCAAGTACCGACCCGGAATTATTTCCACCGCCGAACAAGACAACACGGCCACGGCTAGAGTCGAAATCCATTGTATGAAATGCTCGAGAAGCGGGGCCGACAACGCAATGTTGCGACCAACTCGGCTGAACTCGCCCCCATGTTTCGCCCAAGCTCAGATGTGATCTGACCCAACCGCCGAATTGAATAAATTCGCTGTTTGCAGAATCAAACACCAAGGCGTGATAGGCGCTCGGCCCAGGGTTTGAACTCAATACCTCATTCCAATCTGTGCCGTAGTACAGCCATGTTCCGCCGGGGCAATTTGTCTCTCCTCCCAACAGAAATGTCTGCCCGCGAACCGAATCGAACGCCATCGCATGATCCGTTCTCGGCGCGGGGCCGGGGGATGATTGTTGCACCCACGAAATGCCATCCCATTCCCAGGTATCACCGACCGACAATGTTCCATCGTTGCCGCCGAACAGCACCGTTCGGCCACGGGACGAATCGAAGGCCATCCGGTGTTGGCGTCGCGGAACCGGCCCGGGTGCTGATATCGGAGTCCACGAAGTACCGTCCCACTCCCACGTCGTGCTATCGATAGGCGTCGACCACTGCGGACCGCCCCCGAACAACACGATTTTCCCACGAACCGAATCGTAGGCCATAGCAAGCTGGGCGCGTGACGATGGGCCGGGCACGATGCGCTGAGTCCAAACCGAGCCATTCCATTCCCACGTGTCGCCTGAATTTCCCGAACCATATCCACCGAACAAAACAGTCGTCCCCGTTGCAGCGTCGAAGGCCATCGCGTGGTTCGCTCGTGGCGTCGGACCCGTCGTCGCCACTTGGGTCCATGCAACTCCATCCCATTCCCAGGTGTCGCCAAAGTATGGACTTCCGTAATTCAATTGACCGCCAAACAACACTACCCTCGCACGTGCCGAGTCATAGGCCATGGCGTGATTCCATCGCGACGAGGGTCCACTTGAGGCTCGGTGCACCCAAGCCGAGCCATCCCACTCCCACGTCTGAGAGGAAACATGCCAGACGATGCAGTTGCGTCCCGAATCAAAAACCGCCGCAGCACCGCTTGAGTCATACGGAGTTGGAACCGTCACATTGGTCCATCCCGGAGTCTGGCCGCGGGTCTCACATTGGCGTGCGAGTAAGGCAAGATTGACGATAAATAAAAAGCAAATAAGACGAGGCGTGACGTCCCTGAAAATGATGGCCCGGTGAGACGTAAACATACTGCGCCTAACCCACTGGTGTTCGCGGATTTCGCACAAGTCACTCGGCCCAGTGGAATCAGTACAAGTGTACCGAAAAATGCCGCTTGGCGTCAAGAAAACGCATGGACAGGCCGATCATTAAAAGGTGATCCACGACCGCACAATCCTCTGCTTCGCCAGCAACTGGTTCTACGACCCGACAAGCAAGCATCATGTGATGAAGCTGCTTGCGGAGCGGAATCATGTCGTTTGGGTGAACTATCACGCCTCGCGGCGGCCGAGTGTGGCGGATGCGGGGGCGATTGTCGGGAAGCTGCGGCAGGTGATTCAGGGGCCGCGGCGGGTGAGCGAGGGGCTGACGGTTGTGACGCCATTGGTGGTGCCGCTGCCGGGCAGCCGGGCTGTGACGGCGCTGAACCGACGGTTACTTGTGCGGCAGATTCGCAGTGTGCTGCGGACACTTCCCAAACGGCCGGTGCAGCTTTGGAGCTTTGCGCCGGATGTTGATTATCTCGTCGGGCAATTCGACGAAGAGGCGGTGGTGTATTACTGCGTCGATGCGTTTGGGGAGTTCACGGGGTATGACCGAGTTGCAGTTGCCGAGGCGGAGGCGCGGCTGTGTCGAAAGGCCGATCTTGTCATCACCACGGCGGAATCACTCGAAAAACAAAAGCGATCGTTGAATGAAAACACGGTGCTCGTGACGCATGGCGTGGACTGCCGGCACTTTGCGAAGGCGGCGGACCATGCGACTGAGATCCCCGCCGATATCGACTCCATTCCTCGTCCGATCCTGGGGTTCTGGGGTCTAATTCAGGACTGGATCGATGTTGAACTGCTCGCGGAAATCGCACGCCGACGGACCGACTGGTCCCTCGTGTTGATCGGAGAGGCTGCGACCGATATGTCAGCCGTTCGCGGGCTGGCTAATATTCATGTGCTCGGTCGCCGGCCCTACGACAGCCTGCCGGGTTATGCGAAGGCGTTCGACGTGGGGCTCCTTCCCTTTCGGAGAAACTCTCTCACGGAGGCGGTGAACCCGATCAAGCTGAGGGAGTACCTGTCGGCCGGGCTGCCCGTTGTGGGGACGCCGCTGCCAGAGGTTCGGCGTTATGAGCGATGGGTTCGCCTTGCAGAGACGCCGGACGAGTGGGTTTCGGAACTTGAAGTATTCCTGAGAAATCACAGCCCTGCCGAAGCCGACTCGCGACGTGCCGCGATGCAGGCGGAGACATGGTCCGCGAAGGTGGCGGACATCGAAACACACCTCGCCGCCGCGCTCGCACATAAAGCGGTGGTTCATGCGACCCCATCCATCCGATAACGGCCACTCCGACGGCTGCGTTTGATTGCCCTTCGCCGGTCGCGTAAAATGGAGGGCTTGCAAGGACGAGGCGCTACCCCAGCGACCGACTCCCCGACGATGGACGAGCGCGGGAGCATTCGTCCGGCTCGGACCCCGCTAGACTCAGCGATAGGCGGCCCCATGCGACACCGGTGCCAAACCGGTGAGAATCAGCCTGGCCGACCGTGGGTGGTGGACGATCATGGCATTGGCACGAAAACGACAGAAGCTCGGCGAGATTCTTCAGGAGCAGAATCTCGTTTCCAAGGCGGACGCGGATCGCGCGGCCGAGTACGGCCTGAACAACCGCAAGCGGATTGGCGAGGCGCTCGTCGAATTGGAACTGGCATCCGAGGAGGATGTTGCCAAGGCTCTTGCGCAGCAGCATGGTCTCGACTACATCGAAATCAGCCGGAGCACCGTCCCGACGGAGTCGCTGAGCCTCATCCCGGAGAAGATCATCAAGCAAAGCATGGTGCTGCCGATCAGCAGCGAAGGCGGCAAGCTTCGCGTGGTCATGAGCGATCCACTCGACCTCGACACGCTCGACATGCTGCGATTCCGTCTCGGCGTTCACGACGTGGAGCGCGTGCTTGCGCCGAAGTCCCGGATCAAGGCGTACATTGATCGCTATCTCACCGGAGCCGAGCGCTCGCTTGACGAACTTTCGAAAAGCCTCGACGCCTCAGTCGACGCGTCGCTGGATATGCAGGCTCGCGAAGCCAAGAAAAAGGCAGGGGGAAGCGATTCGGACGAAGACGCCCCGATCATCAAGCTGATCAACATGATGATCAGCGAGGCGGTTCGGACACGATCCAGTGATATTCACGTTGAACCGATGAAAGACCGCGTGCGGGTGCGCTATCGAATTGACGGCGTCTGCATCGAGCGGGAATCAATCCCCAAGCGACTGCAGAACGCAGTCAACACCCGTATGAAAATCATCTCCGGCGTGGACATCGCCGAGAAGCGCGTCCCGCAGGACGGTCGTATCAAAATGCGGATCGGTAACGGCGAAATTGACTTCCGCGTCAGTTGCTGCCCCGGCGTTCACGGTGAATCGATCGTGCTTCGTATTCTGCGCCCCGACGCGGCGAACGTGAACATTCAGGACCTGGGCTTCGAGCAGGATGACTACGAGAAGTTTCAAAAGATTATCGCGCGACCGAACGGCATTTTCCTCGTCACCGGTCCCACCGGATCGGGCAAGACGACGACGCTTTATTCCGCGCTGTCCACGCTCAATCGCCCCGACAAGAAGATCATCACCGCCGAGGACCCCGTGGAATACATGTTCCCCGGCATCAATCAGTGCCAGGTGAAGGAAGAAATCGGCCTTGGCTTCGACAAGATTCTCCGTTCCATGCTTCGTCAGGCGCCGAATATCATCCTTGTCGGTGAAATTCGCGATCTGGCGGTCGGTGAAATCGCCATTCAGGCGGCGCTGACGGGGCACCTGGTCTTCAGCACGCTGCACACCAACGATGCGCCCAGCGCGTTGACCCGACTAACGGATATGGGCATCAAGCCCTTCCTGATCGCCAGCTCGGTGCAGGCCATTATGGCCCAGCGACTTGTGCGAATTCTCTGCAAGGAATGCAAGCAGGAAGATCCGAACCCTGACCACAAGTTGATGATGCTCTGCGGATTCAAGCCACACGAGTACGCGACCGTGAAGTCGTGGAAGCCGATCGGTTGCTCGCACTGCAACAACACAGGCTATCGCGGGCGAAAAGGCATTTTCGAGATGCTCATTATGAACTCCGAGCTTCGCGAGCTTGCTTTCAACCGTGCTTCCGTCACGGATATCCGACGCGCCGCCAAGGCCACCGGCATGAAGACCTTGCTGCAGGACGGAAAGCGTAAGATCCAGCGCGGCCTGACCTCCCTTGAAGAAGTCAGCCGAATTACCCAGGCCGAAGTGGAGCAGACCGCGACCGAGGCCGCATAAAGACACCAAGGAACGCTCGGCGCAAGGCCGCCGACACCGTGAGACAATATGGCATCCCTTCACATCGATCGCATTCTGGAGACCTGCATCAAGCGCGGGGCCTCGGACATTCACCTGTCCGTGGGGCGGCCGCCCATTCTTCGCCTGCACGGTCGGCTTCGGCAGCTTGAGACAAAAGTGCTGGAACCGGACGACACGGTCGCACTGATGAAATCCATCACGCCCGATCGCAATCAGCAGGAACTGCAGGAAGAAGGCGGCACGGACTTCGGGTTTGCCTTCGGCGATCAGGGACGATTTCGTGTGTCCGTGTTTCGCCAGAAGGGCAACGTCACGATCGTGCTTCGGCTGATTCCGACGCGGTTTCTGACGTTTGATGAGATCGGTCTGCCGCCGATTTGCCGGGCGCTGTGCCGCCGTCCCCGAGGATTGTTTCTGGTCACAGGCCCGACCGGCTCGGGCAAGACGACGACGCTCTCGTCGATGATCAATTACATCAATAACGAGCTGGATCGCCACATCGTGACGGTTGAAGACCCGATCGAATACTACCACACGCACAAGAAGAGCCTGATTAATCAGCGCGAAGTCGGCAATGATGTCGGCAGCTTCTCAGAGGCTCTGCGTCGCGTGCTTCGTTCTGACCCGGACGTGATCCTCGTCGGCGAAATGCGCGATTTGGAAACCATTTCCAACGCCATTCTCGCCGCCGAAACGGGCCACTTGGTTTTCAGCACTCTACACACGACGGGATGCCAGGGCACCATTAACCGAATCATCGACGCCTTCCCGCATGAACAGCAGGACCAGATCCGCGTGCAGCTCAGCACCTCGCTGATCGCCGTACTGAGCCAGGCCCTGTTGCCGAAGAAGCCCACGGGCATGGTCGCCGCCTATGAGTTCATGGTCTGCACGCCGGCCATTGCCAACCTCATCCGCGAAAACAAGACCTTCCGAATTGACTCCGCCATTCAGACCGGAAAAAAATTCGGAATGCAGCTCCTCGACGAGCACCTCTGGAATCTTTTCGAAAAGGGCCAGATCGATGCCGACGAAATGATCGACAAGGCGCGCAATGCCGGCGAGATTCAGGATAAGCTTGAGAAGATCGGCAGACTCCATGAGGCCGGCGAGGCTCTCATCACGATTCACGAAGACACCACGAACGAAAAGGATCAGGACAAGGGCAAGGAGAAGAAGGAGGGGTAGGCCGCGCGTGTCGTTGACGCCGCCGCCCCCCCACCGACTTGGGAACATCCTTATGGCCGCCACCGCACCTGCTCCCGGGAGCAGCAAACCATATAAAGGCCGCACGATCGGCCGCATCCTCATCAAGATGGGGAAGGTCAATCGCACGCAGGTGCATGAAGCACTTGCGGTGCAGCAGGCCAAGCGCGGACCGCTCGGTCAGATTCTGATCGACCTCGGCTACATCAAGGAGGCGGACCTCAAGATCGCGCTCGCGGCGCAGATGGGCATGGACCCCGTCAACCTCGACGTGATCGACGTGAACCCCGAGACGGTCAAGCTGGTCCCGAACCAGATGGCCAACACGTATCGCATCATTCCGGTGGATTATGAGAAAGAGTCGAACACGCTGAGCGTGGCCATCGCGTCGCCGGACAACTTCCAGGCGATCGACGACATCCGCAAGCTCCTTGGCATGAACGTGAAGACGCTCATTGCCACGGATGATCAGATCACGAAAAACCTCACCCGGTATTATCCCGAAGGCGCCGGGCAGTCCCTTTCCGACCTTGTTGATGAACTCGGCGGCAATACCGATCTCGCCAAGTTCGAAGGACGCGGCGAATCGCTGGACATGGCGGAGTTAAAGGAGCTGGTTGACTCCAACCCGGTCAAACAGTTGCTCAATCTCGTCCTGCTACAGGCCATCCGCGAACGATCCAGCGACGTGCACTTCGAACCGTTTGATACGGAGTACAAGCTTCGCTATCGCGTGGACGGCGTTTTGTATGAGATGACGCCTCCCCCCCGCTTTCTGGCGATGGCCATTGCCAGCCGCATTAAGGTCATGGCGAACCTCGACATCGCCGAGCGGCGACTGCCTCAGGACGGGCGCATCAGCCTGACGGTCGGCGGGAACCCGATCGACCTTCGCGTCGCCGTATTGCCCACGATGTTCGGCGAGTCGGTCGTGCTTCGTATTCTCGATCGCGGCAACGTGGCGTTGTCGCTGGATAAGGTTGGATTGCGATCCGACGATCTGGACTTGATCGACAAGCTCATCAACCGTCCCCACGGCATCATTGTGAACACCGGCCCGACCGGCTCCGGAAAGACGACCACTCTCTATGCATGTCTGAACAAGCTGAACGATCCGACGGTCAAGATTCTGACGTGCGAAGACCCGGTCGAATACGACATCGACGGCATCATTCAGGTTCAAGTCAACGTGGATGCCGGGCTTACCTTTGCCCGGGCCTTGCGCAGCTTCCTGCGACAAGACCCCGACGTGATCCTCGTCGGTGAAATTCGCGACCTTGAAACGGCGCAGATCGCGATTCAGGCGTCGTTGACCGGCCACCTTGTATTCAGCACGCTGCACACCAACGATGCACCGTCGGCCGTCGCGCGTTTGCTCGATCTTGGTGTGGAGCCGTTTCTTATCACCGCAACGTTCGAAGCCGTCATCGCTCAACGACTAGCCCGCCGCATTTGCAAGCAATGCAAGAAGCCGCATCAGCCCACCGAAGAACAACTCATGGAGTTGCAACTCCGACCGGAGGACGTGGCAGGCAAGACGTTCTATGTCGGCGAAGGGTGCGACGCCTGCAATGGCACAGGGTATCGTGGACGCGTCGGTATTTTCGAGATCATGGTCTTTACCGATGAAATTCGGGATATGGTCATGAACGGCGCGTCGACGGGCGTACTGCGCGAGGCGGCACTGAAGAACGGCATGAGAACGCTGCGCGAAAACGGCCTGCTTGCCATGTATGACGGCGTGACCACGATCACCGAAGTCGCAAAGGAAACACTGGCGGCCGAAATCTAATCCATGCAGCGGTTACATCTCTTCGCGTCAAACACACGGTAGTCCCCATGCACATCGGCTGGATTGGTACAGGCGTGATGGGTCGAAGCATGGCGGGCCACCTGCTCGATGCCGGGCACACGCTTTTCATATTCAATCGGACAAGGGAAAAGGCGGCTGCGCTCGTCGAACGAGGCGCTGTCTGGTGCGATTCTCCCGCCGATGTTGCGGCGACATGTCACGTGGTGTTCACGATGGTCGGATACCCGGCGGACTTGCGCGACGTGGCGCTGGGTTCGATGGGCTTGCTTTCGACGATGCAGCCGGACGGACTCTTAATCGATTGCACGACGAGCAGCCCGGCGCTTGCGGTTGAGATCGCAAAGGCCGCCGCAACGAAGGGAATTGCATCCCTTGATGCGCCGGTGAGCGGCGGGGATGTGGGGGCGCGAAACGCGACGTTGTCGATCATGGTCGGTGGCGAAAAGGCAGCGTTTGATCGCGCGATGCCCTATTTCGAAAAGCTGGGAAAGACCATCGTGCTGCAAGGGCCGGCAGGAAGCGGCCAACACACGAAAATGGTGAATCAGATTCTCATCGCATCGGGGATGGTCGCCGTGTGCGAAGGCCTGATTTATGCCCGAGCCTGCGGACTTGATCCGGAACGTGTCTTGCAGAGCGTCAGCGGCGGCGCCGCGGGGTCGTGGAGCCTGACAAACTACGCACCGCGCATGCTTAAGGGCGACCTCGCACCGGGCTTCTACGTCGAGCACTTCCTGAAAGACATGAAGATCGCCCTCGACGCGGCGGATGAGATGAAATTGTGCCTGCCCGGATTGGGTTTGGCCAAGCAGCTCTACACAATGCTTGCGGCCATGGGCGGCTCCCGCAACGGCACGCAGTCCCTGATCAAGGTGCTGGAGGCCATGTCCGGCATGTCTGGCCCCGGAAACTTGACGGACTCGAAATCGGCGCCACGGGGCTAGCGGCCGGATTTCCGTAACGCTTTGTAAAGGCTTGGTTGAATCGGGCGGATCGCGGAACGTCTCCGGTCGTTTGCCCGATACAATGGAATGCCGAAGGGCGATACCGCGTGAACAGCCGCCAGATTGTCATAGTCGAAGACGAGACGTCCATCCGCGAAGCAATTGCAGAAACGCTGCGCGCGGCGGGCTATGAGCCACTGCAAGCGGCCGATGGCGTCGCGGGGCTGACCGCGGCCCGGCGGCCCGGCGTTCGACTCGTCCTGCTGGATCTCATGCTTCCCAAAATGGACGGCATGGCGGTATTGCGACAGCTTCGGCAAACGCATTCGACGCTGCCGGTCATTATTCTGACCGCGCGTGGCGCCGAAGACGATCGTGTGCAGGGTCTGCAGGCCGGCGCGGACGATTACGTCGTGAAGCCGTTCTCAGCGCGAGAGCTGATGGCTCGCGTTGAGGCCGTGCTTCGACGCAGCGCCGAGCGCCCCGCCGATGTAACGGATATTCGCGTCGGCAAGGCAACGGTTGACCTGGAGCGCCGCGAAGTGCGCCGGGGCAACGAGGAACGACAAACGCTGTCCGAGACGGAATGCACGATTCTGTTGCACCTTGCCGCGTACCCTGGTCGGGCCGTTTCGCGGGATGAATTGTTGACGCGTGTGTGGGGGCTTTCCGGCGGGGGTATTGAAACGCGCACCATCGACATGCATGTGGCGCGGCTTCGTGCAAAACTTGCCGCCATCAATCAGAATGAAGATGAATCATACATCATGACGGTGCGCGGCAAAGGGTACATGCTCGGACCGGATGTTAGCGTCCGTGCCGCGGATGCGCCGGTTCCGCAAAAGGGTGCCAAGAAATGACGGACCCGCGCACGATGCGCCGGCAGGCGGGGGTCGCCGTCGCGTTCGTTTGGCTCCTAGTCTGCGGCGGGCTTGCCTGGGCCACCTATTCAGCCATTCAACTGGAAGAGTTCGAGACCGCGACGCAGCACAACCTTACCGAAGAGCGGGCCAAGGCACTGGCCATTTCGCGGCTTGATGCAATCGTCGAACCCGTGCTGGCGCGGGAGCGTCAGCGTCCGTACACGTCGTTTCGGCCGAAGTACAAAGCCGCCAAAGCGTTTAACGCGTCTTCTGGTGAAGAGCTGAGCGACGTCATTGTTCCTTCTCCGCTGGAGCGTTTGCCCGGTCCGGAGTGGTTACTTCTTCATTTTCAGGTTTCGTATTCGGGCGGGTGGAGTTCGCCGCAGGTTTCGGGCCATCTGGATGATTCGGTGATTCCGGCCGGGTCGATTCCGCGAAACAACGGCCACCGGGATGCCGGGCCGGAGAACTGGCTGGCAGCGCTCAAGAGCCGCTTTGAGCTACCGCAGTTACTGGAGGAGTTTGAGTTCGCGCTGAGCGCCGAGATCGAAGCGAAGCGGGCCTTTCAGGCAGCGCGACCGTCTACGACGGCTTCGGCCGAACCGGTGCCGCCGCGACCCGCGGATCGATCGGACCCTCGCACCGAGCTGGCGCGCCGGGCAGCGCGGGCGCAGCAATTGGAAAAAGAAAACTTCGTCTCTCTCGCCCGCTGTGAACCTGAAAAGGTTGCTCTGGAAAATCTCGAAGGCGCAACGCCGGAGCCGAGCTACTCCGCGGCCTGCGTGGAAGTGGCACCTAATCTGATGATGCCGGTGTGGCTTGATGTGACGCTGGAATCGGAGCCGTACTTGGCGCTGCTGCGAACCGTCAGCGTGCAATCGACGACATACTGCGTGTTACAGGGGGTGTTAATTGACTGGCGACGATTGCGCGAACATATGGTTCAGGAAGTCCATGACCTCTTCCCTGAAGTCAAGATCGTACCGGTCGTTCGAGGCGGCCCGAAGCCGTCCACGTCGGACATGCTCCAGACGATTCCGGCGCGCATCGTGACCGGGCCGATGGCCGCGACCGCCGTTCACGCATCGTCCAGCCTTCGCATAACACTTTCGGTTGCGTGGCTGGCGACGGTGCTTGCGCTCTCGGCGGTCACGTATGGAACACTCAAATACCTGACCATTGCCCAGAGGCGCATGCATTTCGTGTCCGCCGTGACGCATGAACTGCGGACGCCGCTTACTTCATTCCAACTCTACAGTGATCTGCTCGCCGATCTCGGCGATGACGATTCACAGCGCCGTCGGCAATACGCCGAGCGATTGCAGACCGAATCCCGACGACTCTCGCGTCTCGTGGAGAATGTGCTTGCCTATTCGCATATCGGCGATACGGGCGTGAGGCTGCACGGCCGACCGTGCAAGGCTTCGGAGTTGGCGGAGGCGGTCGCGGGTGCCGTGGCCGCAAAATGCGAAGCGTCGGGCAAGCGCTTATGCATCGACGTGGCCGACGACGCGACGATCGAAACCGACCTTGAATTCGTGGTGCAGATCGTCGCCAACCTTGTTGAAAACGCCTGCAAATACAGCGAAGACGCGAGTGATCCATCCATCTATGTTCGCGTGGCGACGAACGGAAGCGGCGGCCTCGACATTGACGTCGAAGATGGCGGGAGTGGAGTGTCTCCCAGTGATCGTCGTGCCGTGTTTGAACCGTTCCGCCGAAGTGACGCGGCCCGCTCGACGGGCAGCGGAGGAGTCGGGCTGGGATTGGCACTGTCGCGCTATTGGGCCGAATGCCTTGGCGGGCGCCTCTCGCTTCGCAAGGGACCGCGCAATCTCAACGCCTTTGCCTGCTTCACCTTATCGCTCCCGGCTACCCTTCGGCCTTGACAGTCGCGCAGGTGAGAGGTCTAATGTTTGAATAATTCCCGGGGCCGTAGCTCAGTTGGGAGAGCGCTTGCATGGCATGCAAGAGGTCGAGAGTTCAAACCTCTTCGGCTCCAATCCGGTGAGTTTCACGCACATTTGACGTACGTCCTCCTTCGCAACAAACGAGAGCAACTTCGGTGGAGCATCGGCGCGTCGTAGGGGTTAGCGGCCGCCCTTACAATCTGACCTATGATCGTTCTCGATTCCACACGCCCGGTTGTCGATGAAGCCGGACAGGTTCGCCTCGACGACGCGGCCATTACCCGCTGGGCTTCGACCATTACAGCGGACGCGCTGAAGCCCGCGGAACACGCGCTTTTGGCACAACTTCCCGGTTCCCAGGCTCAGCTTGCCAATCTTGTCTTACTCATCGACGCGCTGAATTTCTGCTTTTGGTCGGAAAACCCAATCCAGTTCGACTGGCGTGGCAAGCTTTATCGACGATTTGAAGCCATGATGGTCTCCATGCTGCTGGCGGCTCGGTACGAGCCTCGGTGGTTTGACCCTTATTTTTGGCTGGAGGTTCCGCGGGAAGAGATTGAAGACGTCCTGCGCGGAAAAGGCGACCTAAAGCTGATGGATGAGCGTGAACAGATCATCCGGGATACCGCCCGCACGCTGATCGACCGGTTTGACGGCCAGTTTATGCACGCCATCGAGTCCGTGAATGAACGAGCCTGGCCGCTGGCCGTCCTGCTCATGACGAACTTCGACTCCTTTCGCGACGTGGCGAACTATCGTGGTCGGCCGGTGTATTTCTTGAAACGCGCCCAGATCTGCGCCCTGGATATCGCGGTGGCATTCGACACGCACGATCATCCACCACTTTCAGGACTGGAGGAACTCACGGCGTTCGCGGATTACCGCGTACCGCAGGCGTTGCGTCACCTTGGTATCATGGTGTTGGATGATGGGCTGGCGCGCCACATTGATGCGACCACGGAATTGTCGCATGGTTGCGAGGCCGAGGTTGAATTGCGGGCGGCAACGATTCATGCCGTCGATCGGATGAGCCGGGCGGCCGCACGACGAGGGCTGATTGCCCCGCCGTGGACGGTGGATTGGTATTTGTGGGGTCTTTCGCACCATCCAGACGTGAGGGCCGACCATCATCGTACGTTGACGGTATACTACTAGCCATCGCAACCAGGAATCAGGAAACAACGGAGTACACGTGAACGGATTTATTCGGCATCATCTCGCCTGGAGTCCGCTGTCCGTCGTCTTATTGGCATTAGGATGCGCAAAGCCCACCGTGAGCATTCCTTCCGGCGTGCGAATCGAAGGCTACGAAGAGGCCAGAAAACGGATCTCCGCGAACCCAGTCGGTTTTCTTGAAGAGTGCCTCGCCGAGGCCTCGAAGCTCAGCGCCTATACCCTGACCTTTCAGCGTCAGGAGCGACTTGGCATCCTCAAGGAACTTAAGCCACAGGAAAACATGCGGGCCGAGTTTCGGGAGGAACCGTTCAGCGTTCGATTTACCTGGACCGACGACGACAGCGAATACCGGCAGTGCGTCTATGTGAAAGGCAAGAACAGCAACAACGTTCTTTTACTCCCCCGCAACGGCCTGATGGGCCAGCCGCCCAAGGTGCAGTCCTACCCGCCGAATTTCGCGGTGCTGTTCGGGAAGTCGCGGAATCCGATTACGGATTTTGGCGTCAAGCGCATGATGGAACGCATTCTCGATCGAATCAAAAAGGCGAAACCCCACGGCGAGGTTGCAATCAAACTGTGCGAACCGACGGAGATTGGACCGCACAAGGAGCCCTGTTTTTATCTTGAGTTGCGTTATCCGGCGGGCGACGAGTTTCCGTGCAAGCTTCAGGACCTTTACATCAGCGCACGCACCAAGCTCCCGGTGGCGACTTATTTGTGGCTAAGCGGCAAGGTGGAGCGAAGCGGCGAGACGCTCGACGGCATGTACGTTTACAGCGGCTTGCGGCCGGTTGAGCATCTCGCGGATCGTTACTTCGTGATCGATGCAGACAAGAAGCAGGCACTGGCCGAATCGGACGAATCTCTTGCCGGAGAAGTCGGCGAAGAAGAAGGCTCGACGGGCGCGCCGCCGGCGACTGACGAGTATTTCCCGTGAGGCACCCGCGATGCGCGTCTACTTGATTCGACATGCCATCGCCATTGAGCGCGAGTCGGTCGATCTGTTCAGCGACGCTGCACGTGAATTGACGCCTGACGGAATCGACAAGTTCCGCCGCTGTGCCCGAGCCTTGCGGTCGCTTGGCACCGTTGTTGATGAAGTCTGGACCAGCCCATTGGTTCGCGCCCGGCAAACCGCGGAAATCCTTGCCGAGAATCTTGCCCCTCCACCGCCGGTCCATGTTGTCAAGGGGCTTGAGCCGAACGGCCATTTCGAGACGATTCTTCAGGCATTGGAGGCTCGCGCAGACAATCTGGATTCGGTCGCCCTGGTCGGCCACGAGCCGTACCTCGGAGGATTTACGAGTTACATGCTGGGAGGACCGCGAAACCTTGCCATCTCCTACAAAAAGGGGGGAGCGGCGATGATCAAGATCGACGATTTCCAGCCCCCCTTACGCGGCGAGTTGTGCTGGTTGATCACCCCCAAGCAAATGGGGCGAATGGACTGACACGTCGGCCGGCCCACGAAAAGCAACCTCCCACCCGTAACTTCAGCCTGCACAAACCCTTAGCGGCCGAGCGCAACGGCCCCCCCGCCAGTCCATCGGTTATACTTAGGTTCTGTACGTCACACGATTTAATGGCGAAGGGCAAACTCATTAACGGGTTCACCATGGCGGCCCCCGGCACTCCAACCCAGGGCGATTCACTCGCCGAGTATGTCGCGAAGCACCGTCGACGTTTCGCCGAGAATTTGCGGTTGGCCATCGATTCGGGCGACGTGGAATCTATCCACGATTTACGCGTCGCATCGCGCCGCCTGACCGAGCCGCTCAAGTTGCTCGGCAAATGGACCTGCCGTCGGCAGACTCAGCACGTGTTGAAATCTCTCAAAAAAACACGAAACGCGTTTCGCAGAGTGCGCGATTTCGACGTCGTGCTGGCGGGTATTCGTTCACGGGAGTCGACGTCAATACTGGGCGCCGACGACCATGCCCAACTGGAAGGATTGCTCACGCGAGCTCGCGATCGTGCATTTGCCAGGGCGCAGCGCGAGTGTCGCCGATCCAATTCAGAAGAAGCGGCCACGCGCATTGAGTCGATCTTGTCCCAGTTCACGGAGTCGCTTTGCGATGAGATCCACGCGGGGATTGAAACTCGAGTCAGCGCGCTGGTGGCATCGTGGACACTGCGATTGATTGAAAAAGACCCGCGCGACCCGCTGACCACCGATCTACATGACACGCGGCTATGCGCCAAACGACTCCGATATGCCGTCGAACTTTTCCGGGATATTTGCCACCGACCGGATGATCCGCGTACCACCGCATTGGCCGCCATGCAGGAGGTCCTCGGCCACTGGAACGATCAGCTTATGATTGCATCGCGCATCCTTGCTGTTGCGCGCCGGCCCGATGTGTTGGCCACCCATGCGGGCTGGGCGACGAAGCTTCTCGAACTCGCTTCCGCGTGCATTCGGTCGGCAGAGGCGGACCGACCGCGCATTATCGCCGTGTGGGATGAGTGTCACGCGCTGCTTCAATCCACCGATCTGAGTCAACCAGAAGCCGACGGGGAACGAGCCGTGCTCGCGAGGAACGAACACCCTTGAACCTCCCCGACCTTGGCGACCACGTTCGAACGGATTCACCGACGGCAGACGGATTTGGCCTGGTGAATGCGTCGTCTCTCTCGGCCCCTCCTGCCGAAACTGATTTCATTCCCCGCCGCGGGGAAACGCCTCGCAAGCCGCCGCCCACCAAGTTCGGCGCCATCGATGTCGGCACGAACAGCATTCACCTCGTCATGGTGGAGATTTCGTCCGAGGGCGACTTTCGCATACTCGGTCGCGACAAGGAACTGGTGCAGCTTGGCAAGGGCGGATTCATTCGCCACCTGCTTACACCGACGGCCATCGAGGCGGGTGTCGCATCGCTCACCCGATTCTCCAAGATGGCCCGGCTCAAAGGCGTGAGTCGCTTGCGAGCCGTCGCCACCAGCGCGGTGCGCGAGGCCAAAAACGGCGGTAACTTTGTCGAGCGCGTTCGGCATGAGCTTGGGATGGAATTGCACGTCCTGTGCAGTGAGGAAGAGGCCCGGCTGATTTATCTGGCCGTCAAACATGCCGTCAATCTTGGCGACCGCGACAACCTGATCGTCGATATCGGCGGCGGGAGCGTGGAGATCATCCTGGGCAACGCCGAGCGTCCCGAGATTCTCTTCAGCGCCAAGCTGGGGGCTTTGCGTCTTTCCGAGATTTTTCTGGCCAACGATCCGCCGACGATGGACGAAATCAAGACGATGCGGCGGCACATCCTTCGCTTTATCGAACCATTGGCCAAGCGAATCGGCCATCGCAGCCTGGCTCGCTGCATTTGTACGTCCGGCACGTTTCAGAATATCGCGACCGTTTGCGCCTATCGCCGCGGGCTTACGGATGTCAATGCGTCGTCGCAACTAATGGTCGACCGGGATGAGCTAAAGTCCCTCGGGTCCCTGATGAGCCGCATGTCGCGTGAGCAACGTCTGAAGGTGCCGGGCGTCGAAGCCAAACGCGTGGATAACATCGTGCCCGCGATCACGACGCTCCTCGCAATCGCCCGCGAGTTTGATGTCGATCGTTTCGAATACTGCGACATGGCGCTGCGCGAGGGGATTATCATTGACCATATCGCCGGTCAGCGCGCCCACTTCCGCGCGCGCGCCATGTGGCCGGACGCTCGAATGCGCAGCGTCATTCAGTTGGCCGAACGATGCGGCTACAACCAGATGCACGCCATGCAGGTTCAGCGACTGGCGCTGTCACTCTACGATCAACTTGAGTCGCTCCATCAGCTTGACCGGCACTATCGATCGCTGCTTGCGTACGGATGTCTGCTTCACGACATCGGGTACCTCATCAGCCATAGCGGCCATCACAAGCACTCGTACTACCTCATTCGCAACGGCGGCCTTCAGGATTTTACGGACATGGAAGTCGAGATCGTTGCGAATCTGGCGCGCTACCACCGCAAAAGCCGGCCCCGTAAGTCGGATTACAGTTACAGCCATCTCGACAAGCCGAGCCGCAGGGCGTTTGGGTATCTGATTCCCCTGCTTCGGCTTGCCAACGCGCTCGACCGGACGCACTACAGCGTGGTTGACGCCGTGCAATGTCGGCTTACCGAAGAGAAAATTGAAGTTTCCGTTAAGACGGCCAAAGATTCGGAATTGGAGATTTGGACCGCCCAGCGCGAGTGTCCACTTTTTGAGAAGGAATACGGAATCCCGATTGAAGTGTCGCCTGCTCCGCAGGAGCCGTTAGAATCCCAGCCCTAAACCATGATTAACTCACTCCTACAACCTCATGCCTTTCCCGGTCGCCTGATCATCGTCGAGGGCATCGACGGCTCAGGCAAGAGCACGCAGATCCGCCTTGTCCAGCGCTGGCTGGAGAGCATGAAATACAACGTGTTCTTCACCGAATGGAACTCGGCGGACCTCGTGAAGAAAACGACGAAGAAAGGCAAAAAGAATCGCAGCCTGACGCCAACGACGTTCAGCCTTTTGCATGCGACGGACTTCGCGCATCGGTTGGTGTCCAACATCCTGCCGCCGCTCAAGGCCGGCATGATCGTATTGGCCGATCGCTATGTGTTTACGGCATTTGCCCGCGATGTCGTGCGCGGCTGCGACCGGGAGTGGGTCCGGAAGGTGTACAGTTTCGCCCCCAAGCCGGACATCGCGTTTTATTTCCGAGTGCCGATTGAAACCAGCGTCCAGCGAATCATGATGGCCCGCCAGGTGCTCAAGGATTTCGAGGCCGGCATGGACCTCAATCTTCACCCCGATCCGGTTGAGAGTTTCAAGATCTTTCAGGGGCGCATCCTGGATGAGTACGACCGCATGTCAAAGGAAGCGGGCTTTGTCGTGATGGATGCCATCGCCTCGATTGCCGAACAGCAACGACTTGTCCGCCAAGTCGTTCTGGACCGGCTCACCGCTTACAACCGAAACCCGAGGATCGCATGAGTCAACTTCAGTTCTTTGGCAACGGCTTGCCGTATGTGAAGACGTCGGATTATCCCGGCGTGCTGATCTCCATTGAAGGCACGGACGGCGTCGGCCGAACCACGCAGATGATCATGCTCCGCGAGTGGCTGGAGGTGCAGGGATACGGCGTGGTCGAAACCGGCTGGACGCGCAGTCCACTCATCGGCCGCACGATTGCCGAGGCCAAGCAGGGCCGGTCGCTCAACCGATTCACTTATTCGCTGCTTTACGCGGCGGACTTTGCCGACCGGCTGGAGAAGGAAATCCTTCCGGCGCTGCGGAGCGGATTTGTGGTGCTTTCCGATCGTTACGTCTTCACGGCGTTTGCTCGCGACGTCGTGCGCGGCTGCGATCGAGATTGGACGCGCGATCTCTTTGGGTTCGCCCCGATTCCCCAGCTCGTCCTTTATTTAAAAATTGATGTGCCCACGCTCATTCGCCGGGCCATCTCCCGCGGCATGGTGGATTTCTTCGAGGCCGGCATGGATATGAACCTTGGAGACGACCCCTACGACAGCTTCAAGCAATACCAAACCTTGCTGACTCGCGAATACAACAACATGGCCCGCGAGTTCAACTTTCATCTGCTCAACGCCCGGATGAAGCCCGAACGAATACACGAACGCATCCGCACGATCGTCTCCGATTTTTTCGCCCAGCGAAAGTTCCACAACTGGCAGGTGCCGGACGATGTCGAACCGGCCTCGAAGCCAACCTCAAAAAAAATCGCGGCGGCGGCGGCCTCTCAGGCCGCTTCCGTCCGATCGTCAACGCCGAATCCATAGGACGGTCGCCCGTGCTTCCTGGACGCGTTCGTCGCTCCCTGCGTGCAGGTTGCATCCGCAATACCGGCCTGTTCGCTTGACTCCTATAGGAGTGTCGCGTACACTCCCAAAAGAGTGTATCATGGAGTGCGTCGATGCATCCACAACTGATTCGGCTCTTTGAGGAGTTGGACCAATTCGACAAGCCGATCGCCGTGAAACCATTACGCAGGATGGTTCGTGGCTTGCGGATTTCGCGCCGCGATCTCGGATCGTACGTGCGATTTGGGAAATCGTGCTATCGGCGAAATCTTGTACACACCGGCCCGGCTTATCAAGCCCTCGTGCTTTGCTGGCGAAGTGGTCAGCGCAGCCCGATTCACGATCACCGCGGATCTGCCTGCGCGGTGCGCGTCGTCGAAGGCATTGCCACGGAAACGCGCTTTGCCGTCAGCCCCGCCGGCCTGCTTTTTCCAACGGATTCATCGCACGCCACGGAGGGGTCGGTGTGCGCATCGTTCGACATGGACATTCACCAAATGGGCAATCTTCAGCCCGCCGGTCGCGACCTGATCACGTTGCACATTTATTCTCCAGCATTGTTGGCGATGGGAACGTACTTTCTGGGCAATTCGGTGCTCGGCGAAGACGATCGAGCCGTGGCCATGCTCATCCGCCAGCGCGTTCGCAACAAGGCTCTGCCCCAAGGAAACTTCGCCGTGCCGCGCGTACACTCGTTACCCAACAAGCGGAGGGGATGCGTTCCGACACGTCGTGCGTCTGAACGCCTCCTACCGAAAAGGATTGATGCTCATGCCCGATGATCCCGCCGCGCTGGTGCCTGTTCACCAACGGCCGTTTAACGCAGAGACGCCACTTCGCCTCCTGGACCGTGCGTTGACCACGTCGGAGTCGTATTTCGTGCGAAGCCACTTTGACGTGCCCATGATGGACCCGGGTAACTACGCACTGACAATCGATGGGATTGTGGCGCGAACCATTCGCCTGTCGCTTGCGGAAATCAAGGCGATGCCGAACGAGTCCGTTACCGTGACGATGGAGTGCGCGGGCAACGGTCGAACCTCGCTCAATCCGCGACCCACCGGCGTTGCCTGGGGCCTTGGTGCGGCCAGCACAGCTCGTTACACCGGCGTTCGACTTAAACATGTATTGGACCTCGCCGAGCCTGGTCGTGCGTTGGAAGTCGTGTTTACCGCGGCGGATGGCGGAGACGTTGACGGGCAACATGTCGTGTATGCACGCAGCCTTCCGCTGGCCATTGCTCGTTTGCCGGATACCCTGCTCGCCTGGTCGATGAACGACGAACCGCTTGCTCCAGCGCATGGCGCGCCGCTTCGCCTCGTTGTACCCGGATGGTATGGAATGGCGTCGGTGAAATGGCTTACGCGCATCACCTTGTCCGGCCAGCCCTTCACCGGCCACTATCAGCACAATGACTATGTTTATCTCCGTCAGGATGGCATCGCGGACGGCACACCCGTCACCCTGATGCGTGTGCGGTCGGTCATTGCATCGCCCATTGATGGAGCGACGATGTCGATGGCACCCGTTGTTGTCAGCGGGTCTGCGTGGTCGGGCGAAGCGCCGATTACACGCGTCGAACTTTCACACGACGACGGACGTACATGGCATCAGGCGACATTGAATCCGCCGGCATCGGAACGGGCGGCGACTTTGTGGAAATGGACGTGGACGCCGCACGTAACGGGGTCATTCACGCTGATCGCACGGGCGACCGACGGTGCGGGGCGGACCCAACCTCTCGAGCCAGTCTGGAATCTGCGCGGCTACGGGAATAACAGTGTGCACCGCGTTCGGGTGAACGTGGCGTAACCGAGGGCAGCGTGTGGCCGCAGGCATTCGACCGGCACATTCGGTTCATCCCGATCGGTGGCGAGTTGCGCTGACTATCTACGTCGTGGGCGGTGTCTGCGTCGGCCTCGTGTGCCGCCCGTTGAGTATGTGGGCGGCCAGTTCCGGCATTCGTCCCGGGGTTGGCACGTTTCTCTGCGTGAACGCCCTCATGCCCACACTGGCGGTTGTAGCCGCCCTCTACTACCCCCGCGCCCGCGTGGCAACAATCGGGGCGTTCCTGAGCAGCGTCTGTCTCTATCTCACGATGCGATTGGTTCAGTTCCTCGACATCGCCCAGTGGACCATTCGCGCGACGATTGTTGATGTTGAGCCGGTTCTTGTCGCGGCCACCGTCGGCTACATCATCCTCGCGATGATCACATCGGTCGCAATCCAGCCATGGCGAGTCGTCGCGCTGCCGGATGCTCACCTGCGGTGCGAGTCGTGCGGATACTTGCTTTTGGGGTTGTCGAAGCCAACGTGTCCGGAGTGCGGAAGTCCGTGTAAAACGATTCCGCCCATTCCCGATTCATGATTGACTGGTCGTTGCGACGGCGCTGAGTGTCCAATCGTTCGAGTGGCCGCGTTGCAGGAGGTGATACCCGAGCGCGGCAATCATGGCTGCGTTGTCCGTGCAATAAACTGGAGGCGTGACGTGCAATGCGACGGAATCGCGGGCGCAACGCCCGGCCAGCCGAATTCGCAGCATCGAGTTCGCCGCAACCCCCCCGCCGACGACCACGGTCCTGACACCCTCGCGCTGCACTGCCCTCAGAGTCTTCTCAACGAGCACATCGACCACCGCCGCCGAAAACGATGCACAGATATCCGCGATGCTCTGTTCATTCAGTCGCTCAAGCCCGCCCGTTGTCCGCCCCGCCCCATGCACATGATAAAGCACGGCCGTCTTCAAT
Source organism: Planctomycetota bacterium (assembly GCA_016235815.1). Lineage (GTDB taxonomy): Bacteria > Planctomycetota > Phycisphaerae > UBA1845 > UTPLA1 > JACRIM01. The sequence goes on from JACRIM010000058.1 coordinate 258,246, forward strand.
CCGCTGAACGAGAAGTCGAGCGAATTCGCGTCGAACATGGTCCTTGGGAAGCGTGTGGCCAACGGATTACCGGTGGCGGCCAGTCGATCGACCACCGGCCCGCCGGGGTAGCCAAGTTTCAATATGCTCGCCACCTTGTCGAAGGCTTCCCCCGCCGCGTCATCTACCGTCGCGCCGAGGGGCGTGATTGAGTCGAAATCTCTAACGTGATAGAGGGACGTGTGCCCGCCGGACACCACCAGCGCCACGGCCGGCCACGGAGCAACGTCAACGGCCATGGCCGCACTGGTGGCGTGGGCATGGATGTGATTCACGCCGATCAGCGGCTTGTTCCACGCCCATGCGAGGGCCTTGGCCGCGGTGACACCGATCAGTAATGCTCCGATCAGACCCGGCTGCGACGTAACCGCGATGCCGTCAATGTCATCGGCAGAAGCGCCGGCCACGTGCAACGCCTCCTCAATGAGCGGATCGAGCACTTCGAGATGGGCCCGCGACGCGATTTCCGGCACAACGCCGCCGAATTTTGCATGGAGGTCAAATTGCGTCGCGATCAGATTCGCCCGCACCGTGCGGCCCTCATCGACCACGGCGACGGACGTCTCATCGCATGAAGTTTCGATGCCTAGAATCGTGCGCATGAGCGTTCATTTCGAGGGCTGCGTGGCTGGTGCGCTCGTGGGCTGTGTGGATGCCGGACGAATCTTGCCGCGCAGGTATTCGACAGCCCTGGCCAGTTGTAGATCGGCCGCGAGCAACGCCGTCTCGGCTGTTTCCGCCTCGCGTTCTTCGGAAGGCTGGCTGGTCGGCGCGGTCGCCGGCGCGGTGGAGGGCTGCGATGCAACCGGCTCACGACCCAAATCGCGCCACGCCGCAAGCCACTTGGCACGCTGACTGTCGGTCAGGTCCACGGAAATGGTCGGCCCGACGCCCCAGTTGTTTTCCTCAATTGTTTTCGGTGTGCGATGGATACACTGCCCGCATGGCAGATAGTAGTACGCTGTCGTGAGTTTGATCGCACCGCCGTTTCGCTCCAGCGCCACGACTTCCTGCACACTTCCCTTTCCATAGGTTCGCTCACCGACGACCTCGGCCCGATGATGGTCGCGAAGCGCCCCCGCCACGATCTCGGCCGCGCTGGCCGTTGAGCCGTTTACCAGAATGGCCATCGGAAAATCGGGGTATGTGCCGTCCCGCATCGCAAACCATTGTTTTTCGTCGGCGCGACGTCCGGCCGTGCGCACGATAAGCCCGCTTTCAAGAAACCGATCCGCGACTTCGCGTGCCGAATCCAGCAGTCCGCCCGTGTTCTCTCGAAGATCGAGAATCAACCCCGCCATGTTGTTTCGCAACAGCCGCTCAACCTCGGTATCGATCCTTTGATCGGCGTCGGGCGTGAACTTCGTCAGGCGCACATATCCAATCCCAAATACCGGGTCCAGCATGTATCGCCATCCGCCAGACGCCGAACGCGACCAGCCGCGTACCGGGTCAATTTGTATTTCCTTTCGTTCACAAATGATTTGCCGCGGCGGACTCTGAGGCGGGTCGCTTGGACGCACGATCGTCAACGCCACGCGTGTCTCGGGCGCGCCGTTTAGCAGATTCGTCACCGCATCCACGAGGGACATCTTCAGCACGGAGCGTCCATCGATATGTGTGATAATGTCGCCCGGTAAGACGCCCGCCATCGCCGCCGGCGATCCTGTCGCGCGGCTGAGCACTTCCAACCCGTTGTCGGCCGCCCAGACATCCACACCGACTCCACCAAAAAGACCGTCGGTTCGGCTTTTGAATCGTGAGTATTCGCTCTCGTTCAAATAAATGGCGTGTGGATCGCCGAGCTTCTCAATCATCGCCCGAATGCCCGCATCGACGGCCGCGTTGGCAAGGACCTGGTCCGGAAGTTCGTCAACGTAGCGCTTGCGAATCTGGGCGCGAGCATCCACCAGCGGGCCGAACGCACGATAGACCGCATCGCGACCCGCGATGATCTGCGGCAACTGCCACATGAGCAGCGTGATCATCGTTATGACGAGGATCCACGCGAGATTTCGCTTGGGCATAGGTGAAACTCTGGCAGCACGGCCGGAATGATGGGGCCTCGGGGGCAATTCTGCGGTGGCCTGCGGGCCGCGTCAAGACTGCCCCCCCCGGCGGAGTTGCCGAAACCTGCTCCCCGACGGATAATTATACGCCACAAGACGGGCGATGGCTTTGCCCATCGGGGAGGAGATTGAGATGAGCTTCGCGTTCGGCGCACAATGCGATGACTTTCACATCGCCACCCGGCTGTTTCTGAAGCTCGAACTGGCCCTTCAGCGCGAAACGCTGCTTCATTTCTTCGACAGCATCAAACGCGAATATCCTCCACTTTGTAAACTGCGCCGGCGCGACGACGGCGCGCTGCTCCTTGAAGAAGACGAGGCCGAGAACCCGGCACGCCGCTGGCTGCGCGTCGACGAGAATGCACTGCGTTTCGGCCAATACAACCCACCCCGGCCGGACGAAGCTCACACGTTCGCGCAGTCCGTCCTGAAAATGGCCCCCTATCACCTGACGCTGAGCGAGTTGGACTACGACCATCTCGAAGTCGTGATCGGGTTCGACCTCGAATATCGCGGCAATCACGATCAACTCGTCGCGGAAACACTGTTCGGAGACAGTCCGCTTGCCGGGCTTATGGGGCACGATTCGGTTACGGGCATCATCGACGCGCAGCCATTTCTCGGCATGTCGGTGAGTGACAGCTGCGATACCCAGATGTATCTCGAAATCAAGAGTCGGACGTCGACCTACGAGATTCGCACTCAGCAGTTTGAGGCTCAACCGCTCAGTGTGTTCCTGACGCTGCGACGCTATTGGGGATTTGCCCGGGGCGAATCGCTTTTGGATGCCCACGCCGATCTTGCCAAGCGGGCCGAGGAGTGGGCCGCCGAAAAGGTCGTCCCACTGGTGGTCAATCCGCTTGCGCTGGCCATTGCGTCACGATCGTGATCGGCCCCCAGCCATTCAGGATTGTTACCGGTATTTTCAATTCGTACTTGGTCATTCGTGAATCTCCGCTACGATTGAGCGTATGAACGAGCGAGGCCGCTCCACGATCTGGATTCCCGTTGCCCTTGTCATCGCCATTGCTTCCGCCATCCTCGCCGGCCGCTCTGCGACGCATCTTGAGCGTTTGTGGGACGAACAAGTCGATCACGACATCGCGGTGGGCCTGCGAGCGCATCCGCTGACCGGGGAAAGGCCGGCCATTGACGCCTCGCAACTTCGCCTGCCGATGTATGTCAACGCCCTCGTGTTCGCTGCGACCGGACACGACGACCTTGCGACCTCGCGATTCGTCAGCCTCGCGTGCGGCGCACTTACCGTGGTTGCGACCGCGGCATTGGCGAATACCCTTTTCGGACCCCTGGCTGCGATCCTCGCGGCGTTGCTCCTTGGTTTTTCGCCGTACTTTTTATCATTCGAGCGAATCGCCATGACCGAAGGCGATGTATTCTTCGCTTGTTTCGTCACACTCGCGGTGCAGACCTTTGTTCGCTACTTGCAATACCCCTCAAATACTCGCTGGACCATCGCAGGTGTCATGCTGGCTTTGGCCATCGGGTCGAAGTTTTTCGCGATTTTCCTCTTTCCGGTCTTTTTCGTGCTCGCAACATCAACACGATCGCGGGGCGATTGGCAGCCGTATTACGATTCGGCAACCGCCCGCAGGCTTCGTAATTCGATTGCCGTTGGATTGACCTTTGCCGTCGTCTGCCCCGTCGCCACATGGGCTGCCCGTCGATATGGTTCGCCCCCTGTTCAAACATTCATCTCGATCGGAGGCTGGGCGGCCGTCTTCGCCATTTTGCTTTATGCGACAACCGTCGCGCTTCAGCACGGCGCCCTGCCGCGTACCAGTCTCGGACGAATCCTCGCACTGATTTCATTCGCAATTCTAGCCTGCGCTGCATTAATGCCGGTTCACGTTACCGAGCCTGACATCGCTGTTGAACTGGCGCGCCGAACGCTTCGCTGGGACCACCGCCTGCCGCTGGCGCTCTGGAGCGACCACTTACGACTCTATTCCGGAATTGTTCTGCTCAAGCTCTCCATCCCTCTGGGAATCATCACGTCGCTTGCGATGCTGCTTGCCGCGTTTCGGGAGCGCGATGACGGCCGATGGCGTCCTTGCATACTTCCAGTGATTTTCTACGTCGTACTCCTGTGTTTTCTGCCTCTTCGTCAGACGTTCTATCTCATGGGCGTGTATCCGCTCATTATGATTCTGACGGCAGCCATGCTTGCGGAACTCATGACGTGGTCGCGCGCGACATCGACGAGAATCGTCGTCGCCGTGCTGATCATCGCAGCACTCGCGCATGGGGGATGGCTGCTCAGTCGCTCGTATCCCCATCTCCAACTCCATGGATATCGCATCTGCGGCGATTCATGGATGGGTCGCGAATCGCGCGGGTATCGAAATCTCATTCAGACGCCAAGCGATGGTGTTGAGGAGATGATTCGCTGGTGCATCTCCGAATCCAACGTTCGCCCCGGCGCAAACGTCGTGAGCTTCCTGTGGGAGGAGCGAATCATTGAGTCGATTCTGCCGCACGATGCCCGGATCAAGTTTGTCTCACGCGGGCTTTCGCAAGAAACGGACGCAATCCCGCCGCCTCCGTCAATCCAGGGAGCGGACGTCGTGCTGCTGCACATCAATAATCTGCTTGGCTATGGCGATCGCCCTCCTGACACGCCGCCGATGGATATCCTGGCGCGCGATTTTCGTATCGGCCATACCGTGACGCGCGGTCCTCTCGCCGTGGGGTGGGTGTATGTTCGCAAGTAGCGTTCAACGACGGCGCCGCTATTTTTCCTCATTGTCAAGGTGGAACTTATGGAGCAGTCGATGCACAGCCGGCGCGAACAAGATTGCCGCGACGGTCAGAAACATGATCCCGGAGAACAGAGCGTAAAAGGACGCGAAGAGCTTTCCGCGCTCTGTGTGCAGGGAATCCACCGGCCCCATGCCGCCAAGGATCATCGAGGCATTGAGCAGTGAATCGATCCACGGCATTCCTTCGAATGAGTGATACCCGAGCACGCCCAGGAGCAGCGACGCTCCGATCAGCATGACGGCAAGCGAACCGCTCCGGGCCAATCGGAGCAGAAATCGAGTACTTGGTATGAGCGGTTCGGAACGATGCTCGTACTTTCGCATGGTTAATCCTCTGCCTACTTGCCTTCGGGCATGGTGAGCACCATGCCGCCCGCCATGGCGACTTCCGCGATCCAGCCATCGGGAACGATGGTTACATGCCATGGTTCCCGAATTGCCGCAGGCCCGTGTAGTGTCGCGCCGGGCGCGAGGTCGCTTCGCTCGACCATGCGGCGGTGCATGAATTGTGATTGTATGTCGGCACCCGAGCGAGCGGTGGTGCGCCGCACCGTCGCCAAGGGCGGCGGAGGCAGATCCAAAGACAATTGATCCTGGTGGGCGCTGGCAATCGCCCGACACATGAGCAAGTCTTGTGGGTCGAAATTACCCGACTCAATTCGACGTGCGAATGATTGAGCAACATCCCGCTCGTTTGTTGAACTTTCACACGGAACACAACGTTCGGCCGTCTCGCCGACGCGACGCACGGCGATCCACTGGGCACAGGTGACATCGTCGAAGTCCAGCCCGTCCATGCTGATCCGACCTGAGATCTCCTCCATCAGTCTGCAAAACGCATCGCGAAGAGGCCCCATCGACAACGGGTGGTCGTGCATGGGCTGTTCAACTTGAAAGACCTTCGGCATGCAGACAAGCCCTATCGCTTCAAAACAGCCGGCATAATCCGGAACAATCACGCGCCGCCGCCCCAACTGTGCAGCGAACTCCGCGGCATGAAACGGCCCATCTCCCCCACTGCAAACGAGCGGCGACGAGTCAACGATGGCTAAATCGTGGCGCATGGACTTTGCAAAAGACGTGGCGGCGTCGTTTAGGCGAGATGCGTCAACTCGGTTGGCTGTCCGCGGCCATACCAAACATTCAGGCTCAGTTCCACGAAGATGAAGCTGCCGCGACCTGTAGGACGATGCACCGACATCCACACCCAACGCCTCCTCCAGCCGATGTCGGCCCGCCAGCCACCGCAGGGCGTGGAGTCCCGGCCCGTGTCCGCCATTGGTCATGGCTGCGGACGCCTGTGAAGCTCCGTAATGGACGGCGTTATCAAAAACTCGCCTTTGAAACTCCGGCTTCGTGTACGAGACCCGGGTTGATGAATACCGAAACTCAAATCCGCGACGGGGCGAGAGAAGGTCCAGCCATTGCGGAAGTTCGGTAATGGGGTCTCCCGTCGGCAGCTTTTCAACTTGCAACGCCCGGCCATCCCATTTTGCCAGGTTTACCGTCGCTGTTCCGACATCCACCACCACCGTATCCAACGCACCACTCCTGTGTCACAATCCCCAGCGCCTATGGTACCGACCCCGGACTTTCATCACACCGTCTGGCACTCCCACCGGCGGGCCATCGTCTTTTCCGCCATCGGTCTCGTCGCGGCCATCGTTGCGAGCAGTTTTGATGTACTGGGCGTCCTGCACGCCGATGACCTGACGCATTATCTCTTCGCGCGGGAGTCATGGCGGTGGCCGACCTATTTACTCAACGACTGGGGCCGGCCCGGTTTTACAATTCCGTATGCCCTTCCCGCCGCGTTCGGCTGGGAGCCGTGCCGGATGCTCTCAGCAATATTGTCAACGTTGGCCGCATGGCTTGGATACCTGATCGCTGCAGAACTTCGACTCCGCGCGCCCTGGGCAGTAATTCCGCTTTGTTTTCTGCAACCGCTGTTTTTCAAGCTGGCCCAAACGACGCTTACGGAAACACCGCTCGCTTTTTACCTGACGCTGGCAGTCTACCTCGCGCTTCGCCGACGGTGGACGGCATCCAGCGTGATCATTTCATTGGCATTTGTCACGCGCCACGAGGCGATCATCTTTCTGCCCATTTGGCTCTACTATGCGCGACGGGAAAAGATTCCGCTCGTGCGACTGTGGCCGATTCTCTGGGCGCCGATCGCCATCAACGCGCTCGCTTCGCACTTTGGCGTCAGCACCATTCTCTCGCGCCTCCTCAATCCGGCTTCGACCGGCCAATATGGTCGCGGAGGGTGGCTTACCTATTTCTCCCGATCGCTTGAGGCCTTCGGCCCCGGGATCGCCGTACTTGCCGTGGTGGGTTTTGCCGTTTTTGTAATGGAGCGAAAGCGTAGACCGGTTGTTCACCTGCTGCCCGTTGCCTGCGCGCTTGCCTACTTTGCAACGCAAACCGTTATTCGCGCTCTTGGGCTGTATGACTCCGGCGGCTACGCCCGATTTCTTGTTCCCATCGGCCCGCTTGTCGCGATGGCGGCGTTGGCCGGATGGCACGAACTTCATCACGAAAGCCCCCTGAATCGCCGCCGTGCGATTGCATACTCCATTGCGGCGATCGCGGTACTTTGGATCGCCATGGAGCGGCAACTCATGCTTTTCGCCATGCACCGGGATGACGCCGCGGAATTGCCGGAACTTCACCAGGCCAAAATCGCAATGCGAATTGCAACCGGCGTAATCGTTGTCATCGGGATGTGGACGCTCGTCGACCGGCGGATGCGATTATCCCGGTTGCTTGTTACGTCTTTCGTGGCCCTCATCGCACTCGGAACATGGGCACTTTCCGGCCGGCTCTACTCGCCTCCCGAAACACAGCTTATTCGCGCGATGAATGAGTGGCGCTTCACTCACGGCCATTCCCTGGCACCGATCATCTCCGCATCGGTCTGGATCGACTGCATGACGGTGACCAACGTGCCGCCCGATCGCCCTCCTGTGCGTGTTCAACTTGAACGCGCACCGATCGGAACCTGCTTCGCATGGGACAAGCAATTCGCACCGTCCGCAGACCATGGCATCTCTTTGGCTGAGCTTCGTGACTCGGGTTGCTTCAAACAGATCTACGAGTCGCCGCCTCGACCCGGAGACGCCGAACCATTTCTTCGCTTGTTCAAGAAAATGGCTCCATGGCCGGCCAAGACTCACCGGTGAGCGCGGCCTCAGTGAACGGGACCGGCAACGCGAGAATCAATACAACTGCTGTCCAGTCCACCACTTGCGCCAGAAATGAGGGTTGCGGAACGACCCATTTCAGGCTACCATACCTCTCCTCAGAGGATCGGTGCGCGGTCGCCCCTGGCTCGGGCGGTTCCGGTTTCTCGGCCATTGGCGTCAACGAGTGAACAGTAACCGACGACAACATTCTAATCAGCGCCATTTTTCCCGCGTCCTGATGATCGGCCTTGATGGCGCGACCTTCGACGTCCTCGGCCCCCTCATGGAAAGCGGGACGATGCCGAACCTCAAGGCCCTCGTCGGCGAGGGCGTTTCCGGCCCGCTTGAATCCACAAAACCGCCGATCACCCCTGCCGCCTGGACGACGTTCATGACCGGCAAAGGCCCGGGCAAGCACGGCATCATCGATTTCCTCCAGTACGACCCGACGACCAATCGCCTGCTCTTCAACAACAACCAGAAGATTCTGCAGAAGACGATTTGGAAAATCCTCAGTGACAAGAACTATCGCGTTGGCTCCATCAATGTCCCGATGACCTTCCCGCCGGAAAAGGTCAACGGCTTCATGATCAGCGGCTTTGACACGCCGACCGGCCGGGACTTCACCCACCCGCGCGAATTGCAGGACGAAATCTTCGCACGCTACCCGGATTACACGCATGAGAAGAAGTGGGAGCGAACACCCTTCGGCGGTGACGACCTCTTCGCTCAGAATATTGACTACATCAGCCAGAGTTTCGATCGCGGCTATGAACTAGCGCGATTCTGCGGCGAGAAGTACGGATGGGATGTGATGATGGTGCTCTTCAAACTGGTGGACAACCTCCAGCACAAGGCATGGCGTTATCTCGACCCGCGCACGCGCGATTCCAATCCGTCGCGCCGCGATCTGACCATTCAGTGTTTCGCCCGACTCGACCAGGTGCTCGGCAAGCTGCGGGCCCTCGCGGAGGAAAATGGCGCTACGATCCTGATCATGTCCGACCATGGGCATGGCAGCCTCGACGGAAAGGCCCAGCCCAATTTGCTGCTTTCGCAATGGGGCTATCTCGGCCTGCGCAGCCCGTTCTCGCGAATGCGCACACGCTCGGCGACGTGGTGGCGGCGACTCACACGCTCGAAGAACGGCTCTCCCGCGAACAACGGCCATGGGTCGCTGGACCATGACCTCGCGTTCGACTGGACTAAGACAAAGGCCTGCGTCCTTCACGCCGGCATTTACGGATTCCTCTACATCAACCTCAAGGGGCGCCAGCCGCAGGGGATTGTCGAACCCGCACAGTACCACTCGCTGCGAGCCGAAATCCGCAAGAAGCTTCTCGCGGCTGAGTGCCGTGACCGCGACGGAAAGCTCATGCGAGTCTTCTCCGATGTGTTTGTCACTGAGGATCTCTACGGTTGCAACCGCGAGGAATTCCCGTGGATGCCCGATCTGCTTCTTGCCCCGGCAAATGGGCTGGCCGTCGTGAAGAAGATCCGCGGAACCGACCCGGTTCGCTGGGTATCGCTGGACCGGCTTGAGGGCACTCACCGCCTTGACGGCATCTTTATCGCTCACGGGCCGGCCATTAAAAGCGGTCGCAAGATCAAAGATGCTCACATTGCAGACCTTGCGCCGACGTTGCTGGTCGGCCTCGGTGAGCGGGTTCCGCAGGATATGGAAGGCCGCGTTCTTCGCGACTTGTTCGCTGAAAAGATTGCCGTTGAATACGAGCCGCCGAAAGCACGCGAGGCCGCCGAGGTCGAAGCACCAGTGCTCAGCACCAAGCAGCTTGAAGAAGTGGCCGATCGACTCGGCGATCTTGGCTATTTGGATTGAGCTCCAACCAGCCTGCCCCACAGACGATCCGTTCCATCCAGATCGACTTTTGGCGACGCATCAGTAGTGAGCAAGTGCCACGCGTCCAGTCGCCGACCATCCAGGAAGATTGCCGGCGTACCTTCAACGCCCAATGCATGGGCCGACTCAATGTCCGCTGCAATGCGTTTCGTGGCGTCTTCGCCTTCGAACACGATCGCCCATTTTGCCGAGTCCAATTTGGAGTCTTGAGCAAACTCCTTGTACGGCTGCTCCGCCAGTCTCGCCGCGTTCTCAAACACCAACTGATGATACCGATAGGTACTCTCCCACGAACCGACGCTCCGCGCTGCCTCCGCGGCCCGAGCGGCTTCGCACGCGAACACATGCATCGACTCCGTTGAATGCGTATTGCACGTACGATCCAATGGGAAATGCCGAAATGCGATCCGCACGGCATCGGGATACAGATTGGTGAGCCGGGCCGCGTATCGGTGAAACCCCGCACAGGCCGAACACTCGAAATCGGTGTATGCCACGACGACGTGCGGGGCGTCGGCGCGACCGATGACAAACTCATCGGGTCGTAGTGCGATCTCATGGCGGGCGTTCTGCGAGTGCCGCCACAGGATGTAGTCCGCGTTGTTTGTCGCTTTGAGGAGATCCAACTGGAAGCGCCGAGCCGTCACTTGCATTTGGAATCCGAAGATAAACGATGCAATTAGAAGCGAAACGCCGGCCGTTCCGCCGATCACGCCCCATGCTCGTGCGGCGCTGGGGTAGGCGGACTGCCCGGCAACCGCCGCACAGGTCGGTCGCGCCGCCAAAACACATGCGATGCACAGGATTGCGTTAATTCCATGTACGCCGAGGCACCACGTACACCACACCGGCAGATACGCGGCCATGACGAGGGTGTAATAGACGGAGGCGAGGATTCCGACCACGCACAGCAGCATTGGCACACGATGCCAACGCCGTCCTGCGCCATTCGGCAGCCCGACAAAAGTGAACCATGATCCTAATGAGAGGAAATACAGCAGCCCCACGGCGGCCGATGGCAGCGGCCCGACCTTGGCCCAGCGACTCGCCAGCACATAATCACAGTTGATTCGCGCCGTCGGCTTGCAAAGCGATTGGCTAATCCCGTCACCGGAATCGGACGGCACGCTCATCCGCAGGAGCACACCACATGCCAAGGTCCCCAACAGACACAAGATCAGAAGTACGACGCGCACGGTGCCTCCGCCCGACTACTTGCCGGTCGTCGCCGGCGCTGCCGTAACACTTGCAGGCTTCTGCCGTGGGGCGCGGGCGCGCGACGTCCTGTTGTCATTCGACAAGGCACCTGTTGCAGGCTTCACCGTTGCGGTCAGCGACCGATAGGGTTCAATACCAACGCTTCCGTTCTTCGGCAATTTCAGGACTTGTCGCGATGATGTAATTACTTTGCCGTCTTCGCGAATGTACTTCACGAGAAATGCGACTTGCTTTCCGGACAGGTCCAATCCACGGTCCCATTGCAATCGAAGACCGTAACCCCACCCCAGCGCCGTCTGCGCCTTCGCACGATAGACATAGCACTTGTCAGCGGGAAGATCCCATTCGTAAACCTGCGTTGCCATCTCTTCGCCAACGGGGTTTATGTCGATGCGATACATCGTGACGACCATTCGACCTGTTCCGAAAACGCCGGCGGACTTGCGCGGACCTTCCAGATACACTGAGAATTTCACACCATCCGGCCGATTCGTTCCATCGGATTCAAAACTCAGCCATGGCTCGCTGCTGAAGAACTTGTTCACGCGCACGATGTTCGGCTCCAACGGCCCTTCGGCCGGCTCCTTGGAATCGAACGGTTTGCTGCGCGACTGAGATACACCGGTCGATGGTGCCGGCTTCATGCAGCCCGCGGCGATCACCGCGCCGGCAATCATCATGACCGCGACCAGCACTCGCGTGTCTTTTAGTGTTCTTGTCATTCGGCGACTCCAAGCTTCCATGCGTTGCTTCCTTTCCCTGGTACTCTCGTTGCAGTGTGCTCCAGCGGGAGCGTTGCGACTTACGGCATCACGCCGGTCGGCGGCCTCGACGGGTCCGTCGTTCGCCGTGCGACCACATCATCGCCCGGCGGCACCAGCGGACCATACTTCGGCGCCTGCGGGCCGTACTTCTTTTTCTCGCCTTCTTCCTTTGCCGGCTCGGCCTTGTGCGGGCCGGGCTGTTCGAAGGCTTCTTCCGGCGGCGTCGGTTCGGTGTCAATCCATTCATCCACCGACTCCGGCTTGACCTGCAGCTTCTCGAACAGCGGACTCTGCTTTTGCGAGTCCGTAATGATTCCGGATTCGTCTCGCTTATCGATGGAGATTCGCCGTGCATCCTCCACCGTCCGCACCACGTGCGGCGTCATGGCGATGAGCAACTCTGTTTTGGACTTCGTCCGAGTCGTCGTGCGGAAGAGGATGCCCAGGCCCGGGATGTCTCCAAGCACCGGCACCTTGCTCTCGCTTTCATTCTCCGCTGTCGTGATGAGACCGCCGATGACAACCGTTTCGCCATCTCGTACCGCGACATTGGTTGACGCCGTGCGGCGATTGATGATCGGAGCGAACGAACCCGGCGCGATCTGGACGTTCGAATCCGACACGTTGGAGATTTCAGGCTCCACGAGCAAATACACATAGCCATCCGGATTGATGTGCGGCTCAACCGTCAGGATCACGCCGACATCCTGATACTGCACGGTCGATGTGATACCACCGCCGAACCCGCTCGAAACGGAACCCTGCAACAAAGGCACCGACTGGCCGATGCTGATGTTCGCCTCCTGATTGTCCTGGCACATGATCATGGGTCGCTGGATGACCTCCAGCCGGCTGTCGGCCTGCAAGGCTCGTACGAGGAAGTTGAAGTCTTCGCCGGTGATGGTGAACGAGAAGCCGCCCAACCCCGAGCCGGCCGCGCCGAGATCAGTGCCGCCCACCACGTCGAAGTGCGAGCTTTGAAGTATGCCGTTTGGATTCGCCACGGCGGTTTCGCTGAATCGCAGCTCCTGCAAGGCGAATTCAAGGCCCATCTCGAAGCGGTCGTTCAATGACACTTCCGCGATGACCACCTGGATCATGACCTGCGGCGGCGGACGATCGAGCTGTTCGACGAGAGTCAGAACCTGCTGCTTGTAGCGGGGGCTGACCGACACAAGAAGCTGATTCGATTCTGGATGCGGGACGATGGAGACTTCCTGCTCCATCCGACGCTGCGGCGAGACGAAATCCTGCAAGTCGGACAGGCGATTCGTTTCTGCCTCAAAGTAGCTCGTCAGCGCCGCTTCCACATCTTCAGCGGTCGCGTTGTTCAGTGCGATAACCATGTTCTCGCGATCCTGGATCGACCGTGAATCAAGCTGGTCGATCACATCGGCGACAACATCGATATCTTCGGGCCAGCCGGCGACGATGATCGCGTTGGTGCGCTCATCCGCCACAAACGTCGACTTCGGGCGACCAAAGGTACCCTTGGATGTCGGTCCGCCTTGCGATGCAGCCGTCGGTGCTCCGCCGGTGGCCGTCGTGCCGCCTTCGACGCTGATCGAACGGTTCTGCTGGAACTCCTCCTGCGACTGGCTGCCTTCATCCTGGGCAAACATTTTTTCCAGCTGCTCGACCATCTTGGTTGCGTCCGCATTGCGAAGTAAGAAGACCTTGACCAGCACCGACCGCATCTGAATCTCGTCGAGTCGCTTGATGAGTTGTCGGATCAGCTTCAATGAGGAGGGCGGCGCGATCGCAATGATGCTGTTGGTTCGCTCGTTGTACGTGATCTGCACGTTTTCGCGGATCGTCTTGAGAAACAGTTCCTTGCCTCGCTCGTCCGTCGTGGCGAATGAGAGCACCATCGACGCCACTTCGCGCGCCTCATCGGAGACTTTGCCGGAGCCGCCGGCGCCGCTGCTACTACTGCTGCGACTGCCGGATGACCCGCTGCTGCTGGAGACCGTCGTCTCGCCCGTGAGGATCGAGTTGAGCAACTCCGCCATTTTCTTAGCGTCTTCGTTGTTGCATGGGAAGACGCCGATCTCCGCGCCGCCCTTGACCTCTGACTGATCGAGGCGTTCGACGAGCTTGACGATGTTTTCCAATTCGCCCGGGGGCGCCGTCACCACGACCGCGTTGGTCCGCTTGTCTTCAATGACGCCGATGCCCTTGCCGCCGCCGCTCGAACCCGTGCCGCCGGAACCACTGGAGCCTCCGCTCTGGTACAGCTCGTCGAGAATCTTCTTCACCTTTTCGGCGGACGCTTTTTCCAGCGGTATGACCTTCGCCATCTCCAGGACCGTTGACGGCCGATCCAGGCGCGCAAGCAAATCCTTCACGAGGATATGATCCTCGCGCGACGCATTCACCACGAGGCTGTTCGTCGTCGCCTCCACTTCAATGGACACGGCAATATTCGGGACCTTCGACCCCGTGTCTCCGCCGCGAGGCTTGTTGCGCTCCTCGAAGATCTTTTTGACCGTTTCGCCGACCTTTGCCGCGGAGGCCTCCGTCAGGCGATACACTTCAACCAATTGGCCCGGCGTCCCCGGCGGGACATCCAGCTTTTTCACGAGTTCAACGGCTGAGTCAATTCCGTCTTTGGTTCCGCCAAGCACGATGCGATTGCTTCGCTCGTCGGCGAAGACCGTCACTCCGAAACCGCCTTTGCTCTTGGTGGTGCTCGACGCCTCTTCTTCGCGGATTTTCTTGAGCTTTTCGAAGTAATCGAGCACCTGCGCCGCGATTTTCACCGCGTCGCCGTGTTCGATGATGATGAGCTTGGTAATCGCCACATCCCACGGCGTCGTGACACTGTTCATCCGCTTATAAATCTCGCGGACAAGCTCCATGTTTTCGGGTGCTGCCGACACCATGATAATGTTGGAACGCTCGTCGACCGTCGTCGTCACCTTCGCGCGGTCCTTTGTTCCCGGGCTGTCCGACGCCACGCCCGGCTTGAACACGCCATCTTTGAAGAGTTGATCGATTGTGTCCTTCACGCGTCCCGCGCCGACGTTGGTGCAGACGAAGAATTCGACAATGGCCTGCACCCCGATCTCCTGATCGAGCGCCCCGATCTTCTCCATCATCACGTCGTAGTTTTCTCGCGAACCGACAAAGAGCAGCGTGTTGGTGACTTCATCGACCTTGATCGCGACTTTGTCTTCGGGCCGGGGCTTGCCGTCCACGGTTCGCATTTCGGCGCGCTTCTCAAACAGGCCCGTGAACGCAGGCTCCAGCGTCTTGGCCGAGTTGTGCTTGAGGCGCACAAGGTAGATGTTCGCCATCGGGTTCAGTTCGAGGCTTTCGATTTTGTCCACAACGGACTTGATGGCCTCGAAGTCGCCCTTGCTTGCCGCGACGATGAGTGAATTGCTGCGCTCGTCCGCCACAATGGCCGGCGTTTCGAGTTTCAGGCCTTTCGAGCCTTCCGATTGCTGCTGCTGGCGCTGTTCCCAGAGTTTCTTGAGCTTTTCGGCGAGATCGGTCGCCGTCGTCTTCTTCAGCGTGATCGTGCGGATGTCCTCAATCAGCGCGGTCGCCGGGATGTCCAGCTTCTTGATGAGTTCCTTGATTTCTTCCCGGCGCGACTGATTCGCCGAGATGATCAGCGATCGACTTCGCGGATCTCCCTTGATGATGACCGTTTCGTTCTTGCCGGCGTTTGGTCCCGTGCCCTTCGGCAGGATTTCGGCCCGCGCCTTCATCATGTCGGTGAGCGCCGTCTCCAATCCCGTCGCACTGGCATACTCCAGGCGCACAAGTTCGAACGGCATGACGTCGGACCCTTTGACATCCAGCCTTGCCACAAGGTCTTCGAGAATCTTCAGCTCTTCCGGTCGCGCGACGATCAGAATCTGATTCGTCCGTGCATCAGCGGAAACCACCGCCTTGAACACCAAAGCCCCCGCCGGCCCATCAGGAATGCCGCTTTTGTCGCCCTTACCCGGCCGCTGCGTCAGTGCTTCGCTGTCCGTAAGCAACTTCTTCAGCCGATCCTCAACCTCCGACGATTCGGCGTACTTCAACGCGATCATCTTGTGAACGACTTCGGCCCGCGCCGGCTCCTTGTCGAACGCGAGCGCGACCTGCTTCATGATCAGGCAGTTTTGCTTGGTGCTGGCGATGATCAGGCTGTTGCTGTCCTTGTCGCCGAAGATGACGATAGGCCGATCGAGGTTCACCGTCGCCAGCGGCTCGCCCTTATCGTCGAGCAGACGGAATCGCCGAATGAAGTCCTTCATGGGCGTGTCGCCCGTCGCGGCTTTTTTCAGCAATTCATTCAGCAGCGTCCCGAGCGTATCCGCCTGCGCCACGCGCAGCGGAATAATCATTACATCCGCCTCGCCGACGGGCTGCTGTTTGCCTTCCTCAGTCTGCGGTAATTCAGCGTCGAGGCTGCCGACCAGCTTTTCGACGAATTGCAGATCGGTCTCGCCGCCGGTCACAAGGATCGTGTTCGTCTGCGGGTCGAGTTCGATACCGATCTGTGACGGGTCGGTGATGCCCTTCTGTTTGAGATAAGCGGCGACCATCTTCTTGAGGATTTCGCCTGCTTCCATTACGCGGCGGTTCTTCAACTGGAATGACTTGACGTTTTTCTCCGAGCTGGGAGCGGCCTCTTCATTCTTGCGGATCAGCTCCAGCGCCTGCGCCATCTTCTCTTCCGTGGCCGCGATATACAGACCGTTTGTTCGCGGATCGGCGACGATGTCGACCTTGTCTTCCGGTCGGGGCTGCCGCTCGCCTTTCTTCTCGACTTTCGAAAAGACATCCGTCAGCGTCTTGGCCAGTTCCTGTGCCCGGGCGTTCTTTAGCGTGACGTATTCGAGCCTTTTGGTCGCCGTGACTTTATCAAGCATCTCGATGATCGATATTACGACATCCATATCGGCGTCGTTCGCTTCAATGACCACCGTGTCCTGCCCTGCCTCGGTTACGCCGATGGGTGCGCCGCTGAACTTCTTGTAGAGGGCTTCCTTGGCAGAGTCCGACATTTGCGACGGGTCAATCCCCTGCCCGGCCAATGCCTTCATTCGTTCCAATTGCGCCGCGTCAATCTGCGGCTCCGCGGGCTGGGATGATGGCGTGCGCGAACGAATCGTCGCGGTCGGCGGCGTCACATCTTTCTTCGGCGGTGCCTGTGCAAGCTGCGTTTGCGCAACAGCCGTGTTGAGCACTATCTGCGTCATCAACACGGGCAAGCTCAATCCATAGGCGGTTCGCATCGATGATCGTTCCCTTTCATCTCGGCGGCTCCGCGTCCAGCCGGCATCCGATCGGGCGCCACGATTTGACGCACCCGTCGTACCCGACTGCGGGCCCTTCTGGATTTGCTCCAGCAACTGTTTTACCTGCTGCGGCGACATGGATTTTAAGTTGATCACGCGTCGCGTCGTGCCGCCCGTGGGGGCCATCGCCACCAGTTCGTTCACCAATCGCTGGGCTTCCTCATACTTTGCCTTTGACCCCGACACCAGCAGCGCATTGGCTCGTGTGTCCGCCCCGATCTTCACCATGCTCGGTTTGTAATCTTTCACGAGCAGTTTCTTGTTGTTCTCCGCGTCATTCAGCTGCGCCTCAATGAGCCGCGCTAATTCCTCGACGCCGCGTCCTGCCGGAACCGGAAGTATCCGCACCGCCCCTGTTCCATCTTCCTTCAACTCCAGGTCTAGGCTTTCGATCATCCCTTTGATCTGGCCGAAGTCGCCGGCCGTCGCGCGAACGATGATGCTGTTCGTCGCATCTTCCGCCACGATAACCGGGGCCTTGTAGGTCGCACCCTTGCTCTTGTCCGTGCGGTTCGGGTCGTTGAACACGCGATTGAGCGTCCCGGCGATGTCCGAGGCGTTGCCGTTCTTCAGTGCAATACGAGTCGGCACATCGACCGTGCCCTCTTTGCGCTCGACGTCCAGTTCCTTGATCTTCGCAATCGTGTCGTCCACGCCTTCGCGCTTGCCGACCACAATCACGGCGTTCATCGTTTCGACGGCCTTGAGGCGCATGTCGCCGGCCAGAACGGTTTTGTCATCCTTCTTTAATTCCTTGTCAGCCCACCACGGCATGAACTTCGGGCCTTCTTCTTCCGTCGATCGCTTGGCGACCTTCAGGTATTCCGTCAGGATCGCAATCATTTCCGAAGCATCGACGTACTTCAGCGGGACCATTTCCATGACCATCTTCGCGGCGTTGTCCACGTCGATGTCTTTCACGATGTCGTCGATCAACTCCTTCGTCTTCTCGGAGCAATAGACCAACAGCATGTTCGCCGAAGGCTCTGCGGTGATCGTGACCTGATTATCCGCGGCCTTGGCCGGCGGCTCGCCACCACGCATCCACGGCGGCGTGTTGCTCTGCTGATTCTTCAACCCCGCCTTCTTGTCGAAGAACGCTTGCAACGTCTTGGCAACTTCATCCGCAACGGCGTGTTTCAACGCAATCTTGTACATCTGCATTGCGCCGATGGCCGGACTCTTCGACACCACGTCGATGACCTGCTCCTTGATCTTCGCATACTCGGCATCCGAGGCGAACACCAGCAGCGTGTTTGTCGGTTCGTGATACTCGGCCTTCACACCCTCCTGCCCTTGCGGCGAGCCGTAGAGCTTGTTGATGTTCTCCACGACCGTTTTCGCCGGCACGAGATCGGGCATGGCGACGGTGAAGACCTTGCGGCCCTTCTCCACGTCAACCTTCTTCATCATTTCTTCGACTTCGCGGATGTATTCCTCGGTGGCGGTCACCACGAGACTGTTCGAGGCCATGTCCGCGGCGATGGAGATCGGATACTTGCCCTGCTGATTCGCGATCGTCCGTGACTGAAACGCCTCCGTCAGCGCGCGGGCCATGGCATCGGCCTTGCCGTTGACCAGCGGGATAAACTTCGTGACCTTGATGTTCGTCTTGGTCACCGATGCCAGGATCGGATCGACGATCGACGCCTTAATCTCCGCCTGCTGCTTAGGCGTTGCCGTCACAACAACCAGATTCGCATCGGGGTTTGCTGAAACGACCGGCGCGATCACGCCCGTCGTCTTCGGGTCCACATTCTTGTACATCTCGGTGATGTTCGTTGCGAGTTGCGCTGCCTTGGCCTGGTCCGGCACGTTGTACGTCACCGTTGTCGGCCGCACCGATTCATCCGCCTCCTGATCGACGGCTCTTAGCACGTCGCCGATCAGCATGAACGTCACCGGGCCGCCCGTGACGATGAGCGAATTGGTCCGCGCATCGGGCACCACGCCGACGAGGTCGAGCTTCACGCCCGACAGCCCGCCGGTGGCCATCGCCTTGGTCATCATGTCGGTGAGTTTCTGGTTTACATCGACGGCCGACGCATGCTTGAGCGGGAACGACTTGACCTGCATGCCGCTCGGCTGCGTGTCCATGTCGCTCGCGACCTTCTTGATCTGTTCAAATACCTCGGGTGCGGCGTTGGCGACGTATACAGTGCCGTTGTTCTTGTTGCCCTTGATGGTCAGCGGCTGACCGCCCTTGCCCTTCTTGCCGGCACCGGTGAAGACTTCCTCTAGTTGCTTCGCTACGGTTTCGGCATCGGCCACTTTGATACGAATCATCTTTAGGTTTTGCGTGTCGGCAGCCTTGCCTTCGAGCGACTGAATCTGCCTGCCGATCTCTTCCATCTGCGGCGCCGGCGCCTTGACGAGGATCGTGCCCGATGCGGCATCGGCGGTGATCACGATGTCCGATTCACGACCGCCGCCGACATAGATGCTCTTCAGCGCGGTCACGATTGAGTTCGCATCGCCGGTAACGGGAAACTGCCGGACGCCGGAACCTTCCTGATCGACGTCGAGTTCTTTGATGACTTTTTCGACGCGCTCAAGGTCCTTCGACTGCCCCGCGAGGATGACGCTGTTCGTCCGCGAATCGGCGTTGACGCTGACGTTTCCGCCTCGACCGCGACCACGACCACCTTCGCCTCCACCACCGCCACCGGCCACCTGTCCGGCGACATCTTTCACGATGGTGGCAATGTCGCTGGCGCGGGCGTGTTCAAGGGCGACGCGGCGCATCTCGGGCTTTGTGGTGTTTGTCTCTTTTTCGAGATCATCGATCAACTTACCAATAAGATCGAGCGTATCCGTCGGCCCCTGTGCAATGACCGTGTTGGTCTGTTCTTCTGCCGTCAGCTTCACTTCATCCGCGGATACTGTTGCTGTCGCACCGGCTTGTCCCTGCTGCCCGGCCATCTGGAAAATCTGTTGCTGTGGCTGCCCTTCCTGCGGCTGCGGCTGCCCAGGCTGGCCAGGTCGTCCGGCGCGGTTTCCACCCCGCGTGCTAGGTTCAAGTCCCAGCACTTCACGCAGGCTCTGCACCACCTGTCCCGCCTCCAGGTTCTGCAACCGGAACATGCGAATATTCTTATTCGACGGCGGTACCTTCTGATCGATCGTCTTGAGCACGTCGATCACCAGTGGGATATCCTGCGGCGGTGCGACGACGAGAATGCTCTTCGTCCGCACGTTCGGGATCGCCTTGATCCGGCTCGGCCCCGCCGGTTGCTGCATTTGCTGTTGCGGTTGACCCGGCTGTCCCGGTTGCGGCTGCTGACCCGGTTGCAATGGCTGCCCCGGAACCGGCGCCTTTCCCGGCTGCGGCGCGGCCGGCGCCGGCGCCATCGGAATCGCCGCGCCTCGCCCCTTTTTGCCGACGGCCGCTGCGCCCTGATTGAAAATCTGCTCGAGGAGTTGCGCGGCCTTGTTCACGTCTTCGTACTTGAGCGGGAATTGCCGAATCACAGGCGGTGCATCGCCTTCGGTTAATTCGTCAAGCAAATCTTCCATTTCTTCGAGGTCATCCTCAGAACCAAGAAAGATCAGCTTTCCGGTGTCCGGATCGATAATGACCGTTGGCTCCATCGCAGCGTCCTTGGACTTGTCAGGTCCCTGCGAAGCGGACGTCTCCGGTTGTGCAACATGATTGTGCTGAGCGGTATCCTTTTCTGATGCGTCGTCTTTCGGAGTGTCGTAGACCGGGTCATCAAACGACGCGGTAATCAATGTTTCCAACGATGCCACCATGCCACCAGGAAGGGTGCATGCATTTTGGCGACAGATCGGACACGTCACCGGATCATGCATCGGCTCGGCCGATTGTGCAGGACACAGCGATGCAAGACTAAGGAGCAGGCTCGCGGGCAACACGCACGGCGTGATCATCGACCGTGACGGTTGCGTCGTCGGCTCCGGTGGATCATCCGCGTGAATGTCAATCGTGGGGACGAGACCGGCGGTCATATCTCCGATGACCTTAACCTTGCGACCATCGGCCGACAGATAATTCTGCGAAATAATCTTGGCGGCCAGTGCCGGCGGTATTTTGCAATCGACAATTCGTTTGTTGTTGGTGATCCTGCCACTCTTGGGCACGTCATACATCGCCACCACATCCATCACCAATTGTTTCTGCGATGGCTTGCAATTCTTCACCAGCAGCGTCTTCTTGTTCGGTCCTTCGTCAACCTTGATCCCGGCCGATTTGCCTTCGGGATTCACGAGGTCTTCGACGTCGTAGGCGATGTCAAACGCATCCTTGTTCTTCAACGCGATGGTGAAGAACGGCTGCGCGCCCTCCTCCGGGCCGCCCTTGATTACGCTCGGATCCGCGAAGGCCAATGCAAGGAAACTCTCTACAATCTTCAGATCGCCCTCGACTTTTACTCCGACAAGCAGCGTGTTTTCATTCGTGTCGGCGTAGATCGTGATCGCCTCCGGCGCGGCCAATTGCGGCGGCGGCGGCGTGCCCGGGGCGCCGGCTGGCTTGGCACCGCCGGCCTTACCCGAAGGGCTCATCGCCAGCATGGCGCGAAGCTTCTTCTCATCTTCCTCCGCATCCTGCACGCGATACTTACGGAAGATCGGCTGGTCGTATGGCATGTCGATCTGGTCGAGCAACTGCAGGCACTTGGCTACCTGCTCCTGCGGACCTTCGAGGATGATCGTGCGGCCGCTCGGGAGAATGGTCATGCCGCCCGATGGTGATGCCGGCGCACCCGGAGCTTTCACCGCGGCGGACGCACCGCCACCACTGCTGGTCAGTGTCTTGAGAATCTCCGCGAGTTCATTCGCACCGCGGTTTTTGGCCTCCACGATCACGCGGGCCGTCTGCGACTTTTCCTCCATCTCGGTCACCAGTTTGTGAATCTGCTCCATCTCTTTCGGAGGAGCCTGCACCAGCAGCGAGTTCGTGATCGGCTCGGCGACGATGCGAACACCGCCTCCCGATCCGCGCGAGGCGCCGGCAATTTGCGGCTGACCCGGCTGCACGACCGAAGACGGACCACCGCTCGAGGCTCCAACCGCCTGCATCAGAATCGGCGCGACCGACTCGGCCTTGGCGTGCGTCAATTTGATGACAGTCAGGTCGCCCTTGGTCGGGATATCCAACTGCTTGATGACCGGCTCGACCTTGCGGGTGAACTCCATCGACGCGTAAATCTGAACGGCGTCGTTGAACTCGTCCGCGAGAAATGCGGCCTGCGGCGCGCCGGCGGGTTTGCCCGGCTGCTGCGGCGGCGGAGGGAACATCATCTTCAGCGTGTTGACGATGTCCGTCGCGTTGGCGTGTTGCAGTTTGATCGAGGTAAGTTTCGATTCGCCGATTCCGGTCTGCTCTTCAAGTTGCTTGATGAGCGGCTCGATGCGCTCCCATTCGCGATCGCTCGCATACACGATCAGGTAGCCGCTTGCGTCGTCAGGCACGAAGCGCAGCGACGTGCCGCCGACCTGGCCCGGCTGGGGCTGGCGACCCGGCATCGGGGCCTTGGGCGGCACGATGCCCGGGGCGATCTGCGTGAGGATGTTGGAAAGATTGCTTGGCGTTGCATTCGAGAGCTTGACCAGGTGTTGCTTTGCCTCGTCGTCGGGCTTGACGTCCAGCTTCGCGATCGTGTCCTTGAGCTTCTGGAATTCCTGCTTCGACGCAGACACCAGCAGCGATGTGCCCGTTACCGCGGCAATCTTGGTCGGCTGCTGACCCGGCTTGGGTTGCGGAGGGAAGAGCGTCGTAATCGTCGTTGCAATGGCCCCGGCATCGGCATTTTTCAGGTCCACGATCTCCGTCACGGTGTTTTCATCCGGCTTGTCCCACTCTCGGACGAGCTTCTCCGCCGAGTCGAGGCCTTCCTGCGTGCCGACGAGGATGACCGAGTTCGACCCGGGATCGGCGAAACAATCGCGTCGCGCAGCCGCCTTGCGCTCCGGCGTCACATGAACGGTCGGATCGGAGATCAACTCCTGCTGCTCGCGGGCAAAGATCTGCTTGATGAGCATGGTCATCTGATTCGCGTCGGCGAAATGCAGCTTCACGATGCGCATGTCGAGCGCGGCCGGCCCGGTGCCGGTGTCCAGTTTCTCGATCATCTGCGAAATTTCATCCAAAGCCCGCTGGGAGGCGATCACGATCAGCTTGTTGTTCTTCACGTCGGGGATGATGTCGATTCTCTTCGCTGTTTCGGCTTTCGGATCAACGCCCGGCCCGCGCCCCGGCTGCACCGCGCCGCCGGCCGTCGCTGGAAAGACCTGCCTCAGCATGTTTTGAATGTCCGTCGCCTTCGCGACCTTCAACTCAAACGTCCGCTGCGGCCGAGAGTCCGGGTCTTGAGGTCCAGACATGCCGGTCAGCTTGCTTACCACTTCGCGGAATCGATGATGCTCCATGACGATTCCGGTCAACTCGATGACATCGCCCTTGCACTGAGTGCCATAGGTGTCTGAGAAGAGTGGACGGAATTCCTCAATGATCTCATAGCAGCTCCATCCCTTCGGCGTGGGCAGGTTCACCATGACGATGTCAAAGTCATCCAGCCTGGCCGAATCCATCTCCTCGAACGACCGAAACATCCGCTCCGGCGGAATCTCGCGCATGAGATCGGGCAATCGCTTGATCGTGAGGTAGTTGTCCTGCCGGTGGATCAGGTACTTGTTGACGGGGCGACTCAGCAGCAACTCATTTAGTTGATGCAGCGCCTCGTTGTACGTCATCACCCGCGGGCTGCGGAAGGTCATGTTGTCCGTCAGCGGCGGATCGGGCTGATTGAGGAACGGCAACCCGCTCATTCTCGCGAAATCCGTGAGCACATCGCTCCACGGCATCGCCTGATAGTCGAAGCGATAGGTCTTCGATTCCGGATTCGGCGGACCCACTTCAAAACGAATCGTCGTCTGCGTCTCGCCCAAATCAGAGGCCGGTGTCGTGGGAGCTGCGTCGGCCGCGCCCGCAGGCGGTGTCGCGCCGGGCTTGGCCCCCGGCGTCGGAGTCGCCTGCTTCGGCGCCCCGGCAGGAGGCGGAATCACGGCCGACGGTTTTGGATTCGTCGTCCGCACGGGCATCTCCGGTCCCTTTTTTTCATTCTTGGTTTGAACGGGTTTTTCTTGCGGTGGCGGCGGCACCGCGCCCGGCTTCGTTGGCGCACCCGGTTTCGTGCCGGGCGTGGGCTTCACGCCCGTGCCCTTGCGAGGGTGTTCCTCTGGTTGCGGTTTCGCCGCCTTGCCCTCGGCCTCCATCACCGCGCGCTTCGCGGCCTCGATCTCGTCGTCCGATGGCGCCGCGGGCTTCTTCACCTCCGTTGAGGCGGGCTGCGTCGTCGCCGGCGCGGCGGGCTGCGTGGTCTGCGCGACAACCGTCGCTCCACACCAGAATAAGAGGGTGAGCGCGATCATGAGTCCGTGTATTGTTCGTGTCGTCATATCAGTTCGCCTTGCGGTCATGTCACGCGCCTCCGCGGCCCTATTGTCTTGTCCACGCGTCAATTGCCGTGGCCAGTTCCTGTTCTTCCTGAGCTTCCAACTTCACGCGATCCGTGAACTTCTTACCGAGGGGGTACAGATAGAAGTTTCCGCTCGGCATCTTCACCACGCCTCCCAGCGGATGCACAGCCAGTAAGACGCCGCCATCCACCGTTGCCGGCTCGCCCGCACGAATCACTTTTCTCGTGCCGCTGGCGTTGGCGATCATTTCCTGCGTCCCCTCATAAGTAACGAGGCCCGTGACCACCGCCCCCGCGTCGGCCGGCGGATCGTTCACGGGCTTGGACGCCTCGGCGATCGATTCAACCGGCTCCACGGGCACGGTATACGTCTGCTTACTCGCGGACGGGGAAAAGGTCGCAGGTGCCGCCTTCTTACCGGATGCATAGGTGGCTGTAATTTGCAGATTCTTGCACGGATAGGCCTCCAAATCCTCCTTCGTGGCACCCTTCACGCGAATGGTGGGCTTGGTCTTGGCCGCGCCTTCCTTTGGCGTCACGGTGATTTCGATGTCCACCGCGTCCTTGTCCTTATTGTCCACCGCGAGGTCGACGACTTCGGGCGGCGGCGCGGGACTATGCACGGCCACCAAATAAGTGAAGTCCTTCTTCGTGTTGAAGTCGAACTGCTCAGGCCCGAACGCCTTGCCGTCGGCATAGGCGCCCTTGATGACGACGACATCGCCCTTCTTCGTGTACGTTCGTTGCGTCTTGCTCGGCAGTGTGTCGACCACTTCCTCGTTCAGTTTTCCATCCCAGAGAAAGGCGACACGCAACGCGACCGTCTTCCAATCCTGATTGTCTACGATGATTGCATTCGTCGGCGGAGGTACATAGGGACGGAAGATCAGTCGATCCGCGAGCAAGGGTAGATCGTCCGCCGATTTCGGATTCGGCCGCGCCGGACCCATCGCCGGATCGACCTCCATCGGCAACGTTGCCGCATCCGCCGCTTCCGGGATCGCCTTCTTGTCAATCTTTGGCGGCACCGGCGTCTCGATGGTCAGTTCCAATTTCACTTCGTCGCGGCCGCGCCCCTTCTGCAGAATGGGCGACCACGCGATCTTCGAGATCTGGCACAGGCTTGGGGTGCGGTAGAGGTCAAGCACGCACGCCAGCATTTCGCTAAATCGGCCTTCAAGCGTAAAGCGATAGCCCACGGCCTCGATGCCAGACTTGCTTCCGATCTTCATCCCGCCCGCCGGCGCGACCGACGTCACCGTGATCGTGCGATTCTTGGCAATGGCTTTGAGGTCCTGGCCGAATCGATTGAGCGCCTCGGCGGAGTCATACGAGTAAGTCCGCGCGATCAGGTCGCGCCATCGCCGCGCCAAATTTTCGCGCGAGCGAATCACACCCTTGAGGCGATTCGTCTCGGTGGTGAATTTGGCGATTTTGTCGTTTGCCTCGGCGATCGGGTTTATAAACAAGAACTTCACGCCGCTGTAAACGACAAAGACGCCAACGATGGCGCCGACCAGAATGAGCAGTTTCTTTTCGCGGGGGTTCATCGTGATACCCCCTTCGCCGTGGTCGGCGACGCCTTACCGTCGGTCGGCGGCGTCTGCGTTTCAGGCTTCGGCTCTGTTTTTACTTCGGCCGGCTTTGGTTCCTCCGGCTTCGCATTGGCCGGCTTCACATCGACTGGCTTCGCCTCTGGCAGTTTCACGGGATTCGGCGTCTTTTCAGTGGGTGGTTCCGTCGTGCCTGCGCTCTTTGCCGTATCGTTCGCGATTGCGCGAGGTTGCTCATCCTTCCTGGGCGGCGGCACGATTGCGTCGATGTTGGTGTCGTAGCGATATCCGTCCTGCGAATTGAAATTCGGCGTCTCCTTCCCCGGGACGACGTTCGCAAAGCCCGACTCCCGCAACTTGGTCGTGAGGCCGTTTACCGCACCCAACGATGCCGTCCGAAAGCGAATCCGCATCAAGGCATCAAGCGAGTTCGTCCTGGGATTCGCCGAAATCTCAAAGTCGGCCCGCGACACGTAGGCTTCCGTCTCCGCGGGGAACACCTCAGTAAGCATCGCGAGAACGGTCGGCCAGTGCTGCTCCGACTCGATCCATTTCTCCAGCGTCTCCACCTGCTCCTTGAACTTGACGACCGGCTCTTCCTGCTTTTTCAGTTTCGCCCGTTCGAGGTCCAGTTTCTTCGCCTGGTCCTGCAACGGCTTCACAAAGCGATAGTGAAACGTCACGCCGGAGCCGAGGAAGAGCAGCGCCGTCGCCACCGCCAGCGGCAACTTGCGCATTTGCACGTCGCGCTTGCTCACCGGCTTCTTCGGGTGCAGGAAGTCAATCGTCTCGAGGCCCTTTCGAGCGTGGCCGATGGCCAACCCAATCGCCGCGTTGAAACCTCGCAGCTCCTTGGCCCGCGATGCCGCGAGTTGCATTGCGCGATCCGGCGTGAAGAGTGCCGCCGTTGTCGCATAGCGGGCGCCGAGCGCCTGCGTGAGGTGTGTCTCCAGACCCGTCGCGCCGCAGACCACGATGTGATCCAGGCTCACGGCCGGATCCGTTGCCCGATAGGCCTCCACCGAGCGGACGATCTCGACCATCAGATCGCTGACGGCCTGACGCGTCACATCGTCCTCCTCGCGTTCGACCGCCTTGTTCGTCGCAATGCGGCTGTCCGTGACGGACTCGCCCACGCCGTGCTCGGGCAGCGCGAGCAGCGCTGCGCGGCTGAAGACGAGTCGCCCGTTGCGTACGATGTCGATCTCGGTGAACTGCGGACCGATCTCGACGATGAGCAGCGATTTCTCCGCAAGCTCCTGCGCCCGGGATGTCACCGCGATGAGGTTCGCGAACGGTCGCAGCCCGACGCGCTCCACGCTCAATCCGGCGTTCTCAACAACTTGCTGATAGAAGTTCAACTGCTCCCGCCGAACCGCGGCGACCAGAACGCTCACCGGCGCCTTCGGATCGAAGACGCCGCTCACGGCGAAATCGAGCGCCGCCTCTTCCGCGGAGAACGGCAACTCCTTGGTAATTTGAAACTGGACAATCGCCGGCAACTCATCCGCCGGCATCGGAGGAAGTTCGAGCGTGTTAAGGACGACGTGATCGCGCGGTATGGAAATCATCGCCTGACTTGCGCTAATTCCAACCTGACTCATCGCCTCGCGAATGAATGCACCGAGCGACTCCGCGTCGTCATGGCGGACCGTCGACGGTATCTCCACCGAGGATGCCTTGAGCATGTCCACGCCGTCCGCGCGCGGTCGCACAAGCACCATGCGCACCGTCTTGCGGTCCCAGTCGAGCGCGAGAAGTTTGCCTTTTCCAAGTCCGAGCTTCATGGTCAGCGCACGCCCCCGGCGGTGTTTCGTTGTTCGATCCCGTGCGGCCGATACGCCGGACCGAGCTTCGACAGATTGCGCGTGTACAAGTACTGCGGCATCGGTCCGCGCATTTCGAGCACGACGTTCATTCGTTCCACGACGCCGGTGTGATCGCCAAAGCCGACGGATTCAATCGTGAACGCCGAAGACCCCGTCGTGATCTTGTCGAAGATTTGTCGAAATCGGTTCTCGCTGATGGCATTGCTCCGCAAAAGCCATGCGGCCGTCGTGCGATCCTCGGGCTTCAGGGTGGACCGCGCGGCTGCAATCGCGGTCACCTCGTCGGGCTTCAATTGTTCGATCGCCGCGAGCACTTCGCGCGGCGCCGTGCTCACATTGATCCGCCCCGTCAGAAACGGCGCGGGGTTCACCGTCAGTCGATCGAGAATCTGCGGCAGGTCGTCATACGTCCCGGGCGGCGGTGTCGGCGTCAAATCCTTGAACACCGGTGCCTTGCCGCTTTTCCCGGACTGCGGTGGATTCTGATCGGATGAACCGCCCGACATTCCTCTGGAAGGCTGGGAACTGGGTTGGCTCGTGGTCGGGCGGCTCGTAGTAGGCTGGGAAGTGGGTTTTTCGCCTGCCTCGCCGTCCTCATCCTCGGGGTCCGGCGGTGGCGCCGGAATGAGGTTCATAACACTGTTAAAGCGGGTGCCCCCCGTCCGAACCTGCATAATATAGCTGGTAAGCTCGGGTCGGAGTTCGGCATCTAATGCCGCTTGCAAATCCTGCGTGTTTTCCATGTTGAGGTTGATCTTCGGCCGACCGTCCGCCGAGAGGTTCATCTCGTTCGACCAAAGCGTCAGATAGGGCGCCACCCCGACGAACAACGTGCCGTCGCCGTTGTCGGGCGGGAACGTCGTCGAGCCGTCATCTTCATTCGGGTCGAGCATCCCGTTGCGGTTGTAGTCCTCACCGAAAAGCACCCAACCCGTGAACCCGCGCACCATGAGTAACTCTTCCACCGTTGCGAACGGCGCACCCTTGCACCGATACGGCGGGCGCAGTGTCTTATAGAAATCCGACTTCGCGCCGCTGGGCCGCGCTGCATCGCCCGGTTCGCGCCAATCGAGCAGCGACTGCACCAGCACCTCGATGTCCACCGGATTCTGACTGTCGCGCGGAAGGGTTACGTCGAAAAACCGGCGAAGCTGTTCCTCGGTCGCGGTGTTGATGTTGAGTTTGGATGTCTCCGCGGTGATGCCATAACGCACCGTCGAGCGGTTGTCGAAATTCGGCGCCATCAGGCTGAATCGCCAGGTCGGCGGCGCATTCGGGTCATACGTCTCCTGCTCGATCAATTCCCGCCGCGCCGCATCCTTGCTGTCGGTGTACACGATCGCGCCGCGGAAGATCGCCGGGTTGTCGTAGTACTGCCCCGGGTCGTTTCGTCGCTCGCGCAAAAGCACGATGGCCCGCTCGATGCCGCTCTGCGCCGCGAGCCGCGCCTGAAAATGATCGCGCTCGGTGAAGGTCGAGCGCACGTGCGCCTGAACCATGAACGTGTAGCTCGCCGCGAGCAGCGACAACAACACGACCACGACCAGGACGACGACAAGAATCAGGCCGCGAGGTTCGGAGAATCGGCGCGATCGATTCATCTCAGGTTCCTCCCCCACTGCCGCTCTCGCCACCTTTGTCGCCGGAACCGATTGAGTTCTGCGCGCGAAGCAATCGCGATCCGAGGAACGCATCCGCCTGGCGAAGCCACACGGTCTCGGTGTAGGTCCGCGGGTTGTATGGCTCCGGCGGCGCGGGCAGCAGCTGCGTGTCGTCGAAATCCAGCGTCTCTTCTTCTTCCTCGTCCGGCGGAATCTCGTCATAGCCGACCGTCACCTCGACCGCCTGCGGCAGCGTGTTCGCAAACGCGCCGAACGGACTGGCTCCGAGGTTCCATCGCTCCAGCCACTCGGCGCCGTCAAAGTACCGAAACCGGATGTATTTGATCTCCGCCGCGAGGAGATCAATGCTCATTGACTGCTCGTTGTTCTCATTCGGACTGGTCTGAAACAGCGTCTTCACTTCGCTGCGTACCAGACCCATCGGTGCGGCCCCCTGAGTCCCGTCCGGGTAGTCATGTGAAACATCCGCGTCATAGCCGAGGTAGTACTGCACCATGCGCACATCGCTTTGACTTTGGACCGGCGCATCTTTGATTCCCCGGCGATGCAGCACTTCTTTGTCCGGCAGTGAGAGCGTGTGCAGAGTGATGACATGCGCCTTGCCGTCAATACCCGGACCGACGGCCGGTAACTGTCCGCCGACGTTGCGGATCTCATCCGCGATCTTGCTGGCAATCACCCGCGCAAGACGCCCATCGGTCATCAATCGCCGGCCATGCTCGCGCGTTCGAATCGTCTGATTAAAGAAAAGGAACATCATGGATGCGATGAGCACCACCAGCCCCAGGGCGAGCAGCAACTCAAGCAGGGTCATCGCCCGACGCGGATGAAACCGCATTGGTTTTCGGTGAATCGTTTTCATCGCCGCCCCCCGCCCGTTGGACGCTTCGGAACATCAGTAGGACGTTGCGGCGGACCCGATGGATTGCGCGGCGGCTGACCCGTCGGGTTTCGAGATGGCTGACCCGATGGCGGCGGGTTCGTTGCCCCCTGGCCGCCCTGCTGTGCCTGTTGAGCGAGGTCCTGCAAACCGCTCGTGTCGCCGGTCTGCACGGCCTTCATAATGTCGCCGAGATTTTCCGCGACCGCCTGCCCGCCGAACGCCTGCATCAGGATCGGCAGCAGTTCCTTCAACATGTCCATGTCCATCCGGCCGATGGCCCGCGGATCGAAGCTTGTCGGGTCGAACAACGCCGCCCCGCCTGGAATCGCCGCCGTGAGCTGTTCCAGTTGCTCGCCGGTCATCCCAAAATCGCGCTGCATGTTGAGCGGAACAAAGATCGCCTGTTGCGCATACGTTCGCAAGATCGTCTTGCGCTGCGACTCATCGCTCTCGGGAGCACCGCTGAAAATCTCAATCTCGAAATTGAGCAAACCCGGAAGCTGGTCCGACGATGTCAACGCCAATCGCCAGCACATGTCCGGCGGATACTCATCGCCGAAGGTGCCCGTCGCTTCCTTCTCACCGATCACGGTAATGCCCGACGACAGCTCACCGAGCAATCGCTCTGACATCTGAATGGCCCGCGCGGTCTGTTCTGCACGATCGACGTACAGCTCGCCATTGCGAAACGCCATCCCCACCATGGCCATGCCGAGCAGCAAGATGGACAGCGCGATCACGACCTCCAGCAACGCCGCAGCACGCCCAACGCCAAGGCGGCGCGCACCGCCCGCACGGACTCGCGGCACTCGGCTTTTGATGGCTCGGACCGACATGGAGGACTCCCTGGCGTCTGGCGAAATATCGTGCTCGCCGGGCCTCCCGCTTTTACCGACAAACCCCTGTCAGGTCGCAGGTTACGACCGATTTCACCCATGCCACTGCCCCGGCGCACGAGTGCTCCCGCGCCCATAAGGCGTGGATTCTTCAGAACTTAGTGCTGAATCACACGACGTTTCACAGCCCTGGGAGCAGACTATTGCCCGCCTGAGGGCTGCTGATTTTGCTGAAATGTCTTCCGAATTTCGGCCTTTTCCTCCTCGGAAAGGTCGGAGTTGGCCAACTGCTTTTCCAACTCGGCCATGGCGTCGCCGGTTTGTTGCTCGGCCGAATTCGGCGGAGGGGTCTGCGGCAACTGGGGTGTTTGCGGAATCTCCTGTCCCTGAGACTTCCCGCCACCGGAGGCCTCGCCCATCATCCCCTTCCCACCTATGCCGCCTTGTGCCCCGAACATCCCTCCGGCGCCACCCGCGAGATCACTCGTGATGTTGAGCGTCTGATCGGTCACGTCGTTCTTCCGCGGCAGGATCAACTTCTCACGGGCAATGGTGAATTCGGCGCTGGCCAGGCGATCCTCGGTAATTCCCTCGGTCACTTTTGCAAGACCGGTGCGACCGTCGAGCACGACCCAGTATTGTCGATGATTGTCAGTCAACTCTTCCGACGAGGGCACTTCGGCAAACACCACCGTTGCCCAATCCGTGGATCCATCCGGCTCGAAGATCAGGTTCGGCCGTTTCTCGTCCGTTTTTTCATCCAGCGCCGTCGACTCGGCCTTCTGAATCTCAAGGTTCTCTTGCGCCTGACCTTCGCCGAGATCACTTGTCGATTCCGCGCCGATCGGGTCGTCGACGAGTTCCTCTCCGCTCGTCGATACCGGCGTCAGGTACGCCGGGCGACCAGGGATTACCGAGTGGACATGAACACCCTCAAGGATTGCGGGCTCCAGCGCCCAGTCTTCTTCAATCAAAACAAACCGGCCCGGTTGAAAGATGGGGTCTGGCTCGACCTCGACGAACGGATGTTGCTCGCCAAGCTCGAAACGTATGCGCACCCGTCGCTGTTCCATCATGGCGTGGGCACGCGACAAGTACATGAGTGAGCGGAACCGGTCCGCGGACTCGGGTAGTTGCGAACTGGACAGCCGGGCGTGCATTGCAGGCCACGCCGCAACAGCCAGCAGCGAAAGGAGGAATACGACCAGCAGGACTTCAAGGAGTGTGAAGCCCCTTGCGCGCCGACGACGCGGATGCGAACTGATGGCAGTATTTCGACGCACCATCGCGAACCCCCGCGCCTTCCAACTCAGGGCTCAAGGCTCAGGACTACTCAGTCCCGCTTCCAGTTGCAAATGTCATCATCCGTACCGTCCTGACCATCCGGCCCCATGCTCCAGAGATCAAACGAGCCTTCGTTCTTGGAACCTTTGCCGCTGTAGAGATAGTCGTGGCCCCAGGGATCCTTCAGACCCGAAATGTCTTCCAGATACTTGGACCATTTCTTCGCGTCATCCGAGTTACTGGGTTTTTCGCAGAGATCCTTGAGCGAATCGGGCGTATGGCCGAGGTCATACTTGAACATCTTGATGGCCTGCGACAGCGTGCCGTTGGGGCCGATCGCCGCTTCCACCATCTTGATCTTGGCCTTTTCGCCCTGGCCGATCAGCGCGGGAATGGCGAAGGACGCCAGCAGCGCGAGCAGACCGACGACCAGCAGGATTTCAAGCAGGGTGAAGCCCCGCCGCTTCCGGATGTTTCGCTTCGTGGTTCGAACGTTCATGTCATAACTCCTTCCGAAGGATAATACCGTACACCAGTGTATCGATTGCGGCCAGCGTGATCGCCGCCGCCAAATCTCTCTTACATCGCACCCGAGCTGCTCATGGTCAGAATCGGCAGCAGCAAGGCCACGGCGATTACCGCGACGATGGCCGCCATGGCGACCAGCAGGAGCGGCTCAAGCAAGCGGACCATCAGATCGATCTGCCTCGCCGTGCGAGCCTCGTACGAGTCGGCAATGCTGACCAGCACGTTTTCCAGATTATTGCTTTCCTCCCCGACCGCGATCATATCGATGATGTCCAGCGGGAATAAGTCGCTGCGAGCCAGCGGCGCGGCCAGGCTCGCACCCTTTCTCACACTCTCGGTCGAATCTTCAATGACCTGCATCAAGAGTCGATTGCCTGCTGAGTCCCGCGATATTTTCAATGCCTGAAGAATCGGAACGCCGTTATGCAGCAGCGTACCGAGAATACGACAGAACCGGCAGATGGCCACCAGCGTGACGATCTTCCCCATCATCGGGGCCTTCAACTGAAACTTGTCATAAAACGCCCGGCCGGATTCGCTTCGTAGCAGTGCCGCAATGCCCAACGCCAAGCCGACGAAACCCGCCAGCGCGATGAGGCCGTTTTCCTTCAGGAAATCGCACAACGCGAAGACAACCTGGGTCAGGAACGGCAGCTCGCCGCGAAGAAACCCTCGGACCTTTGGCACGACGCTCAAGAGAAGGAAAATGAC
Organism: Planctomycetota bacterium; assembly: GCA_016235815.1. Taxonomy (GTDB): domain Bacteria; phylum Planctomycetota; class Phycisphaerae; order UBA1845; family UTPLA1; genus JACRIM01. The sequence continues at coordinate 292,153 of JACRIM010000058.1, forward strand.
GACGCCCGCTCCGACCGTCATCAGGATCGCCGGGTACATCATCGCCCCGGTCAGCTTGTTTTTCAGTTCATTCTGACGCTCGGTAAACAGCGCAATGCGAACCAACACATCCTCAAGGAATCCGCCCTTTTCGCCCGCGCGAATCATGGACACGTGCAACGGGCTGAACGCATTCGGATGTTTCTCCATTGCGTCACCGAGCGTTTGGCCGCTGGAGAGATCTTCACGGACCTCCTTCAACACTTCCTTCAACACCGGGTTCGAGCTTTGACGATGGAGCACGTCCAGCGCACGCAGCGCCGGCACACCCGCACGGAGCAGATCCGCAAATTGCGAATAGAGCACCGCGATGTATTTGGTTTTTACCTTACGCTTCCCCCTGCCCAATCCCCGACTGGCCTTGCCACCTTCGCGCACTTCCACCGGAAACAACGATTGCTCGTCGAGGGCACGGAGCACCTGAGTCTGGTTATCGGCGGCGAGCATTCCAGTGATGGTTTGCCCCTGCAGATTACGAGCTACATAACTGAACGTCGGCATGGTGGTTGTCGCAACAGGTGAAGGCTATGCCGAGTCCGCGCATAACCCCATATATGATCGGCCATTATAACGAAGGCCGTCCGGGTTTCTCAGGCCTAAGCCTGTGACAATTCTTGTATACCAAGTGCCCCCGCCTGCAATTGCAGTTGCGAACCGGACTTAGGTCTGCGGGTGTTTTTCCGTGAACTCTGCCGCCGGCCTCCGATATAATTCAATAGTTCTTGAAGCATTGCAGGGTACACCCATGCTCGGTTTCGACAAGTCATTCAAGGCCCTCGCCGACAAGACCCGCCGCCAGATTCTCACGGGTTTGCGGGATGGACCAACCACCGCCGGCCAACTCGCCGAGCGGCTGGGAATCGCACCGAACGCACTCTCGTTTCACCTGCGCGTGCTCAAGGAAGCCGACCTCGTCTTCGACCAGCGACGCGGGCAGTTCATCGAATACCAACTTAACACCAGCGTCGTCGACGACCTGATGCGTTTTTTTCTCGAACACTTTTCAACGAAGAACGCCGGCGATGGACCTCCGCCGGACTCCAACGGGAGCAAATCATGATTCCGCGAATTCACCTGCTCATCATCGCACTCGCCGTTCTCGTCAACAGCGGCCTTAGCGCGTATTACTATCCGCGCCTGCCGAACCCGTGCCCGATTCATTGGAACCTGCACGGAGAGGTCGACGGGTACGGATCGCCACTCACAATGGCTCTGCTTGGACCGTGTGTCTCCGCGGGTATCGCCCTGCTGATGTGTGCGCTCCCACTGCTCGGTCCATTCCGCAGGAACATGGAATCGTTTCGCGTCGTGTATGGCCGCATCGCCGTAACGCTCGTGGTGTTCTTTGGCGGCTTGCAAGTCGTCCTGTTGCTCGCAACAACGAATAACCAGATCCGAATCGGCCCGTCACTGTGCGTGTTGTTCGGAATCATGTTTGCCATGCTCGGGAACTGGATGGGCAAGCTCCGGCGAAATCTCTACATCGGCATCCGAACACCGTGGACCATTGCCAATGATGTCGTCTGGGAGAAGACGCATCGCCTCGGGGGCAAACTATTCGTGTTTTCCGGAGTGGCCACGGCGATCGCTGGCGCGACCGGCTCCGAAGTTGTTTGTTTCGCGACCATGATGTCCACGATCGGCATCGCGGTGGTCTGGTCGTGTATTTACTCGCTGATTGAATACCGCCGTCTCGGCCAGGTCGATCACCTTTCGCCCGGCAATTCCGGAAACGGCCCTCAAGGAACCACACGATGATCGTCAAACACAGTCCACTCGCCGCGCTACTATGCTTCGCCGTCTGTGCCAAAACCGCAAATGCCCAGACCGATGAAAAGACACCGCCGGCGTTCACGACGGAGAAGATTTCCGTAGTAACCGGCAAGTACAAACTGCCGGGCAAACTCACCCTGCCAGCAGGCGATTCCAAAGTCCCGGGTTTGGTCCTCGTTCACGGCTCCGGCCCGCACGATGCCGATGAAACCATCGGCCCGAACAGGACGTTCAAGGACATCGCCGAGGGCCTCGCGACGCGCGGCATCGCCGTAATCCGCTATGAAAAGCGCACGCACAAGTACGGCGCGAGCATGACCCCGGCCGATGTGACGCTGAATTTTGAAGTCATCGACGATGCCGTATCCGCGGTCACGTTGCTTCGTGAACACGCACGCATTGACCCTGCCCGCGTCTTCGTGCTCGGCCACAGTCTCGGCGGAACCTGTGCACCGCTCATCGCCGCACGCGATCCCAAGATCGCGGGCATCATCAGCCTCTCCGGCACGCCTCGCTCGTTGCTCGACCTCATCGAAGAGCAATTCGAGTATATCTTCAACGAAGACGGCATTCTTTCCGCCAAAGAAAAGAAGACACTGGACGACCTGCGAGAGAGCACGCGGCTCATCCGCGAAGGAAAGCAAGACGAAGTGAAACAGCCAATCCTTGGCGCGCCCAACAAATACTGGGCCGAGCTTCATCACACCGACGTGATCACCCCCTCGAAGAACTACTCCGGCCCCATCCTCATTCTCGGCGGCGGCCGCGATTACCAGGTCACGCGAACGTGCTTCGACGCATGGATGACCGGGCTGCAGGACAAACCCAATGTCATCGACAAATGGTACCCCACACTCAATCACCTGTACTTCGTCGGGAGTGATCCCCCATCGCCCAAAGACTACGCCGTCGCCGGCCATTTCAGCAAGCGCGTGCTTGACGATATCGCCGCGTGGATATTGTCAGATGGGAAGAAACTGGCCGATAAAAAACCGACGACGAAAAAAACGAACTGACCGCCGGTCAGTCCTTCTTCTTGGGCTTTTCTGACGACTTCTCAACCTTGGGTGCCGCCGCGGGTTTCGAATCGCTCGTCGTCGATTCCTTCTTCGTCGAGTCCCCCGACTTCGACTCGGTCTCCGACTTCGCCTTGTCCTGATAGCTCTTGCTGCGATAGTCGGTCTGGTAGAACCCGCTGCCCTTGAACAAGAGCGCCCCGCCGGTGCCGATTAACCGGCGCACGGGCTGCTTGCCGCCGCACGTCTCGCACTCAGCCTTTCGCAGCGGCGATGCCTTGATCGACTGAAACACGTCAAACGTTTGCCCACAGGTCTTGCATTGATATTCGTATGTCGGCATTGGGTCACCCGTTCACGTCAAGCGGCTGCAGGCTCGCCCTCGGCCTCGTCCGCCGCAACCGCCACTTTTGCATGACGCAACACTCGATCATGCAGCCGATATCCACGTTCAAATTCCTGCGTGACCGTCCCTGCGGGCTTGTCCGACTGTCGATCATGCAACATCGCCTCATGCAGCATCGGGTCGAACGGCTGGCCGATTGACTCGATGGAGGACACGCCGTGGTCGCGGAGGAGCTTCTCCAACTGCTCCACTATCAGCCGAACGCCCGCCACGACAGGATCGTCCGGCTTGGCATTCTTCAGGCTGGCCAGCGTGCGTTCCAGATTGTCATGCACCGTCAGGATGGAACGGGCCAGCCCCATTTGGGCATACTTGATCGCATCGCCGTGCTGTTGGTTCAGCCGCTTGACGATGTTGGCCTGTTCGGCCTGTGCCCGAAGAAGACGATCCTTTAATTCGTCGCGCTCGCGCGTGAGCGCTGCGAGAGGATCCACAGGCGCTGCCGGCGCCGCCTCCACCTTGGCGAACTTCGCAACGTCGTCCGCACTGGGTAACTCGATATTGGGTGTATCTTCAGTCGTGTTCATTTCGCCTTTGCCGTGTCAGTCAGCCAAGATGCGACCAGAAGTCCTTCAGCTTATCAATAAAGCCCCTGCTTTCGGGCATCACGTTTCGATCCTCGGTCTTTGCGAACTGCCGGAGCAACTCCTGCTGATGCGAGTTCAGCCGCTGCGGAATCTCGATAAGCACACGCACCACCTGGTGACCGGGCTTTCGCGAACGCATGTCCGGCAACCCCTTGCCTGAGAGCCGGAACATCTCGCCGTGCTGCGTCCCCGCCGGGATGGTCACCTCCTCACGGCCGTCAAGCGTCGGCACTTCGAGCTTCGTGCCCAACGCTGCTTGCGTGAAGCTGATGGGAACATCGCAAAGCAGGTCGTTGCCGTGCCGCTGCAGGAATGGATGCTGCTCAACGCGAATGTAGCAATGAAGATCGCCGCGCGTGCTGCCTGTGTCGGCCGGCTCGCCCTCGCCGCGCAGGCGAATGACCTGTCCGTCCTGCACGCCGGCCGGAACCTTGATGCTCACCACGCGGCGCTTCGGCGTGCGACCCGACCCTTTGCAATCCTTGCAGGCTTTACTGAAGCGCGATCCCTGTCCACGGCAATCGGGACAAACCGTCACGATGCGTGTCGAGAAAAAACCCATGCCGCTGGTGCGCTCGACCTGTCCATAGCCGCCACAGGTCTTGCAGGAATCGACCTTTGTGCCCGGCTCGGCGCCCTTGCCGCCGCATCGGTCGCAGAAATCGCTCCGTGTGAACTCGATGGATCGCTCGGTCTCTTTCGCAACATCCGCCAACGACAACACAATCTCGGTCTGCAGGTCGACGCCGCGATCCGATCGCCGACCGCCGAACGGCATCTCGAAGATATCCCCGAAGATGTCGCCGAAGACACTAAAGATGTCGTCCGGCCGCATGTGTGAGAAGTCATGCCCCGCGACGCCGCCCAATCCGGCATGGCCGTAGCGGTCGTATCGCCCGCGTTTCTCGGGATCGGACAGGACTTCATAAGCCTCGGCCGCCTCTTTGAACTTTCGCTCGGCGTCTGCATCGCCTTTGTTGCGGTCCGGGTGGTGTTTCATCGCCGCCTGGCGATACGCGCGCTTGATCTCCTCGGGCGATGCCTCCTTTGCAACGCCCAGGACCTCGTAGTAATCCGCCTTTTGAGTCGCCACCGGCATCTCGTTTCAACCGCGGTTCATCCCGCCGTATACGACAATCGGGACGCGGCTATTCACCCTCGTCCCGACGTCGTGTTCTACGGTTCCATACAGTCTCTATCGGACAACGCCGGGAATCTCGTTCTCCTCGTCCTTGTCCTTCAATTCGGTGACCATCACATTGGTCGTCAACAGCACGCCTGCCACGCTCGCGGCGTTTTGCAGGGCCGACCGGACGACCTTGGCCGGATCGATGATGCCGGCCTTGACCATGTCGCAGAACTCATCGCGGCGGGCGTCGTAGCCGAAATTGCCCTTTTCTTCGAGAATCTGCGACACGATGACCGCGCCGTCCTTGCCGCCGTTCTCGGCGATTTGCCGCGTCGGGAACTCGAGGGCCTTGGCCACCAGCTCCATGCCGGTTCGCTCGTCACCCTTTGCTCGCTTCGACGCCTCAAGAATCGGCTCAATGCATCGCAAGAGCGCCACGCCGCCGCCGGGGACTACGCCCTCTTCGGCCGCGGCTTTCGTTGCGTGGAAGGCATCGTCCACGAGGTCCTTGCGCTCTTTGACTTCAATCTCTGTCGCGCCGCCCACGCGAATCACGGCGACACCGCCGGTCAGCTTCGCCAGGCGTTCCTGGAGCTTTTCCTTGTCGTAGTCGCTCGTCGTCTTTTCAATCTGAGCGCGAATCTGGTCGGCCCTGGCGGTGACGTCGCTCTTTTTGCCGCCACCCTGAATGATCGTGGTGTTTTCCTTCTCAACGATCACTTTTTTGGCGCGGCCGAGCATGTTGATGTCGATCGTCTCCAGCTTAAGGCCGCGATCTTCGCTGATGAACTCGCCTCCGGTCACAACGGCCAAGTCGCCGAGCATCGCCTTGCGACGATCGCCGAAACCCGGGGCCTTTACCGCGCACACCTTGAGGATACCGCGGAGCCGATTGACGACCAACGTCGCCAAAGCCTCGCCATCAACATCTTCCGAGATGATGAGCAGCGGCTTGCTCGAACTGACGACCTTTTCAAGCAGGGGTACGAGGTCGCGCAACGAGCTGATCTTCTTCTCGAAGATGAGAATGTACGGGTCTTCCAACACGCAAGACATCTCGCCCACGTCGGTGATGAAGTACGGCGAGATGTAGCCTTTATCGAACTGCATACCCTCGACGACCTTTTTCTCCGTCTCGAGGCTCTTGCCTTCTTCAATGGTGATGACGCCTTCCTTGCCGACTTCTTCCATCGCGTCGGCCAGCAGCTTGCCGATGCTTTCGTCACCATTGGCGCTGACGGTGCCGACCTTGGCCAGGTCGTCGGTCCCTTTGACCTTGATCGCCATCTTCTGAATCTGCTCGATGGCAACCTCCACGGCGCGATCAATACCGCGCTTCAGCAACAGCGAGCTTGCACCCGCCGCCACGTTCTTCAGGCCTTCCTTGAAGATGGACTCGGCCAGGACCACGGCCGTCGTCGTGCCGTCGCCGGCTACATCCGACGTCTTGCTCGCCGCCTCATTCACCATCTTCGCGCCCATGTTTTCAAATGGGTGCGGCAGCTCGACCTCCTTGGAGACCGACACGCCGTCCTTCGTGACGCGGGGCGCGCCCCAGGACTTCTGCAGGAGCACGTTCCGTCCCGTCGGGCCGAGCGTGACCTTCACAGCCTTGGCGAGCTTCGTCACGCCCTCGCAGACCATCTCGCAGGCCCGCTGATCAAAAAGCATCTGCTTCGTTGCCATAATTTCGTTCCTTCGTATCGCAAGCGGACAAAACGCCTTTAGGTCGTCGCCGCGTCAGAATTCCAAGTTACTTCTCGATGACCGCCAAAATGTCGCTCTCGCGGAGAACGGTGTACTTCGTCCCGCTGATTTCGACTTCGGTGCCGGCGTACTTCCCGTAGAACACCTCATCGCCGACCGACACACACAGCTTCGCCCGGTTGCCCGAGTCCAGCATTTTGCCCGGTCCGGTCGCGACGATCGTGCCGCGCGTCGGCTTCTCCTGGGCGTTGCCCGGAAGAACGATGCCGCCGGCCGTGACTTCCTCTGCTGCGGCCTGTTCCACCACCACGCGATCATCCAATGGATTGATCTTCAATCGAGCCATGTCGAACTCCTCTTATCGTTGATGCCAGTCTTAATTCAGAAAACGCGCCGGACTCCGTCGCGATTACATCATTCCGTCCATACCGCCCATGCCGCCCATGCCACCCATTCCGCCCATGCCACCCATGCCACCCATCTCGTCATCATGGCCGTGAGAATGGCCGGCGTCGTCCTTGCTCTTGGGCTTCTCGGTGATGCAGCAATCAGTGGAGAGAAGAATGCGAGCCACGCTGCTCGCGTTCTGCAGGGCCGTGCGGACGACCTTGGTTGGGTCGATCACGCCGTCCTTTACGAGGTCGGTGTATTCCGCAGTCAGCGCGTTGTAACCAAATGCGCCGCTCTTGGACTCGACCTTGTGAACCACGACGCCCGGCTCCACACCGGCGTTGGTCGCAATGGCCATGATCGGCGCGGTCAGTGTCTTGCGAATGACCTCGATGCCGACCTTTTCGTCCTCATGCTTCGATGTGACCTTTTCCAATGCGACCCGCGCCCGCAGAAGCGCCACACCGCCGCCGGGAACAATGCCTTCCTCAATGGCCGCTCGAGTCGCGTGAAGCGCGTCCTCGTAGCGAGCCTTCTTCTCTTTTAATTCCGACTCGGTGGCCGCACCGACTTTGATCTGCGCCACGCCACCGGCCAACTTCGCCAGGCGCTCTTGCAGCTTCTCGCGGTCGTAGTCGCTCGTGGTGTTTTCGATTTCCTTGCGGATCTGCTCGATCCGACCCTGGATGGCCTTCGACGAACCCGCGCCCTCGACGACCGTCGTGTTATCCGCATCGACGTGAATCTTCTTCACCTGGCCGAGATCATTGATCGTGACGGCATCCAACTCGATGCCCAAGTCCTTGAAGATCGGCTTCGCGCCGGTCAGGATCGCGATGTCTTCAAGCATGGCCTTGCGGCGGTCGCCATACCCCGGCGCCTTCACCGCACACACTTGCAGAATTCCGCGAAGCTTGTTGACCACCAGCGTGGCAAGGGCCTCGCCCTCCACATCCTCGGCGATGATGAGCAGCGGCCGCTTCGTCTTGGCGACCTTCTCCAGCAGCGGCACGAGCTTCGTCACGCTGCTGATCTTCTCTTCATAGACCAGCACAAACGCCTTATCCAGTTCGCACTCCATCTGATCGGGATTGGTCACGAAATGCGGCGAGAGATAGCCGCGGTCGAATTGCATACCCTCGACCACATCCACGACCGTCTCAAGACTCTTACCCTCTTCGATCGTGATGACGCCGTCCTTGCCCACCTTCTTAAAGCACTCGGCCAGCTTCTCGCCGACCGACGTGTCGTTATTCGCAGAAATCGTGGCAACGCGGATGATGTCCTCCACGTTTTTTTCATCCGCCTTTACCGGTCGGCTCATTCGCTTCAATTCTTCAACAACTGCATCGACCGCCTTGGCGATGCCGCGATTGACGCCCATCGCGTTGTAACCGGCCGCCACGCACTTGAGGCCTTCCTTAAAGATGGCCTCGGCGAGCACGGTCGCGGTCGTGGTGCCGTCACCGGCCATATCCGAGGTCTTCGTCGAAGCCTCTTTGACCAGTTGGGCCCCGAGGTTCTCGTACTTGTTCTTCAACTCAATTTCTTCGGCGACGCTCACGCCGTCCTTCGTGACGGTCGGTGCGCCCCATCCCTTATCGAGGATGGCGTTTCGACCGCGAGGCCCGAGGGTGGACTTCACCGCGGCGGCAAGTTTCTCAACGCCCGTATAAAGAGCGGAGCGTGCATCCTCTTGAAACACAAGTTGCTTGGCACCCATCTGTATTCTCTCCTTGGAACCGGTGGTAACCGCTTTCAATTCATAACCCCCGAGCGACGCTGGGGGATAAGTTCAACGCGGGCGTGCCGACTCACTGCGAATCCCACACGCACTGACGAGGCCTGTCACCAACGGGCAGACCCTCTCCGCACACCCCATAAGCAAGCCGCGTGCCGGACTGACCAGTTTGGCTTGTAAACCCTAACAGGCTATCAATGCTGAAGTTATGATCGATGCAGGTCGTGGCCGAACTCACCACGGCCCTGCCACATCGGCAGCTTATCCCCTTCCGGCTGCCTATGTGTCATGCAGAACGCATACCAATGGGTTTTGTAGGTCGTTAGACAAGTCGAAAAAAAGGCCGCGCGATGCCGACGACCCACCGCGACATTGTGCGCCCTCTATGTAGCAGAAATGATGGGCAAGTCTTGGATAGTAAGTGCAGCGAGCCAATTAATTCGCCAGCGGTACTTCCGGCCCCGGCGGAGGATTATGCCCTACCACGATGCGCCCGCAGTCCGGGCACTTCGTATCGCCATCCTTGCCGACAAATGAATTAAGCAGCACCCACGTCGCTTCCTTCTTTCGCTTGCCGTCCTTCGTCCAATAGCATGGCTCACCGGGAAAGCCTGTTTTCTTCTTGCTGAATGGAGAATCCACAGGGTATTGGTCGCCGTCCTTCACCGTGTATGGAAATGGCTTATTGGTCTCCGAACACACAAACATCGATTCCTCGCCTTGGGCCGATGGAATCGGTGCGTTCGTAAGGGTGCGATAGGTCAGATAGCCGGCCGCGCCAAAAAGCAGCAGAAACAGGAAAACCCCCAGCCCTCCGCCCAGCGGGTGCCCCGACGCCTTTGCTCCGCCCTGTGGATCGTTTCCCATCGACATGAGTGGACTCCTGATTACGGATCGCTACGGCCCTCGGCAGGCGCTTCTCGCCATGGCAATGCCGGCAAATCGACTGGGCGTTGCAGGACTCGAACCTGCGACCTCTCGGGTGTGATCCGAACGCTCTAACCAACTGAGCTAAACGCCCGTTACCTCCGACTATTCTAACTTTCCGCCACCCCCACGCAACTTGCCATCTCACCCTACCTTACGCTGACGGTTTCCCATACATTCTTAACACACCACCATGAACGAAACGACTCGATCCGCCGTAAACGCCTGGCTCGCCGATCCGGCCATCGCCGATGCCGACAAAACCGAGATCCACGCGCTCGTTGCCGCCGAAAACCACGCCGAACTCGCCGACCGCTTTGCCCGCGACCTTGAATTCGGCACCGGCGGACTCCGCGGCATCCTCGGCGCGGGCCGAAATCGGATGAATCGTTACACCGTCGGCGCCGCGGCACAGGGCCTCGCCGATTACATCCGCGCTTCGGGCACATCAAACCCCTCGATCGCGATTGCTTGTGATTGTCGTCGCCAGAGCGACACTTTTTCAAAACACGTTGCGTGCATCATGGCCGCCAACGGCATAACCGCGCATCTCTTCTCCGCGCCACGGCCCACGCCTCATCTCTCCTTTGCTGTCCGCACGCTGGGCTGCACGGCAGGCGTCGTCGTCACGGCCAGCCACAACCCGCCCGAATACAACGGCTTTAAGGCCTACTGGAGCGATGGCGCGCAGGTTGTGCCTCCACAGGACGCGGGAATTATCACGGCGGTCCGCGCTGTCGGTTCCTTCGCAAACATCCGCACCGTTTCCTTCGACGACGCCGTTCGTGATGGTCGTATCCGAATCCTCGGCGGCGAAATGGACGAAAAGTTCCTCAGCACTGTCCAATCGTCCTGCCTTGCGCCGGACGAATGCCGCTCACAGGGTCGCGCGATCAAGATTGTCTATACCTCGCTCCACGGAACGGGCGGCACGCTGATTCCACAGGCACTGCGTCAGCGAGGATTCGAACACGTTTTCGAAGTTCGAGAGCAGGCCGAGCTTGACGGCGAATTCCCAACGGTCGCCTCGCCGAATCCCGAAGAGGGACCGGCCTTGAAGATGGCCATCGACCTCGCCAAACGCGAAAACGCAGACCTCGTCATCGGAACTGACCCCGACGCCGATCGCGTTGGGATTGCCGTTCGAAAGCCAGACGGCGACTTTGCCCTGCTTAGCGGCAATCAAACAGGCGCGCTCCTGACGAACTACCTCTGCGAACGCCTGACGCGGCTTGGCCGATGGCCCAGCCGCCCGGTCGTGCTCAGCACCATCGTCTCCGGCGCCTTGATGAAGACCATCGCCCGCCACTATGGAGCGGAGGTTGAAGAAACCCTCACCGGCTTTAAGTGGATCGCAGAGCGGATTCGCCTCTGGGAGTTGGAGAAAGTCGCCGACAGCCACCGCCGCCGGTACATCTTCGGCGCCGAGGAAAGCTATGGCTACATGCCGACAACGTATGTGCGCGACAAAGATGCCGTCACCAGTGCCGCCATGATCGCCGAGATGGCCGCCGTCGCGCGGAGCGAAGGGCGCACGCTGTACACCCTGCTCGACGACCTCTACCGCCAATTCGGCTACCACCAGGAAGGCGCGAAGAGCATCACCATGCCCGGCGTCGACGGTTCGCAGCGCATCGCGGCGCTGATGCAAAGCCTCCGAACGAATCCGCCCCGCGCCATCGGCGGCATCGACGTCGTCACGATCGGCGACCTGCAAACCGGCGACGTACGCAACGCGGAGTCGTCCGCCGTCATTCAACGATTCGATCTACCGCAAAGCGAGGTCCTGATCTACACGCTCACCGACGGCACCAAGGTCATCGCCCGCCCCAGCGGCACCGAGCCGAAGATCAAGTTCTACATACTGACCCAGGCCCCCGGCGACGACCTCACCACGGCAAGGAGTCTCGCATCGCAGAAGATCGAGGCCATCAGCGCCGACCTCACCAAGCTCGCCAAATAAGGCAAGGATCATATGAAGATCAGAATTGGTCGGTCGATGTGGCGTGGGAATCATGCGAGGCGGCGGGAGGCAGTGCGGGATCGGACTTGGGTGCGGGGAGTCGGGGGGCTTCGTGTGTGGCGGCGGCGATGCGGTGAATGTTCATCTCCTCGGTCATGTCAAGGCGGCGGCGGTGGATTTCGACCTGGGAGGTCATGCGGTAGGCGTCGGCCAGGCGGACGAGGGCGCGGGGGGAGAGTTTTTCGGTGAGGAGGGTTTCGACCATTCGCTGGCAGACGAGGCGCGGCAGGATTGTTTCGGAGGTATCGGGGTCGGGGACTCCATTCTGGGCGAAGGCGGCAGCGCGGAGACTGGTGCGGAGGCGTCGGGCGTAACGGTAGAAGGCATCGAAGCTGATGCCGAGGTCCTCCAGGGCGAATTGTGCGTAACAGGCGGAATAGGTCGGCGGATTGCGCGAGAGGATGGCACCGTCCAACTGATCGAGTTGCTCGGGGGAGAGCGTTTTGGCGACAGTGGACGCCGTGTCACGATGGTCAGCAAAGAAGTTCATGGGACGCCCCCGTCAAAAAAAAGTTGAGGCCGCAAAAAAGTGCAAAAAGCGGGTTTTCGGGTGCGAAATCGCACAAACGGTTTGCAGTTTTTTGCACTTTTTCGCGGAGAGAGGAAGTGAAACCGCAGATTTCGCAAAGGGCGCAGATTGGGTTGGGGGAGGGAAGGCACTGAGGCACCGGCCACGGCGGGCAGGCTGCGGCACTGAGGGGAGGAAGGGATTGCTTTGCAACGCGGGCATTGGGGGGCCTCCTTATCATGCGGCAAGAACACGGCGGGCACGCCCGGCCGGCTAAACGGGGCGTACTAACACTTACCTAACTAATATAGCACTGGGGCGGGCGGGGGCAAGGGGAATTTTGAGATTTTTTTCGGGGGGCGTTAAGTATTGGGGGGGGCGGGGGTTGGGGCGGGACGTCTCCTGCCAGTTGAGTTCGCCCCGCCGGATCATCGACCGGGGGCTGATGGATTGGGGGGCAATTGGGAGAGTTCGTCGAGCCAGCCCTGGACCTGTGCGGATTCGGGTTTCATGCCGATCTTGGCGTAGTGGTCGCGGGACTTGGTCAAGAACTCGCGAGCTTTGGGTTCATCGCCGCGCCTCAGATAGATCAGGCCGAGCTTGTCGTAGGCGTTGGCCATGACTTCGAGTCGGCCGAGCTTCTCATCGATGGCGAGGGACTTGCAGATCATCTCTTCGGCGCGGTCCAGATCGCCGCGCGTCCGGTAGATGAGGTCGAGGTTGCCGTACTGGTCGGCCATGCCTTCGAGGCGGCCGAGCTTTTCGTTGATGGCGAGGGACTTGCGGTGCATCTCTTCGGCGCGATCCAGCTTGCCGCGCGTCTGGTAGATCCGGCCGAGGTTGCCGTAGACGGCAGCCATGCCTTCGAGGCGGCCGAGCTTCTCATCGATGGCGTGGGACTTGCGGTACATCTCTTCTGCGCGATCCAGATCGCCGCGCGTTTGGGAGATCGCGCCGCGGTTAAAGTAGTTGACAGCTATGCCTTCGAGGTGGCCGCGCTTCTCATGGATGGCGAGGGACTTGCAGTGCATCTCTTCGGCGCGGTCCAGATCGCCGCGCGTCTGGTAGAGCGCACCGAGGTTGCCGTAGTTGCTGGCCATGCCGTCGAGGTGGCCGAGCTTTTCGTTGATGGCGAGTGACTTGCGGTACATCTCTTCGGCGCAGTCCAGATCGCCGCGCGTCTGGGAGATCGCGCCGAGGCTGCCGTAGACGGCAGCCATGCCTTCGAGGCGGCCAAGCTTCTCATCGATGGCGAGGGACTTGCGGATCATCTCTTCGGCGCGGTCCAGATCGCCGCGCGTCAGGTAGATTAGGCCGAGGTTACGGTAGGCGATGGTGCGCCATTTCTCATCTGTCGCCAAATCACTGACACGCTGAAAGCGAGTTTCCGCCTCGACCAGGTCGCCGCGCAGTCTCGCCACGAGCCCAAGGTGATTGATTGCATCGAGGTCGTCGGGCAAGAAGCGGAGGATCGATTCGAGGCGTTTCTTGGCCTCGTCGATGTCACCGCGAAGGTAGGCGATGGCGGAAATCTCGCGACACAGCTCGACGAACTCGCCGGCGACATCACGAATCTTCTGATCGTGGCGGTCGGCTAGGCTGATCAGGGCCGATTGGACCAGGGCACCGTCTCCGCTCGTTCGGGCTTCGTCCAATGCCTTTCTGGCTTCAGTGTTTCCGGCGTCCGCCTCATTCTGTAGGCGTTCCAAAGACGCTTGCAGATTCTTGATGATGGAATCCTTGTCTGCCGTTTGCGCGTAGTTTTGCTCCATCCGGAGGAGGATCGCGAGCGCATCATCCTGTTTCGCGAGCGACTGATCCTGCTTCGCCTCCATGCGAACTGAGGCGGCCATGAGCGGCTTCAATGATTCCGTGAAGTCGATCCGCTGACGATCCAGCCAAGCGCTCAGCGTTTCCATCGCGCCCGTGGACAGTGCCGAGGCGGGATCCTTGCCTTCCTGACCTGCGCGAACCGCGGCGGACATCTGCCGAATCAATTCCAGGTTGACCTCCTTCGGCAATCCTTCCTCGGATTCGCCGGATAGGGCGCGGACCAACAAACGAAGATCGTGGTGGACATATTTCAGGTGGTCATCCAGCCGGTCGGATTCTTGCTTGTGAGATTCTTTCTTTAGTTTGTGAGCTAACTTCTCGAAACCGACCCAGCCAGCGGCAAATGAAAGAACCAAGAGGGCACCGGGTAGCTGCTTCGGGTCGAAGTTGGCGATGAGGTGTTCGACTTTCGCCGTCGCAGTGATGTGCGTGACGGCAGCGGTGATGCCGGCCAGAAAGGTGCCTACGTTGGACAGTGCCTTGGTCATGGAATGCTATTGTATTGCCACGGGGTTTACATTGCCGTGAGAAAAGTCGTTCGTTTGAGGCCCGGCCTGGGGTTGATCGTATCACAGGGATGGAATGAGGTGGAGATACGGGCGGGCGGGGGAGGTATTGTGTCCAAACATTTTGGCAGGCTCACTCCCCTATCGGCAAAGGAGGGTGAGACCCGCTCCTCACTTCCCCAAATTTCCTAAAGAACTACGATCTGTTTTCGAGCCGAATCGGTAATTCGCTACGCAAACCTGAGGAACCGTTAGTCGTCGCAACGGCTGCTCGCTTCGGACTTCTTTTGGCCCTTTTAGTGGTCGTTCGCTTGACACTTGCTGGTCGTTTCAGATTTGAATAAGCAAGTCCTACTATCCCAGCGGCCATTGTGCACATGAGTCCGATGCACCATTTGTTCTGATCATATACGCGATCTACCTCTTGTCTCAACGACTGAGCCAACTGTTGATGAGAAGCCTTGAACCCCTCGAAATCTCGCTGAAGCAGCGGAAGCCCTAACGCTTTGGCTGGATCCTGAAGAATCACGGACTCTAATTCGTCGATTCGAGCACCCAGTCTGTTGATTGAGTCGTCAAGGTCATCGAGTTGTAATGACTGGAGATCATCGGATGGCCCCGTTGTCGTTCTATTCCTAAGCGCGCTAACCTCAGTTTGCAAGCGTTCAATTTCAGTCTCAAGCCTGGCCAGTAGGTTCTCATGCTCCTCTAGAATGCTAAGTAGCACCGCAGAATGATTCATTCGATCCGGTCCAATTGGTCGACCTTTGAAGAGACGGCGGAGCCGTCGGGAGGTCGTCATGGGACGTGGGATCAAGTTGACCGAGGCGGAGCGCGAGGCCTTGGACTTGCTTCGG
>JACRIM010000059.1 GCA_016235815.1 Planctomycetota bacterium
CTGGTCTCAAATTGTGCGGGCGAAGCTGAATGACCTGCATGGTGGAGCGGGTGGAACACCGGCTCGCTCCATCCGGCTCAGATCATCGGGAATCACACCGCGATGTCGCGGACATCCTGGTGAGTCGCACTGGCTTCCGCCGTGTGCGGATCGCCGGCGACATGCTGGAGGGCGATGGCCAATACCCGGCGACGGCGAATCTCGACGGCCAGCCACACGCAGCAGGCCGTGAGCGCGAAGGCCAGCATCACACAAATACCCCGCAACGCGTCGATCCGGCCGGTGAGATCGCTGATCTCTTCGGCATGGCGCATTCGATCGATGTCGCGTAGGCGGGTGAGGTGACTGATCTGCTGGTTCGAATCGGCGGCCTGCTGGATGGACTGCTTCGCCAGTTCATCGCCGGGCGGATCGGGAACGGTGGATGGCTGGCATGCGCAGCCGGAAATCAGTGCGCAACACAGCACGGAACGAATACAGGGCATGGATAACTCCTTGTCATGGGGGTTAAGGAACGACGGGCCAGAATGGACGCGAAACCCGTCGCGGGAGGATGGCTAATCCTCCCTTATTAATATAACACAAAATGGATCCAAATTTACCTGTTGACCGGTGGCAACCAGTTCCCCAAAAACCAATTCGGGGTCTGGGTTTAGTCGGGGGTATGGAGGTGTGTCGAAACGACTGGTCATTCGGGCTATGCAGATTCATTCACCAGCCGCAGACCCTTCTGATGGGCCTCGACGCGCACGTTGGCATGCCGGCTGTTCTCCATCGGCAGCGGCCCACCAGGGGTATCGAATTCGACGGCCTCGGGATGGGCCTCCGGCAGCCAGGCAGCATAGTGTCGCCGCACGATCTCGGGGCTGTTTCCCATGAGTTCCGCAATGGTGCGTTCGTCACGGCCGGCCATGGCCAACTGGGTACCGAAGGTGTGCCGAAAATCACCACAGCTCCAGGTCAGGCCACGTGCTTTGTTGAGATCGCGAAGTACAGTGCTGAAATGATCCGGGTCCATCCGGAAGCCGTTCGGTGTCGGGAAGTACCACGGACCCTTCGTCCGGCGTACATAGCCGCGGAGGAAGCCCATGAGCGCGGAGCTGATCGGGACCCGCCGATTGCGATTGGTCTTGGGCCGCCAGGACTGTTCTCCAATCGTCTTGGCGCGCACGTGGATGATCCGGCGCTGCAGGTCGACGTCATCGATGGTCAGCCACAGCAATTCCTCGCGGCGCAGACCAGCGTACAGGTAGACCGCGACCATGACCCGAACCTGGGGTTCCTCTTCCAGGGCCTCCAGTTGCTCCCGCATCTGGGGCAGGGTCAGGAAGGTGATCCGGGGCGGATCCACGCGCCGGGCGGGAACCGCGGCGACCGGATTGACGCCCCCGGGCATGTTGATGTTCTGGGTTCGGATGGCCCAGGCGAAGAATCGGTGCAGCACACCCCGGTACTCGTTCCAGGTCTTCGGCCCGATCCCCCGTTCGAAGGCAAGCCGCGTCAGGAATTCGATGACCATCGCGGTGGTGACCTGTTCGATGTAGCCCGCGTGCAGGGCGAACCGGGCGACGCCCCTCGGCTGGGGGCGGAGGGGTGTCTCGGGGTATTGTGATTTGAGAAGCTCGAGGAACTCGCCGCCGAAGGCCTCGCGGAGGCGGCCGATGTCGGTCTTCGCCCCCTTGGGTCGCTGGTGGGTCAGGAGGTGCTGGGCGAACCGGGCCAGAAGCGACGGGATGTCACTCTTGGTGGTGATCCGCAGGCCGGTGGTGGCCGCATCATGCTCAAGCTTGCCGACCATCGCCTTGGCGATGCCATAGTTGTCGGTGCTCAGGCTGAGGGTGCGGCGCCTGCCGCCTGTCCAGAGTTCGACGTAGTAATTGCGGCTTCCACGTTTACGAAAGGGCTTGGCCATCGGGGATGCTCCCGTGGGCCATCGGCGCGAGTCAGTGGTCCCGCGTCGAGCTCCGATTGCCGATGACCCCGGAAAAACCCCGGAAGTTGGGCCTTTTTTGCCCAATAAAAAAGGAGCTCGCGCACGCGCAAGCCCCTGTCACAAATAAAGTAGCGGGGGCTCGCTATGCCCGCCATCGCGCTAAACCGGACGATCATAACCTCGTTTTTCGGTCGATCCGAGCAGTTTTCTGGCTTCGCTTTGTGGAAGCGGCCTGAACTGGCGGACCATAAAGCCGTGAAAGATGCAAAACCGACAGGTCACGGCCGCTCACCCGCGGCACGGCAGAACCGTCTATCGGTGTTGTGGAAGCCGAGTACGAGCACTCCGTGCCGTTTTCATTCATCAGGGCCGTGCGGTGTTCGATCTTGTTCAGCCTCCACAGGCAATAATTGCGCTTTGATCATTTTCTGACTTGCTGGTTTGCACCTGAATATCAATCTGATCCGATATCCCATACGGCATCTTGACTAAATGGCGCCTCGCCGTGAGCCGACTGGACTCCCTTGATCAAGTCCGGGCTTCAGTTTGACGATAACGTCCGAATCCGTTTACACTTACGCGCGGGACGATTCCCTGCGCCGGGGAGCTATTCGAGTGGCTGCTGCAGCGACGAAACAAGCGAAGAATTTGGCGGCGCGGTTGAAGGCGTGCACGACTTCAGATCCCGAATACTGGTCATTTCGCGGGAACGCAAAGCGCGACCATTGCCATGGCCTGATGCAATACCCAGCAATGATGGTTCCGCAGATGGTCCGCGCGCTATTGGACGAAGTCTGCTCGGTAAAGAAGAACTTGACACGGGTAGGTGACCCATTTGTCGGCTCGGGAACAGTGCTGACGGAAGCGACTTTGAGGGGCTTGAATTTCATCGGGCGGGACATCAATCCGTTGGCATTGCTGTTGTGTCGAGTAAAATCGGGCCCCATTTTTCCAGAGGCACTGATCGAGCGAGCGGATGAGCTTGTCCGCCGCATAAAGGCGGATCGCAAACACCGCGTCGAGGCCCAATTCCCTGGTATCGACAAGTGGTTCAAGCCCGAAGTCAAGCAATCATTGTCACGAATCCGCCGAGCGGTCCGTGACGAACAGAGCGTCTGGGCAAGGCGATTCTTCTGGGTAGCCCTTGCAGAAACAGTGCGCCTGAGCTCGAATTCGCGCACATCAACCTTCAAGCTGCATATTCGATCTCGTTCGGATTTGGTCAACCGGGTTGTGGAAGCAGAAGAAACATATACTCGCGTATTGACGCGCAATCTTTCCAAATTCTCATCGCTGGCCGCGACACTCCGTGAGAAGGCATTCCTTATCCGAGGCCATTATGCAGGACAGATAAAGCTTGCGCTCGGAGACGCGCGGCTGCCACTGCAGGCCGATGGTGAGGATGAGCAATGTGATCTCATAATCACGTCGCCCCCTTATGGTGATAACGCCACCACCGTTCCGTATGGACAGTATTCTTATCTGCCACTCCAATGGATAGATCTATGCGACATCCAGAGCGATATCGACACCGACTGCCTGCGAACAACTCATGAGTTAGATCACCGGAGTCTAGGAGGTAGTCGCCGACTACCTCCGGATGCGGTTGCAGAAGTACGTGACCATTCTCCGACGCTGGCACGAGCCCTGGATCGATTGCGAAACGAACCTCGCGATCGAGCTCGTCGCCTAACTGCTTTTGCCCGGGACCTCGGTGCATGCGTTCCCCACGCTCTGAGCATGTTGCGACTCAACGGGCTAATGATTTGGGTGCTAGGGAATCGGCGAATTGCTGGCAAGAGTGTGCCTCTTGACGGCATCTTGTCCGACTTTATCCGCGAAAATGGAGGAGAGCTTGTTGCGCGGCTTCGACGAAGCATTCCGTCGAAACGAATGGCAATACGAAACAGCGTAGCGGAAACTATGGGGAAAGAGACTATCCTGGTTTTCCGGAAGGCTAAGTAAAATGCCACAATCGGAGGATCATCTCCACTTCGAAGTCCATCCTTCTGTTGTCTATCAATTGGGCGAAAGCCTTATTTCGGACGCTGTTCAGGCCATCATTGAGCTTGTAAAGAATTGCTACGACGCTGATGCGACCTACGCAAAGGTTGTTATTGATACGCAAGGAGCCGTCGCTGTAAGCGAAAGCGACTTTGATTCCAATGCCGGGCGTATTCTCGTTGAAGACGACGGACATGGAATGACCGAAGATGCTGTGACACAAGGATGGCTCTTGATCTCGAATCGCGCCAAACGCGATCTCAAGGAGGCCAAGAAAACAACTCCAGGCGGTCGTACCCCGCTCGGTGACAAGGGGCTTGGCCGGCTCGGTGTTCAGCGGCTGGGCGATGGATTAGATGTTCTTACGAAGACATCCAAGACGAGCCCTCTGCACTTCGCGTTTTCTTGGCTAGACTTCGCAACGGCTCCATCACTTCGCGATGTTAAGGTCAGTATGAAGTCCTGTACCTTTCCCCGCAAACATGGAACAACAGTAGTTGTTTCTAATCTTAGGGAACCGGCACTCTGGCGTGGACAGGACTCGATCAATCGACTCACACAGGACCTGTCCCGAATGATCTCTCCGTACAAGGCCATTCGTGACTTCGTGGTTTATGTCGAAGTTGACGGGAAACCACTCGAACTCTTGGAGGTCAGCGAAAAAGTCCGGGACATAGCGCCGATCCGATACAATATTCGCTTTGATGGCTCGTGCATTCAATACCGAGGACGTGCACGACTTGATTTCTTTCGGCCTGACAGCGAAAAGGAAGCGGAGGAATTCGCTCTAATCGCTGAGTCTGACCACGGAGATGAGTTCTTCAAGTACCTTTCCGGAAGACGTGAAGCCGATCAATTCCACCTAAAGCGGACCAGCTCAAAGAAGTGGTACGTAGAGTTCAACCTGGAACGAAATTTCGGCGACCTTGACGCGCTGGAAACAGATCCCGTTGACGCCTCTCGTGTTGCCAATCCTGGTGCTTTTGTTGGTGAAGTGGATTCGTTCGATTTGGGATTGTCAGCGTTCCGGGCACAGGGTGTATTTGACGCCCTGAATGAATATCGTATGCACGTAAAGCAATTGAGCGGCATTCGTGTTTATCGCGATGGTTTTGCAATTCGCGTTGACCAAGACTGGTTGAAGCTCGGCGCGGGCTGGACATCGGCTCGCTCATACTATGGGCTAAAACCAGATAATACGCTTGGATACATTGCGCTATCCGCTCGGGACAATATGGTGCTGGAGGAGACGACGGACCGCGAGGGGTTCAAGGATACTCCATACTATCGCAATTTCTTTGCCCTCTTGCAGGGCTTCAAGTCCTTTGCGACGGGTCTCCATACGTTCTTCGGACGTGCATGGGTGGATTTTAAGAAGGCGCGCACTGAACAACTGGCCCGTGTCGATACTCGAAAAGACGTTCAGGAACTGTCTCGGACGATCCGGACGACCGTAGACGGCGCCGGCGACCAACAAGCAAGCGTGGAGAAAATTGCGCATCGCATAGAAATCGGCGTGAACAAGTCTGTTGCCGTTCTTGGGCGCCTTGCGGAGGCGGAGCGCATCACACCCGTGATGCAAAAGCAGGCACGCGAGACGTTAGGATTGCTGGAGTCACTCGTTACCGACGCGAAGCGTATCATGGACAGCGTCGCTCATTATTTGGAGGAGCTTCGCAATCTGCGTGGGATTGGGCAAGTCTTAGAGGACCGCGTGGGGAGTATTCGACGCCAGGTGGATGACATGTACGAGGCCGTCGCCTTGGGGCTTACTGCCGAGGCCATTGTGCATGAGGTCTTCCAAATCACAGACGGTCTAACAGGCCGCACAAAACGATTAATCGCCCGGAGCGAAGAGAAAGTCGATGCGAAGGCGGTACGCAACTATCTTGAGTACGTTCACAGTAGTACGGCAGCCCTGCGTCGGCAGGTATCATTCCTCTCGCCGGCGCTCCGCTATGTGCGAGAGCAACGCGAAGAGTTCACGCTTCCGGACTTTCTGAAGGAATTGGCCGACTTTTACTACGATCGCCTTGCTCACAACAAGATAGTGCTTTCTATTGTGCCCCGTTCCAACGAGGCGTTTGGCGTTCGCATGAACCGCGGCAAGCTGACACAGGTGCTCGGGAACTTCATCCTAAACAGCGAGTACTGGCTACGCGAAGATATTCGACAGGGCCGGATAGACAAAGGACAGATCACCATCGAACTGGAACGGCCATTTCTGCGAGTGTCGGACAGCGGGCGCGGGATCGACCCGAGTGTTGAGACCATGCTCTTTGAGCCGTTCGTAACCACAAAGGCGCGCGGCATTGGGCGGGGCCTTGGTTTGTTCATCGTAAAGCAACTGCTTGACGCCGATGATTGCCATGTTGGGATTCTCCCTCAGCGTAATAGATCGCGCAGACTTTATGCGTTTCAGATTGATCTGCGAGGAGTTCTCCATGAATGAAGTGCCGGAGAGTCCAAGAGATGTGGTTTCTGCACTCCTGGATGCTCTTGGGATAACGCAAATCGTCTTTGTTGATGATCTCTTCGCGAAACGAGTCGCCTTGTCTGATGTGCAGGCCGCACAACTCTCCCTTACGGCAGACAACGTAAAGGCCATCACTGGCAAGGCCGATTTCAACCTGCCGAACGATGTCGATGTCCGTCGGCAGGTCTTTGAGCGATTCTGGAACGAGCAGTCTTCCGACTCGCAGCAACAAATTGGTCAGCAATTGATTGCAGCGGCCCAGGAAACGCAGTCCGTTACGGCGGATGACGCCAAGGCAACAACTGCGCTGACGGATATTGTTGGATCGAATCGGTTGAAGACCCTGTCGCCCCTGGAATGGACGACGCAGCGGGATACTATTCTGGAAAGTGCGAAGACTGGCCGAACGCTCCTATTGTTCGACCAGGATCTTCGGGATGCTCAAGGATCGTCCACTGGCGGCATGACGCTTATCGCATCCGTGTTAGCGGTGGCCGATTCCGCATCAGTCATGTGCGGGCTTTTAACTCATACAGTCCAAATGTCAAACGAGCGGGACGCCTGGCAAACACTTGCTAATGAACATCACGTTGACCGAGATCGCTTTATTGTTATCGCAAAAGAGAATCTTCGCGCGGACCCGTTGCAGTTTGCGAGGATGCTGAAGCTTGTTGCCCTATCTCCCGACTGCCGGGAAATGAAGCGATGCATTCAGCAACTGCTAGTAGACTCCGTGACTGTTGCCGCAAAAGAGGTTGCCGATCTCGACGTATTCGATTTCGAACATGCTGTGCTGCGCGTGGCGAATCGGGAGGGAATGTGGGAGCCGGATATGTTATTCCGGCTCTTTGAGATCTTCCAGCGGACGGAATTGCGGCGCAGGGCATATGATGATACGGCGCTTGATACCGTTACGCAGCGCCTGCGGAAACTCAGCAACATACCGACCGATTCTCCATCTAAGTCCCCGGTATCTACATGGCGATTACAGCAACGCGAATTGTATGATGCAGGTGAGCAGATTAACAAGTTGCATCTTCCGATCGAAATTGGGGACGTATTTGTTAAGACCGGCGGCGGCACCACAAAATCTTACATATTGCTCGGTCAGCCTTGTGACTTAATGGTCCGGCCCAACGGGGTACGAAGCCCAGACGCACGTTGCGTGCTCGTGGGTGAAGTAACGCAGGTTGAAAAAACAACGCGATATGACGAAGAGATTCAGTACTTCGGCGATGATGCATCGAACAAATATTATGTACGGTTCAAGAGGATTAGCGCAGTTCCAATCTTGGTACTGGACCTCTGCGTATTTAACGCTGATGGTGTATCTCGATTTGTTTATGAATGTCCTGACAGAGTGCATCCTGCCTGGCAACAACGCCACGAGGCAATTAAGCGACAAGTCGATAAGCTATTGAGCGAGTACGACTCGTTTGGATCAGGAAAGGCAAACGAGAATGATCTGACGACACTTCGGGAGAGTCTTGTCCAAATGTTTCCGCCGATCGTCGGCAGGGACGGTTTGTTCAAAGCCAAGATCGACGTCACGGGCACTCAAAAGACCTTGGTATTTGATTGTGCTCGCGTAAAGCGATTGAATCGCGCACGGGCGGCGGCATTGGCACTCCAGTATGCGTCATGCTTCAGTCGGCCGGCGTTTGGCCCCGATCTTGGATCGGTTTGAGCCCTAATTCAAGGAGGCAGGCCATCACGATTCATATGGCCCGAGGAACCGCTCGCCGTTGAAGTGGATCAAGTGGCTCGGAGCGTCCGCTACCCAGACTTCCGTTTCCCATGCAATGTCAGGTAGGTATTCGCGCATTGCCTGCCGGTCGAGAAAAGCTGTGACGAAGACAAGGCCGGCCTTGGACTCTTTGAACAGGTCTTTGAGTTGCGTGTGCCGGAGCTTGTTCACTGGTCCATGCGAAGTTACGGCTTCAATCAATACAAGCCAATTACGATCCTTGTAGTGGATGACCACGTCGGGCATTTTGCCGTGTCGCTCGGTGACGACGCCGAGCTTTGCGAGGTACTTCTCGTCATTCAACAGGTGCTTCTCGCCGGCGTCGCCGACGTAGATGACGTGTCCGCCCGGCGTGTATCGCGGCGCAAATTGCTCGATAATCTCCTTGATGAGCACGTTCTGCCCGCCAGCGGTTAGTTGGAAAGTCTTGCCATCAGGGAGCGTGACTGGAATCTGCGCCATCTTACGGGCAGCTTCGCGCAGTCGATTCTTGCCCTGAATTGAATCCAGATATTCCTTCAGATTCTTTTGCCAGTCGTCGGTGCCGAAGGTCCGCAGCAATGCAAGTGCCGACGGTTCGATTTGGTACACGTTTTTTGGGCTATTCGTTGGCCGGCTCGGATCGTCGGAATTCAGGAGCACCAGGCCCATTTGGACGAACTGGTGAAGCGTGAACCGGCGGATCGTCTCGCGGGTGTTCGGCGCGTACTTCTTGCCGTACTTCTCCGCCATCCAATCCATCATCTCGGTGACACCTCGGCGCGGATCAGCGGCTCTTGACCACTTTGCCTTCGGCTCAAGGTCCAGCAAAGCGAGCAACGTCAACGCCGACCGCTCGTTGCATTGCCCCTTTGGGGCTTTGAGAGCCTTGAGAGCGCCGACGGCGGCCTCCACTTTGGTCTTGACGGCAATGGGGTCGTCGCCTGCGCTCATGGTCGGAATCTCCTCGTTAACGATGCGGTTGATTTCCTCCGTAGTCGGCATCCTGCCGTTGACGTGCCGGCCCAATCGCTCCAGCGTGTCGCGGTCGGGGTAATGCAGCGAACGAAGGTCGCGGGCGTTGACCTGTGTGTGTCCGCTGAACTGCCGGAAGTAGGCGTCCACGACCGTCGAATTGAGAAACAGCGCCAGCCCCTTGGCGAGCGCCGGCGGAAGCCCGCGGCCGTGGCGATGAAAGATGTTCAGCTTGTTATCGAAACCAATACCCGACTTCGGAAGCCTGCCCGGATCGCAGAGTGAGGCCACGATCCGCCGCTTCTCTTCCTTGGAACTGAACCGCTTGACTAAGACGTACCAGCCGGCGGGCAGAATGTCGGGGTCGTCCTCGCCGCGAACATGGATGGCGTTCGGTTTGCCGCGCACGTCGCGCGGCCATGTGACGAAACCGTCCATGCAATGGCGCGGGAAGACGAGCGGCACGTCCCCGTTCGCCGCCTTCTCGCGCAGTCGGTCGCGCGCCCGGAAGTCCACGACCCGTCCGGTCGAAACCTCGATGTCGAGTTCGCTCAGGACGCGCGGCAAACCGCGCATCTTCTCGCCGATCTGCGCTTCGGTGTCGTCAGAGACGACGTGCATCACCGAGTCGCGGTCGTCCGGCAGGACGAACTCCGCCGCGTCGAGCGTCCGCGACGCCATGCCTTCGTCGTGCGGGCCGTGCGACGTGCTGACGACGATGGGTGCCGCTTCTTCGCCCTTCACCGCATGGATGATCGCGTTCTCCTGGAGAACGTCGTCGCCGTTGAAGGCGGTGTCCCGCGTGTCGTACACGTGGACCCGCCGGAATCGCATCGAATCGAGCAACGCCCGCCGGAACGGCCGGAAATACGAACCGTTCATGTAGCTGCGGGGCGTGATGGCGACCATTTCGCCCTGGTCGGTGAGCAATTCCATCGCGAGCCACACGAACGCGGCATACAGGTTGCTCGTCTCGATGCCGGCGCTGCTGAGCCGAGCGCGTTCGATGCTGTCGGTGCGGAGCTTGCGGTAAGGAGGATTTAGGATCGCAGCGTCGAAGCGCGGCGCGTTGCCGGTGAACAGTTGATTGCCGCCCAGCATGTCGGCGGCTTCGAGGATGAAATCTCCTTGCCGGATGTCCGCCTCGAACCGGACGCCGCTGCGCTCGCAAACCGATTGGCATAGCCGCAGCGAGTCTTCGAGTGAAGGAATCAACTCTTCATCCAATTCCCAAACGGTAGCGATGATGGCTTGGGGGTGCGGCCGCTTCTCGGAGCACAATTCCGCGACGAACGCGGCGGTTAACATTCCGTTGCCGCCTCCCGCGTCCAGCACGCGGAGCGTCTCAGGCATCCGGGGAAACGCGAACAGCGACGCCATGAATTGGGCGATCGGCTCAGGAGTGAAGAACTGTCCGAATCGGGCGCGCCGTCCCTGGTCGGCCGCAATCCGCGCCGACACGTCGAGCCTCTGGAGGTCGATGCGGTCCAAGAGCGCGGCAGCGCTGACGGCGGCGTCCGCCGGATGGATTCCTGTCTGCATCGCCGCAGTTCGAGGCACGAAGTTGCTCCTGTTGCTTTCAGGTCTGGCCTATCACGCGCATCACGCTCCGTCAAGCGGACCCGGCCGCGCCGTTCTCCGTCAGGCCAGATTGTAAAGCCGCAACGCCCACTGGCCAGCCTCGGCCCCGGCTTCTTTCACGGCACGGCACCCCAAGCATGAAAAAAGCCCGGCGGGTGCGAGCCGCCGGGGTGAAGCGACGGATCAGGCGGCGTGCGCCTGCTCCTCGGGCGCGTGTAGCGCCACGCGAGGCTGACAATACCGCAGTCTGTCGCGCCGCACTCGGTACTGAGTTGGTACAAGCCGATCTACTTGAGCGAGATATTTTCGAGTAAGTTCCACTCACCATTTCGCTCGAAATACAAGCGGCACAGTTGACGGTCGTACTTTGTTAGCGCCCCCATGTAGAGTCCCCAGTTTGCGATCAGATCGCCGATCTGATTGTCGAAGATTGTATCGCGGACCGCCGACCCACCCGCAGTGCTTGGCCAACCTTCGTGGCATGCCCGGATTATGGGCTGCAGGTCTTTCGACGTTCCCTCATGCCACGAGTCCCAGCAGGATAGGAGCGCACCAGCCGCAAGCTGGACAGCATCGCTCGTGGCGGGACTACTTTGAAGGTATCGCAGGTTGTGACGCAATTGCCGCAGGGTTTCGTCTCTTGACCTCCCCTGCGGAATATCCTGTTCATAACGAGCCAGTAGCACTCCAATAAGGACGAGCGCCCACTCCGGCTCTATGAAGGATGGGTCGATGGCAATCCGGAATGCGTCGGCAAGGAGTTCCTCGACGTTTATCGAATCTCGCTTTAGTCGATCGCGGCCGTACCAAAGAAATATGGACAGTATGGGCAGCGCGCCCGAGCGATTACCCGGGCGCACCCGATGAATTGCGTTGCGGCACATGTCAATGGTTTCCCGGTATCGCTCTTCGCTTAACGCCAAGATTGATGCGGGATTCTCAATGAATTCTCTAAACTTCAAGACTCCCAGGTCAAAAGGCTCAGGCTCGGTCATATTGCGACACTCCGTGCGTAACTACCCGTCGAGACTGCAATTGCTTTATTCTTTATCTCAAGTATTCGCCGGCGGCAACGCAATCGCGGACGAAAAGCTCCTCGCGGATTTGCAACAGCCGATCATATCCATTGGGGCCAAGTCGGCAGAACGCATCGACATAATCCCGCCGGAGTTCCTCAACTTCAAAACGATAAGCGTCGCCATACTTTGCGGCAAAAGGCTCGCGGAGCATCATCTGATCCCAGATAGGCGAGCCCGGCAATGGCAAGATCAGGTTCCAGTAGGTGATTTGGGCCTCGCACAGGCTGTGGACCTTTTCCGCGAAGGCCCGCGTTTGCAGCAACGTCTCTTCGGTTTCACCCATGAGGCCGAGCACGTACGCGTCGCAAATCTTGACGCCGTTCTTCCCGAGTAGATCGGCCGCCTTCAGCATTCGCTCGTTCCTCATCGGCTTTCCGTTGATGCGGAGCGTCCCTTCGTCTCCTGACTCCATGCCGACAAGTACAGCGTCGACACCGACTTCCCGAAGCAGTGGTGCTGTATGTTCGGTGATGTCTCGCACGTCGCCATAGACTCGGAATCGAGCACCTATCTCCCCGTGTCGTTCCATCAAGTCCAGAATATCTTGCAACCACTCCTTCCGAATCCACGTGTCGCTGTCATCGCAGATATAGTCCACGCTGAATTCGTCCACGAGGTAGCGATACTCGTCATACGCCTGCTTCGCGGTTTTGGAACGTACGCTCATGTCAATCCGCGCGCAAAAGCTGCACCCGTATCCCGGACCCCGGCGCGGACAACCTTTCCGAGTGTATGCGTTGGTCGGACGCAAACAGCCGAATTTTTCCTCGCTCCCACGTTCCAGAAAATTGCGAATGTGGGCTTCGAGATCAAGTCCCGGCAGCCGCCGATCCGGGAATGGCAAAGTGCTCAGATCGAGTTCCTCGCACTCGGTGAGGCGAATCAGGTCGCCGTCGCGGTAGGCCAAGTTCGGAATCGCTTCGAGCGATATCGCCTCGCCCTCAGCGCGGCGCGCCAACAATTCCATCGCACGCTCACCATCGAAACGAATCACGCAATCGACATTTGTATTGTTCCGGAGTATCTGCTGTGCGACCGGGGTCGCTGATTGTCCTCCATAGACGACGGTACGCCCTTGCGCCTTGGCGGCGGCGGCAACTCGATCGGCGATGTGTGTCGAGTTGATAAAGTAGCCGATCCCGACGATGTCACCGTCGAGGCGGGATACAATCTCGTCGTCGCACAAGATCTGACCGTCGAGAATCTCCACCGAGTGCCCGTGAGCCCGGAGATAACTTCCCACCCAGACGAGACCCAACGGCGCATACCAGCGGTCGCGCTGGAGCCCTGGTCCCTCGGCTACTACCGATACCAACTGTACACGTGCCATGACATTCTCCTACGTATTAGTGGCCGGCACGGCCGCCGACCGGGGCACCAGTCCCTCGAAAAGCAACGTTCCGATCATCAGATGAAAACACAGGCTACCGGTGTTGAAGGCTATCATGAATTGATCGTCAATCCGATCTCCAAGCAACCCGAGCAGTACCGAGCTCACCACGAGTGTGCATACGATAGCGGCATCGGCTACTATGGCGGCCTCTTTATTTCGTAGTAGCTCACTTCCCACAAGGTCCGCTGCAAGAAAGAGACCCGCGACCACTATGATCCATGCGTTCTTCATTGTTGGTACGAGCCAGTGAATCGACGAGGGGAGTTCCCAAAAGAACACATCCCACTTTGGAGGAAGAACGTGTCCAGCTGCAAGTGCGACCAACCCCACGAACAGAACACCGATGTTCAGACCGATTGCGTACTTGACCAGCATACCTCCCTTAGTCTTCTCCGCCTCGGTCAGGTATGGCCCCGTAAAGTACTGAACGAACGTGAATACAATCGTAAAGAGTATTGCAAGCCCCAATACGACCCGGGCGACAATGTTCCCTGGGGAATGTCGATGGACTACAATTCCATGTTCACGAGCACAGAAAGTCAAATCGCAGGTTCCATGCGCGACATCGCGAAGAGACCATCGCTTCGAGGGTTCGACAACGACGATCACAAATTGATCAGGTAAAACGACCCCTGCGCCTCTTAGAACACTCACGTCGTCTTGATGCAGTGTAGCTCCGTTCAGCCCCTCCTTGAGGCCCGCTGGGAGCACCGGACTTCCTGTGAGTGCGCGTGTGACAGCAATGCTAATGGCAAGAAACAGAATGATCGCTACTGCTTTCGCTACCCACATACGATGATGTCCAGGAATCGCCATAGTCCGCTTTCCAAGCCAGCGTCTTGGGTGCGATCAACGCCTGCTATGCAGCGCCAACCGTCCCAAGCCGATCTTCCGGCTCCACATTACACGTACAATCCTTTAACACACTCCATACCTTCTTCAGACAATCCAGAGTGTCCACTCGTGGCTTCATTAGATGCACAATATATAGTCCTTTGGGGTTCTTTCTTAGCTCCTGGAATACGAGATACATGTTCCATCCATTGTCAGTCTCATGTACGACTAATTGAAAGCTGTCTAGAAATAAGCCGGGAACTTGTTTTGCTCGCAGTAGGTTTCTATCCTTCACAATTGATTGAGTCGAGTACTCGGCGAGGACTTCCTTACGGATTCGTTCTAGAGCCAGTTGAGCGCCGTCCGTAATCATATAGCGATATTCCTTGCCCTTGCTGAGATTTGGCAAGACAACGGACTTTCGCCATTGTTGATCCAAATCCAGCTCGCTTGCAAACACCCAGACAGTTCTCACCGATTCGTCTTTTTCTATTTGCATGGCTCGCTCAAAGTCATACCATTGGATTTCTTGTCGCCGCCGCGCCGAGTCAATGGCATGCCCCAAGTGACCAAATACCTCTTCCATTAGGCGCGCGGTTTCCGTACACGCTATGGACAGTGATTCGAGAGACGCGATACGCCGATTTAATTCCGTATTTACTGCCTTGGTTTGTTGCAGTTGGTCAGCAGTGATGCTCGCCTGTCGAGTCAGTTCTGCAATGGTGCTTTGTGCAGCATTACCTTCTGTTCTTATCTGATCGCGCTCGGATGTAATGTGGGAAACCTGCTCTTCTAATCCAGCACGCACAGTTGTGAGAGTCGTGCAACGCTCTTCCTCTGTCTTGCGCTGCTCAGCGAGCATACCGACCTGTCGGAGCAGATCGGCGTTCGAAGCGCCAAGAGCGGCCAACTGGTCGTGTAGGCTGCGATTTGTATTCTTAGCCTCCGCCAAAGCGGCTTCTAGAGCGGGCACCTGGTCCTGGGTATCTGCACTGTCCCGACCACGCAAGAGTAGACGGGTTCCCGCGACCAACGACGCCAAAGCACCGAGGGTGAGTACGATCGCAGCGCCGAGTACGAGCGTTCGAGACAGAGTGCCCTGCTGCCGAAGCCATTGCATCGAGGCAAGTGCGCCTTGTTCACAGATATGGCTTAGCTGTTTTGCTGTGCTCGTGCGTCCATTGCCTTCGTCCTCAAGCCAACCTAGAAAACCCAATAGCGAGGCGATGCCGAAAGCGGCAACCAAAAGCTTGCCCCACAGGGGGAGAAAGGTGCGACGCGGCTCTGGTGAGTGGGCGATCATGTTTCCCAGCAAAAAGGATCACTTTGGGTCGCGGTTCCGATGACATTAAACGCAGTCGTCCGAGTTCCAAAGCAGAAAGTAGAATGCCGACAGCGATGGCACACGCCGGTGAGACCAAATGATGGATCGGGCCTCCCAAGAGTCGAAAAGGAAAGCGCGCCATAGTGATTAGAAAGAAGCGTACTCAGAGATCTCTGCCCGATCTCAAACTCGGGGTTGGCCAGACCAGCGTATGGCATGAGGTGCCGATGCACATCGACATAGGCCATCGTAAGCTGGTAATGCTTGCAATACTCGGAGGGGCCGAGGAGCATCAACTCGGGGCGATGTTCGAGATTGGCCCGAAGCCCGTAAAGCTCGCGGAGTTCGTGGCGATTAAGCGCCCAAGTGGAACTCGTCGAACAGGCGCGCCCGGTGCGGACCATCGGGTATAGTGCAGTAGTACCTAGCCTTTTGTGGATGAGCGCGAACTCCAGTGTTTCATGAAGTCGCTCGGCAGCAAGACGCGTCAACACAACATAGAAATAGATGCGATCCGGGCTGAAACCAGATGCGAGGATGTGGTCAAGGTTGTCAAGCGTCTGGGCGAGCATTCGTCGGCCTTGGAGCTGTGTGACGTTATTAAGCGCGACAAAAACGTCGGGGGCGATCGTGTCGAGATGGAACATGATCCGCCCGGTCAAAGGAGCGATATGCGCCCAGAGAGAAGGCGTAAGTAATGAACCGTTCGTGAACAAGACATTTTCAATTCCATTTTGGGCTGCGGTCTCGAAAACGGCTGGCAGTTCGCGATACAGCGTCGGCTCGCCGCCAAGCCAGGCAATTTGTCGAATGCCCGCCGCACGCGATTCGGCGATGAGCCGTTGAACGAAATCGAGAGGCAGGTCCGGGATTCCGCACGATCGACCGGACGAGTTGTAGCAGTAGAAGCACTCGCGGTTGCAGCGATTTGTCAGTTCGACTTCGAGGGAATAGAACCGGCGCTCCTCCCACGCCCGAACGCGCTCATCGAGGTCGTAGTATTGACGAAGGTACGCGCGCAGCTTCTCCAATAGCACGGCATGTTCGCTATCGGCAAGGAGGCTCGTCATCAAACTTCTCCTCGCATGGCGACGTGAATCTGGCGTTCCATCTCAATGAACGGCGCGGCCCGCGTGATCGAGCGATCCCGCGTAACTCCATAGGGTACTGAGAATTCGCGCAGCAATCTAGCTGGCCTGGGGGAAAACACAGCGATGCGATCCCCAAGAAAAATGGCCTCCTCAACGTCGTGCGTTACGAAGACGATGGTAGTCGGGCTTTCGCGGCGCAGGTTGAGCAGCATTTCCTGCATCTGCCAGCGTGCTTGAGCATCGAGAGAGCCGAATGGTTCATCCATCAGAACGAGCTTCGGCTGAACGGCCAGCGTCCGAGCTATGGCAACGCGCTGTTGCATCCCGCCGGAGAGGTCCCTCGGATAGAACGACTCGAAGCCATCCAGCCCGACCTTACGGACCCAATCTGCAACAGTTTGGCGAACCTCGCCCGGATCATGTGGTCGAAGCCGCAAGCCGAAGGCGATGTTCTCCGAAACAGTAAGCCAAGCGAATGAAGTAAAGTCCTGGAATACCATGCCGCGTTCTGGCGACGGCCCCTGGACACGACGCCCGTCAAGCCGAACCTCACCGGATGATGGCGGTTCCAAACCCGCAATGATCCTCAGGACCGTCGTCTTGCCGCAGCCGGATGGACCGAGCATTACGAACAACTCCCCTCGCTTCACCCGAATCGAGGTCGGTTCGAGGACAGGCAGGCGCGCGCCGTCACATTCAAAGCACTTCGCGAGTTCATCAAGAACAAGCGCGGCATCGTTTCGCGAACCTTCAGCCACATCACTCATCTTCCACGCACCAAACTAATTGCGCGCCCACGGGAATAGGAATCGATAACCGGCGCGAAAGCACAAGTCGCTTGCGACTCCCAAGAGTCCAATGATGCAAATGCCCGCCATGATTTTGGGAGTCTGCAGAAACCGCTGCGCATGAATTATCTTTGCACCGATTCCGGCTTCGGCCCCTACCAACTCAACAACCACGATCATTGTCCAACCAACCCCAAACATCGTGCGCATCGCGTTCCAGACATCAGGGGCGGCCGCGCGGACCACAACCTTCGTCACTACTTGCAGGCGATTCGCACCGAGTGTAAGTGCAGTATCGATCCAAGGTTTCTTAACGTTTGCAGCTGCGTCAGCGACGAGCAGCACAAGATAAAAAAAGATCGACATGAAGACGAGCACGACATTTTCAACGTATCCGACGCCAAACCAGAGGATCGCAAGAGGAATGAACGCCGTTGCCGGCATGTATCGAATGAAGCCAATAATTGGGGCGAAGAATGTGTCGGTTGTCCGCGATGCACCCATTAGGATGCCGAGTGGTACGCCGAAAGCCGCAGAAATCAAAAAACCGCCGAAAACACGAGCCAAACTCAATAAGATGTCATTGTGAAATCCCTCTTCGGCGAACATCCGAAACCCTTCGGAAATGACATTCGTAGGCGTCGGCAAGAAAAGAGCACGGACGACTCCGCCATAGCTCAGAATGCACCAAAGCGCCAACACGAGTAGGAACGGCGCTATGCCAAGAGCTCGTCGTTGCCCATGCTTCACAAAAATGCTCCGATGATTCAGTAGGCAGCACGATCTGCTTACTTGTTCAAATCACGAAGGAAGGACACATCATAAGTCTTACGGGGATCAAGCTGTTTTTCTGTGTTGATTAGTCCCGCTTTCTTGTAAAGGTCCGCGGCAGTTTTGAACATTTGCTCAAATCGGTTCTCTCCGCTGGGAATGCCGAAGAACCGTAGGTTTTCGTCGTAGGACGGAAATCGTATTCCCTCAAGCATGCCGGCAAGCTCTTCGGGGGGAAGTTCAAGGTGCTTCGCCATCAGGGCGATGGCCTCCTGACGATGGTCCTTGACGAATTGAATAGCCTTGAACCACGCCCGCAACAGCGCAGTCACATCTTTCGGGTGGTCGCGCGCCAAGTTCGGATGCACGACGAATATGTCGGCGATCACTCCCGGGTGCTCTCGAGATGTTGTGATTACGCGGCCGTGCTCAGTCTCCTTTGCTTTGGTCAACCACGGTTCCCATGTGACTGCTGCGTCAACTTGTCCTGCAACGAACGCGGCACCAGCATCGCCGGCTTCCATTGGCTTCAGCGTGAAGTCGCTCGGCATCAACCCCTCTCTGTCGAGGAGATACAGGAGGAAGAAGTGTGAAGGGGTGGACTTGGCGCACGCGATGGTCTTGCCTTTGAGTTCGGCGAGAGAGGAGATCTCTTTTCTTGCGACGATGCCGTCGCCTCCGTAGGACTCGTCGACGACGAGCACTTCTAACGCGGGCAGGCCCTCCGCTAGACCGACGGCTAGGGAATCGACAGTCTCGACGGACGCATCCAGCTTTCCGGATGCGAGTGCCGCCCGACGAGCGCCAAAGTCATCGATTCGCGCAAGTTCGACGTTGAGCCCCTCTTCCTTGAAGAACCCCTTCTCCTGGGCGATGTAGAAGGGACCAAAACCGACCCAAGTGACGACAGCGACCCTGAGAGGTGTGCGCTCTCGCGAGGCCCATAGTCGCCAAACGACCAACACGACGACGATTGCGATGGCGGCGATCGCCGCACCAGTCTGGACCATCTTGCGATTCGGCATGGCGCATTCTCCATTGATAGGTTTAACCCGAGTCAAGGCGCTGCCGAGCGTTCATGTACAGCTCGACCAGGGGCTAAACATGTCGGCCCACGCGGCTGGAAATTATGCTCCGCGTGTGGTTCATGTCCAGCGATCTTGGCCTCAACCGCTAGACCCCGCTACCGGGTGCAGCTTATTCCGTCTTGTCGATGCTCGCCGATCTCCCGGTCGGAACCACATTGTGCATTGTGTACTTGGCTGTTCGATTTGGCCAGATCGCAATCTTACGCCAAACTGCACGAATTCCTGGGCGCCGCAACGGCAGAGGGCGGTGGCGCAGGCTGACCCGTGGCTTAGATTCGCGCTTAGCGGCTCTTCGTTAGCTGGCGAGCGACGGCTTCTGTGAATCCCCGCTGATGTCCCTCTGCCTGGCGTGGGGCTTCCACGGTCCGCGATGCTGCGGCTTGGCGCAAGATACGCACCGTGACGGGCTCCTCGGCGTCGAGGCGGCGGGTGGCGGTGCGTTCGGGGGCCGCGTCGATGGCGTGGTCGGCCTTGAGGGCCTTGATCCGGTCGGCCAGCTCGGCAGTCGAGAGCAGCGGTTCGGCGGCGGGATCGGGAGCATCGTCGCCGCCGGCGTTCGATGGGACGCCGGCAAGGCTCGACTTGAGCCGGTCGCGCAGCGCGGTCAATTCAGCCTGGTACGACTCGTGGACGAACGGCTTGCCAATGCGGGCCTGATAGTCGCGGAGCTGCGACTCGGCGATTGAATGGTCCTGCTTTACGCCGGCAATCTCGTTGCCGTAGGCGTTGCAAAGGCGCTCCAGGGCGTTGAGCACGGCGCGCGGGCCGTGGCTGCCACGAATGAGACGGTCGTCGCGCGTCGTCGCGCCTTCGATGTACACGTCGGGCGGGAAGTCTCGATGCAGCACGAGGCCGAATCGCAGGCCGCGATACACGCCGAGCGGGCTTGGCTGTTCTTGCCGCACGTCGTGCGGCAGCTTGTCCAGTTGCGCGCCGAGCACGGCGATGGCCTCGTCCTTTGGATACTCGCGGCCGTTGATCGTGACCGGGTCGCGGGCGTGCGCGGTGGCTGTCGATTGATCGGCCGACAGGTTCGACAGCCGATCGTTGAGCCGGGCGATTTTCTCGGGCAAATCCCGCACGTTGCGGCGGGCGACGTACTGCTCATCGACGTGATTCTTCTTCAACAGGGCGAGCCGCTGCAATTCGGCGTCGGCCTCGGCGAGCGTCAGCACGGCCGGGTTGCCGGAGGCAATCGCCTTCACTTCCGCGTAGGAAAGCTCCTGCCCGCCGACATCCTCGGCGCGGCGGGCGGCATTGTGGCCGGTGATGACCTGGCCGATGAATCGGGCCTTCGTCTCCAGCGCCTGCCACATGTAGGCGTCGAACGAGCCTTCGGTGACATAGCGGTACACGGCCACTTCCTCGTTGGTGTTCCCCTGACGCAGGATGCGGCCCTCGCGCTGCTCGACCTCGGCTGGCTTCCACGGGGCGTCAAGGTGGTGCAGGGCGACCAGCCGCTGCTGTACGTTGGTGCCGGTGCCCATCTTTTGCGTGCTGCCGATTAACACGCGGACCGAGCCGTTGCGGACCTTCTCGAAGAGTGCCTGCTTCTTGGCGTCGGAATCGGCGTCGCCGATGGCTGCGATCTGCCCGCGCGGGATGCCGCGTGCAACCAGTTTTTCGATCACGTCGTCGTAGGCGGAGTATCCCCAAGGCGTCGCGTGTACACCCATGTCGCAGAAAATCATCTGCGCGCCGCGTGTCGCGGCCGATTTTTCCCATGTGCCGGCGACGTTTTCCACCATGCGGTTGATCTTTGAGCCGGGATCGTCGGGAGCGGAGGCGGAGAGCATCCGTCCGTCGAGGGCGAGCTTGCGGCCGTCGGTCGTGATGTTGAGGGCGTTGTCCTCGCGCGGGTCCACCTTCTCCGTCCGCAGCCGTTCGTATCGCGCAACGAGTCCGTCCTGAAGGGCGTGCTGCTCCGCCGACATTGGACAGGCGACGACGATGGGCTTGCCGCTTTCGAGCCGCGGCCGCGGCAGGTTGAGCATGTCGGCCGTCTGCACGTCGGAAAAAGCACGAAACATCTGCTGCAATTCCGGGAGGTTGGTGAACTTGGCGAATCGGCTGCGCGGGCGCAACGACGCGCCGTCGGGCGAAATCTCCATCGTGTCGATGACTTCGCCGAACGTGGCCGCCCATGCGTCGAAGTGTTCCAGTCCCCGGCTCTTCAGTCCGGCCGGGTCGAGAAAGCGTTGCATGGTGTACATCTCGACCATCGTGTTCGACACTGGTGTGCCGGTGGCGAAGGTGACGCCGTAGCCGGGATGCTGCTCGCCCAGGTAGCTCGCCTTCATGTACACGTCGAAGGCTCGCTCGCTGCCGCCGGTCTGGATGCCGGCGACGCGGTCCATCTTCGTCGGCGTCTCCAGGTTCTTGAAGAAGTGCGCCTCGTCGATGAACACATGATCGACGCCCAGCTCGTCGAACACGAGGCCGTCGTCCTTCTTCTCCTCGGCCAGCAGGTCCTTGAGGCGTTCGACGCGGGCCGCCTTCTGCTTCTCGATCTGCTTGATGATGTTGCGGTTCGACCCCTTGGCGCCGGCATGTTCAAGGAGCAGTTCGTCATACTCGGCGATCTGCTGCGTGAGGAACTTCTCCTGATATTCCCGCGACATGCCGATCCGCTCGAACGAGGAATGCGTGACGAGGATGCCGTCCCAGTCGCCGCTGGCGATCTTGGCGGTGAGCAACTTGCGGCGGTCGCGGCGCAGATTCTCCTTGCCTGCGACCAGTAGTCGGGCGTTGGGGTAGAGCTGCATGAACTCGCGGGCGAATTGTTCCAGCAGGTGATTGGGCACGACGTACATCGGCTTCTTGACAAGGCCGGCCTGTTTCATCTTCATGCCGGTGGCAGCCATCGTGAACGTCTTGCCGGCGCCGACGGCGTGGGCCAGCAGCGTGTTGCCGGAACTCATCCCCCGCCATATCGCGTCGGCCTGGTGTGGCCGCAGGCGAATAGTCTGGTTCATGCCGGGGAAGTCGAGGTGCGAGCCATCGAAGA
Source organism: Planctomycetota bacterium (assembly GCA_016235815.1). Lineage (GTDB taxonomy): Bacteria > Planctomycetota > Phycisphaerae > UBA1845 > UTPLA1 > JACRIM01. Next base: position 22,071 of record JACRIM010000059.1, read on the forward strand.
GGCGCGGCCGGAGATTGTTGTAATTGTCGTTGTAGATTCGCACGAGGCGTTCCGTGCGCTCAGGGTCGGCGAATACCCAGGCGCGGAAGCCCTCCTTGATAAGCTTCTGCTTCTCGCGGGCGGCGAGCGTCTCATTCTGGTTGACGACGCGCTCTTCCTTGTCGCCGTGGTCGATGATGTCGTAGATCACCGGCGACTTCATGTTGAGGGCCAATTCCAGCAGCCAAGCGCCGTTGGCGCGGGCCGTGCCGAAGTCGGAGGTTGCGGCGACCGACGCCCGCGCGGCGTGACCGGCGTCCAAGCTCCACACCGCGTCCTTCTGGAGGTGCGTCACCGGAACGGCTGACGCATCGACATGGAACAGGTGGGCCGCGAACGCCTGAATATCGCTCGCCGGAATCCACGGCGCGCCGAGATTGGCTTCGATGTCGCCCGGCAGCACGTCCTCGGGCTGCACGCGCCGCAGCGCCTCGGCATTCTGGCTGTAGGCCCGTCCGGCCTTCTCGGCAGCGGCCAGCCTGGCGCGGACGTTGCCCGACAGGTAATCGTCGGCGGTCTTCCACTGCTTCGACTCCGGATCGTGGTAGATCAGGTCGCCAAGTTCGGTGACGACCCGCTCCTCCGGCTTGCCGTACAGTTCGGCGATGAATGGCAGGTCCACCCTTCCCCGCTGGTTGAGCGATACCAGCAAGCCTTCCTCGGCGCTTCGGACCTGCGTGACGGGCGGGGTCCTGCCCACCACGTCCTTGCTCATGATGGCGGCTTTCTGGGCCTTTTCAGTGACTTCGTCGTAGTCTTCAAGCGACATCACGAGCATGGCGTCGGGATCTTCAATGAACTTGACCAGGTTGGGCCGGCGGCGGATGACGCTGCCGTCGCGGCTCTCGCTGAAGCTGGTTTTGTTGATCGGTCCGTAGGCGCGGTGGAACCGGTCGTAGGCTTGATTGAGTTCGCGCCGCGCTTCGTCTCGATGCTCCGCCGGCCAGCCTTCGTTCTGTGATTGCAGCACGCGGCGGGCGCGGTCGCGCAGGCCGATCAGGCCGGCGAGCCTTCGACCGGTCAACGTCCCGTTGGCTTTCAATGCCTTGCCGCCGTAATCGACGGCGACGCCCTGGCCGTTCACCAACTGGCAAATGGCGTTGTCGTCCCGGACGAAGAAACTCCCCTCGTTGATGTGCTTCTCGGGCGGCGGCGGCGTGAATGTCGCGGCGGTTTGCTCGGATTCGCGGGACGCCGGCGCCATTTGGAATTGCGGCAACTGCCGGATTGCAACGTTTAGCTTTGCGGCGAGATCGCCGTCGCCGCGAACGCTGTAGCCTTCCCCGCCGTAAAGCGTGTCCTGCCTCGTCCAGGTGCCGAGCACCATCTCAGGGTGATTGAGGAAATAGCGGTTGACCGGAACTTCAACGCCGTCGATGGCGAGCGGGGCTACGGCAAGCCATTGGGAATCGACGTGATGGGCCGGTTCGCCCGCTGCCCGCTTTCGCAGAAACACGATGTCGGTGACGACGGCCGTGCCTTCTCGCTTGAACGCATCCGACGGCAGCCGAATCGCGCCGACAAAGTCGGCCTTGTCGCCGAGATTCTCGCGGACGGCAGCGTTCTGCTTGTCGAGCGTGAAATGCGATGTGACCACGGCCAGCACACCGCCGGGCTTCAGCGCATCGACCGACTTGGCTAGAAAGTAATCATGCAGTGACAGCTTCTGCCCGTGATAGTCGAGTTTGATGTCGGCGAACGGCACGTTGCCGACCACGGCGTCGATGCGATCCTCGGGCAGCTTCGTGTCGCGGAAACTCTCGGTGCGAATGTCATGTTCGGGATGCAATGCCCGCGCGATTCGGCCTGAGATTGAGTCGAGTTCGACGCCGATGAAGTGGTGCCGGCAGCTGCCGTGCCCCATGAAGTTGCCGATGCCGCATCCCGGTTCCAGGATGGTGGCATCGTCGGGAACGCCCAGCCGCGTGATAGCCTCGTGAATGGATGCGATGACGGTGGGCGACGTGTAGAAGGCGTTGAATGTCGTGCGTTTGGCGCTGTCGTACTCGGCGGGAGTAAGCAGGGATTTCAGTTCCTCGCCGAGCTTCTCCCAGCCGGCGTCCTTGTAGCGATGCGTCAACGGGTCGGGAAAGATCGACAGGGCGACCGGGCCGAAGCCGGCGAAGCGGGCGAGCGCCTGCCGCTCCTGCGGCGTCGCCGGTCGCTGTTCGCTTTCGACTGTCTGAAGCGTGCGGATGGCCGCGATGATGTCGCGGGCCTTTTCCTTCTCGCCGCTGGCGATCTGGACAGGTGTCGTCGGCTCGACCTTGTCGGTGGCCGGCGTGGTTCGATCAGAAGACGGACGGGATTCAGACGGTGACGGAGCGGACAGCAAGTCGAACAGCGTCGGCTCGCCTGCCCATCTCAGGCGCGCGACGTGCGTTTGCGGGACCGCGCCCTTGCGGTGCCCGACGACGAGGGGTTCCTTTCGGCCGGCAGCGACGCGTTCCGCAAACGAGGCTTCACCTCGGCGAGCGCGATCTCCATCGCCGCGCTGGCGAGCTGGATCGGATCGATGTCCGGATGGCTCCTGGGCAGATCCGCCTTCCAGTGTTCGTGGCGCGTCTTCAGTTCGCCTGCGTAGTGGTTCACGACCGCGAGCACCTTCCGCTTGCGGCGAAGCCTGCCGTGAAGCCAGGGCTGCTGTCGAAGCAGCTCGATGATGATCGTCTTGTACGGCATGGTGGCCTCCTGATTGTGTGTCGGGGGGTTCTTCGAGCGCGACCGGCGGATCGTTCGCATCGGACGGGAACGGGAGAATGGGATGCTGAGGGGGACGTGACCTGCGACCCATGCTCAGGAACAATCAGGACGGTTGGGTTCCTGAGTGCCCGATCGGCCCCGAGAGTCTCCCGATCCGGCTTTCAGCGGTGACAGTTCGACAGTGCCCGCGTTGGGCTTTGCGAACAATTCGTTGTCACTATGCAACGTTCCGTCGGACATGTTCCCGCGATGCGATTCTTCGCAGTTCGCATAGCACGCTTTGAGGAATCGTTCAACCGGAAACGCGGAACCGTGCTTCCTGATTGCGGCACGGCAGGCAAGCCGCCGGCGAGGCCCGCGAAATGGAGCAGGACGAATGACGGACCGGACCCGAAGGGCGCCAAGCGGGTTCGGCGTGAAGCGTGCAAGCCTCGGAGGCGGAAAGCGAAGCGGTGCCGGCTGGGAGCAGCGGTTGAAAGCCGACAAGCAAAATGCCGCGCTGCCCAACGCTCTTATGGTGCAAGAGCGTCCCCCGTATCTCGTGTCGATTCATGCCGCGCGCTCGGTCGCTCGACGGTACTCTTTATGGCAGCGACAATGACAGGCGCGTCGATGCCCACATGGTTGCTAACCCAACGTCGGCCGTCGTTACGATCTACACGATCCTAGTTTTTTTGTAACGACGTTAGGAACGATGGTAAAGCAATTAGGAACGACTCGCCTGGATTCGTTACCGCCATGTTCGTTCCATGAGACTTACTCTGGCAGTACGATGTGAAATCACCCTTCAACTTAATAACACGTCAGCGAACGGCTGAATATCCAGTCCATCGACAACGCCGGAACAGTCCAAATCTGCCAGCAACACATGGGCAGGATTAACATCCACGCCTATCAAGACCTCTACAAATATGGCCATATCAACGCCGTCAACATCATGGTCACCGTCCATATCTCCTGGATGTGTTGCTGAAAGAAGATCGTAGACGTACGCCGCGCCTGCACCGATGGCGCCTTCGTTCGAGTCGTTTGTTGACCCAATCACGGTGATATCGCCCGAAAGTGCGACTGAGAAGCCAAAATAATCCCCGCTGGCCGCATCGGATGCCACCAATTTTGCTTGCTCGGTCCATATCGCGCCGCTGCGAATGAACGCAAAAGCCGCCCCTGCGTCCGTCGCTCCCATTTCGTCTACCTCGAATGCTCCGATCACCGCAGTATTCTCAAAAAGCGCGACCGCATCGCCAAAACGATCATAGGCTGCTGCACTTGCGGCGAATAACTGGGCTTCTTGATTCCAGAGCGCGCCAGTGCGAACAAAAATGTAGGCGGAACCGGCCTGGATCACACCCGGCAGATCGCGGAAAGGAGCGCCCACAATGATAATATCGCCTGACACTGCAACTCTCGTTCCAAACTGGTCGTTCGTCGCAGGATCTGCTGCAGTTAATTTTGCTTGCTGAGTCCAGACCGAACCAGAACGCACGAAGACATACGCCGCGTTCGCCTCAGGAGCACCTATGACTGACGTTTCGCCAGAAATAGCAACCGAATTGCCAAAATGATTATTCGGTGCCCCATCTGCAGCGGTTAATTTAGCTTGTTGCGTCCAGACTCCGGCGTTGCGGACGAAGACATAGGCCGAGCCCGCGTCGGTTCCCCCTGAACTGTTGTCCAAATACGACCCGACCACTATGGTATCACCAGAAATTGCGACCGAAGTACCAAACCAATCATCGGCTGCACCGTCTGAAGCAAGTAATTTCGCTTGCTGATTCCAGTTCACACTAGGGCGGACAAAAACATAGGCCGCGCCAGCATCAGAGCCTCCCGAATTGTCGTCACGTACGGCACTGACGACGGTCGTGTTTCCTGAAACGGCAACGGACCAACCAAAGAGGTCACCCGCTGCACCATCAGAAGCAAGCAATTTGGTCTGCTCAGTCCATTGGCTACCGGACTGTACAAAAACGTAGGCCGATCCGGAGTTCGGCATGTTGAAACGATCATCAAACTCGTCCCCGATGATGACAGTTTGGCCGGATACGGCGACTGCATTTCCCATCAGATCATTCACGCCAGCGTCGGAGGCGATAAGTTTAGCTATCTGGTTGGGGCTGCATTGCCCAAGCGAGCGATTCACCGCCAGTAAGAATGCTATTGGACAGCAGAGTAGGACAACGAGAGTGTTAACGCTTAGAGTTTGAACTTTCATTGCTAGTGAAATTGTCCTTTGTGTATTCCTCACGCGCTTGGTCATACGTACTCCCTGACTTTACAACAGGCCGCACGGCAGTCCATGATCGCCTCGTGTTTGACTCTTACAACGCTTCGGCAGCCGGGACCAGATTCTAGCCTTCGACCGCAGGATCATCACAATTGAGCCGAGTCGACTCGGCGGTCGCCGATCTCGGACCGGTGCACCATCGTGTTGTGGATCCTGAGTTTACGGGCGAGGTTCCACAACGTCTGCTTCAGTCCAAAATTCCCTGGTGCGATCACGAAATCAACGGCGGCGGGCGGAGTTGATCACCACGAGCGGATCGTCGAATTCCAGGGCCTCGCACCAATCGAGGAATTCGATGGGGTCGAGGCGGCGGTCGCCGCAAAGCGTCTTGTGGACCGTTGTCCGGGGCTTTCGCAGCCGGGCCGCGAGCGACCGAACGGACAGCCCGAGTTCGGTCGCCCGGGTCCGAATGATCTTCGCAAGGGCCTGATAGCCGCTTTTTTGGAGGGGCTGCTTGGCAGGAAGCGGTCTTGATTTGGCGCGTCGTGGTCTTGACACGCCCCCAGTGAAACCGTTATTCTAACTGTCCCCATAATGGGGACACCGCGAAATGCCCGAAAACCAAGCGGGGCAAGTGATGCCGCGCCGGCGAATAGTGGCTGATTTCGCGTCGGAAGCGCTGCCCGTGGGGAATCTATGGTCTTGGATGGCGCGGGAATGGAGTTTGCTATGTCGCGTGGATTAAGGGTGTTCGGTGTCTGTGTTTTCTCGATTCTCTTGGCGTTGGCGGCGGCTCCCCGGTTCGCTCTCGCGCAGCCGGTGTGCCTGGTCAGCTTGGGCAAGACGCTCTATCGGGTAAACGCAGCCGGAAGCGGGATCGTCGAGACGTTTCCCAATCAACCGGGCAACATCATTGGGATAACGCAGGTACAGGGCGGAGTGACGGTCGCCGGCTGCGCCGCCTGCGACATCCTCGCCGTCGAGAAAAACGACGGGGGCCGGCTCTGGCGTGTGGACAACGCGTCCTCCGGCACGCCGTCGCTGGTTCAAGTCGGGCAGCTTGAGCCAACCGTCCACGTCGCTTCCATTGCGTTCGCCCACGGGCAACTGTATGGGATCGGCGGCGGGGGATTGTTCCACCAGTTCGACCCACTCACTTTCGTGGAAGTCGGGGCACCAATCCATGTGACCACAGGAAACACCAACATCGGCGGAATGGCCTTCGACGGCGCGGGAACATGGTACATCACCGACGGGGGAGACAACAATCCGTCGCCCAAACTGTATCGGTTTCCCGATCCGCCGGCTGCCGCGAGTTGGGTCGCGCTCGGCAACATCGGCTTGACCCTGGATAACAGCGGTCTGGAAATGTACGCAGGTCAATTGTGGGGGGCGGTCCGGTCCCTTGACGCGCCCAGCCGTCTCCTGGTCGGCACGTTCGATATGCAGGCCGGTGCTTTCACGCAAGCGTGGGACGTGGCGCCGGGTTCGTCGCAGAGCCTGGGGTTCGTCGCCATCGCATCGGTCGCTGGCCTTCGTGGCGACATCAACTGCGATGGGCACGTCGATGAAGGCGACACGTCGCCGTTCGTGCTGGCGCTGACGAATCCGCCGGGCTACGTCACCGCCTATCCGGATTGCAGCATCCTCAATGCCGACGTATCCGGTGACTGCATGGTCAACGGCCTAGATATTCAGCCGTTCGTTGACCAATTGCTCGGGTCGTAGCGCATCGACGATCGGATGTTGATGAACGCGTTGTAACAAGTGCCAGAAGTGTTGAATTGGTTATCGGGGTAGAGGATTCTGCTTTGCGTCGCTTCTCGTCTGTACGGCCTTCCTATTGCGAAGCGACGGCGGTTCAACCGGCTCGAATCCTCCCCTGAATGCCATACAGCCTCACCGCGAACTCGAAGTCACGGCTTCCTGGATCGTCCGCGCAACACTCGGCTTGCTCGGTGTTGCCTTCTCGTCGCGGCTCGTCTGATGTTCCCAAGAGTTATCCACAGGCTCGTCGCATGTTGGGGCGTTCTTTCAATGGCGTGCATAGGCCGACGCCGTCGCCAGCGATCCGGAGGCGCGCTCCGTCGTCGGCCACATTGGGTGCTATTTAGTGATAAGAAAGAGCGAGGGTGCAACCCTTTGATTTTCCTCGAACCGAACCGTCACGATTTGACGGCCAACCGTCAGGATTGGTCGGTGAACCGTCAAAAAGGACTTGCGCCTTTGTCGGTAGTGTGCCAACGTGCTGTCTGTCTAGTGACAAATTCGGAGGGGGAAAATGACGGAAGGACGACAGAACACGGTGTTTGCGGATAATCAGGTCAGCACGAAGCGCGGCTTCCCTGTGTACCGAACGAATCCGAGCGTGCCGACTACAAGCGGCCTGACGACGCGGACCAAGCGGTTCCACGTGCCTGGCGGCAGGGGATCGGTCATCGTGGACAACAGCAGCGGTGAAATCAAAGGCATCGGCGGCATGGGCTTCTGGTGGGAAGAGGAAGTGGACAGCAGCCGATTCGTGAAGATGTTCCTCGACGGCATCAAACAGGCGGCGGACCTGTCCAAGACAGGCTTGCAGGTGTTCGAGCTCGTCTACCACGAAATGCGGGCGAATCCCGGCTCCGACGAAATCAAGCTCAATCAATACGTCGCCAAGGATCACGGGATCAGCGACCGCACCTACCAGCGGGGCGTTCGGGAATTGCTGGAGAAGGAATTCCTGTACCGAAGTCCCAGCGACGGCGTGTTCTTCGTCAACATCCGGTTCATGTTCAACGGGGACCGCCTCGCCTTCGTGCGGACGTACCATCTCAAGGGAGCGGGCCGGCAACAGGAACTCCAGCTTGGCGACACGCCGACTGCCCTGCCTTCTCCCGATCCAGACGACGAATCAGCGAACAATTGAGGGCAGTTGAGTAAACGGAGCATTGCTATTCCTGTTCAAGGAAGAACTGAAACAGGTAGATTCCGTGAAAATCCTGTACCCAGCAATCAACGTGGGCGGCCTCGCCATCGGACATGTCGAAGACGTCGCCACGCGGATCGCGAAACTCGTCCAGGCGTTTTGCTACGGTCTGCTTCGGGGACAGGACCAGCACTTCACTCGCATATGCATCCTGAAAACGCCACTCGTGGCGTCCGGTCTTGGATCGGAATAGGCCGACTTGGACATTCCGCATGGGCTCCTCGCCGAGGTTTTCCAATGAAAACGAGTCCCGTGAAATAGCGATTGATAAATGAACCCGGTGTGCCTTCATCAGGGCAGGAGTGAGCGAAAGCAGCGGACGCGCGTCAATGACAAGGTCGATCGTGACAGGGTTCGGGGGGGGAGGAGGAGACGGTTTCAACTCAAGCTTGTTTACAGATTCGGGATTGGTGCTTTGAATCAAGCGTTCCCGCACTGCCGAATTCAATTGTGGTTGGAATCGCCGGACGATCTGCTTCTTGAGTTTGGTCAGGCCCTCGGCCATGTCCGGTAGTTCAGAAACACCCTTCATGATCGTGTATGCTGTGCCGACAGTTCCGCACAGCACTACGGCCGCTTCAAGAATCCATGATCCTTGATACCGCTCGCCCGCCTTGACGAATGGGAGATTGTCATCGGGTATGCCTAGGCTTGAGAAATAGCTCCTGATTTCCGCCTGTGCGGATTCGATGAATAGAGCTTCCCAAGTGTGGCCAAATTCGGAAAGAAACGACGCCCCTTCGTCGCGCGCAAACCATGCATCCGGATGCTGTTGAAGCCACCTTTGTCCCGCTCGATCGAAGTCGATGGTCAGCCTCAATCTCGCGAGAATAGTCGTCTTATCCATTCGTACATTCCCTCCAGGGTCGCGTCCTGACGGTGTACAGTGGTACGAACTGAGTTCGTCCGGTTCGTGGGTGATTCTACAACGAGTTTAACAACATGCTCAAGACAGGTAGCCGTTGGCTTTGAGCCAAGGCTCGATGGCTTCTTCGAGAATGTCCTGGAGCGTGTTCGGCTCCCTGCCCTCTAGCTGCCGCTCAAGCGACGCACGCTTCAGAGCTCGCGCGTAGTCGTCGCGGATGCGCGTGCTGATCGGTACGCGGCTCAAATTAGGTGCGGCAACATTGGGCTTGGCCGGCTCCTTCTCACCGAATACGAACGCCTTTTCCTTGCCAATGTCGATCGGCGGCGGCGTAGCTTTCAATCCCTCGGTAAGTGAACGTCTTTCGGCCATCGCTTGCACTCCCCTACCCTTTCATCGCCTGGTGTTTCGCGGCCGGCGTCACGGCGTCCGGCAGTATCTCGCGGAAAAGCGCGTCGGCTTCATGGGCGGCTTCGCGGGCGCGGGCGCCCAGATTCCAGACGACGGACCCCTGCCCCGGCGCGTCGGCGTAAATCTGGCGCAGAATCATCGCGTTTGAAGCCAGCGGTAGAGATAGTGCCGCCGCGGCGTCCTTCATGTCCTGCGTCAGTCGGTAATTCTTTCCGATCATGCTCAGGACGATGATGGCCTTGGGTATCCCGCCCCGTATGTCCTGGGCTTGGCGCAGTACCTCGGTCGCCTTGGCGAGTGCCCGGACCTCTAACATGCTGGCCTTACAGGGAACAATTGCCAAGTCGCCGCGTAACAAGAGCGCGCGGCTGGTTTCAGTCTGACTGCCCGGTCCGTCGGCTACGACGTAGTCGGCGTCCTGGGCGAGAATCGGCAGCTCGTTCAATATGATGTCGGGGGTGTCGAGGCGGACCGCCTTCACCTCGGGTATCGCCTCGCGTATCCATTCCGACGATGATTGCTGCGTGTCGCAATCGGCGAGCGTCACCTTGTGGCCCTGCTCGTAGAGCCAAGCGGCCAGGTGGACGGACAGCGTCGATTTGCCGACGCCCCCTTTGGAGTTTGCCACGACAATAATCATGCCTGATGGATAGCATGATTTCATGCAGGCTGGCAAGCAGTATTTGCATCCGTCATGCAAGCTCGCCGTCTTGCAAGCAATCTTTCATGCTTGCTTACTCGCAAGCCAGACTGATTGCTTTCCATCCGTCTTGCTATCCTGCCGTCCTGCAATCTGTCATGCCAGACTGACGACATGCCGTCATGCTTTCATGCAGGCTTTCACGGTGAAAGTAGTCCTTAGCAGCGCTAAGGGGAGACGTCTGACAACAAAATTTGGTCGTCGTTATTGGGTGTATCACATTTTCGTCAGTGTGAAAATCAGTATGATTCCATCGTACTTTCAGGTCGTTGGTAGGTAATTATTTCCTGTCGTTGTTCCGGATTGGAACAGTATCGGCGTCGGGCTGCTCTGCCGTATAAGGCCGTCGCCGTCGGGTTCTCACGCTCGGCTGGAACCCGGCGCGACCGGCCGGAGGCGAGGCGCTGGTCACGCCTTCGCCGCACCTGTCTGCCGGCATGGCTCCGAGCCGGGGGATTCTCCAGGAATTACAAAGGCAAGGGGCGTGACAGACATGTCCGTCTGGCTCGTCCATTGTGGGATGAATCAGCGATATGTGGCTCTCGGCTTCTCGAACACCATGCACACGTCGTGCAAGCCTGGGATGAAGCTGGAACGGTAGACTTTGCGGCTGCTGCTCGCGCCGTGGCTGAATCGGATGATGTCGGTGCAAGCGTGGCGCAAGCCACATTCAAAGGCAAGCCGCTTGGTGTAGTAGGTGAGGGGGGTGAAGCCGACCTCGCGGTCATTGTAATCGCCCATGAGAATGGCGAGTTTTCCGTTCGGCGTCATTGCCTTGACGCAATTGCCGATGACAGCCGCGTAGCGTTCAAGGAACGCCTCAAGCGTCGGTGCGCGCGACAAGTCGCGGGCGTCGGCAGCGTAGAGCTTCTGCCGCCAATACGGCGGATGAATCCACACGAAGTCAAATCGCTCGGTCGGAAGTTGTGCCGGATCGGCGGCATCGAAGCCGCTGTGGATGTCCCTGGAATCGCACGGGATTTCCAGTTCGCGGCACACGTCGCGGCAGGTCCCGCTGCCGCTCATGGCGTCGAACACGCTAACCGGCTGGAAATAAAGCAGAAGATCGCGGATGAGATTCCCGCCACAGTTGCCGGGGTAGCGGCGGTCGCCGTAATCGCCGGCTCGGTCAAAATGATAGAGGCTGGTCAGCCGCGGCACGGGACTGGCCGTGATGGGCGCAAGCGGAAGCCGGGCGAATTGCCAGCGCTGCCGTGACGGCAGGCAAACCGGTTTAGCTGCTGCCGGCCGCGCGCGGTAGAAGGGGTTCACGACAGGGTTAGTCATGGGACGCCTCCTTGGGCAAGAGCACGAGGATTCTCGCATCCGGTGGCGCGGGCGTTTCGCTGATGTAGAAGCCGATACGGTTGACGTAGCGGAAGCCGCTCAAGATGTACTGGCCGCCGTTGTCGCCATCGACTAGCGTCCATACGGTATAGGGGTTCTGTCGGCGTACGAAGGCGAGATCTTCGCCGTAAGTCTCGAAGAGCCTGCCGCCGTGATGGGGATTGCGCCGCAGCGGATAGCGCTGGGCGAATTCAGCTTCGCTGAGTTGCAGAAGGGGCTGGGTCATGGCCGGCCTCCGCTCTTGTGAGGCGTGGGGAACATCTCGTCCGCGACGACTTCGATGTGCGTCCAGGTGAAGCCATACTCGCAGTCATGGCAGGCTAGACACTCCTGAAGCACTTCCCAGGCCTGGTCGTCCGTCAAGTGGGGACGGACGCCTCGCACGTCCTCGATGCTCCAAATAACTGCGACTTGGCGGCGCCGCGCGAGTTCGGTTTCGATGTCGATGACACATTCTGTGGTCATAACGATTCTCCTTGCATAAAATGGGGCGGGCCGCGAAGCCCGCCCCGGTTGAACGATTACTCTTTCGGTTCCGATACGACGCGGAGCGTAATGCGTCCGTCGAGCGGCACGGCCTCGATCTGGAGGTTGAAACCCTTGCCGTCGGCGTGCGCCCAAGCGGCGCCGATGCGGGTCCAGATTGCCTTGCCGCCTTCGCGGTCGCGCACCTGGTAGGCGACGTGCGTCGGGGTCTTGGACGTTTGTCCGGGGTTGTTCTTGGCGTCAGTCATGATTCGTCTCCTTTTCATAAGTGTCCGGCCGCGACCATCGCGGCCTGATGGCACTGCGAACTAAGCCGCAACAGTCCGGGGGCTTTAGCCAAGCGCAAGCGCATCGGTCACAGCGGAAAATGGTGGGTCCCTTCAGGGGAAACGATTTTCTGCTTGACCGGCCCGGCGGCGGCTTTAAGTGCCATAAGGAAGGCCGCGGGCGGGGCAGGCACGAGAAAAGGAAAAGACGAATCTCTGGCGACAAGGCAAGGCCGGCAGTCCAAGAAACCACGAAACGCCGGTGCGGATGGTGCTCGGCGAAGCAGCGGCAATCGGACTCGCGCGAGAAGCGATGCGTATCGCGCACGCAAGGGTTGCAACCGACGCGGGCCGTGTATCAACGCGATACGGACGCGCACTCAGGTGTATCACTTTGAATCGGAAGCGCAAGTTCAACCGGCGGGCTACGTGAAAGAAAGTATCGAATGCGAGCAATAGTTAACTGATTGGCAGTAATCGCATCGTAGAATAAGAATCATGCTTCGCATTACGCAGAATACCGCGCCGCAGGGCGCGAAGTGCTACTACTCCACCGCCGACTATTACTCGGAAGGTCAGGAGCTTACCGGCCGCTGGTGCGGCGAGGGGGCCAAGCGCCTCGGTCTTGCTGGAACCGTGCAGCAGAAGGACTGGGACGCGCTCTGCGACAACCGCGATCCCAACATTGGACGGGTATTGACCGTGCGGCAGAATCAGGGCCGTCGCGTCGGCTACGACTTCAACTTTCATGTACCGAAGAGCGTGTCCGTGCTCTACGGCGTCTCGAAGGATGATCGCATCCTGGAGGCGTTCCGCGAGTCGGTCGGCGCAACCATGCGGGACATAGAAGCGGAAATGCAGACCCGCGTCCGTGCGAAGGGTCAAAATGAAGACCGCTTGACTGGCAACATGGTATGGGGCGAGTTCATCCACACGACCGCTCGGCCGGTGGACGGCGTGCCCGATCCGCACCTGCACGCGCACTGCTTCGTGTTCAACACGACCTGGGACGAGAAGGAGGGCCGCTGGAAGGCCGGGCAGTTCGCGGGACTCAAGCGCGACGCGCCGTACTTCGAGGCGGTGTTTCATTCGCGGCTGGCGCGGAAGCTGGAAGAGTTTGGCCTGCCGGTGGAACGCACAAAAAAGGGCTGGGAGCTTGCCGGCGTCCCGAAGCCGGCGACGGAAAAGTTCTCACGGCGCACGGCGCTCATCGAAGACAAGGCGCGGGAGAAGGGCATCACTAACGCCGAAGATAAGGGCGAGCTTGGCGCGAAGACGCGGGAGCGCAAGCGTAAGGATCTGACCTTCGATGAATTGCGACGGGAATGGAAGTCGCGGCTCTCGCCGGATGAACTGGCGGCGCTGGACGCCGTCAGGGGCCGGCTCGGACAAAAGAGCATCGCGGAGGACGACCGCCTCGCCGGCGAAGCTGTTGCGCGGGCCGTCGAGCATTCGTTCGAGCGGAATTCCGTGGTGCCGGAGCGGAAGCTCCTGGCCACGGCACTCAAGCGATCCTACGGCGCTGCATCGCCGAACACCGTGATGGGGAAACTGGCCGGGCACAACCTCGTCGGCGCGGAGCGCGACGGTCAGCGGTTTGTGACGACGGCCGATGTGCTCCAGGAAGAGCTAGGGATGATCGCGTTCGCGCGACAGGGCAGGGGGACTTGCCGTCGCCTGGGCGACGGCACGCACACCTTCAAACGCGACTGGCTCAACGCCGATCAGCGAAGCGCCGTGCTGCATGTCCTCAACTCGCCGGATCGCGTCATGCTCATCCGTGGCGGAGCCGGCACGGGCAAGACGACGATGATGACGGAAGCCGTCGAAGCGATTGAGGCGCATGGCAAGCATGTCTTCACTTTCGCGCCCTCAGCTGACGCGAGCCGCGGAGTGCTGCGGCGGGAAGGATTCGCCGACGCCGAAACCGTTGCACGGTTGCTCAAGGATGAACAGCTTCAGGCGAAGGCGCGCGGACAGGTGCTATGGATCGACGAAGCCGGGCTTCTCGGAACGAAAGCGATGGCGCAGGTGTTCGACCTGGCTGACCGCCTCGATGCCCGCGTGATTCTCTCGGGGGACCGGAGGCAGCACGGCTCAGTGGAGCGCGGGGCAGCGCTCAGGCTGCTGGAGGAAGGGGCGGGCCTGGTTCCCGCCGAAGTCCGCGAAATACAACGGCAAAAAGGCGCGTACAAACAGGCCGTGCAGGCGCTCAGTGAAGGGCGGACGGAAGAGGGGTTCCGGCAACTCGACAAGCTGGGCTGGGTGCGCGAAGTCACGGACAGTGAGCGCTGCGAGGCGCTGGCGGAGGACTACGTCACCACAGTCGCCGAAGGCAAGTCGGCGCTGGTGGTATCCCCAACCCATGCTGAAGGCAAGAAAATCACGAACGAAATACGTTCGCATCTCAAGCAGACCGGCCGGCTTTCCGGCGGCGAGCATCGCATGTTGACGCTCCAGAACGCCAATTACACCGAAGCCGAGCGAAGCGATCCGTTGAACTACTCGGCCGGCGATGTGCTGGTGTTCCACCAGAACGCCAAGGGCCACCGCAAGGGCGAGCGCCTCGTCGTCGGCAATGATCCGCTGCCGCTCTCCGAAGCGGCGAAGTTCACGGTGTATTACCCCGATATCCTGCCGGTTGCGGCGGGCGACAGCCTTCGCATCACGCGCAACGGCACGACCGTCGATGGCGAGCACCGCCTCAACAACGGCGCGACTTTCACCGTGAAAGATTTCGACGCGAAAGGCAACATCGTTCTCACGAACGGTTGGAAAATCGCCCGCGACTTCGGGCACATTGCTTATGGCTATGTCGTAACGAGCCACGCAAGCCAGGGACGAACGGTGGACCGCGTCTTCATCGGCGAGTCGGCGCAGAGTTTTCCGGCGGCGTCGCGCGAGCAGTTTTACGTCTCGGTCTCGCGCGGCCGGCAGCGAGCGACGATCTATACCGACGACAAGGAAGCGCTGCTCGATGCCGTCAGCCGCTCCGACGACCGGCTCTCGGCGACGGAGTTTTTGAACGGCCGCGAGTTTCGCGAGCGAGCATTCATGTTCGAGCGGCTGGAACAATTGCAGCCAGCGTCCCAAGACGCGCAACGCATAGCTCAACTGGAAGAACGGAGAATGGACTATGAGCGGTAGGATTCTGGAGCGGCACCTTGGCCGCAACGGGACAGGCAACGGCGCAGCCGACGTGCCCATTGTCGATCAGAGCGAAATCGACGACCTGGGCTGCTTTGGATGGCTGCGGGGCATCCGGGACCGGTCGCTCTGCCTGGAGCTTCGGAAGGCGAACGGAAACATCGTCGCCATCCCGTATCACGGCATCGACCGGTTCGATTTCGATCCCTCGGAAGGCATCCTACTTTCATTGGGCGGACGGGAGATTCGCATTAAGGGTCGGCATCTCAACGCCGAGATTCGCCCGGCGATTCGTTTGTTCGAGGGGATGACGCGGCATCGAGTGTCATGGGTCCGGGAAGCGGACAATCATGCCGAAGCCGCAGCAATGGGAACCGACACTGTGATTCACGAAATTGATTGGTGAGCGACGCGAGGATTGGGTCCGCGGGCCTAACGATCTCGGCCGCGCCCACGGTGATGCTTGGATTCACGGTGGTTGATTTCACGCAGAATTGGCTGGAGCATCTGGACGACCGACGCCGCTGCCATGACTCCCATGCAAATCATGGCAACCTTGTTGAACACGACGGCGTCGGCCGCCGGCGCGTTCCGGGCCATGTTCTGCGCCGTATTGGCAAGGTGAAGCGGATTCGGGTTCGTCATAGTACCTCTCAGTTCAACAGAGTTTCAGCAAGAAATCTATAACCCATACTACATTACTCGTGTGTCAGGAATATGACAGTTGCGTTGCATTTCTGTGACAACTGGGAACGATGGGCAATCCGGCGGGTCGCAAGGCGCTAAATCGAAATCCTCTCCACCACGTTCCTGGTGACCGTCCGATCGCGGCGGTCATAAAGACGTGTCGTTCTGGGATCGGCGTGGCCTAGCAGTTCCTGAACGTCCTCAAGCGGTACGCCCTGTTCCAGAAGATCGGTTGCGGTGGTGGCGCGGAAGGAATGGCAGGTCAGGATCGAAGGAAGTCCGGCGGCTTTCAGCCGGCGTTTGACCATGCGGTGGATGTCCTTAGCCTGAAACGGACGCTCGCTCAATTGCAGCGTCCGGCCGAGCGCGGCGCGAAAGAGCGGCGCGTCGTGGTCGCCGGGAGCGGCGGCGATGTATTCCTCGATGTAGCCCTGCAAATCATGCCGGCAGGGGATCTGACGAGCGGCTCCGCCCTTCTCATCGAGCCGCAAATACCACTGACGGCCGTCGGTATGGAAGTCGCGACGCCGGAGCTTCGAGACCGCGCCGACGCGGCAGGCCGTGTACATCATGGTGGCGAGAATCGCCCGGTCGCGGAGTCCGACGACATGGCCGGTGGTGATGGATTGAAGCAACGCCCGCGCGTTCGCCGGGTCGGTGGACGGCGTCTTGCCGGAGACGTTTCTGACTCTCGGGCCGCGAACGGAAGCGGCCGGATTCAGGACGACGGCGTGGCGCTGCACGAGCGCGTCGAAAAACTTTCGGATCGCAGCCAGGTGAAGTTTCTGGGTCGGCCTAGTACTACAACGCTAAGAAGGCTCAAGTTCCATTAGGCCGCAACTCGATGAGATTCCTGGGTGAGCCTTACACTCAGGAGGTCATGGGCATGGATGCGGCGACGATTATGAGGATCAAGCCAGCTTTGACCGAGTATTTGCAC
>JACRIM010000057.1 GCA_016235815.1 Planctomycetota bacterium
ACCCTTTTCGGTCTGTGCCTGTTGTGCCCGCGCCAGCCGGCCGCCATCCATGGCGAACTCCCAGAAGGCTCCGCCCTTCCTCTTTCACCATTCTAAGATCGGCTAAACTCAAGCGGAAACGCAAGACGGTAAACAGTTACCTTTCAGTAACTCCTCCATTGTGTGAAGCACATTCTGACGGACCGAAGCCGCGATGAGTTCCTCCCCCGCGAGTAGTGGACTCTCGCGCCGCGCTGCCTTGACGGCAGGATCAATACGCTGAAGCAGATGATCGATGTGGCTATGTTCTTTAGCGCCCTGCACCACCGCCGTCACCGCGCCGCACTGCGAATGCCCAAGGATCACCACAAGCCGGACTCCGAAGTGCTCGACGGCGTACTCAATGCTCGCCAGTTCGTCCTCCCCGCAGACATTCCCCGCCACGCGGATGACGAAGAGATCCCCAATCCCCTGATCAAACAACAACTCCACCGGCACACGAGAATCGCTGCATGCGACAACCACGGCAAACGGGTGCTGCCCGCCCACGCTGGTCTCGCGCAGCCGTGCCGCCCCCTCATGCGGGTGGGTAGGGTGATTCTCCGAGAATCGCAGATTCCCCTTCTTCAGCCGTCCCAACGCGTCCTGAGAATCTGATATCGCCTCGGATTGGGGAGCGCAAGCGGCAACGAACATGACAACAACGACCAACACGACAGCACGCGACATCACGGGCCTCCCGTTCTATTAGGAGCATATTATCCGAATATCACCGCGTGGTGGTAATGGCCACATCGCCCGTTGGAACCGGCGCGGAAACGCTGATTTGACCCTCGATCTCCTCCCGCGCCAGCCGGCGGAAAATGACATACCCGGCATACGAAATGACAAACCCCACCATGAACACCCACCACCCGAAAAACTCGTAGATGAGCGTCCCCACAAACGGCGCGATCAACCCGCGCAGGCCCGTCAGGGAGACGTGAATTCCCATGTATAGCTCAGCCTTGTCGTCCTCGGCGAAGTGCAGGTGCCCGATGTTCCACGCAATCGCCCCCCCACTCTGGGCCAACCCCTCAAAAATCCGACCCACGCCATAAAGGACGATTCCCGCGAGAAAATAGAGCGTCACGGGATGATGAGCGCCGCCCGTGGACTGATTGTGCCATGCCGCCAGCATGGCTCCGAACCCGCAGAACAGCAGTGATCCGCACCAGCAAAGCGAATTCGTCGTTCGAAACCGCAGCACGCCGACCCGGTCAAACAACTTCGCCCACACCGGCAACATCAGAATCGTGATTCCGCGAGGGATCAGATCAAGCAGCGCATTGCTCGACGTATAGGACAGGTGCATGACCTTCGTCAGCACGATCGTATTCACCGGCATGGCCATCAGATTCGCCGAGCCGATGCACATCTGCGCCTTGCAATACCGGGCAAACCGCGGATCATCGCGAAGCACCTGCCCCATCCGCGAAAAAAGCTTCGTCGGCGAGATGAGCGCAACGAGACTAAACGGCTGAATCACCCCCGAATCAGCAATCGGCTCATCATCGTCTTTCACACGCTCGCTCAGCGCCGTCCGCTCTCCGCGCACCCGCTCGCCGCGCAAGAACAACAGCCCCAATGCCCCGATGATCGCCACCGTCGGGTAGAACCACCGATACGCCGTCGGCGCAACGTCAAAAAGCAGTCCGCCGCCGAGAATCACCGGCAAACTCATCAACGTGCGCACGATCTGAAGGTTGGCCGTAATGCGCCCACGATGCGATTTCGGATAATTGCTTTTCCACAGGCTCGCCCGCGTCGTCACCACGCCCGACATAAACGCTCGCGCCAGGCATATTTGCAGCGCGAAGATCCACCCACCCATCGCGGTGTGCGGCGTCGCCACGACCGACAGCGTCACCACCACACTCGCACAAGCCAACGCCAGAAACGCCGGCAGCTTCGGCCGCCCGACGATCATCGCGCCCCAAATGATGCTGACAAGATTCGCAAACGCCGGCGTGGCCTGAACGATGGTGATCAGCAGAGGGCCTGCGTCAAAGGTCTTGCTGACCACGACCGCCGAGACCGTACCCTCGATCAACCCCGCGAACAGACCCCACAACAGGAAATGCTGTACTTCGATCACATACGGCCGGCGGGCCATGTACGGCAAGCGCCGGGCGTCGAGAAATTCCACCGAATGCAACCCTCCTCCCGGAATCCGTTCCGGCAGTAAAACGGGATTATAGGGGATGACGCGCCGTCGGCAGCAGGCGACTCAATCGAACAGGAATGCAATGCGATTCTTGAAGTGCAGGTAGTAAAGCCCGATCTGCCGCATGGCCACCAGCATCAGGTAGACCCCAAGCGCCTGAATCGCGACCGCCCCCCCAATCCCGAGGTCGTCAATCGACGGAAGCGAATTCTTGACGCCATAACCGTCGAGAATCGGCCCGATGATGGGGAGCAGGAAACAGGCGCCAACAAAAAGCAGAAGAATCCACAATATGAAATACGCCTGGGCAGTTCGAAACACGGCCTGGATGAGTAGATCGATCCGGTAAAGCTTGCCGGTCGCGCCAAACGTGAACAGGATCACCAGTAGCGGCCACATGAAAACGCCCGCCGCAAGCCAGGTCAGAATCACCGCGATGGATCGAAGCGGCGGTGGAATCAGCCCCGTCGCAAGCAGAACCGCAAACAAGGCCGCAGGCGTCAAGGCACAAAGCAGTGCGCCCGCGAATCGAAACCCCGGCTTGATGATATCCTCAATAGGTCCGTCGTCCCATCGAATCCCCGGAAGTTCATCCACCGCAATCGCCGTATGCTCCACCACGCGCAAATAAACAGCCGCAAGCCACCCATTGAGGATGATCTGCTCCGGCAGCATCAACATAAACGGCAGCCGAAACACGACCAACAACAACGCAACGACTTCGATCGCCAGTAACGTGAGCAGGTCGCGACCGCTTTTGACCGGGTACGCGAACGCCAGCAACGCATCCGCCGCATACGACCGCTTCGGCTCGCCCACGATCTCGCGCCCCGCCGCCCGCGCCCGCAGGCCGGGTTTGGTATTCTCAGCGTACGAAAGTGCGGTCGGCCCGCCACTGGATTTGTCGAAAACACTCTTGCCGGTCAAAAGATCAACGCCGCACGTCACACAGATCCGGGCCTCCGGCGGCTGCGCCTTCTTGCAACGAGGACACGTCGGCCCGATACGCGGCATCAGCTCGATGCCCTCAAGCAGATTCAATTCACTGGGAGTCGACGCCGGATCGATCGGGGGAAGCTCGATCTCGGACTTCTGCTCAGGAGCCGGCGGCGTCGCGCGATAAGTTTTCTTACATCCGGGACAAGCCACCTTCCGTCCCATGAGCGAATCGGGCACCGCAAGGGTCTTCCCACACGTACATCGAATTCGAAGGGCCATGACGTGACCTCGATTCGTTACAGAAGCCGAACGCCTGAATTGCCATTCTAAGGCTATTCGGGCGAAAAGCGACTAACTATCGAGGCTTGCCAACGAGCGCCCACGCACGCCGCCCGAGAGTCGCCGAAAAAAGGTCGCCGCCTCGCGCATTTACAAAACGCGTCACCAGCAGTATCAGCGCGATGATCATCCCCGCAATAAATCCGCCAAGATGTGCCCAATGCGCGACATTGTCATCAACCCCCAATGCCGTATAGACCACATCAAACGCGATGTAGAACAGAACGACCCAGAAACCACGCAACGCAAAAAGTTTTAGGTGCAGCTGAAAGCCCCCAAAAAGTCCCCGGCGTAACCAGGCAGCCATATGAACCTTGTGAACCGGAAAGAACACAAAATACATCCCGGCGAGCCCCATGATGGCGCCCGATGCACCGAGTGCAGGATGGGGTGGCTGATGCTGTGCCGAAATCATGTATGCAATCGACGCCGCGATCGCAAGGATGGGATAGAGAACCAGAGACGGAATGTTGCCCACAAGCGCGTTGACCCGAGACCCGAAAACAAGAAGAAAAAGTAGATTGCCGGCGATGTGCATCAGATCGCTGTGGAGAAATGCATTGGTGAGAAGTTGATAGGCATGATAGTGGCCAAAGCACTGCTTCTCTTGCGGAAGCGCGTTATGTGCGGCCAGAAGCGTTTCCTCGCTTGCTTCATAAATGGCTTCGTCTTCCTCGCCCGAATCCTCTTCCGGTGGCGAACTTACGTTGGCGGAATCCCCGTTTGATTTCTTCTCCGTCTCCTGGCTGTTGTGCTGGGATCGCACCAGTTCCATCACCTTCCTACGGAATGCGGCCCCGTCGCCCATATTGTCATCGTAGAAACTCATTACCATGCGTCCGCTGGGCTTCCCATCGCCGCACCAAAGCATGTAATCCCTTGAAGACGAAGGCGTGTCTCCTTCGCCCATGAGACTGACCCAAAACAGAATGCTCGTCACGATGGTGGTTACGGCAATCGATCGCACCGTGATTGGTTTCTTGGTTCCAAACGCCTCCGATGCGACGGGGTACATTCCCAGCGGAAAGATCCAACTCAACCATTTGAGCGTAGACTCTGCGCGGACATAGACTTCATCCAACCCGGAGTCATCCGTCATTAGGAGGCTTCGGCCTGTCTTCAGGTCGACGCCGCATTGGACGCAGATTTTCGCGCTCCTAGGCCAGGTCTTACCACACGCCGGGCACGACTTTCCCCCCTCGGCCACGATCGTCGACTCTGCCGCGGTATTGGCGCGAGCCGGTGGCTGCAATTCCATTTTTCCGGATGATTCAAAGCCTTCCAGTAAATTGAGCTCGCTTGGAGACGCCAACGCATCCGTCGAGGGGAGTTCAAGATCGATCCGCGACGGTGGATCAGCAGGCGTTCGTGGCGCCGCCGCCGCGGGAATCCCCGCCCCGCTCGGCGCCACCGTCGACCCCGGCACCCGATACGCCCGTCGGCATCCCGGGCAAACCACCTTCTTCCCCTTCATCCCGGCGGGAATGCCCAGCAGCTTGCCACATTTGCACTTGATTCGCAGTGCTGCCATCGGCCCTTCCCGTTGCGCAGTCCGCCCCCGCGCGCAGCGTCCAACGAATACCCGAGTCAGGGCCGATTATACCAAATCGATCAATGAAATTCGACCGCTCGGCTAGACCCGCGGCATCTCTGTCAGAATCGGCCCGATCCGATCCATCGCCCAGTCGATGTCGCTCTTCTCAATCACCAGCGGCGGGGCAAACCGGATCACATCCTCGTGTGCGTCCTTGCAGAGAATGCCCTCTTTCATGAAGGCCTCGCAGAAACGCCGTGCATTGCCGTATTCCGGCTTGATCTGCACCCCGATCAGCAGGCCGCGACCGCGCACTTCCTTGATCGGAGCGGCGTTGAGCGCCTTCAACTTGCTGCGGAAGTACTCACCAAGGTCCTTCGCCCGCTGGCCCAGGCCCATCGTCTTGATGAGATTGATCGCCTCGCGACCCACCGCGCACGCAAACGGGTTCCCGCCAAATGTCGAACCATGATCGCCCGGCGTGAAAACGCTCATGATCTTCCTGCTGGTCACAATGCACGATAGCGGAAGGATTCCGCCACCCAGCGCCTTGCCCAGCGTCATCATGTCCGGACGCGCACCGTCATGCTGCCATGCGAAGAGGTCGCCCGTGCGGCAGAGCCCGGTCTGGATTTCATCGGCGATTAGCAGCACGTTGTGCTTGGTGCAAATATCTCGCACCTGTTTCATGTAGCCGTCGGGCGGAACCAGGATGCCGCTCTCGGCCTGAATCGGTTCGACGAGGAAGGCGGCGGTGTTCTTGGTAATGGTGCGCTCCAACTCGGCCGCATCGCCGAATGCCACCAGCGGGAACCCCGGCGTGAACGGCCCGAAGCCTTTGCGATACTGCGCATCCGTGCTGAAGCTGACGATCGTCGTCGTGCGACCGTGAAAGTTGCCCTTGGCGCAGATCACCTCGGCCTTGTTCTCCTCGATGCCCTTTTGGAGATAACCCCACTTGCGCGCCGCCTTGATCGCCGTCTCGACGGCCTCCGCGCCGCTGTTCATCGGCAGCACCGACTCATAGCCCGTCAGCTCGCACAGTTCCTTGCAGAAGGGACCAAGCTGGTCGTTGTGAAAGGCACGGCTCGTCAGCGTCACCTTGTCGAGCTGCCGCTTCGCCGCCTCGATCAGTCGCGGATGCGAGTATCCAAAGTTCAGCGCCGAATACGCCGCCAGCATGTCGAGGTACTTCTTGCCGTCGACATCCGTAACATAGCACCCCTTCGCCGACTCAATGACGACCGGCAACGGGTGATAGTTGTGCGCCCCGTACGCGTCGGAGATGGTCAGGATTTCCGTGGTCTTGTTGGCGGGTTTCTGTGCGGGGGCGGCGACGGTCGTGCTCATGTGGTTGATCCCTTTTGTGGTCTGACAGTTCACGAACTCCGGCCGAATTGTAACTCATCGGCAACGAGTGACAATGGTGTTGGAACGGCGGTTGAGAACGGGTCCGGCGCTACTCGTGTCGAAGAAAGGCCCCTGTCGCATTAATGACGAGCGGCTTGCCATCGGCTTGAGAGACTTTTCCCACTACCACCAGATTGCTTAGTTCCTTCATTCCGTTTTGCCCCTTGAGGCTGACCTTCAACGGCGCGCCGCCGGCGTCCACCACCTGCACAATCGCCGAGTGAGCGGCGATATCCTTGGGTGTGTCGCAGCAGTAGTCCCAGGGCGTGTCGCAGTCGGGCATGGGGGAACCCTTTTCTCCGCAATGATGCAGGCCGGAGCCTATGAGCGTGAAGACGGCGCGGCCATCGACGAAGGGTTCCTTACTGCCCCCGACGCGACCTTGAATGATCACAGTGTCACCGGCCTTCACGGCTTTTTTGACTTCCTCCACCGATTTGGCACCGGCCGGCTCCTTGGTGAGGAAGAAGCCGTTGGGGAGTAACGGCGATAATGCGGCGATTGACGGCTTGGATGTCGAATCGCTCTTCGAGTCGCAGCCGATGATGACGGCTGCGCCAACCGACAAACCCCATACGAGCACGACTTGAGCTTTCTTAAGATTCATTCGATTTCTCCTTGGTATCACATCGTTAGTGTCAGATTGATTTAAGCGCGTCTGGAATTGCCATTCGGAGGCAATGCCACGCCGGGGGCAACGCACCGAACAGACCGAGCGCAACACCAGCCGCGAGCGCCACACCCAGCACCGGTGCATCGACCGTCAGTCCAAAGGTGCCGCGTGAAAAACGTATCGCGATTCCGTCAAGTAGAAACAAACCAACCGCGCTCGCCATCAGCGCTCCCACGGCGGTCGCTAACGTCGATTCTTGCACGAGACTGATCACAATAGCCAGTCGTCGGAATCCCAAAGACTGCAACGTACCAAGTTCTCGCACGCGTGAGACGAACGCCGCATACATGGTGTTCAGCCCGCCGAATAGTCCCCCGACGGCAATGAGGCAGGCAGTCACCCATGCGACCAGCCGAATGGGGGCGAAGAATGAGGAGAGCTTGGCGAAGTAGGCCGTTTCGGTCGTCGCCGCGAGTTCCAGGTCGGGGCGCATTTTCGTGAACGTGGCAATGTCGCCGAACTCGGCCTTCTGTGTATCGAGTGTCACAATGACGCACGAATCGGTTGTTCGCTTGGTGATTTGTTTCACGTCGGTCAGCGGCATCCAGACCTCGGCTTCGGTCACGGTGCCCGGCGCAACGAAGTGTCCGACTATTCTGAACGGTCGCTTGTCGATATAAATGGACTTTTCAAGGCCGAGGTCGGCTTTGGACACACCCATTTTGATGGATACCGTTCCGCCGATCATTACCTCATCCGCGCCGGCGTTCGGAAGCCGGCCGGCAATGACCTGTACGGAAGCGTGTACGAGGCACGCGGCGGGGGTGATTCCTCGAACCATGACAATCGGCGCGTTGGGCTGGTCGGCGCGGATTCTTAGTGGTAACTGCACTTGGACTTCGGGAGAAACGTAGTCAACTCCGGCGCGATGCCGGATACCCGTGATGCTTGCCGAGAGGAGACTGGCGACGCTTGCGTTCACCTCACTCCGCTCGAGGGATTCTTCGCTGCCGGCTCCAATGACGATAACGTTGTCCCGTTCACCGGTTGCTCTAAGTGCCTGGTCCATGCCGCGCACAAACGCCGCGGCCGTCACCACCAGGACCACGACCAGGCCGCTTCCCACCATGGTAAGCACCATTCGTGCGCGCGATCGGCCGAGATTTCGGACCGCATAATCAAATGGCAACAGCCTCATGAACAACTCCGTTCTATACAGCACGGAAGCAATGGGCGATTTCACGTCGCGACGCCTGCCATGCCGGAATTAGTCCCGCCAGCACGCCGACCGACGCGGAAATTGCCAATCCCACTGCGAACACGCTCCACTGTGGAGTGATATTGACGCTGAGTCCCTCGGTGGAGAGCGAAAAATTTCCATATCCAACGGCAAGAATGGCGACCAGCGTTCCAACCGTGCCGCCGACGAGGCCGAACAGAATCCCTTCGGCCATGATGAGTTGGGCGATGAGGCTGCTGCGAAAGCCCAGCGTTTGCAGCACGGCGAGTTCTTTGATTCGATCCTGCACCGAAAGGACGATGGCATTGCCGACCAACGCCAATACCGCCGCAAGGCAACCCCAGCCGAGGTACTTGGTAAACCGTACGATTTCGACGATGTCCGAGCCTGCCTGCGCGATGAAGGCCTTTTCCGGCCGCGTCTGCGTCGGCTCCGCATCATTTCGGAACTCCGCGTCGATGGCCCTGGCGATCTCATCCAGATTGGAATGATCGCTGACCGTCACGTTGAATTGCGTGACAATTCCAACACCGTTCTTGGCAGCGGCCCTTTGAAGAAAGTCCAAATGAACATACGCCACGTTCTGATCCTGTGGTTCGGAGGATCGGATAATGCCCGCGACACTCACGGTGACGCCCGAAGCATCGAACGACTGGCCCACGCGATAGCCGCGCCGCTGGGCAAGCAGCTCGCCGACCAGCGCCGCGTCCGAGCGTTTCTGCCAGTCACGTTGATCCCCATCGATTATGGTCCACTTTGCCGCCATCGTGGGAAGGTGCTCGTCGGGCAGCCCGCGGAAGGTAATCACGTCCAGGCTCGCGGCGCAGTTGCTCACGACGATTTTCATCGGAACCACCGACGTCACCCCCCGAATCTTTGCAATGCGCGGTTGATAGAATTGTGGCAATCGGCTGGTGGCGGGGCAAAAGCGGTTTTCACGATAGACCACCAACGTCGTATCCGCATTCGTAACGCTCGTCGCTTCATGGACCGCCATCTGAATTGTCTGAACCGCGACAAAAAGGAACATGGCGATCGTGACGCCTCCGATGGTGAGCAAACTGCGGGCGCGATGCCGGTAAACCTGCTTGAGCACAACGGGAATCAAGGCGGGGCGCATCATGTCGTGGCCTCCTGTGTTTCGCGTGTCCGCCGCGCCGCCAATTGGTGCCCTTCGACGAGCCTGCCTTTCTCCAGATGAAGTGTGTGCCTTGCGTAAGCGGCACACTTTGAATCGTGTGTCACCATCAGCAAGGTTCGACCGTGTTCACGATTGAGGCGGGTCAAAAGTTGCATGATGGCCGCGGCGGAATCGGCGTCGAGATCGCCCGTCGGTTCGTCAGCCACAATGATCTTGGGATTCGTGACAATGGCCCGCGCGATGGCGACGCGCTGCTCCTGCCCGCCTGAAAGCTGTCGGGGGAAGTGGTCGTGACGGTCCGCGACGCCGACCAACTCCAGTGCGGCCGCGACACGCGCATGACGTTCCGTGGCGGAGAGTCGATGGAGCAGCAAGGGCAATTCGACGTTTTCGTAAGCGGTGAGCACCGATACAAGGTTGTAAAGCTGAAAAATGTAGCCGATGTTGTCACTACGCCAGTCGGCCAACCTGGATTTCGAGAGTGGGGAGATATCAAAGTCGGCGATGCGGAGGGTGCCTCCGGTGGGTTGATCGATTCCGGCGATGAGGTTTAGCAAGGTCGTCTTTCCACTGCCGGATGGTCCCATCAGGGCAAGGAAATCTCCGGCGTCCACGTCAAGATCGAGTTCTTGCAGGGGCGTGATGGTGGAGTCCCCCTTTTGGTAGGACTTAGTCAGGCGGCGGCATTCGATGAACGTCATGGTCATTCTTCCTTACGGGTTGTCCAGGCTCTGTGCTTTCTCACCAAGCACTCGGATTCCAACGCCCGGCTTAAGGGCGGTCGGCGGGTCCACGATGATCCGGTCACCCGGTTGAAGGCCGTCGGTTATCTCGATCAAGCCGTTCGGCGCGGCGCCGCCCAACAAGACCTCGCGCATCGCGGCTACGGGGCCGGACGATCGATGAGAGCGATCGACGATCCAGGCTTTCCCGCGCTCATTTGTCACACTGATAATCGCGTTGCGCGGCGCGAGAAGATGAAACGAGCCGGATCGATGCGCTCCCGGTTGCGACCCGGCCGATCCGGGCGACGTCGAGAGAAAGCGGACACGACACAGCATTTCCGGTTTCAGCGTCGGCACCGGCTGCCGGATCGCGACCTTGACCTGCACCGTGTTGCGCTGGATGTTCGCCTCATGCACCAATCGCGTGACTTCGCCTTGAAACGTCGTCTCGGATATCGCTTCGGTCAGCACGTCGGCCCGCGTTCCGACACCGATTTTCGCGCAGTCCGACAAGGGAACGTCCACGCGGACTTGCAGCTTTTGTGGGTCGTAGAGTCGGGCCACGGCGCCCATTCGTTCACCCGATGAGATATTCGACATGGAAATGCGTGTGCCCGGCTCCACCAACCGGTTCATGACGACACCGTTTACGGGCGAAACGATCTCCATGCGACTGAGCGTCAACTTCGCCTGGTCACAAATCACCCTGTGTTGCAGAAGCTTTGCCTCAAAGAAGTTCACTTGCGCCTCGGCTTCTTCACGGTCCCGCGTGGCGCTGGCCCATTCAATGTCCGGCGCGTTCTGGCTTTGGTGCAGGCGAAGCAGTCTGTCGTAATTGACTCGTTGGTAGTCACTGGCGGCTCTCGCCCGCCGAAGCTCCGCCTCCGTCGCCGCAAGCTCCGCCGCGGCGGCGTTCGCCGCCAACGCCGCGTCAGCGGCCACCATTCGTGCAACCACGTCACCCGCGGCCACACGCTGCCCCTCGACGATCAAGACTTCACTGATTACACCTTCCGCCAATGCCGGCACGGTGATCGGGAATGGATCGGCCTCGATCCACCCGGGGGCTTGAGCAATGACGGCAGCCCCCCCGCCATCAGGCGCTCCAGAAGAGGTCGAGGGCGATCCCGCTGGCTCGTCCGCCGACACCGGCTTGGCGACCACCGGCACCACCCAAACGTCAATCTCGGATCGAAACGTCGCCCTGGCTGCATACGTCAGCAGCGCAACGGTGAAAGAAATCAACAACAGCGGCAGGAAATAACGAGTTTTCCAGTGACGGAGTGGAGGTGACATAAGAACTGAATGCGCTGGCGTGGTATGCGCGCCTGCGAGGGCGCTCAATCCTCCGTACTCAACACCTGCGTCAGGCATTTCGTTGCTCACACGTTTCATTTGTGCTCCAAATACTCGGGACCATGAATGATCCGACTCATTGGGCAAGCGAACCAGAATCCGGCTTCACAAGGGATTGGGTGTTTCCGGCAAGGGCTTGCGCCGCTCAGCACAGCGCGTTAGGCGTGGTCGACCGGGCTTTGGCAGCCTGTCCGAAACGATTCGGGAAACGGCCGAAACTTACGCGCAGACGCACGGGCCGGGAGGGAGGCGCGCAGCAGAATTGCGTAAATCAAATCAGAAGGGGTAAAGCAGTGTGGCAGGTGATACCACATGGCTGGGGCGTTGGGTGGCCCCAAACATTTGCAAGAATTGAAAAACAAGGAATGGTGGCAGGCTCAAGAAAGAGCGCGTCACCGGCATCACCGAAAAGCTCCATCTGCTTACCGGCCGGGGGCGCAACAAAATTACCGCAAAAGCAGCCCATTTGAGAGCACGGTTGGCTCGGCTTTTGCGTCGGCGAATCGCTCTCTTTGTGGCAGCATGAGCTGCTACGGGTCGGGTTTGCACCGGCCAATCCCGTGCAAATCAACGGGCAGACCAGCGCTTGGCACACCAACAGGATCGAGAGCCATCGTCGCATAACATCATTAGTATAGTTATTGGGAGGATGGAGTCAAGCTGGCCCCCTTATAACGGGACTTTCAGTAGCTCCAGGAGTGCCCACAGGCTTTCATGAAGGTCGCGGGTGGGGCCGGTGCGGTTCCGGGCGAAACCATTCGAAAAAGAGCGATTATATGGGTGCCTCCACCGAAACTTGCGGCGATAACGGAACCTTTTTAGCATCTCCTGTCGTTGTGTCCCCGTAGCCCAATTGGATAGAGCGTCGGCCTCCGAAGCCGAAGGTTGCAGGTTCGAGCCCTGCCGGGGACGTTAGTTGGAGAATGCCACGAAGACAGGCGGGGGCCGGGAGCTGATGCGATATGAACTCCTCACGACTCCTCATCAACGATTACGCCGGCGTCACCGTCGTCACCTTCACCGACAGCTCCATCCTCGAAGCGTCGGCCATTGATTCCATCGCCAAAGATCTCTACCACCTTGTCGATGCCCAGGCCAAATTGAAGGTCATCCTCGACTTCAGCAAGGTCAAGAGCATGTCCAGCCAGGGCCTCGGCATGTTGATTAACATGAACAAGAAACTCACCGCCATCAAAGGCAGCCTCGCCCTCTGCGGCGTCCGACCCGAAATCAAGAAACTGTTCGCCCTCACCGGCCTCGAAAAAGAGTTCAAATTCCACGCCGACGACCGCGCCGCCCTCGGCGCGTGGAAGGTGAATGTGAATTGAGGTCTTTGTTCCCCCTGCACTCATATGCTATAATTGCGACATGTCGACGACGTTAGTTCCAGATTTTGAAAGAGCTTTCATGGCCATGGAACGAGTCGAGCAATTGCTGCGCCGAGTCGCTGATGCCCTTGATGCCGCGTCCATCCAATATGCAATCGTTGGTGGAAATGCCGTTGCAGCCTGGGTAGCAACGAAAGATCCTGACGCAGTTCGTGCCACGAAGGACGTTGATATTCTTCTTGATCGTGGGGAGCTTTTCAAAGCGACGCGAGCGCTGCTTTCCATCGACATGATTCACGCAGAGGTTCTTGGCGTCACCATGTTTGTGGATCGCAAAGACCCAAGCCCGAAGCGTGGAGTTCATGTGGTCATTGCGGGGGAGAGAATCCGTGCCCACTATTCACACGCGGCTCCGTCTCCGGCATCGGCGATTCGCTCAAAATCAGGATTTCTCGTTATTGACCTGGTTTCACTCGTTACGATGAAGCTCCAGAGCTTTCGCGATGTTGATCGGACGCATATCCGCGACATGCTCGGAGTTGAACTCATCACCGAAGACGTTCGCCGCGCGCTTCCCACCGACATGCTCGCTCGACTTCACCAGATCGAAGCGACCCCCGAAGATACGCATTAGCTCGTCGCACCCCGCCGCAGCGCCAGATTCCCCAACTGCCCACAGGCCGCCATCGCCGATTGGCCCTTGGGCCATCGCCGAAACGCGAGCTGGCCCGACTGCATCAGGATCGTCTGGAACTCGTCCGACGCCGCCTCCGTCGGGGCCTCATACGGCGAGTTCTCGCGCGGGTTATACGGAATCAGGTTAACGCACGTCGACAAGCCTGCGAGATACTCGGCGAGCTGCCGCGCATGCTCGGGCTGGTCGTTCACGCCCTTGATCAACACATACTCAATCAGCACATGCCCCCCCGCCCGCACCGGGTACGACGCGATCGCCTCGCGCAACATGGCCATCGGCTCAACGCGATTGATCGGCATGATCTGCGAGCGAATCTCGTCGTTCGGCGCGTTCAGCGACACGGCCAGGTTCAGCCGCCGCCAGCCGAGCGCGGCGAGTTTGCGAATCCCCTCGCACCGCCCCACCGTCGACACGGTCACGCGACGCCGCGGGATCTGATTGGCGTTGTCATCGTGCAGCCGCCGGATGGACTCGATGACATTGTCGAGGTTGTCCATCGGCTCGCCCATGCCCATGAAGACGAGATTGCGAACGGTCGCGCCAAAATGTTCTCGCGCCGCGCGGACCTGGCCGATGATTTCCTCAACGCTGAGGTTCCGCAGCAGGCCCATCTGCGCTGTCTGGCAAAAGGTGCATCCGCGGGCGCAGCCGATCTGCGAGGAAACGCAGAGCGTTCGCCAGGTGTTGTCCCGCGCCCCCATCGGGATGATGACGGATTCGATCTCGTAGCCGTCGTGCGTGCGCTGGCAGAACTTGACCACGTCGCCATCGGCCTGCGTGCGGCTGACAGGCAGGAACTCGGCGACGGGTTCGGCGGCGATGGTGAGCAGCGCGGACATTGTGCGCCCATGATACCACGCGCGGCGTTGCCACCGGTATTAACCGAGCCGCGACCGTGAGGGAGCGGGTTCGACACGCCGATTTGAACTCCGCAGAATCGTCATCCACATTCATGATTCCCCACGGCGACGACGGCCCGCGCGATGGCGCTGGGTGCAATAACAACGCGGCATTGGGTGCCCCAATCGGCCCCGGCGGGCACCGCGATTCTTGACGCCGACCGGACCGGCGGATATGAATACACGAGGCCAATCGAAGCGATTGCCTACGTTCGGCCGCGTGCCCGAGTGGACTAAGGGAGCGGATTGCAAATCCGTAATTCGTCGGTTCGAATCCGACCGCGGCCTGTTTCCCGTGTTATGGTGGGTTCGTCAATTCGGCGGGGAGCGGGTGCGCGCGGTCATGTCGGTGCCCTTCTGCTCGCGGAGTGCGAGAAAAAAATACCCCCCGCAAAAAAGTGCAAATGCCCGCAAAAGGCCGCAAAAAGTCTTGAGTCTTGAGTCCTGAGTCTTGAGTCCTGATGCTTGAGGTGCATCGGTGGTGTAACGCTCGGATAGCATTGGCGCTCGTTGGTTCATGGCGTCGCGCGCTCTTTTCTCCAGACGCCTATCAATCTTGTTCGGTGTTTCAGGCGGTCCTTTGTTTTTCGCGTGGGAATGGGGGTTGGGGATTTGTAACATTTTTAGAAAGTCCTGAGACCTGAGGTTGTGAGACTTGAGGCGCAGGCAATTATGAATTGCGGCAGTTTGTCTGATGATCGCGATGGCGCTGGCGCCAACGGCGTTTCCCAGTTTCCGCAATGAAAAAGAACTGGGATTAAGTGGGACAAAGTGGGACGGCGTGGGACGGGGGTGCCTGAAACGTCCCGCCTCGGCGGGTGAACTGCAAATCGAAACTTCGAAAAGTCGAAACAGGGGGAGGCGGCAGGATGTCAAAGAGCAGGCGCGGAGTGGGCGCGGCCGCAAGAGGTTGGTTCTTGCGGCTTCTAACCTTATTGGAGTCTGACTATCAATCTTGCTCAGTGTTTCGGACCTGGTGCGGCTTGTGGCAGGTCGAATAGTGGGCGAGGAGCACAAGTCAGGACAGTTAGATCGGAATACCAAAGATTTGACATGGACGATTAATCGTAAGCAACATCATAAATAGTTTGCGGTTTCTCATAACGCGCACTGACCCTTGCGAACACACCGAAACTTCGTGCAGCGAGGACAGCCGACCTTGTATTTATCCACAACGATCTGACTGACAGAATTCATGATCTCTTCATTGCCAGCAGCTTTTGTAATGCTTCTCCTTACAGCTTGGGCAAATACGACAGACCAACTGAGGACATCTGCGACTTCCTCAGATAGCGCAAGTAGAGCACTATCCCGATGTGTGCGTGCGCGCTCAAGCTTCTGCAGTGCGCCCACGAACTCGCCTTGTTCTTCATTCAGCCTCTCAATCAATTGAGTAAGTGACAGACTCCAATTCATTGGGTAGACGTCGCATATCTCGAGCGCCCATGAATCGAGTGTAAATGGGCCGTATTCTGCTGGAAGTCGTCTCGCCAACTGTAGCATTCCGATTTGATCATATGGTGGATGTTCCGACCCTGGTCGTGCGGTCGCCATTTTGCAGGGCTTGAGGCCACAATACGCGCAACACGCCGGAAACTTGTTGATTGCTTCTCGCTCAGCAAAAAGGCCAGCAACTGTGCAAGTGCGCAGCAGTATCTCGATGTATCGGGAAAGTGCTGTTGGGAAGTCGCCGATAGTTCGACGTTTTCGACTCATGAAGTCGCCGCCAGCCTCAGCCAACGCTGCGCCAAAGCGTGACAATGGTGGAGTACGCTCCCCACTCTTGTCGCAATATACATATTCCAGCCATTTCTGGATATCGGTTATCGATGAATTCTGTTCGAGCGGCGCCTGTTCTTGTAGATTGGAGACTACTTCGGGGAAGAGTAGAGGCTGCTCTTCGCGGACGGCGCGGTTCCGGTTCTCGACCTTCTGAATTTGCCAAATGCTCCATTTGTGGAAAATCT
Organism: Planctomycetota bacterium; assembly: GCA_016235815.1. Taxonomy (GTDB): domain Bacteria; phylum Planctomycetota; class Phycisphaerae; order UBA1845; family UTPLA1; genus JACRIM01. Next base: position 16,374 of record JACRIM010000057.1, read on the forward strand.
GTTGAAGTGCATCTCGCGCGTCGTGAAAGCGCTCAATCCATGGAATCGCCGGCTTTCCATCATGCGTTGTATGCATCAATCGTTCGATCATCTCCAAAACGCGAACATCGGTCGAATACTTAGCTGTCTTGGCTTGCACTTGACGATCTTCAGGAGATAGGTGTTTCCAATTATCGTGGTAAGATTTTGCCTCGGTCTTGACTGCATCGCGAACTAATAAGAGCGTTGGCTTTCCCTTTCGACGAGCCGACCAGAACTCGACTTCAGAAATCGAGATACCACTGGGGTGCTGAAGACCGAAACGTGTGCCAATGATCCAAACTAAATAATCGGCGGCGGCGGCATTCTCTTCACAAGCTGACATTGCATTGTCAGAGGCAGTCGAGTCGATGGTTTCGTGGAACCAGATTGGAGCAACGCCATTTGATCGAAGCTTTTCGGAGAGATGAATTGCCAAGTCAAAAAACTCATCAGTGCATGCCAAGAAGACCCTTTTTCCGGCGAGTATTGACATACGTATTATCATACATGACACAGAGCCTATTCATAAAATATATTTTGGGTCAATACATTTAGCACGATAGGTTTCAAGGTTTTGATTGAATTTCGATTGCGCGCGAAAGCGATATCCCGATTATTGGACGTTGCCCGAATGTGAGGTACGTGGAGTGACTAATCGGAGTAAACCTGGGTAGATGGATCAAGCACTACCCCGAGGGATATCCTTGCCCAGTTTCACCCGGTGTAGTGTAGAATCGTCGCGAATTCACTCGCATTCGAATCGGGATCGTCAACTAGAAGGGAACGTCAGAAATGGCCAATCGAATAAAAGTCAGAGTGGGTGACAGCGAGATTGAACTTGAGGGCGACGCGAAATTCATCGAAAGCCAGCTCACAAAGTTTTATCAAAAGATTGGGACACAACAACCAAATGACTCATTGAGAACCTCTATCGCCACGGATTCAGTGCAATCCAGAGTGAAGGCGGCCACGCCAACAAAAGAAATGTCGCCCGCAGAATTTCTTCGTCGTGTTGCGCCAAGGGGGGGGACTGAGCAATTGCTCGCGCTTGCCCATTTCCTTGAGCAAAACCGCGACGCGAAGGATTTTTCACAACAAGAAGTACGAACCCTTTGCGGTGAGGCCAAATTAAAAAACCTTCACGGCCAGTATTTCGTCCTAGCTGTTCAACAGGGCCTGCTTCGCTCAACTGCTAAGAGCCGGTACGCACTTACGCTTACAGGTGAAGATGCGGTATCAAAAATGATCGCTCGTAGCCAGGGTGACTGAGAAAGTATGGACCTTGCCGCCTTCATTCAATCGCTGCCCGGGTTTTCCGAGAAGGCAGTACGAAGTCGTATTCTGCTGGTCGCATATGGACTTCAGCAAGAGGGTACCATTGAGTTTAGTGCAGATGAACTAAAACGTGCGTTTCAGAGAGCACGCCTACCCAGTATTGCCTCTCTGGCCTCATTCCTCCCGGAACTTTGTAGGGGCAATACAGCACCACTTCTAACCACACCAGAGGGCCGTTATGTACTTTCCTTAGATGGTCGTTCCGAGATTGAAATCTATATGGACGCGGTCGCTGGAATAAGACCAGCGAAGGAGGCCCTGCTTGCACTGGCGGCTCGAATCACTGATGCTGCAGAACGTCGCTTCTTAAACGAGGCATTTAGATGCCTACAAGCTGGCGCGCCACGCGGCGCAATTGTGATGACTTGGGCGTTAACAGTAGATCACTTACAAAACCACGTCCTTATACACCATACTAGTGCCTTTAACAATTCGCTTAAAGCAAGGAGCGATCAAAACAAGCATGTTATTATCGCGATTAAGGACGACTTCGAGAAGATTACTAAGGAGGTCGTATTCATTGAAGTGCTTCGCAGTGCAAACATAATTACTAATGACGTTCGAAAGATCTTGGACACTCAACTCGGCTTCCGGAATACCTCGGCACATCCATCCACAGTGGACGTCCCAGAAAGCAAGGTAGTTGGAGCAATAGAAGATTTGGTGATAAACGTAATCCTTAAGTACAAAAACGGATAGAGATCGTATGCGCACATGAATGACTTTAAGTCCGTTGCCAAACAGCCTCGGAAAGAGGCGGGAACGAGTGTGGAAATTGACGGTAGGAACAAGGAAGGGAGTGGGACGAGAATCGCCCTACTTCAGTTTGGGGCTCTGAACGAAGAAAGGGTTGCCGATGGGGTGCGCGCGAAGTTTTGAGAGAGCCATTACCTCTGTGAGGTTGATCATGATGGTGGTGAAGTTCTTCCCAGGGTAGGGCCAAGGCTCAACCTTGGGCTGGATTCTTTTAACCCGTTGGGGGTTGCGGGGATGAAGGCGTCTCTCGTCAGCGCATCGCCGCCCTACTCCGTGCTACTCGCCACCGGATTCTCCGTGGTCGAGGCGCTCACGCCGATCAGCCGGATGTTGTTACATCGATCCTGCCCGTCGAAGCGCAGCACGCAATAGCGCGCCCCGCGGGAGTTCGTCCAGTTGCGGATGTCATACACCCGCAGGACCTCGCCGGAATCCCGGTTGCGCAGCGTGGCCAGCGGTTCCTTCAATTCGGCATCGCGCCTGCATTCGGCCGGCGACTTGCCCATGACCTTGGACTTGATGGCCGCCGTCTTGATGACATCTTCGACGCCGTCGATGTTTCGCTTGACCCGGGAGAGGGCGACGAGCTTTCCGCTTCGCGACTCGACGGCCCAATTCTGCGAGTTCAACAGATCGCCCTTGACCGGGTAGGTAATCAACTCGCGGTTGGCATCGTCGGCATAGACCAGCGTCTCTTCGCGGGCACCGAACATTTCGTCGGCGGCCGCGACCGGCTGGTTAAAGAGTTTCTCCTGTCGTTTCTTCACGTCGGAGTCGTTGATCGCGTCGCCAATGGCCATGGACGCCAGACTGACCGGGTGCAGCCGGCAACCGGCCGACACCGAAAGAAGCAGCCCGCACGCCAGAAGTTGGAGAGGCCACGCGCCGCGCACCGATCGTTGATACGTCATGATTGAATCCTTCGATCCCGACAGGTTTCGGTCCGCGCGGGGCGGTCGATCCGCCTCTTGAGCAGCGAGGGCCGGCGGCATCTTACTGGTTGCGGGTGGATTTGCGCGGGCGTCAGCGGGCCGATCCATGCGTTGGCACGTTCATGAAACGACCTCGCTATCTGTAGAAACCGCTCCCTCGCGGTCCCGCCAAGGCGGATCTTCGACGCGGCTCTGTTAAGACCGCGCGACGAGGACTGTGCGGCGTTGAATGGACAGCCGGCGGACTTCCCGCTATGATGGAGTTCGATTTGATGAGGCAGGAAGCCGTCGGATAATCGCCTTGGTTCGATGACTTTTGAGGGACGCGACTCCGCGTCCGAGACATTTGACGGCGCGTTCCACTTCCATCTCCAACTCCACAGGACCTTTCATGAGTTTTGCTGACCTCGGGCTTTCCGAGCCTATCCTTCGTGCCATCGCTGCCGAAGGCTACACCACCCCCACCCCCATCCAAACCCAAGCCATTCCACACGTCCTCGCCGGCCGCGATCTGCTCGGCTGCGCCCAAACCGGCACGGGCAAGACGGCCGCCTTCGCCCTGCCGATGCTGCACCGCCTGCACCACACCGGCGGCGGACACCGCAAGGTCCGCACGATCCGCGCCCTGGTGCTCTCCCCCACGCGCGAGCTGGCCTCGCAGATCGGCGAGAGCTTTCAGGCCTACGGTCGCCACACCGGCCTTAAGAAATATGTGATCTACGGCGGCGTCGGCCAGAACCCGCAGGTCGATGCGCTCCACAACGGGACCGACATCCTCGTGGCCACGCCGGGCCGCCTGCTCGATCTGATGAATCAGGGCCACGTCGATCTACGCGCGGTGGAGATCTTCGTGCTCGATGAGGCCGACCGGATGCTGGACATGGGCTTCATCAACGACATCCGCAAGATCGTGGCCAAGGTGCCCACGGCGCGGCAGACGCTCTTTTTCTCCGCCACCATGCCGGCCGACATTCGCAAGCTGGCCGACAGCATTCTGAAGAAGCCGGTCAGCGTGCAGGTCGCTCCGGAATCGGCCGCGGCCGACAACGTCGAGCAGTCGGTCTATCACCTGAAGCGCAAGGACAAGCCGGCGCTCTTGGCGCACCTCTTGCGAGATGCGAAGTTCTTCCGATCGCTGGTCTTCACCCGCACCAAGAGCGGTGCGAATCGCGTAGTGCGCTACCTTGACCAGGCCGGCATTGCCAGTGAGGCGATCCACGGAAACAAGAGCCAGAGCGCCCGCATGAGGGCCATTGAGAATTTCAAGACCAGCAAGACGCATGTGCTAGTCGCGACGGACATCGCGGCGCGCGGGCTGGATATTGATGACATCTCGCACGTCGTGAACTTCGACATTCCGAACGTGCCGGAGACCTATGTGCATCGCATCGGCCGCACGGCGCGGGCCGGCGCATCGGGCGTGGCGGTGTCATTCTGCGATTCGCTGGAGCGATCGCATCTCAGGGCGATTGAGCGACTCATCCGCAAAACCATCACGGTGAACACCGAGCACCCCGAGTATCCGGAGGTGGCCGATTCGCATGAGCATTTCGATCGATCGGTGCAATCACCGCCGCATCGGCCGAACCGACCGAAGCAGGCGCATGGTCAGTCGCGCGCACATGCGTCGACGCCAAGCCACCGCGCGCCGGCGGCACGACGGAATCAACCATCGCACAGCAAGCAAGGCAACGTTCACATCCATCAGGAACGTAGCGAAGTGGTTCGGCACGGCCAGCGCGATCAACAGTCACGCCCCGCAGCATCCAAGAATCGTGGGGCGACGCCGAATCGAGATTCGAATCAGCGACCCGCTGCGCACGGCGGCCAACAGGGTCGCTCTCATGCCAAGCCGGGGTCGTCTACCGGTGGCGCTGGACACCAATCGGGCGGGCGACGGCGCAACCGGCGTCGGCGAAGCGGGCGCGGCGCGGGGCCGCGCCGATAGACTGTCACCGACCGTGCACGGCCTGAAAAATCTCTCAATTGCTGATTTGGTTGAGATGCGGCAGGCGCATGCCCGCCGGACTAGCAGGCGCCCTGCATATACTCATGCATGTAGCGAATCGTTTCTTCCTGGTCCTGAATTTCACGGGCGAGAATGTCGCCGGATGAAATCATGCCGCGAAGTTCGCCATTCTCGATCACGGGCAAGTGCCGCAACCGGTGCTTGGTCATGATAGTGCGGCAGCCTTCGATCGTGGCATCCGGCTCGCAGAACGCGACCTTGTCGGTCATGACATCCTCGACCAGTGTGCTGTCCGGGTCGCGGCGAACAGCCACGACGCGGTTCATCAAATCGCGCTCGGTAAAGATGCCGACGATGTCGTCGCCGTCCATCACGAGCAAAGCCCCGATGCGGTGCTGGTGCATCTGCATGGTTGCTTCATAAACCGTCGCGTCGCGCGCGATGGCGGCCACCTGGTTGTTCTTACGTCGCAGGATGTCGCGGACCAGAGACATGGTTCGGTCCTCCAAACAGAGTTTTCCAAAGCCCACCGCCCCAGCCCATGAGATAAATTGTAACATCGGCGCCGGCCGTTCAACAAAAAAACAGAGGAAGTTGTCTAAGAATATTGGGAACTTGAGGCCTCGTGCATTATTTCACAAGGCCGTTGCGTGGCTGCCGGGCGATAAGTTTGCGAATTATTTCCCAAGCAACCGGTCAAAAAAAAAGAAAGCGTCGAACTCCGCAAGGGAAGGTTCGACGCTTTCCGGAGGGGAAAGAAGCCGTGCTTCAAACCGGCTCCTGAATGATTACTCGCAATCCTTCGCGATCACTCTTTCCTCCACTCTCACCCGGTGCATGGGGTCGCCGGGCCGATTCGCCCGGCGCGATTCCCTTCCCGTCCTCAGCACTGGGCAAATCCGCAGCCGTGACACTTCACGCAGCCTTCACCCATGTCGAGATCGCCGCCGCATTCGGGGCACTTCACGGCATAGCTCGTGCGTGAGGATATCCGCGCGGCCGGATCAATCAAGCGATTTTTTGCGGATTCGAGGGTGACGTCGGAATCTTCGCCGTGGCCGTTGCCGTTCGAAGGTACGTTCGGATTCTCGCGCTCAAGCTGCGCAGGGTCGATCTCGCCGAGGAGGATCGCCCGCAGGCCGTGTCGCTCTTTGGCACGGACGTAGCGCTTCAGGGCGTGGGCCAGGCCGTCGCCGAGCGACATGATTCGCCCATGACGCGTCGGAATCTGCAGCGATGAACCGATGCCGGCCAGTTGCTTGATGACATGGTTCAGCGCGCCGCCGGCACGGAGCCAGAGGCTGATCATCCGGCAGATGGCTTCCAGATCGCTGTTGGCGATGTCGCCGCCCTTGCCGAGCTGGGCAAACACTTCCAACTCGCGCTCTTCCGTCGGATCGACTGTGATCTGAATGTGCATGTTTCCGAAGGGCGTCTGCTGGCGAATGCGAATGCCGCTGGTGATGGCGGGCAGCTCCCGAGGGTTCAGGGTCGGCACCGTCTTCACTTCGGTGATGCGCTCGCCAAAGAGATTCGTCTCGGTGGTGATGCGCGGCTTGGAGGGTTCGGGCGTGACGGCGATCGGGTCGGCCGGCTTGGCGGTCATTTCCTTGTGCTTCTTCTCCGAATCGGCGAGGGCCATCGGCTGGCAGGAGCGGCAACCGTCGCGATAGACGGTGACACCCTTGCAGCGAAGGTCGTAGGCCATGCGATAGATTTTCTCCACGTCGCCCGGCGAGGCGTCGTGCGAGAAGTTGATCGTCTTGCTGATGGAAGAATCGCAGTGCTTCTGGAAGGCGGCCTGCATCCGGACATGCCAATCCGGCTGAATATCGTGGGCGCAGACGAAGACGTGGCGAACGTCGTCGGGAACGCCCGAAAGATGAGCGAGGGTGCCTTCCTTGGCGATCTGCTCCATCAGACCCTCGCTGTGGAAGTTTCGTGATTTCGCGACCTGCTCGAAGGTCTCGTTGATTTCGACCATCGGGGCCTTGCCTTCGTCCTGGCCCTTCAGCACGTTTCGGAAGAAGGCCAGCGAGAAGAGCGGCTCAATGCCGCCGGAGCAGTCGGCGATGATGCTGATTGTGCCGGTCGGGGCGACCGTGGTTGTGCATGCGTTTCGCATCGGGCGATGCTGCTCGGTATCCCACGTGCTGCCCTTCCAGTTCGGGAAGTTGCCGCGCTCGCGGGCCAGCTTCTCTGAATAATTATGGGCCTCATCGTTGAGGAACTTCATGAAACGCTCGCCCCACGCGACACCCTCGTCGGAGTTGTAGCGAACGTTGAGCTTGAACAACGCATCGGCAAAACCCATCACGCCGAGGCCGATCTTGCGGTTGGCCTTGCAAATGCGGTCGATCTCGGGGAGTGGGTAGTTGTTCGCATCGATGACGTTGTCAAGGAAACGCGTCGACTCGTGAACCGTCTCGCGGAGTGCATCCCAATCGACTTCGGCCTCCGGCGTACACGGGTTCGAGACGAACAGGCCAAGATTCACGCTTCCAAGATTGCACGCTTCGTACGGAAGCAACGGTTGCTCGCCGCAGGGGTTCGTCGCCTCCATGCGGCCGACGTGCGGCGTGGGGTTCGCCTGATTGATGCGATCAATAAAGACGACGCCCGGCTCGCCCGTCTGCCAGGCGTGCTTGACGATGACATCCCAGACTTCCTGCCGTGAGTACACCGGAGTGAGGCCGTCATATTTCTCAACCGGGATCAGCTCCTTCACCTGATAAGTGGCGATGTCCACGCTCTTGGGAATGTAGAACTCGACGCCGTTGCGCGGATTACGCGTCAGGTGCGGGCTGTTCGGCGCGGCGAGGAAGGCCTGCATCCACTCGTCCGTCACCTTCACCGAGATGTTGTAATTCGTGAATTGGGTGAGGTCCTGTTTGGCGTAGAGGAACTTCACAATGTCGGGGTGATGGATATACATCATGCCCATGTTCGCGCCGCGACGAAATGCACCCTGCTGGATGGCGTTGGTCGCCTCGCTGAAGGCCCGCCAGAAGCTGATAGGCCCGCTGGTCGTGCCGCCGCTCGATTTGATGTAATCGCCGGTGGGTCGGAGTTCGTCAAAGGCGAACCCCGTTCCGCCGCCGGCCTTTTGAATAAGCGCGGTGTGCTTGATGGAGTCGAAGATGCCGTCGATGGAGTCGGGGACCGGAAGAACGAAGCACGCGCTCAACATGCCCATGCTTCGCCCCGCGTTCATCAGGGTCGGGCTGTTCGGCATGAACTTGCGGCTGGTCATGAGCCGCTTGAATCGGGATTGCCACTCATGACGCGTCGCAAGATCGGCGCCATACTGCGTCTCGATCTCGGCGATGACGCGGGCCACGCGTTCAAAAAGATCATCGGGGGTCTCGATGCATTGCCCGGCCTCGTTCTTGTCCAAGTAACGGGCGCGCAGGACGCGCACGGCGTTTTCGGTAAGTGCGTGAGCACCGTAGCGCGAACTCTTTTCGACATCCGTGTCGGCAAAGGACATTCGATCCGTCGTCGTAACCATGCGTACACCCGTCTCCTTCAAAACCGCGCGGTCAAATCGTAGCCCGACTGACAGCGCAACGAATAAGCAACCCGGCTCAGGCCTCATGCCTCGGCCGGAGGTATTTCCAAAACGAACAGGTAGTTTTTGTTATCCACCACCCCCCGGAACGAGGGCGGCGTCGAAAGCCCAGCCCTCAGCCCGGGGTAATTGCAGACTCATCTGACACATCATCCATTCCGTAATCCTCTGCCGGAATGTGTTTCGGCCATGCTCAAGCAATCGCTTGAGTACAGGAATCTAAATACCCCAAGATGTAGGGGCTGTCAAAGGTTTCTTAACCAAAATATAGTATGCGTGTATCTTCCGTCGTCGCCATGAATTGAGATCGAACCGTGAAAAAGTGTGCCGTTCCTGCTCAAATCGTCCACAAGTTATGGGTCCATGCAGAGTTGTCTCGCCGTTGCAAATCAATTTCACTGGAGGTGGCCGTCCGGTGACAATTGCGCATGGCGAACCTGTGCGACCCTGTGATTTCATGCGTTCACGCCCCCCAACCGATCGGGCGGTGAAATCGCCTGTAATTACAGCGGTCCGGACGGGGTGGCCGATCCAGCGCGGATCAATTTTCGGGATTTTGCAAGGTATTTAACGTCCCTCAAATACCTTTGGTGATTCAATGGACTCCGAAACGGCCCGATGCTTGTTGTGTGAATCGAACGCCGCGATCACCTGCCGCGCCCAAGGACGATCGTTTTTTCATTGTTTGCAGTGCGATCTGTGCTTTGTACCGCCGGAACAGCATCCGACCGCCGCCCAGGCCGAGGCCCGCTACGCCCATCATCGCAACACGCCGGACAATGCTGAGTACACAACCCGGCTCTCCCGATTCATTGAATGGCTGCGCGACGCCGCGCCAAACGCCCGCCGTGTGCTCGACCATGGCTGTGGCCGCGATTCCGTTCTTTCACGGCTGCTACGCGATGCCGGTTTCGAGGTCGATGGGCATGATCCCCTGTTCGACCTTCACGCCGATCGGACGCGCCCCTACGACGCCATCGTCTCATGCGAGGCAATGGAACACTTCGGCGCGCCGCGCGACGAACTCACGCAAATGTCGAACATGCTTCATCCCGGCGGTGTCCTGATCGCAACCACCCAATTTCACCGCGGGCCGGATTCACTCGTGAACTGGTGGTACACGCGGGACATCACGCATCTCTGCTTCTACTCCGCCGCGACCTTCTCGTTCATCGCCGATCGATTCGGCTTCACCCTCGTGGCCTGCGATCATCGCGAACTCGCCATATTAAAGAAGCACCAATAAAAACGGCCCCGGGGGACCCCGAAGGCCGCTATTTCTCGTTTCAAAAACGATCGCATCATTTCGCCCGCGTGTACGTGATCTCCATGACCTTGTAGTCCACGCCGGCGTGGCAGTCGTACATCGTAAAGACGTGCTTGTCATCGCTTACGAACTTCGACTCATAGCGAATGGTCTTGCCATAGATCCCCATTCCGACATCATCCATCTTCCCAAACATGTGCATCGTCTTTGTCATCGGATTGTAGGAGCCCGACATCGTGAGGATGCCGGTGTTCATGTTGTCGACCCAAGTACCGACGTACAGATTCTTGGCATTGTCATAGCCTGTCATGCCGGAGCCTTTGAACGGGCGCTTTTCCATTTCGCCCTTGGCGTTCGGATACATCACCTCACCGGAAAAATCTTCGTGAAGAAAACGTCCGTCCAGGAGAAGCTTGCAGACTGACTTGCCGCTGGTCTCGCTCGGGGGCGCGCTAGGATCCATCCACATCTTTGACTTAGTGTTCCATTCACCGACCATTCGCTCAAGCAATTTGTGATGAGGGCCTGGCGTCGCGGCAGCGACATACTTCTTCATCATCTCCGCCATATCAGGCATGGCCGACATCTCAGCCCCGCCATCCTTTTTGCCCTTTTCGTCGTCCTGCGACCAGGCGCGACCGCCCAGGCACGCGACGGCCAGCGTGGCCACGAGTCCACAAAGGTAGAGAGTCTTACGAGTCATGTGCTTCCTCCGGGGGTTGCGAACACGGACATTTCCTCAGCCAACACGGCCGACTAGTCCCTTCGCCTCGGTTTGTGTTTGAGTACGACCCGTCCATAGCGGTCGGGCCATTACAGACAGGTTCAACAGTAGCTCAGTATTCGCGAGGAGAAAAGAAGTGGAACTGGCGGAAGGATCAATCTATATCCATCGTCATGTGACGATGTAATTGGTCTGATGCAGCGTCGGCTGGAACACTCGAAGTCAACCGTGCAGCCCAGTCAGCCAACTGCCGGACTGTTCCGGCATTCACACTGTAGATTCGCAACCTCCCAGAGGGGGTCATTTGTACCACACCAGCCTCGCGAAGGAGCCTTAGGTGCTCTGATATAGACGGTTGACTAATTGAAAAGCGCTCTACAATCGAGGTGACTGGCTGAGGTCCGGCTGTCAGGAACTCGAGGATCCGACGTCGGGTCGGATCAGAGATCGCCGTAAACAGATCGTGGACCACCTTGGGCTTTGGCATGACAATAGTCTATCGTCAATCGACTATCATTGTCAAGTGGTTGATAAAGCGCTTACTACACATAGCCAAATGACGATTTATATGACCTTGCGTACCGCCTTGAGTCAATTGCCGGCACTTGCTGCAATCCTGTTAAGCTGGCCGTTACGCTTTAACGGACTTGGGGCAGACGCGAGATTCAATAGCTGCGGCCATTCGAACTAACTTTAAGAGTCAGGGCAACACAAGTTCGCCCCAAGCACTCGGTTCGCCTTACCGAAAGTTAAATCAACACACCGTGCCGCATCCAAAGCATAACGGCTCCGAACAGCCCCGCGCAGACCGACCAACTCGTGCAGATGCATAGCACCCATGTCGCCTTTGGCACTGCGGCCGGTTCGATGTTCCGCGCGCGAACCCCGTACAGGAATACTGCGGCCAAGGCTTGCAATACCGCATTAGTAAGGGAAGGGATGAGGCCCACATCTTCGATGATTTGGTTCCAGTCAAACACGAAGTTGTACGCTACGCCCGGCAGGGTAATGGCTAGGAGCATGATGACGGCCGCGCGCCGCGAATCCATCGAGCCAAGAAGCTGCTCTAGGCCGCGCCAGAGAGCAAGGGATCCGAACCCCACTGCCGCAACAAATGCAAGTCCACTTATTGTGCAGAGTATCCAACGAACTCCACTATTCGGAGCTGTAAGCATCAAAATCTTGCCGATGTCGCCCGGTGGCCTCGGAAATACGGAGTTCCAGAACGTGTAGGGCACGCCTTCCAGCAATAACATCAGGGCAAGCACGCTGCAATGTATTCTTAGAAGCGGGGAAAGCCGTCTACTGAATGATGCGATCAGTGCGACCGTACCGAAAAGGCTAGTCATGAAGACTCCGCCGGCAAGGTCGACCAGTGGATTTCGCCCACCAGAGGTCATGGCCCAGCCCATTCCATCCGGCATGATTGAGAAACCTGTAAACTCCCCGCCAAGACATAAGGACACGAGACCATGTCCAATGATCTCATGAATAATGACCGCAAGAATCATGCACGTATACGACCATGGCAATACGACCAAAAGAACCAAATAGATTCGCGGAAACACGCTGGACAGTCGGGGTGCGATCATCAGAGCAGTTCTAAAAAATAAAGCACGCTGACATTCGCTGACAGCGGGCCTTTACAACTCGGTGTGTTGGACTAATCACGGCTTTTGCGGATCAATGCCCGCCCTTCCCACGCTTCGTGATCACCGGAAACTGCCATAAATCTTTGATATTGCCAGACTTATCCATCGCCCACATCTGCTTGAGCAGCTTGTCCTGCACCTTCGGGGCGATCACGCCATCAGCCAGCGTACGGAACTTGTATTCAACCTCGTCGTCGCTCATCGGGTTGCCAGCATGCCCGCGGGGGTACTTCACCATCTTGTTGTAGACCTTGCCGTCCTTCATCTTCACCTTAAGGCGGTTGGGGATCCCGTCCGGGTACCCCTTGTTCAGGTCATCCGCCTCCACGATTCTCGTCCGGTCCAAAATGTTCAGGTACTTCTTGTCCGTGAACTTCTTCGGGCTGAAGGTCTCGCGGGTTACATCCCCATCCACCAGCGCCGCCACCGTCATATAGCCCATGCTGTGGTCCGCCGTCTCGCGGCTGGTCGGCCGCCACTTTTCCGGCTCGCTGCCGATGATGGAAACGGCCGCCTCGAAGGACTCCATGTCCATGCGATCAATGTCCTTCCAGGTGTAACCGTCGGCCATGAACTGCTTGCGAATCTGAAGGGCCGCGTCGATGGAACTCTGGGCGTGGTATTCGGCCGGCCAGAACTTGATGTACGTCTTGTTGATCATGTAGCCGCCCGCCTTGCTGCCGAGCTTTACGTCGAAGGCGGTCTTCGTGAGTTGCTTGAATACCCCCTTCGGCCCTTCGAAAATCTCATGCGGCCCGGTAAAGCCCTGCCGCGCCAAATTCGCTGCAAACACAGCGTTTCGGCACGCATTTGAGAACGCGCACGCCTTCCACATGGAGATTTGGCCCGTCCGCGTTTGACGCGTGGCGATGTTGCAGACCCCGGCGAGGCCCTGGGCATGGACCATTTGGGCAGGGGTCAATCCCCACAATTTCGAGGCCCCGAGCGTCGCGCTGAACGCACCGTAGGTCACATGATCCCAGCCGTGGGCACGAAGCGACGCGGCATCGCACAGCCGGCATTGAATTTCATACGCAATCACCGTCGCGAGAATGACATCCTTCCCCGAGCGACCCGCCGACTGCCCGACGGCCAGCGTCGCGGCGATGTTGTCCGAAGGGTGGGCGGGTTCCAGCGAGAGATACGTATCGTTGTAGTCGAGATAGCGAATGTGGGCCCCGTTGGCAAAGGCCGCGAGATCGGGCGTGGTTCGGTGCTTTGTGCCGACGACTACCGCGCTGTCCCTCTTCGCGGGCACGGCGAACACAGTCTGCCGAGCAATGGTCGGCGGGGCGGCGTGATAGGCGCCCAGTGCCGTGCCCAGCGAATCAATGAAACGCCGCTTGCACTCGTGAATGGCGTCTTTCGTCAGATCGGTGTACTTGAGTTTGTGGGTCCAATTCGCCAGTTTCTCCGCGAGCAGCATGGTGCGTCTTCCTTCGGTCAGGTATTGGGTTAGTGTTGTTTTCGAGAAGCGGCATGACCTGACGGGCGTCGGGCCTCAAGCTCCCCTGAAGGGGCTTTTCTAAGGGGACAGCCCGGGCGTTGCAAGTTGCCGCGATCCGCGCGCCCGTCGATACTTTTAGCCCATGCCCACGGCACGACTCGGCATCACGAAAACCCCACCGCGGATGCAGCTCGGCGATCTGACCATCACGCTGCTCGACGGCGGCGGCCTTTCTCTCGACGGGGGGGCGATGTTCGGAATCATTCCAAAACCGCTGTGGTCAAGGCTCGTCGCAGTCGATGAGGGCAATCGAATTCCACTCGCCACCACCTGCCTGCTCGTAGAAACAGCCGGTAAGCGCGTTCTTGTGGAGACCGGCACCGGCGTTGCCTCCAAGTTCGACGAAAAGGAACGCGGCTTCTTCAATCTCAACGAGCACTGGATTCTCCCATCGCTCAATGCCATCGGCCTCGACCGCGAGAGCATCGACCTTGTCGTTTTGACTCATCTTCATTTCGACCACGCCGGCGGCGGCACAATGCCGGACGGCAAGGGTGGATTCGAGCCGACCTTCCCGCGTGCCAAGTACATCGTGCAACGGGGTGAATGGGACGACGCCGTGAGCGGCCACGCCGTCATGACCGGCACCTATCGCAAGGAGAATCTCGCCCCGCTGGAGGCGGCCGGCGTGCTTTCGTTCATCGAGAATGGCGACGCGGACATTCTGCCCGGCATTCGCGCCCGCCTGCTCCCCGGTCATACGCGCCACCAACAAGGAATCTTCATCGAGGGCGGCGGCAGGCGCGCGTTCCTGCCTGCCGACCTGATGCCGACCGCCGCGCACGCCGGCCTTCGCTACAACATGGCGTACGACCTGCTGCCCTATGAGAACATGGTGAACAAGCAACATGTGCTCGAACAGGCGGCGGCGGAGAACTGGATGCTGCTGCTCGGGCAGGACCCCACCAACGCGGCGTGGACGGTGAAGGATCAGGGCAAGGGGCGCTTCGCATTGCAGACCGCCGACGTGACGTGAAGCGCGTGTCGAATCACTGGATTCTCCCGGCCAATGGTATAATACTGTACCTTCCAATAGGAGGTACCCACGCCATGCCGCGAAGATACACTCGCGCCGTCGCTGCACTTCTTGTTTTCACCTTTGGTGCGCCGACGAATGCCGGCCCGCGCACCGGCCGCCATCAGCCATCCGTCGGCGAACACGGCGAACCCGCCGCGCCGGAAGGGCTTGAGTTTCATAATCCACTGGTCGACGAGTGTATGGGGCTGCTCCGAAAAGGCGACGCAGTACAGGCCACGACGAAACTCGAGCAGGAAGTCGCGCGGGCGGTCGGCGATGAGAAGGCGGAACTCCAACTCGGCCTCGCCATGCTCTATCTGCGGTCAGGCCAGCAAGCAAAGGCACGGCCTGTCCTCACCAGCCTCGTCAATCGGAGGACGGGCGGCTCGGTGAGCGATCGTGCCGCCATCCTTGAGCGCGTCATGAAACAGCCGTCAGCCAAAAAGTCCGGCGACTTGATGGATCCGGCCATCTGGGCTAATCAGTTGACCAAAGTCGCTAACAATCTCGCCAACGAGGTGACCACCGAGCATCAAAGTGTGTTCGCCGCGATGCGAAAGGAGGATTGGGCACAGGTGACGTCACACGTTTCCAATGCACGCGAGCGCGTGCGCATCGCACGAGAAATCAAGGCTGATAACGCGGCCGACGCGGTCGTCCTTAAACATGTCGACGGGCTTGCCTGTGTCATCCGACAAATCAACAGCGACTTTGACCAGGCGCAAGTCCAAGCTAAACAGCTTCGACAGCAGGTCCGTGAGTATGAGAAATTGCGGCAAACGCGACTTCCCGGTGGCGCCGCCCCTAATGCAAACGCAAAAATTGAATACAACGCCCTTGTCGCACGGCTGCATTCCGCATGGGATGCGGTAAAGCCAATTGATGATGAGCTCGGCAATCTCACCGAGGAATACGGAAGCCCCCGGATCAAGAAACGCGACCGCCTGATTCCAAAGTCGCGGCTGCCGATTCCTTTATGAGTTTCCCGAGTCGAAGCACAAATGCGATTCGCCGGACATCTACCGGACACCGGCATTAACGCTGCGGACGACCCGCCTGTTTCGCCTCCCAGACTTCTTCAGCTTCGGGACGCCGGATGTACAACGGCACAAGGCGCCGCGGCTCCGTGAACGCTCCCGCCGTCGACATCGCGAATCCCAACCGATGCACGCAAGCCGCCCGCGGAAACCACAACGCCTCCGCCATCGTCGGCACACCCGATTGTTCAACGGCCTCGCGGTGATAGGCAATTCCTTCACCGATCACTGCGTCCGGCCGAAGTCCTCCCGTCAAGAGTGCGCGCGGATCAACCAAGGCCGGTTCCATCAGCGGGCGATACGCTCCGCCATCGAATTCGAACACCGAACCGAATACCTGCTTTCGTTTCGCATCGAGGATTACCGCAAGTCTCTTGGGAGGGTCGGTCAGTGTCGCCGAGTTGGCCGCGATGACCGCCAGCGTCGGCACGGCCACAACGCGAACGCCCAATGAAAACGCCCACGTCCGCGCCAGCGTCACGGCCACGCGCAGCCCGGTGAAACTCCCAGGGCCGATGGAAATGTGGCACTCATTCAGGCTCGCCGGCGTCCAGCCCTGTTCGCGACACAGCGCATCCACCGTCGGCAATAACTCGCGGGCGTGGTCGGCCTGCGTGACAAACTCCCGCTCGGCCAGCAGCGTCGCACCGAGGCCGAGCGCCACCGAGCCTTTCCGACTGGAGGTCTCAATCGCGATGATTCGCGGTGGGTTGGCGGGGTCGCACGACATGGGCATCGGCCTTAGGATAGCCTGCATTAATCGTTCGGCCTATGCCGCCGAGCGCAGGAGTTCCCCGAATGGCTGCATCGCGAATCGTGGTTCAGGAATATGCCGGTGTGACGGTCGTGACCTTTTCGGATAGCTCCATCCTCGACTCGGCGACCATCGACCAGCTCGGCAAGGACCTGTATCACCTGACGGATAATCTCAATAAGCAGAAGCTCATCGTCGATTTCTGCAATGTGAAGTTCCTGTCATCGCAGGTCCTCGGCATCCTTATTACGCTGAACAAGAAGTCCGCCGCGATCAAAGGGACGCTGGTCTTTTGCAGCCTCAAGCCCGACCTGATGAAGATCTTCACGATCACCAGCCTCGACAAGTTGTTCAAGTTCTTCCCGGATGATTCCGCCGCGCTGAAGCATTTCGGCGTGCACGTAAAGTAGGGTTACGCTGAATTACGAAGGACCAAGCGTGACTCGCACCTCGTACAACTTCATTGCATCGCGCCCGTCTGAATAGCGAAAGGTGCGCAGCAATTCCCCCTGCACCGCAACGTCCGACCGCTCGGCCACCAGGACGCGCAGCTCCTTCCGGTCGGCAAACGATTCGCGCACGATCGTCGGCAGGTTTCGATAATACGCAAAATACACATTGCCATATTGCACGAGCGAATCCCAATCCTTGCCGTGCCAAAATCGCTTGGGCGCTTCGAAATACCGGTGCGGATCGGCCCCGGTGTAAAACAAATACAGCGTGCCATTCTGGGGGCATTCATTCGGCGAGAGCAGGATTAGGTCGTAGTCCTTTTGCCGCGCGGCGACATCGGCAAAGAGTGGACGATACTCTTCCCAGAATGACGGCCCGGCGATCTTGGGATAATCGACAAAGAACACGTAGGCGAATCTTCCCGCGCTGACTGTCAATGCGACGACAAGAATCGATCGCATCACGACGCGCCCGGAAGCGCTCCACCTCGCCGACCATTCGAGTATCCCACACAACCCGATGCCCGCGAGAATCTCATAGGCCGGAATGACGGTCGACGCGCGCAATGCGTGACCGGATGCAAGCATTGTCATGCCGGCCGGAATGGGCGCGAGGAGAATCCAAACGACCACCAGTCGCCCGAGGGGCTGACTCCTCCAATGGCGGACGACGAGCGCCAACCCAGTCAGTACGAACACGCCGACCACGTAGTAGAGCTGCCCATGGCCCGGAACCGACTGCACCAGCGAAGGATCGCCTTCCCAAAATAGGAAGCTCGGCGAAAGCTGGAGCGCATAAGTCTTCGCCATCGTCGCAAATCCTGCGGCGAACGATGGCGACTTCGTCAGAACAAACTCCGATGTTGCCCGTCCCCAGGCCTTTTCGGGCGATAAGAAACTGGCCGCAACAAACGGCGAGACACCCAACAGGAAGCCGACGGACCCAATCGCCGCCACGCGGGCTATTTCAACAAAGGAAAGCCGCGCTTTAAGGAATCTCCACAGCACCATGGTTGTGCCAACAAGAAATACCGGCACGAACACGCGATAGGCGTTGTAGGTCCAAGTCAACAGGCCGAACACAATCCCGGATGCCAACAGCCGCGATGCTTTCGCGCGCTTCGGCTCATCATCAAAATCGAGCAATCCCGAACGACACACCAAGACCAGGCCCGCCAACAACATCGTTGGTCCGATCGATGCCTCAAATGCCAGCCGGCTCAAATGAACATGCCAGGGCGAGATCGCCAACATCGTTGCGGCCAACAGCGCCGTTCGCCGGTTGCCGAAGCGCGCAACGAAGAAATAGACCAAGGCCACAGCGAGCGTGCCCGCCATCGCAGATGGAAGGCGCGTGCTCCAGATGTTCATGCCAAGGAGCGATTGAAATGGAATGAGCAGATAGACGAACGGAGCAGCATGGCTCTCGCGTAATCCGAATGATTCGCAAAACACCGGCCAGCGAGCGCCGCCATGATCCATGCCCGTCTTGAGCAGACACCACGCATCCCATGCGTGCATGGCTTCATCTTGATTGACACCCGGCGGGACGACATCCAGCAAGGTAATACGAAAGGCGGCGGCCGCGAAGAGAATCAGAATGAGGAAACGAAGCGAGTTTCGCGAGTCGGCTTGAGTGACTGACATGGCTTCAGTGGGCATAGTGAGATTCTACCGGCGGGATTCCGCCGCCCACTGCGCCGCCTCCTTCAACGATTCCGGCCGCGATTCCACCGGCACGTTCTGAAAGATGCGAAGCACCTCGCGAGCACACATCGCCCGCTGCGTGCGAATCGTATCCACATTCCTCTGGTCCGGCGGAATGCAATAGGCGACACGCGCATCGAGGTTCTCCGTGCGCCCGGACGCGATATGAATGACCGCCGACATCGCGAACATCGCTCGAAAGCGATCGGGCACATCCTCGGGCAACCCCGGTCCCGCCATCCAATCCGCATCGGAGTCACCCGCCGGCCCATAGACATCATCAATGCCGCGAATCAGCGACTTCTCCGCCTCACGAATCATGCGAACCGCTTCGTCGTTCTTCGCCGGGTTCGCCTGGAACAGATAATCGGCACACTTCCATTGGGCATCGGCGATGGCAGGCGCGGTTCGGCTAAAGGTAGATCGCGAACCATACAACGATTCATATGCCAACGCGGCGAGCGTTGCGGATTGCGCCGCCTCTTTCCAACGGCCGGCTCGCGACAATCGAATCGACTCGGCCCGAAGGATCTCAGGCTCCAGCGAATCGGCCCATGCGAGCGCATCTCGATTCTCGAGCATCTTGGCCGCCGTCAGAACCTGGAGATCCCAGTCTTCCTTGAATCCGCCCGCCGCTTCCACGCGTTCCAGCAAATGCATGAGGTTCGCGTCGCAATCGGCTTCGCGCAGAGCGCGAACCAGACAGTCACGCTGTTGCGAAGGAGTTGTACCCGGCGTTTCGGCCAGGAGCAGATTGCACTGCGGCTCGAAGGGATTTCGCTTCTCGATGTACTCCGTCAGCACGTATCGCGCTGACCCCGTATCGCCGGCAAAGAGGTGGCATCGCGCAAGTTGAACCACCGGGTCCGGGTGTGCCGGCCAATCGCGATGAATGCGCTCAAACACTCGCACCGCGTCCCTGATTGCATCGGCGCGATTCTCCGCGGCCTGGCTCGCAGCGTTCATGAGCGCTAACCCGCGGTCATACTCACACTGCATCCACTTCACCGCGCCCATTCGCGGGCCAACGTCGGCAAAGATATCGCGCACGCGCTCCGGGGCATTCGCCATCGCAGCGCGGGCCTTGGCATGACCATTTGAATTACGTGCATCCGACAAACCGATACCAAAAATGACAACGGCCAGTGCCAAGGCTCCGACACGAGTGCCAACGCCGCGTGGTTCGCACGATTGACGATCGCCCTGAGAGAGTAGCAGCCCGATGATGGTCCAATACCAAACCGGAAGCGTGTTGTAGCGCAAATTGATGCTCGTTGCCTCCATCGCAACCACGGCCACCAATCCCGTCGCCAGGGCGACTCGTTCGCGCCGCGAACCTGCGCCCGAATTGCATCCGCGCATTCGCAATGCCGCGGCGATCACACCCAGCGGAATGCACGCATACAAGAACCCACCGGGCAGCCCAAGTTCAAACGCCGCCTGCACCCATTCGTTATGTGCGGTTTCGTCAATCAACCCCTGCAACACACGCGGCCTGTGCGAACGCAGCGGACTCAACTCCTCCGTCATCCGGCACACGAACATATCCGGGCCGTAACCCAGCAGGGGCTTCCTAGCGAGCATTTCCGTGCTCTTGCCCACGTATAACATGCGCACGCCGTATGGCACCGCCATGCGCAAATCCGGCGTTCGACTTCGTACCAGCACCATCCCACACGCACCCACGAACCCAAGCAGCGCAAGCACGGCGCCGATGCGCTGCAGCGTCCGCGGCGTCTTAGGCCACAGCCATACACCGACATGAAATACAACCGCTACGACCGTCCCGAGCCACGCCCCGCGCCGATTGGATGCTGCCAAAAGCCAGAATGATGCGACGAGTACAAGAATGCAGATGGATACTGACCACGCATTGCGCCCCGCAGGACCGCCGCGTCCCGCAAGGCAGCCCGGCAAATACGCCAATGCAATCGCGGACCAGAGCGCCGCCAATCCCGCCGTCAGCGTCACAGGACCAATCGGAATGTCGAGTCCGCCGATGCCGATTTCACGCTGTGTCCAATAGGTCAGAAACGCTCCCACGACAGCAACCGCCGCCGCGCCGTTCCAAAGCGCCTTGGAACGAAGATCGCACTCCGCGACGGCCCGCGCCCACAGGATGCCCGTGGCAACATGAAACACCCACCCGCGCGACAACTCCCATGAACCATTCCAAAGGCCGGAGCCGATTGCGAGAATCAGCACAGCTCCGGTGATCACATCGAACCACGCCGGCCCGCGCCCATTGCGCTTGACGACGGACGCCGCCTGCAAAAGGAGCAGAACACACAGCCCGATCGGGAGCACATAATCCCGGACATCCATCGGCTCGGGGAAGAGAATCGGCAGCGTAAGGAGTCGAACCGCCAATGGCCGCGCCGCGCCCACATCGCCCGGCACATCGCACGACACCAACGTGCCCGCCGCGAGTGTCACAACAATGACACACGGTGCAATCCACGGACGATACGCTGCATGGCCCCCGCCGTCCGCCCCGCGCGATTCCACGACCGTCCGCCGACCCACGTCAGGCCTTTCGAGAAAGCGGCATCGTCATGCAGCGCGGGCCGCCAAGCCCGCGCACCAGTTCGGACCCGCTGATCGCAATCACCTGCACGCCCGCATTTTCCATCGCCTGAATCGTTTTCACATTCCGACGATAGGTGCACGCCACGCCCGGGGCGATGGCCAGCAGGTTCGTCCCGTCGGTGCGCTGTTCGCGGCTTGCATAATGCTCGTCGCCGCCGCCGGTGCGGATCACCTTCAATTCCTTGCCGAACTCATCGCTGAGTATTTGGGTCAGCGTCCGGTTCTCCGCCTTTCGAACCACCACGCCGCTTTCCGCATCCCACGCAAAGTGATCGATCTGCTTGATCTGCTCCATGACGCCGGGATACCACACGACCACGCCGCGATCGACGATCGTGAACACCGTGTCGAGGTGCATGAAGGTTCGCTCGGTTGGGATCGGGATTTCGTAACACCGCTTGGCATGACCCGCGCTGAACGCCTTTCGTGCAAACACTTTGATCGTCTCCGATCGCGTGCGTTCCGAAACGCCGATCAGCACTGCTTCTTCGTTGAGCACGATCACGTCGCCGCCCTCGATCGTAAACGGCCGATCTTCCGTCGGCGCCTGCGACCCGCCATAGGCGACGGTGTGCCCGGCGAATTCGGGATGATTCTCCAGCACGGCGCGAACCATAAGCGTCTCGCGCACCCGTTCGACGTAGTGCATCTTGCAACTGATCACGCATCGCCCGACAACCACCGCCGGGTCGCGTGAGAAATAGGCGTTCGGTATCGGGGCGAGTATGAAGCTCCCGCGCGCCGACCCTTCCAGCGCCGGCCGCCCGGTCAGTTCGTAATACTCGCCGTTGGTGATCCCTGCGAACAATGTTCGCACCAATTGATCATTCGGGAACTTCGTTAAGTCCAGCAAGTCCGGCAGAATCGCACCGCACTGCTCGGTCTGGCAGATCTGCTCGATCAGTCGCGTCTTGGCGATTGGGTTCGATTTGAAAAGATCCAGCAGAAGAACCTCAAGGTACAGCACGCGAATGTCGTGGTCCTGCATGTCCCCGACGAATTCGTCATGCTCCTCCTGCATCCCCGTCAGAAACGGGATATCCTCAAAGAGAAAGCGCCGCATGTTCTCGTGCGTCAGCCGGTCGATTTCTTCCCCCGGCCGATGGACCAGCACGGTATCCAGCCGGTCGAATTCGTTTGTGATATAGAGCTGCATGACGCACGTCCTGCCGCGTAACACCTTGCCGAATGGCAACTTACGAATCAACACCCTCGGTGCGATTCCAAGGCCCCGGGAGTATATCGGGCGATTTCGATGCGGGCGAATGAGCCATGGTGCAATCGGTCTCAGCCGCTTTCGTTGCGGCTGGGACTCACACGGAGAAGTGGCACAACCACGAGGACGGTGCCCACCAAACCGAGCAAGGTAAGCGTCCACTCCATCGGCTTGGCCCGCGCCACGCGAACATCATAGTCGGCCCGCGCCGAGGCGATCACGGCCTCAAACCGGGGCTGCGCTGCTTTCGCCGCAGGATCGAGCTTCGAAATCTGCGCATCGTAATTTTGTCGCAATTCCTTCGCGAAGGGTTCCCAGTCGATGGATGCCGCCGACAACCACTGCGGCCACGTCACCTGCCCCGTCGCGACGATCAGCAAAAGGACAAACCCCGGCCACAATCGTCTCCACAAGAAGCAGCACACCAACAAATACGGAAGGATGAGCAAAATGAAGCGATCGTGAACACGCGTGGGGATGCTCACAAAGGCAAGCATGACCAGCGCCGTCCACACGATCAGCCCGCGACCGTCCGCCCCCCATCGACGGATCATCCACACAAAGCCGGCTGCCAATGCGATTCCCAATCCCGCCTGTCCCCACGCCGCCCGCGTGATCCCCAGCCAGTGCACCGTCTCATCCACCGACCCGGTCACCAGACACACCAAATACCACACGTTGAACGCCATCAGCGTCGTCAGCCCCTTGGAATGCTCAAACAGGTTCGCCTGATAGCTCTGCCGCCACCACGCCGCCCCGCTGTGCAATGTGAACGGCATCGCAAGGACAAACAGCGTTGCCGCCGCAAGGAGTCCCGCGCGAATCACCGCCGCGTGCGGCCGAACGGTTATCACGGCCAAGGCCCACACGGGAATGAGCGCCGCGGCCTGCGGCTTCATCGCCGCCGTGACGCCGAAAAGCACACCCGCCAACGCCCACCGCCCCGCGACCATCGCCCAGAGCATCCAGACCGCCGGCGCCAACACCCACGTATCCACCTGCCCCCAGAAGCACGACACCAACCAAATCGGCGGCGCAAGAATCGCCCATCCAAAAGCCCACCGCCCCGCAATCGCGCCGCGATAATGCGCCACCAGCCGGGCACAACCGAGTGCCAACACAAAGTCGAACAAAATGCTCCAGAGGCCAATGGCAGCGCGTGAATAGATCGTGTTGATGATCCGATCAGGGCTAACAGCCTTGAAGATCGCCCCGGATGCGCCGAGCAGATACACACACAACGGAGGGTAATTACAAAGCCGATTCATCTCGCGCTGGGCGATCGCCTGCCCCTGATCGGTCCAGACGCTTAATTCAGCGGGCTTGGGCGGATGATCGTAAATACTGAGCACGCCGTCTTCGACGCATTGCAGCCCCCACCGAGCGAGATCGTCGTGATCCTGGTAATAGGCCACCTTGGGGCTAAGCAGAATCATGGCGATGCGAATGGCCAGACTGAGGAGGATGATCGCAGCTACTAGGTAATGCCGGAATCGCTCGCCGGGTTTATGACCCGTATATGCACGTGCATAGTGAAGTGTGGGAGGCCGTCGCAAAGTCAGTTTGCTCCATCATCCCATCGAATGTTACAGTGCGTACGGACCCGCGTAATGAAACCCATGAATCCAAAGCGTCGTTTCGTCTTGAGAGTACTTGAACAGGACAACGAACGTGTGACTCTCGCCGTCCAATTCGATGCGAACGCTGAACAACTGAAAGCCGGGCAGATAGGGCAGATGCGACGGACGACTCAGGGAAACCGGTGATTCAGAAAGTCGTTCAAGCTCTTCGAGAAAGCGTGACTGAAGGGTGACCGGTAACTTCGACAACCGCTCATACGCCCGAGGAGATAACTCAACTTCATATCGCATCGTTTAGTCGTGTCTTGGCATCCCCCAGCTTGATTCCTCGGCCCAATGAAAAATCCTCCGCCGCTGTTTCCAATTCGACGAGCGACAGGCCGGGTAATGCTCGTGCATCGTATTCCGTGCGAAAGAACACTCGCATCGTTTCGTCGTGAATGACCCGGTCACCTCGCTCATCCGGCCCCAATCCGGCTCGTGCTTCCATCCACGGCCGCTCGGAATGCGTACGGCGACGAAGTTCAGACGCGGAATACGCTTTATAACTTTCCCAAATCGCATTAACAAACTCGGCGTCATCCCTTGTAAGACGGCTTGAGTCCGCCGCTTCGGCTCGTGAAATGACATCATCGTTGTATTTCGCGAATGTGCGATAAACTTCACGGACCACCGGACCATGAATCCAGGCCTCAATGGTCCCTTTGAATAGCGGTCGACCTCGCACTGCTAGCGCCCACCCCTGTACGTAGTACAAGAGCTTTTGGAGTCGCATATGCGTGATCGGCTCCGGCTCCGACTCTTCACACGCGAGCCATAGCAGATATCGGGCGATGTCATTGGGATCGGCCATCATGTCAAATTATATCATCAGGATCGTGCTCGTCCACATGATACTTAATCAATCAACGCATTCATATGCGCCGCCACTGAACACTGCAACGCGGGCAGGTTGTAGCCACCTTCAAGGCAACTGATGAGTCGGCCTGAACAGTGGCGATTTGCAACGTCCCGCAGTCGCTGAGTCATGCGCGCGTAGCCGGATTCAGTCAGCATCAACCCTCCGAGTGGATCGTCCCGATGCGCATCGAACCCGGCCGAAATGAGCAGTGCATCGGGCTTGTACTTTTCCAGACACGGAATCACCTCGGCATCGAATCTTGAAAGATACTCCGCCTCCGGCGTCCCCGGCGCCATTGGAATATTCAGCGTGGTATGCTTGCCCGCGCCCTCTCCGATCTCCTCTGCCGAACCGCTTCCCGGCCACAACGGGAACTGATGCAGCGAAATAAACATCACCGACGGATCGTTGTAAAAAATGTCCTGCGTGCCGTTGCCATGATGCACGTCCCAATCCACCACCGCGATGCGCCCCAGTTTGCATTGCCGCTGCAAGTATCGTGCGAGGATCGCCACATTCGCAAACAGGCAGAACCCCATGGCCCGAGTCGGCAGCGCATGATGCCCCGGCGGGCGCATGGCACAGAATGCATTGTCCGTGTGGCCCTGCATCACCGCGTCCGCCGCGGTGAGCGCCGCATTCACCGCCGCAAGCGCCACGTCGTAGCTGCGCCGACACACGACGGTGTCGCCCTCATCCAACAACCGCCGTCCCCCTTCACACGCCGACTTCACAAACTCGTGATAATGCGGGCTGTGAACCTGTGTGATCCAGTGAACCGCGTCGTGCTCCAGCACCGGCCGGGCATCGAGACGTGGAACAAGCGACAACATCTCTCCCGGCGCCAGTCGCTCGGCCCGGGCAATGCACTCCACGTGCGGCCCGGTGTCATGTTCAAGATTGAGCGGATCCCAATAATAGGCCGTGCGCGCCATGGCGCCCCATTATACCCCCGCATTGCCGACGCCATGACTACAACCTACATTACCACGTGGAACAGCAGCAATGACGGGCTCCAAGCCTCCACAAGGAACACGCGACATGGCCAACGACAAAAACCCCATCGCCCAGCAAGACCCCGAACTCTGGAAGGCCTTCGTCGCCGAACAGGATCGCCAGCAGAACACGCTCGAACTCATCGCCTCCGAGAATCACGTCAGCCCCGCCGTCATGGCAGCGGCCGGTTCGCTCTTCACCAATAAATATGCCGAAGGCTACCCCGGTCGTCGCTATTACGGCGGCTGCGAAAACATGGACACCGTCGAGCGGCTTGCGATTGACCGGGCGAAATCGCTCTTCAACTGCGAGCATGTGAACGTCCAGCCGCACTCCGGCAGCCAGGCGAACCAGGCCGTCCTCCTCGCCGCCATGAATCCCGGCTCGCAATTCGGCGAAGCCGAGCAACGTGAAAAGGCCCCCGACGCCCCGGTGCGCACACCCGGCGACATGATCCTCTCGTTGCACCTCGATCACGGCGGCCACCTGTCGCACGGCAAGAACGTAAACATCAGCGGCAAGTGGTTTCGCGTCACGCATTACCGCGTCGACCGAGAGACCGGCCGCATCAACATGAGCGAAGTGCGGGCCCTGGCCAAGGAGTGCAAGCCGAAGCTCATCATCACCGGCGCATCCGCCTATTCGCGCATCTGGGAGTGGGATAAGTTTGCCGAGATCGCGAGGGAAGTCGGCGCGCTGCTCATGGCCGACATCGCCCACATCGCGGGAATGGTCGCCGTCGGGCTGCACCCGTCACCCGTGGCCGTTTCCGATTTCGTCACCACAACGACGCACAAGACTCTTCGCGGACCGCGCGGCGGTATCACCATGTGCAAGGAAGCATGGGCCAAGAAGATCGACTCCGCCGTCTTCCCAGGGCTGCAAGGCGGACCGCTCATGCATAGCATCGCCGCGAAAGCCGCCGCGTTTGGCGAAGCCCTTCGCCCTGAGTTCAAAGCCTATCAACAGCTCGTCCTCGACAACGCCAAGGCCCTCGCAGAGTCCCTCGTCGCCAAGGGATTGCACCTCGTCTCCGGCGGCACGGACAATCACCTGATGCTCGTCGATCTGCGCAAAGGCTACCCCAGCGTCACCGGCGCCATGGCGGAAGCGTGGCTCGGCCAGGCGGGCATCGTGGTGAACAAAAACATGATCCCATACGACGAACGCAAGCCGATGGAGACCAGCGGTCTCCGCATCGGCACGCCGGCCCTCTCCACACGCGGCATGGGCGGCGACGAAATGCGAAAAGTCGCCGGACTGATCGACCGTGCCCTCGCGTCCGCCGGCGATGCAAATGCCCTCGGCAAGATTCGGGGGGAAGTCCTCGACCTGTGCAAGCAGTTCCCTCTCCACACGCACTAATTCAAGGCGGTTCGCACAATGACCCGGCGCATTCACTGTGTCCTCGCCATGCTCATTCCCTTCGCCGCCGTCGGCTGCGCCGGCAAGGGCACCATCCAACTCGTTTCGCTCAACATGACGGACATCGACCCGCCCGAGGCCAAGGTCTGGAAATTCGACGCCCAGCAAAACTGTTGGTGGATCGACTCCAACGGTGAGTTGAATATCTCCCTGCTGCATCAACATAACAGCCTGCTCGGAGCCTTAGGGAGTTACCACGTCGGGCTGAGTCTTGTCTTCGACGAGCCGCCCGCCGGTCGCGCGCGGAATTACAAGGTCGGCCCGCGCGAGGCCCGCGCGACATTTGCCTCCGCAATGGCCACCATGCGCTTCATGCCGTTCACCGGCATCGTCTCGGTCACCATCGGCAAAGACGACGTCCTTCGCGGCAGCTATCGAATATGGGCGACCGTCTCCAACGAAGTGAATGTCCTCTCACTCCTCCCGCAGAAATCCGGAAACATCCTGTTGCTCGGCACGTTCGAAGCCATCAAGCACGAAGAGCAGGGGAAGAAGCTCCGCGCCTTTGTGGAATCCAACTCACCGGCCCGCCCTGCTCGAAAGATTCCGACAACACAGACGACAAAGCCTGCGGCCTGACAGTCGCCTCCGTCCGCCCATAACGTCGCCTCCGCACCGTCGCCGATAAACACCACCTGCTGCCCAAGCCTGCGCATCTTCGTTTGTGCCCCGTCGACCCGAATCGTACGGTTGATACGGACACCCGGAGAGGAGTCGAACGCGGCTCCCGTTGTTTGGTCGCGGAGCCGACGCAGCCATGACGGCACACACATCCCATTCCATTATCCGACGCCATTGGCGATGCGTCGTTGCAGCCCCCGCTGCGCTCGCCGTCGCGGCAATACTCCTGCACGTGGTGCATGAGCGTTCCGCGCGCACGGCTTCCGAGCGCAAGGCCGTCCGCCTTTTTGCCGAAGCAGCCTCGCTCGGCCTTCGCGCCCTTTCACCGGACGATTCAGTCGCCCAACGCCGCTGGTGCGATCAACTTACCGAATCACCCGGCGTTCTTGCCGCCAGCCTCTTCGATGGCACCGGCCGACAACTCGCAGCCTCCGGACTTGTCGACCCGTTGGTTGACTCCGTCGCACCCGGCGCGTCGACCACCGACCTGATCGACATCGCCGACTATTCGCCCCCGCATCGAATCGCCGCGAACCTTCCGCCATTGTGCCGCGTCAACGTCTCACTTTCACGATCGCACCACGACGGCCGCGCAGCGCAGGCCATGCTCGTGATGTCTCCCGCCCACCTCGCCACCGTTTCGGGCGATCCGTCGTGGACCTTCATCGCCGGTGTCCTCCTAGCCTGGGCCGTCGCAACAATCGTCGTGACGCGCCACACCGCCACCGCCGTCTCCGCGCCGCTCGCCGATCTGGTCGAGCTGACGTCCGCAGGCACCCGGTACATCGGCAAGCTTCAACTCGAGGCCCGTCGCGACGAATGGGGCAAGATCGCCCGCTGCATCGATGATCTCCGCGCCGAAGTCGGCAACGTTCGCGACCACGTCGAACGCATCGAACGCCGCGCCGACCAGCAGATCGCGGAGGAAACCCGACGAATCGCCCGCGACATCCAGCGGCTCGAACTTCAATCCAGCCTCGATCCGCTGACCAAGCTCATGAACCGCCGCGTCTTCGACGAAAAACTTCCCGCCATCTTCGCCGCCCAGCAGGGTTGCGGCTCCGATCTCTCCGTCATCATGATGGACCTCGATCGTTTCAAGAATCTCAACGACACTGCCGGCCACTCCGCGGGCGATGATGTCCTCGAAGTCGCCGGTCAGCTTCTCGCTCAATGCGCCCGATCGCAGGATGTCGCCATTCGCTACGGCGGTGACGAATTCCTGCTGATCCTTCCCGGTGTACGCGCCGACGACGCCAACCGCATCGCCGTGCGACTCGTCGCCATGTTCACACAGCAGGTCAAAGTGATGTTCCCCGGTTCCGGCGTCTCCATGTCCGCGGGCGTCGCCGGCCTCCTCGCCCATCGCCCCGCCACGCCGACGGCCCTCGTCGAAATGGCCGACGAAGCCCTTTACGACGCAAAACGCGCTGGAAGGCGCTGCGTGCGTCTCTATGGTCGAAAAACCGTCGCCGCGTGAATCAACGACTTTCCTCGCGTTTTCTCTGTGTCGCAATAAATTAGCCACGCGCTATAATCCGAATCCTTAGGGTGAC
This sequence comes from Planctomycetota bacterium, assembly GCA_016235815.1. Classification (GTDB taxonomy): domain Bacteria; phylum Planctomycetota; class Phycisphaerae; order UBA1845; family UTPLA1; genus JACRIM01. The sequence goes on from JACRIM010000057.1 coordinate 45,960, forward strand.
GCCCGCCTCGCGTTTTGGTGTCACAGGACTCACGCGAGTATTCATACGTTGATACGAACACTTATTTATTCCATCTCCCTTGCCGCACTCTTCTTCGCGACCGGCTGCGGCTCCTTCGTTGAGCGCATCGCCAAGGCCAACGAACAGGGCGAGGCCCGCCGCGGCATGACGTTCTACGTCGGCGGCGCCGGCCCCATCGGCAACGTCGGCTCATGGGATATTCCCCAGGGCCTGGCCGATGGCGGCTACGAGGGCTACGTCGAAGTCTTCACCTGGCAGGGCTGGACTCACGCCGGCGATCAGATGAACCTCGCCCGCAATCGCAGCAAAGGCGCCGAACTCGCCGCCGAGATCAAGTCCTATCGCCGCCGCTTCCCCGGCCAGAAGATCAACATCATCGCCCTCTCCGCCGGAACGGGCATCTCCACCTTTGCATTGGAATACCTCCCCGAAGGCGTCGAGGTGGACAAGGTCATCTACCTCGGCTGCAGCATGTCCAGCGGCTACGACCTCACCCGCGCCCTTCGTCGCGTCGGCGGCGGTCTCTACTGCCTCCACTCCTATCGAGACCCAATTCTCAAAAATGTCGTCTGGTACACCGGCACCGTCGACCGAAGCGCAGGCGACGAAGGCATCGCCGGCATGGAGGGTTTCCGCCTGCCGCGACACAAGGGCGCGGACACCGAACGCCAGTATGCCAAAGTGCGAAACGTACCCTACCGATCCGACTTCGCCCTCGCTGGTTACGACGGCGGCCACACCGACACCACCAAGCGCGAGTTCATTCGCGAGTACCTCGCCCCCGTCATCATGAACGACGAGAAGAAACTCCTCGGCGAGAACTATCGCGAGCGCCACGAAGAAAACGGCCGCGCCCCCGGTCGGCCGACCTCCGGCCCCGCAGGCGATCGAAAAGAAGCTGTATTGAAGAGGCTCGGCCCCGAGGAATCCCTCGACCCCGAAACGCGCAAGACCGCCGAACGCTGATCATCTCCTGTTGGTATCATCCTTGTAGGGCAGGTGTCCCCACCTGCCACGTAAAGTGGGGCGGGCGTCCCTGCCCGCCAACTCAATCGTTGACCAAGGCGCGTAACCCATGGCCGCCCGAATGAAAGCTTCCGATCGCCGCGAGCAACTGCTCGAGGCCGCCATCGCATGCTTCGCCGAGTTCGGCTATCAAGGCACAACGACCGCCCGCCTCGCCCGCGCCGCTCACGTCAGCGAACCCGTCCTCTACCAACACTTCGCCAGCAAGCACGACCTCTTCGTCGCCCTGCTCGAACAAATCGGTAAGTACGTCATCCGAGAATGGAAGAAGGCCATCGCCCCGCTGCGCAGCCCGGCCGACCAGCTCCGCGTGCTGCTGCGCCTGAACCCCGCCACCACCAACCCCCGCGGCCAACACCTCTACCGCATCATCTTCGCCGCCCAATCCGAATACAACGAACCGATGATCCAGGCCGCCCTCCGAAAACACTACCAGCAATACGCCCAGTTCCTTACCAACGTCATCAAACGCGCCCAGCGCGCCGGCCAGGTCCGTCGCGATGTCTCCGCCATCGGCCTCGCCTGGCAACTCGTCCACGCCGCCATCGGCTTCGCGCTAATCAAGCCACTCGAAATCCCCGGCCACGCTTCGCCCGCCACGATCGAGCAGGCGATTGGATTGCTAATGGAACAACTCGCCGGCGATGTGACGAACCCCATACCGGCCCAGCGGTCTAAGTAACTCCCGGTGGACCGTCCGAAGCCTGCGAAGTCGGATCGCCCGAGCGCTCGACGATGAAACACAAAGCGAAAAAGGAGCAGCATTCGTGGCTGTCCGCATTGTCACTGTTCTCGCGCCGCGGATTCAATCTGCGCGCCGGGGGTTTTCGCGTCAGAGGCCGGCGACGTCGTCGATCATCGTTCTTGACGGTTGCGGCGCTGGAAGACCTGCCGAAATGAACGGACGGTTGCGGGCGGTTGCCGCCTTCCAGACCGTTGCGTCATTCACTTCGGACAGGCCTCCCCGCGGCCCCAAGGCGCCTCCTTCCAATCGGCGTCGGCCCTGAGAGAGGGTTCGGAAGACCGAATCTACCGAACGTGAAAAATGTACGATGAGGGTTTGTCAGACTTTGTCGGGCCTAACAGATGTAAGGGGTGACACGTTGCGTCGCAGGTCCGCAAGGAACCGCCGTCATGACACGAAAAAAACGCATGAGGGATCGGATTAGCCCCCGAAAAAAAATTTCTGGAAGCCGGAAAATGCGCGCATGTCAGGCCGATGGCATGTACTGACCCGCCGCCAGACGAAGCGCCTCGGCGACTTCTACACGGAGCCAGTCCGGGCGGAGGATTTCCGCGAGGGGGCCGAATCCGAGGATCCACCGCTTGAACTCCACGACGTTGCCGAGGGTGAACGTGGCGACAAGGCCTTCGGCTCCTTCGATGGCGGGTTCAAAGAGGGTTCCGGCGGATTCGATCCAATCCAGTTGCTGGCTTTCATGCCACATGCGCTCTTCGACGAGGGCCGCGCCTGCTCCGGAGAACTTGACGGCGATCTCAACCGGCGGGGAATGACTCTGAACAATTCCAAAGCTCGTGCGGAAGTGTTCCTCCAGTCGGAAATCGGCCGGCCGCTCGAAGTGATCGTCTTTTAGTTCGGCCGAAAGGACGCGGGCGATTTTGAAGACTCGAATGGCGCCTGCACGGTGAGAATGGGCGACGAGATAAAGGTCCTCGTCGTGAAAGACGAGTCCATAGGGATCGCAGCGCGTGGCGTATTCCTGCCCACGCCACAGGGAGCGATAGGCGATCTCCACGCATCGGCATTCATGGGACGCATCGGACAACACGCGAATCAGGTCAGCCTTTTTTGAGTAGTCGGTTCGGCCGGCGCGGCGGACATACAGAATGTCGCCAAGATTCGCGAAGTGGGTGAGCACGCTCTCGGGAAGCGTCCGACGGATTTTTGCCATGAGTTCGGCGAGGCCGTCCGCCAGGTGCGTTCCCTGAAAAGGGACCAGCAATTCGGCGGCCAGATGAAGCGCGAGGGCTTCGGTGAGCGAGATGGTCAGTGAGCCGTTCTTGAAGAAATCGTGCGGCATTCGCCAGAAGCGCTTCCCCTGCTCATCGGCCTCGAAGGCAATTGGGAAGCCAAGCGCCTGGAGAATTTCGAAATCGCGCTGAATGGTCCGTTCGCTGACCGCGAACCGGTCGGCAAGATCGGCCAGGGGAGTTCCGGCGCCCCGCGTCGGCAGGGTGCGGAGGAGTTCCCATTGTCGCAGAAGTTGGTCGCCGCGAGACATGTGTCCTCCCTTTGAATCCGGGCCGATCGTAACCGATGAGGAATCCTGGTGGTAGTAGAGCGGTTTAAGTGTTCGGAGGTAAAACGGGTAAAACAGGGCACTTTACTGTTTCACTCTATCTCTCATCGACTGCGCGCCTCCCGGCTCATCCAGCATCGCAGCGCTCGATTATGCAAAACTTCCACGGAAATCGCACCATCCGCACGCAGACGGCGTTGCGCTCGACCGCAGTGATGAAAACAGAGAACGCGGCCAAAAGATGGGTGGGGCGCAAGGTTCTGTGGTGGGCCGTGTTGTGGCGACCGCCCGACTCGGCCGAAACACATCGAACCATAAAAAAAAGTGCTTCGCGGTGGCCCAAAGACCTCCCCGAGATTTTGGCATTTTCGAACACCAAAACAGAGAGCGCAATTTGGATGCCGCGCATCCGAGTTAGATGTTAACCAGAGAGCGCGAATTTTAGAAGTTCGGCCGGTGGGGCTGTTAACCAGAGAGCGCCGAAAAAGGCAAAATCGCAGTTTGCGGAGTCGCAAGCGGCATTTTTGATTGTCGCGCGACGGCGCGGATTTTGGCGTTCCGAGCGCGGGACTGTTAACCAGAGAGCGCGGATTTTGGGAGTTCGGGCGGTGGGGGTTGTTAACCAGTGTACACCGGGAGCCAGGTCAGTTGCGTGGCCGCACACTTGGTGCGCGCCTGCGCCTCCGTAGCACTTGATCACTTCATCCCGCATCAAGGCAATTTCCAATCCACCACGCGGTTCTTGACCGAAATCGAATGTGATCGACATTTTGGTATGGCGCTATCGGTATATCGCGGCCCTACTCTTGACCAATTCCGACGCCGATGTCTAAGTTGGCGCCCGCTTGGTGAATCGCCTTAATCACATCTCGCGGGATAAGGCGACTAAAACTCATGTATGCTGACGGCATCACGAAAAACATGCTCACGCTGACATCATGGGTCTCGGTAAGATGATTTAATTGCACTTTGTTTCGGGATAGGTATGACGTCAACTCACTAAATTGGGAATGTTGCGATTCTTGGTAATTCGCGAGCGTGTGATTCCAATGTTTCCGGCCATTTGGTTTTAGCTTCATCTTCGTCGCAATGCGTTGTGAGGGGGGCTTAATCTCCACGAGTCCTAAGCGATCTATGGCATTCTTCGGTAGGGGGCTGCTTCCACCGACACAAATCGTGGTGCCAACCTTAACCGTAGCCTTCTTAGAATCTCGCATATTTCGTAGCTCCAACTTGTGAACCCGATTCCTGTAAGGGGCTTGGCAAAGACCCAAAGGTCATCAACAGCACTTGTTTAGCGTTCAATTATATCATCGCATAGTCTTACGGCCAGCGCGGGGGTTTGGGTTCCTGACCTTTCCAGCGTTCTCCACGTCCGTGTCGTAGGTCATTGAGATAACGTAGATAAGTTTGGCAGTCCTGCTTCTTACGTTTACATTTGTCTTCACATTCTTTCCGGGGTGAAAAGGGGTCATTCTACTTTTCCGGCTCATTCCTCGGACGACCGCGCGGGTTCAGCGTCGATTCCAGGCCCAGCCGCGTCGCCGCGCGCCGAATCCACGCCTTCATGCCGAACGGCGTCCCGCGAACCACGCTTCGACGAACCGCCGACAACTCCGCCGCCGTCTCGGCCTGATTCACACGCTCGGTCCAGCCGCGCGGCCGATCCACCGGGCCGTCGACCAGCCACTCCGGCCGACGACGCGCGGCGATGTCGTGCAAACTCGACCATTGCCAATCCTCCGCGCGGCCCACCAACCTCGCCCGCAGCGGGTTCCGCTCGACATAGCGTAGCACCGTCAGCAAATGCAAGTCCTGCTGAATCGGGAACGCCTTGAATCGGCCCTGCCAGATGTGGCCGCTGCCGCGATGGCGCCGATGGTGCCGGCGAACGTGCGACGTGAGCAGCCACTGCATCCACCGCGAGAGGTCGCCGTCGTGTCGCGGCCACAGCACAAGATGAAAATGGTTGGGCATGAAGCAGTAGCCGAGCACACGTATGGACAGGCGTTCGCACGCCGGGGCAAAGAGATCACGAAAGGCTTCATAATCGGCGTCGTCGCGAAAGACGCGGGACCGGCCATTGCCGCGGTTGATGACGTGGTAACAGATTCCACCGATGGCAGCACGAGCGGTTCGAGGCATGAGGACGAAGCATACACCACCGGTGGCCCCGGTCAACAGAAAAGTTGAATGACCCCTTTACCTCCCAATTGCAGGCGAATCGGTAGGCATGGTAGAGTGCCAGTGTACTGCGCCCGCACCTCATACGATTCTAACGGGATCGAAACTTACATTGCTTAATCCAAGTTCGCGAATAATCCTAAAAACCTTTGGCTTTATCAAGTACCAAGGAGACGCATAGCCGCGAACTAGCTGACGTTCGGGATTATCAGTTAACACTGACCGCCCCCAACACTCCCAAGTTTGAACAAAATCAGGAATATTGATGAGATCAAGTTCTTTAGCGTCGTATACAAAGTCTAGTGGTTCGTTATTGGTACAGATGTGCATGTCTCGTTTACATAAGTTACATCCCCATCCCGGGCGAGTCTCTCGGCCAAGATTCTTAGAAGCTAAACTCATTCTTGGCATCACAGTTTTGGCAATAATTTGCCAAAATGAGTGTGGCTTCGCTCCGCCCGTAGCCAAAGTCGGGCGCAGTTCAATACCAGTTACAGAGCAATCAAGCAGTGCCTTCATTAGGCGCTCGCCTACTATCAACTCGAATCCTGGCCCATGAAATAACCCCCTAAGTGTTGAAGGTAATTTGGGAGGAAGTGCCAAGGAGGACGTTTGTATCGCTCCCGTTCCACAATTCGGGCAAGCTGTTTTTAGGTCATATGAAGTGCCGTAGCCGGGACTTCTTTTCGACCCTATTGGGTCGCAATCAATTGATATCTTAAGTAACGGAAAGCTACACAGTTCATCATCCGAATACTCATGAAATACAATGTGTCGGAATGATAGCCCGCCTTGGACGACAAGATCCAACGCCTTCTTGAGTCGCAGTTCGCCTTCTTCAAACTCACCTCGAAACGACGCAAGTCCTCGCTCACTTGGCGGTGGGCGCAAATACTCGCCGCAATCGGCCGTTATCAAGAGGCGATGCACTATTTCTCGCCGATCGTTAGGGATATTAAAGCTTAAACAATGTTTCTTTTTCATCTGAAATAATGATCAATTTGAGATACCCACTCTCCGAACCCCATTCGCTCGTACACTTCTTGATACAATTGGCGAATCGAATTGAGGTCACTGACATCTGGTCTCAAAGGGTAAAAAGGGGTCAAAGGGTAAAAAGGGGTCATTCTACTTTTCCGGCTCCTTCCTCGGACGACCGCGCGGGTTCAGCGTCGGGGTAAAAAGGGGTCATTCTACTTTTCCAGTCCCTTCTCGACAAACGCACTCCTGCCGGCTCATCCAAACGTTAGAATAACGAGCCCCCCACGCGATTCCAAATCCCACCATCCACGCGACCGAAGTGACGCCCCAACCACAAAACGACGCGACGTCCCTGATCATTCTACCACGGCCACCGGCTCGCCCTGCAAAACCCGCACCCGCCGCGACGGCAACCCTCAGCCGCGCAACGACTTATCAAAAAAACGACGCCCGCGTGAAACAGTGAACATCTATGAAGCGATGCGAGTCAAGGTGGACGTTCCGGGTTTGTGG
>JACRIM010000004.1 GCA_016235815.1 Planctomycetota bacterium
ATCGTGCATCTTGGTTCTCCTGGTTGTGGAACCCCGAAAGGGCCTTCCCACTGGGAGAACTTACGCACCATCCATACACGACGGAACGGTCCAAACCTCTTCTCGTCCTCGGCCAGAGGCCGAGGGTTTAGAAAGTACTAATCTTTTTTCGTTGGCGCGGTGTTCGGTTGTTTCGGCAGCACCGGCGCGGGGCGATCTTTTTCTGCTACTGACTCATCTTTGAGAATCTGGCCGGACATGATGCCGCCGTAGTTGGCGCCGAACCAGGTGCCGCAGTAGAAGCCGCGGTAGATCATCACCCGCGCTGAATACGTGCCGAGGCCGGGCATGGACAGCTTGTCGAGCGTGATGACTGGTGTGTCGCCGGCCCAGACGACGCGGACGGTGATGGGGATGGTCACGTCCTTGTCGGCGTACTGCACGCGGGCGTTCACGATCCAGTAGTCGTCGCCGGCCTTGGAGACCTTGGCGACGGTGTACTTGTCTTCGCGGGCCTCGGAGAGTGGGGCCTTGCCGGCGAGGCCTTCGGGGCCGGTCATGGCCCAGGTGCCTTTGAGAATGCTGTTCTCGAGCATCTGTTGGAATTCGCGTTCGAGGGCCTTTCGTTTTTCGGCCTTGGTGGTGGCCGGTTGGGTGGTAGGCTCGTCGGCGGGGAGGGTAGTGGTGAAGGTCAGGATGAGGGCGATGGTAAGAAGGCGTTGCATGGGTTGGTCTCCGATCGATCAGTGGGGCGGGCCGGGGTTTACACGCCGCAGCGCGTGCCCGGCATCACATCAAAAGCAGGCGGGGACGCCTGCTCCACTCTCATTTCTCCGGTGGCGGTGATTATCCGTGTTGAACGGCATGGGGGCAAAGAGCGTTCGTGAGCAGGGGTTTGGCAGGTTGAAAACCTACCCTACCGACACAGGTTGGAAACCTGTGCTACATCTGCGGGCGTGAAACCGGGGCGGGGGGAGCGTTCTAGCCACATGGACGCTTTGTGCGGAGGGTGGGTATACTATGGCCACCCGTCGCCGGTTTGGCCCGCCTGACGGTTGGTTTCACCCGTGGATTACGAGTACATCCTAAAACCAGAGATCCGCACCAACTAATAGTCGGTGCCACAGGGGTTTTAGAACCCACACAGTCAAAACGAGGGAGTTCGGTCATGTTTTCCAGATTGATCCGGTCGAGGTGCGTTTCCGTCATCGCTCTGGTGGCGTTTGTCGGCTGCTCGCAACAAAGCGTCTCGCAGTTTCCGAGCACGCGGCTCGTTTACCCCAGGGCGAAGAAGGTCGAGCAGATCGACGATTTGCACGGCACGAAGATCGCCGACCCCTATCGCTGGATGGAAGACCTGGACTCGCCGGATCTGGCGAAGTGGGTGGCGGAAGAGAACAAGGTCACCTTCGGCTATCTGAATGAGATTCCATCGCGCGAGAAGATCAGGTCTCGACTGACGAAGGTGTGGAACTATGAGCGCTACATGCCTCCGTTCAAGGATGGTGGTCGCTATTTCATTTCCAAGAATGACGGGCTGCAGAATCAGAACGTGGTCTACACGATGAAGACGCTGGACGATTCGCCGAGCGTGCTGCTCGATCCGAACAAGCTCTCGGCCGACGGCACGGTGGCGCTGGGCGGCTATTTTGTTAGCGATGATGGCAAGTACGTTTGCTATGCGGTGAGCGAGGCCGGCTCGGATTGGCAGCAGTTCCGGGTGCGCGACATCGAGACGGGCAAGGACACCGACGACATGATCAAGTGGAGCAAGTTCTCCGGCGCTGCGTGGACCAAGGACGGCAAGGGATTCTTCTACAGCCGGTATGACGAGCCAAAAGATCAAAACATGATGAGCGGGGTGAACTACTTCCAGAAGCTGTATTACCACAAGATCGGCACGCCGCAGGCCGAGGACGAGCTGATTTATAAGCGCGATGATCAGAAGGAGTGGGGCTTCGGCGGTGGTGTGACGGAGGACGGTAAATATCTCGTCATCAGTGTGTCGAAGGGCACCGAGCGAAAAAACCGCGTCTTCTATAAGGATTTGCAGACGAAGGACGCGAAGGTTGTCGAACTGCTGAACGAGTTCGACGCCGAGTACGACTTCATCGAGAACGACGGCACGACGTTCTACTTCAAGACGGATTACTCGGCCCCACGCGGACGGGTGATCGCGATTGATATTACCAAGCCCGAGCGGAAGAACTGGAAGGAGCTGATCCCGCAGTCGAAGGACACGATGCAGGGCGTCGGCATCATCAACGACAAGTTTGTCGTGTCGTATCTCAAGGATGCCTACACGCAGGTGAAGGTGTATGAGCTTGGCGGCAAGTTCATCCGCGACGTGGATCTGCCCGGCTTCGGGACGGCCAGCGGCTTCTCCGGCAAGAAGAAGGACACGGAGACATTCTATTCGTACACCGGATTCGCCACGCCCGCGACGGTGTATCGCTATGACCTGACCACTGGGAAGAGCAGCGTCTATAAGAAGCCGACCGTCGATTTCAATTCGGACGACTATGTCACGCGGCAGGTCTTCTACAGCAGCAAGGACGGCACGCAGATTCCGATGTTCATCACGCACCGCAAGGACGTGAAGCTCGACGGAAACAACCCGACTTATCTCTACGGTTACGGCGGATTCAACATTCCGATTACACCGACCTTCAGCCCGAGCAATCTGGTCTGGATGGAGATGGGCGGCGTGTTTGCCGTGGCGAATCTTCGCGGCGGCGGGGAGTACGGCAAGGAGTGGCACGACGCGGGCCGACTCAAGAAGAAGCAGAACGTGTTTGACGATTTTATCTCGGCGGGCGAATGGTTGATCGCCAACAAGTACACCAGCAAAGAGAAGCTCGCGATCGGCGGCGGCAGCAACGGCGGCCTGCTGGTCGGCGCGTGCATCACGCAGCGGCCGGACTTGTTCGCCGCGGCGGTTCCTGCGGTGGGCGTGATGGACATGCTCCGCTTCCACAAGTTCACGATCGGCTGGGGCTGGACGAGCGACTACGGCTCGCCGGACAACCCGGAGGATTTCAAGGTGCTGCGAACCTATTCGCCGCTGCACAACATCAAGACGGGGACGGTCTATCCGGCGACGATGATTACGACGGGGGACCATGATGATCGCGTGGTGCCGTCGCACAGCTTTAAGTTCGCGGCGACGCTGCAGGAGGCGCACGCGGGCAAGGCGCCGGTGCTGATTCGCGTGGATGTCCGCGCCGGCCACGGGGCGGGCAAGCCGACCTCGAAGAAGATTGAGGAAGAGACCGACAAGTGGGGCTTTCTTGTGCGGAATCTGAAGGTGGATGAGAAGCAGATTCGAGGTTAGCGCCCGTGGCGCCGTGCAGGCGCCTTCACTTGGCATGCGATCGACACCCCCGGTTGCTCGATCGTGGGGTTTATTATTGCACGGAGGGGTAACGGGAGCTGTGTTCTCGGTGTTATACCACCTGTATGCTATAATCATGGGTGTGGGAGTTCGATTATGGCAGTAGCTCCAAACAGCAGAGTTTATGGCGGCTCAAAGGACGATGTCGCGATGCAACTGGCCCATGCCCACAAGACCGTTGAGCCGGATATTGTCGCTATCTACCGGGTCCGTGATCCTTTGCGCGAATTGGACAGTGAAGAGCCGATCAAGTTGTTGGAAGTCAATCCTTCTACGTCCGCGTCCGGCATAATGCCCATTGGATTCCGCAGTGATACAGGAATGGGGATTCCCTATCCCAGCGTGATCATGGAAGTGACGCCCGATGAATGGAAAAGGATCCAGTCGGGAGACATGGCATTGCCGAACAACTGGCGCGCAGACACAAACCAACTTCTTTAATCGATATTGTGAACTGGGCACAAGCATTTGCAAAACAGGCGTGCTCTGACTTTGCCGCGCGTGAACATGTATTGCGCTCGAGGTCGCTGCCGTCATGCCACCATTTGCATTACTTGCAGATGGCCATGGAAAAGGCGGCCAAGGCCCATTTGATCGCGGGCGGTTGCGACCCGATGGCGCTTCAAGGCAGCCACGCCTATGTCGCCAAGGTCATTCCGGCGATCGTCAAGTTCTCACTCGGACAAACAATGGAAAAAGTACCGCCGTGGATGATGAAAGCTGTTCGGGCATGGTCGCGCCGGGTAGAACTCCTTCATCCTCAAGTAGATGACAACGGAACAGTACCGGCGAATTGTGAATACCCCTGGCAAGCCCCCGAGGGCAACGTCCTAACTCCGGCAGAGCATGATTTTCCCGGAATAACAGTTCCCGACAGCACCTTTGTGGCCCGAACCATCAAGGAGGTCTGGTCACGATCAAAGTCATTGTCCGGTCAATAAGTTCGCCTCTCAATTCGAACCAGTGCACTACCCCCGTCGTACAAATCCGGATTCCGGGGCTGTGGGGCTGCGAAAAAGCCATATATTTCAGGGTCTTCGATCCGCCGCTTGCAAGTCGGGCGGCGAGTTGGACAATGGAGTGCTTTGATCCGGCCCGGCTCGCGAACACTGAAGAGAGGAAACTACGCCATGTCCACTGCCAAACGTCGTCATGAAGCCATCGCCGCCATTGCGGCTCAGCGGCTGCCCGAGCGGACCATTCCCGCCGATGCGCCGCCGGTCAAGGATGTCTACGGCAAGAATGTCTTCAGCCTAACCGTCATGCGTTCGACGCTGACGAAGGATGCGTATCAGAAACTTCTGCGCACCATCCAGAATCACGAGCCACTGGACCCCAACGTCGCCGACGTCGTCGCCAACGCGATGAAGGACTGGGCGATGGAGCACGGCGCGACGCACTATTGCCACTGGTTCCTGCCGCTCACCGGCTCGACGGCGGAAAAACATGACACGTTTCTCACGCCCACCGGCGATGGCGGCACACTCGTCGAGTTCTCCGGCAAGATGCTCATCAAGGGCGAACCGGATGCGAGCAGCTTTCCCTCGGGCGGCGTGCGGTCGACGTTTGAGGCGCGCGGCTACACGGCGTGGGATCCGACCAGTCCGGCGTTCATTGTTGATGGTGTTAATGGAAAGACACTTTGCATTCCGACGGCATTTTGCAGTTACGACGGCACGTCGCTCGATCGCAAGACGCCGCTGCTTCGATCCATGGCGGCCGTCTCCAAGCAGGCGATCCGTATGTTGCGGCTGTTCGGCAATCAGACGGCGCGCTCGGTGAGTTGCACGGCCGGTCCTGAGCAGGAGTATTTCCTGATCGACCGTCGGCTGTATTTCCTGCGGCCTGATTTGATCAACGCGGGTCGTTCGCTCTTTGGGGCGCGGCCGCCGAAGGGTCAGGAGATGGAAGATCACTACTTCGGCAGCATCAAAGAGCGCGTGCTGGCGTTCATGATGGATTCGGAGCGGACGCTGTATGAACTGGGCATTCCGATCAAGACGCGTCATAACGAAGTCGCGCCGGGGCAGTTCGAGATTGCGCCGATTTTCGAGACGGTCAACGTCGCCACCGATCACAACATGTTGCTCATGGAGATTCTCAAGAACACCGCGCTCAAGCACGGGTTCAAGTGTCTTTTCCATGAGAAGCCCTTTGCCGGGATCAACGGCTCGGGCAAGCACAACAACTGGTCGGTCGCGGATGATGCGGGGAACAACCTGCTCGACCCCGGCCACACGCCGCATGAGAACGCGCAGTTCCTTGTGTTCCTGACCGCGGTGATTCGAGCGGTGCATACGCATTCGAAGCTGCTTCGCGCCGCCGTGGCCACGGCCGGCAACGATCATCGACTCGGTGCGAACGAGGCCCCGCCGGCGATCATCAGCATTTACCTCGGCGATCGCCTGACTGAGGTCGTGAATGGTTTGATCGCGGGCAAGCCCGAGGCGGGTCGCGCGAGCGGTGTTCTGCAGATCGGCACGAGCAGTCTGCCGCCGCTTCCGCGTGATGATTCGGATCGAAATCGAACGAGTCCGTTTGCGTTCACGGGAAACAAGTTTGAATTCCGGGCGGTGGGTTCGAGCCAGTCGGTGGCCATGCCCAACACGATTCTTAACTTGATCGTGGCGGACTCGCTCGACGCGCTCGCGAATGAAATCGAGAAGGAGATGGCGGGCGGCACGAAGTTCGATTCGGCCGTGCAGAAGGTCGTGCAGGAGAACCTGAAGAAACATCAGGCCGTGCTCTTTAACGGCGACAACTACACCGCCGCGTGGGAGGCCGAAGCGGCGAAGCGCGGACTGCCGAACATCAAGAGCAGCGTCGATGCGCAGAAGGCGCTGATCGAGGAGGAGTTCATCTCGATCGCGGAGCGGCACGGCGTTTATTCAAAGATGGAGATCGAGGCGAACTACAACATCGCCCTTGAGGCGTACATCAAGACGATCAACATCGAGGCGCAGCTGACGGCCGACATGGCTCGCACGCTGCTCCTGCCTGCGTCCCTGAGATATCAGACGGAGCTGGCGGGCTGCGTCGCGGCCACCAAGGCTGCCTCCTCGGGCGCGGATGTGTCGGCCGCAGACAAATCGTTGAAAAACGTAAGCTCGCTCACCGCCAAGTTGCAGTCGGCACTGGACACGCTCGACGATGTCCGCTCAAAGGCCGATCACGGCGGCGGTGACCATTACAAGCACGCCTGCACCTATCGCGACGTGGTCAAGCCGGCGATGAACGAGGTGCGCGCCGTGGCTGACCAATTGGAGGGGATCGTCGATGACAACCATTGGCCGATCCCGAAGTACCGCGAGATGCTGTTCATGTATTGAGCGGTTCCGATTTCAGGCAAGCAATTGGGCAGGTGAGCAGCCGAGTGAATCGGCTGATCCCCTGTCTTTTTTTCCGGTGGACTCATCGGCTGGGAGTGGCCAGCGGCGACCAGTCGAAATTGATGACATCTCCGCCTGGCGCGAGGCTGCCGCTGAGTTTCGTGGTTGAACCGCCGTCAGCGGAAACGATGTAGAGCTCAAAATCCTCATCCGCGTCCTTGTCGGCGACAAAGGCCAGGCGCGTTCCATCCGGAGACCATCGGTAGAAGTCGATATTTCCGCCCGCGACCATCGTGCCGCTGACTTTGGTCGTCGGTCCGCCGCCACCGGCCACCACGAACAACTCAATGACGTCATCCGTATCTTGGTCGGCGTCGTATGCAAGACGAACCGCATCCGGCGACCAGGTCGAGTCGCTGACAAAACGATTGGCCGGCAGAGTCGGGCTGAGCTTGGTAATGCCACCGCCGCCGGCCGGGACCGAATAAAGTTCGTTGATGTCGATGTCGTCTATCAAACCGTCGAAGGCCAAACGCGTTCCATCCGGCGACCAGACGTAGCCTCGTACCTCGCCGCCGTTCACCAGAAGGCCGCTGACCTTGGTCGTCGCGCCTCCGCCGGCCGGGACGGTGTACAGCTCCGTCACGCCGTTTGTATCCTTGTCGGCGTCGAAGGCAAGCCTCGTGCTATCGGGCGACCACTCAAAGTTGTTGACCTGGCCGGGGCCCGAGAAGGCCCCGCTGACCCTGGTGGTTGCCCCGCCACCGACTGGGACCGAATAAAGTTCCCTCATGCCGGCGGTATCCTTGTCGGCCTGAAAAGCCAACCGTGTCCCATCCGGAGACCAGGCAAAGTTGTCGACACTACCGCCCGCCACCAGCGAGCCGCTTACCTTTGTTACGCTGCTGCTGTCCACGGCCACAACATAGAGTTCGGTCACGCCGAGCGTATCCTTGTCAGCACTGATGGCGAGATTGGCTCCATCCGGCGACCAGGCAAAACCATCGACCTGACCGCCCGCGACGAACGTGCCGCCTATCTTGGTGACAGGGCCGCCCGCGGCGGAAACAACGTAGAGTTCATCAATCTGATCCGTATCCTTGTCGGCGCGAAATGCCAACCGTGTGCTGTCGGGCGACCAGTTTATGGTTCCCACTTCGCCGCCCGCCACCAATGGCCCGCTGACCTTGGTCAAAGCTCCGCCTTCCGCAGCGACGACAAACAATTCATCGACGCCATCCGTATCTATGTCAGCCGTGAAGGCCAAACGTCTCCCATCGGGCGACCATTTGAACGTGTCAACATCCGCGGTCGTACCCATTACGCCGCTGACAGCGGTCGCGGCCCCGCCGGTGGCCGGAACCACGTATAGCTCGAACTTGTCGTCCGTATCCCGGTCGGCGACGAAAGCCAGCCGTGACGCTGTGTTAACGGCGTATTCCACGGACAACGCTCCCTCGACGCCGGCGCTGCTTACCGCGGCAACACGGAAATGGCGCACGCCGCTGTCAGGGAACAGGAGTACGACGGATTGGCGATCACCGCCCGGCTCCGCGTGAACCAGCGCTGCGTTCTTGTTGACATCGGTAATCGGTGCGTCCGACTCATAGACGCGAAAAAAGCTGACGAATATCCCGCTCGTCGCCATGTTCCAACGCAAATCGAATTCCGGCGGAGTTCTGATGTGTGAGGTAATGCGCAGACTTGTTGGAGCAGCCGGGGGCGTTAGGTCAAGCGATCCGGGAGGGCCCTGGGCGCCTTGATCGCCCTGGGGTCCGGCTGGGCCTTCCGGCCCCTGCGGTCCGCTGGGCCCCACCTGGGCCATGGGCTCCACGGTATTGCAACCAATCTGCACGAGACCGACCGCAACCACGAGCACCGCGAAAATAGGTTTCGACATAAGTTGCCTCCTGCCCTTCGTTTTCCTTTGACTGATCTGGCGGAAATCAATATTAAATTTCGTTTCAGGAAACATTGCGCCGCTCCGACTCGGATCGTAACGGAACAATTGATTGTGCGTCAATTTTTGGCCGAGGTCTGGTTTCCGAAAAGCGGAGTGCGGACTCGGCCGGGGGTGTCGATGGATCGCGGGAGTGATCGTCGAGGCCGACTGAGTAGCCGCACCGGATACGGACGAGTTAACCGAGCACTTGGCGGGTTCGAACCACAACGGCGTGGTTCACTTCAAGCCGGCGCAATTTCATCTCCATTGCGTTGAGCCGACTATTTGCAATAGCCCGTCAGTCGCTTTAGGACGAGGCGGTCGCAGTCTTCGCGCGTTGCAGGTTTGATCGCCTGGAAGTCCTTGTGGTGCGAATTCTGGAAATCGACCAACACCCATTCGCCCTGCCGATCGCAGATGGCGAAGTGGGCCGCGCCGACGTTGTCCTTGCCCATCAGGTAGTCGGCGTACAGAACATAATCCGCATCGGGCTTTGCCTTGCGAACGAAGTCTCGGAATGCGCGGGCCATACCCCAGAGAACCTTTTGCTCGTTCATGTTCGGTTGCACGGCGAACTTCTCGATATGCGGCGCGGCCGATGCCTTGGCGAGGCCGGCCTTATTAATCATCGCGACGAGGGCGGTGGCGCTGTCAGAGTTCAGCGCATCGCCCGCGTGCACGGGATAGACAAGCAACGTTGACGCGGCGGCGGTCTTCTTGAGAATGCCGAGGCGCTTCGTCATCGCCTCTTGTTCGGCCTTGTCGGGGACGCCGGTGTCTGATTCCCATTTCCTGGCGATTTTTCCTTCCGGTGCATTCGCGCGGGTCGGGTCGTCGAGGTTCAACGTGGGGCGAAGTCGCTCGGCGACGAGGAGGCAGCACTGCATTGGCTCGGCTGGTTTGATCTTTTTGAACGCGGCGTCGCGGCGTGTTTGCGCGTCGCTCCAGACGATCTCGCCGGACTTGGTGACGACGATGGTGCGCACCTCGGTGAACTTATGCTGCGGGGAGGCGATGAATTCGGTGTAGAGGACGTAGTCGGTCTCGACGGGATGGCCCTTCACGAATTCGCCGAATGCGGCGGCGGTGGTTGCGAGGTCGGCGTCGACGGCGGGGCGAAACTCGGCGTCGGAGGTTTGCAGGTTGGTCATGCCCGCCTTTTCGAGCAGCATGGCGACGACCTCGCCGACTTTGGCGACGGGCCGTCCTGCGAGATTGGTGGGCAGGACGGTCATTGAGGCGGCCTTTCCGGAATCGCGGAACGCCTTGAGCTGCGGCGTGTCGGCGGCGGATGGCTCGGTTGAGTTCGCGGTCTGGGCGCAACCGGGCAACGCCAGGGCCGCAACGAGGCCAATGATTCGGTGGATGTGTTGAACGCGTGTCATGGTGGTACCCTTTCTGGTAACGTATGTGTTTACTTACATTATACTCCAACGGACGCCGCGGCGAGGTCTTTCGCTAGGCGGCGGAGTGACTCAGCAACAGTTCCCCCATTTGGCCGATCAGGCGGCGGCGTTGGGCGCCGGTCAATAAGTCGAGTTCGCGGCTGATGTTGGCGGCGGTGCCGAGGCCGAGCATGGCCCAGGCGATCATGGCGGGTTCGGCGGCCGATTTGGACGATTTCCGGCCGCGACTGGTCTCGATCTGATTCGCCAGGAAGCGCTGGAACCGCCCGAACATGCGACGAAGTGCCGCGCGAATCTCCGGGTCGTCGGTCTCGCTCAGCCCCGCAAACACAATGCGGTGGTGGCCGAATTCACCGTGGTGGCGGGCTTCATACTCCAACAGGCGGCTCGCCCCTTCGGCCGGTGTTTTGCACTCGGCGAGGATGGCGCCCCAGGTTTTTGCGGAGAGGTCGAAGACGTAGTCGATGGCGGCAATGAACATGGCCTTCTTGTCGGGCCAGAGGCGGTAGAGGATGTTTTCGCGGACGTCGCAGCGACGGGCCAACTCAGCGGTGGTGGTTCGCCGGTAGCTGAGTTCGGCGAAGGCCTTTGCGAGGATCGGCAGGAACTCGCGGCGTTTTTCGTGGCTGAGGCTGCGGCGCGGCATATCGGACAAGGACTCCTAACATCCGATGTGTAACTGTTCACTTACATTATGACATGAATTCGTGATTTGTCAAGCGCGCTCCAGTCGGCCGGGTTGATTGACGCGACAGGAGGGAGTTCGTGCCGACCGTGGAGTCGGGGGTAAAGACCAATCCTGTGCCCAGATGCGCCGAGTGGGCATCGAACGAAGGCGCGGTACTCCAAGGCGAGATTCTCGTTTCGTCAGTGGATCCAGGACTTGACTAATCAGGGATGTGAACAATGTAGACGGCTGTAACATCTGTGTTAACAGACGCTTATGGAGATAGTTCAGGTTTCACTGTTGCGTTGTAATTGAAACTGAGTCTCAATATCATATAGAACCGAGGCAAGTTTTGGCCCAAGAAAGTGAAAACGGACATGGCAACCACCTCCCCCAAACAGCTTCTCGCCCCGAGTCCATTTGGAGGAAACTGCTACGAATGGGTTGATCAACCGTACCCACACCTCCGAAGCGGAATAAGGCGTGTGCCACGACCAGTCGTTGTACATTTGGCGCGCGAGTCGAGTTTTCGGAGGCCGGGTTTTACATTGATAGAGCTGCTGGTTTCAATCGCGATTGTGTCGCTCTTGCTGTCGATTCTCTTGCCTGCCATGAGCGCAGCGCGGCAGAGCGCGCATGCCGGCGCGTGCCTGTCCAACTTGCGCCGAATCGGCATCAGTTGCGTAATGTACGTTGAGAGGTCGGAGGGCTTTTATCCTCCAATGCGTCTTTCCGCCGCAAACGGCGTTACCTATGTAAACGAATTCGGCGCGGCCCAGCCGCGCTGGCAGTGGTTCCTGGCGTTTGAACTCGGGGCGATCATCACTCCGCCAGCCGTTTCCGCGGGGCCGTGGGGCGACGCATATTCACGCACGATGAACAACAATTTCTTCATTTGCCCTTCACTCACAGGACCTTTCTCTCGCGATATTCGAAACGGCGCCTACGGCTACAACTACCAATACCTCGGCAATTCGCGAACCGATTTCGCAGCTCCGGCTTATGACAATTTTCCGATCTCGGAAAACCAAATCCGCGTGCCCGCGGAGACGATTGTTTTTGCGGATAGCCGGGGCGCACAGGCCGATCACGGGAAGCACTCGTACACGCTGGATCCGCCGCGGCTGGCCCGCGAAAAGAACGCCGTCAAGTTCGGCCCCGGCGCCGAAGACGGCCCTATCGCGCATTCGCCCGCCGAGGCACGGCATCGCGGCCGGGCGGTGACCAGTTTCAGCGACGGACACGCAGAGCAGTTGTCGCTCCATCAGCTTGGCTACGAGCTTAGCGCTGCAGGGGTGGTCGTGCCGGTTCGGGACGGCACTGGGTCGTCGGCATCTAATCGGCTCTGGAGCGGACTTGGCTCTGACCATTATGAGGCGGCCCCCTCGCCTTAGAGATTACCGAGGGGCGAGTGGCGCGATTTGACGGCGATGGGCAACCACTCGAATCGTCATCCGCGCGTGCCAGAAACATATCCAACTATCAGCCAATCCCATGGGTACGGCTCGCGCATCCACTTGGGCGGGGCGTCGAATTCAGTGGACCAGGGGTATTCGAGCTTTCGCACGTTTTCGATACGGAAACCGACGGAGACGAGTTCAGACTCTAGTTCTTCGCGGAGGTGGTGCTTGGTCAGCACGCGGTTGAGGCGGAGGTGGCCGTTGGCGATTTCGCGGGCGGAGTGACTCGCAAATCGAACCGAGCCGGGCATCCAGCCGTTCGCGGATTTCGGGGCGCGGCGCTTCCATTCCTGCCGTCGATGATGGGTAAGCAGGGCGGATTCGAGCGACGGGGCGAGCAGGAGCAGGCGGCCGCGGGGCTTGAGGGAGCGGCGGATATTTTCCAGCATGATGCGGCGCTGTCGCAGTGACGGCGCGAGCAGAACATTCGCACAAAGGGCAACATCGACGTGGGCAAGCGGATCACGCGGGCGGCCGAGGTTGCGGGTGTGATACTCGATGTTGCTGAATCGGTGGCAGGACTTTTGGGCGACGACGAGGCATTCGGCGGAGTGGTCCATCGCGATGACGCGGCCGAATCGCGCGGCGAGGGCGGGGAGATACTTTCCGACGCCACAGCCAAAGTCGCCGGCGGTTTTTCGTTTTGATCCGAGGCGGTTGAGGAGCGCGGTCATGTGGCCGCGGAGGTCGGCGGCGAGGGAATCGAAGACGATGTCGTCATACTCGGCGGCGACGTCGTCCCAGTGTTTCGCATCCATGCGAACCGTCTCCGCGCCGTGGTGGCTACCTGCCCTGGGTTTCCTCGATGCGGGCTTTCGTCTGTGCTTTGAGGTGCTCGTTTTTCAGGCCGGCCTTTTCGGCGGCGCGAAGGGCCTGCTCTCCGGTACATTTTCCGGAGACGCCGAGATAGGCACCGTAGGCGGCACCGGCGCGATTGCCGCCGGCGCAGTGCAGAAGAATCTTTTCGCCCTTGTGTTTCTCGAAGCCGTCGACGACGGCCTTGGCCTGTTCCGGCGTCATCTGGTCGGACTTCATTGGGATGTGGATGTAGTGAAGTCCGAGCGACTTTGCATGAGCGCGTTCTTCCGCCGCGCCTTCCTGTTCGCCACGCAGATCGATGATGGTGGTGACGCCGCGCGATTTCATTTCGCGGAGGCCCTCGGTGGTGGGCGCGCCGGCGATGTAGACGTCGCCGTCGCGGGTGACGTTTTTCACGCCGGCGATGTCAATGGGTTGGGGATTGGGCTGATGGCAGGCAGCGAGCGCGGCTGCCATCAAACCGACGAATACGGCTTTCCAGGTACGTGCCATCGCCGCGTACTATGGGCAACCGCCGCTCAGAATGCAATCGACGAAGTTCGAGACGTCAGGCTCGTCCACCACGTTGTTCGGCGTGTTTTCGAGGTCACCCGCGCAGCGTTCGACCGGGATGGCACCGCCGTTGACGACGATCTCGCTGAACCGGGCGATGTCGCCGCCATCGACGAGGCCGTCGCGATTCACGTCGCCGCGAACACAGGAAAGTGAAACTCTGAATGCACCCGGCAACGTCGCGGTCTGCGAATCCGGATTGATGAGGACGACATCCCAGTTGCCCGGTTCGGCGGCGGTCAAATCGAAATTGCAGGTGACGCGATCGGCCGTGACCACCGAGGTTCCGGTCGCAACGATATCAGGATTGCCGATCATGGCGAGCTTGACGGTCGTGGTGCCGGAGAGCTGGAAGTTCGCACCGTCGAGGTCGGTGATGGCGACGATCGAGCCTGAAGCGCCGCTGTCCGGCGTGATCGAATTGAGGATCGGGGCCGGGGCTTGATCCGAAACATCGCCGGTGACAACAAGGGCGAAACCCTGGAGGCCGACGTTCACGGCGGCGGCTTTCACGCGGACGGTCCACTGACCGACGGGCGGCGAATTGAGCATGACCATTTCGACGTTGTTCTTTGCGTCTTTGGTTCCGCCGACAATGGAAACTCCGTTCGTGATCTGGTTGCCCAGATACAGCGTGCTGCCTGGCGAAACGACTTCGAGGTCGAGATCATTGATGACGGGATTGCCGCTGCCGGTGGAGGCGGAGGCTTCTTTGTCCGTCCAGACCAGTGTGATCTTCAGCGGCTCGGTGGAGCCGTCGACGTTGATGGGGTATTCCTGCTGCTGGCCGGTGGACATGCCGCTGGCGTTGCGGATGTCGGCGGGGACGACGAGTTTGCGCGCGTTGCCGGCGAAGTACAGTGAGTTTTCAAGAAGGAGGCGGCCCCAGCCTTCGCGGACGCCGGGGTAGCCCGCGGCGGTCATATCAACGGTTCCGTTGAGCAGGGTTGCCTTGATCAGCGCGCCGCTGGGGGTGAAGGCGTCGGGGGCGTTGGCGGCGCCGGATGGATAGTAGCCGTTCATGTAGTACTGGCGGACCAGGAGGCCCGCGCCGGCGATGGCGGGGCATGCCATCGAGGTGCCCGTTAGCTGTGCGGTCGAACAGGACGTGCCTGAGCCGCTCGCCGAGTTGGTGTTGCAACCGGGGGCCCAGATTTCGGGTTTGCGACGACCATCGACCGTGGGGCCTGCGCCGCCGGTGCAGAATGCGCCCTGGGTCGGCGTGTCATTGGAGTTGCCGACGGCGAGGACGTTTTTTGCATTCTCGGGGTTCTTCAGGGCACTCAGATTCGTAACCGCGAAGCATACGAGGATGTCTTCCTGATCGTAGGAAATTCGGTCGATGCCGCGGCAAAGGCCGTCGTAATTCGTGGTGTTGTCGTTGCCCCAGCTATTGGTGTACACGCGAGCACCCTGGCCGAACTGTGTATTCGCCGCGTTGTAGAACCCGGTGTCGCTAAACGAGGGGACCGGGCTGTACACAAACCTCGCACCGTAGGCCATGCCGCGGAGGTTGCCGGTGCTGCCGTTGATATCTTCGCCGACGGCGGTTCCGGCGGTGTGAGTGCCGTGCTGGTCGTAGCCTGCGGTCGTGTTGTAGGCGACGATCTTTCGATGCAGGGGGCCGATGGGATTCACGGTGTCAATGAAGGCACAGTGTGTTTGGTTCGCCTTGCCGTCCATGTGGCCGAGGATCTGGCCGGTGCCGGTAAGGCCGTTGGCCCAGATGGTCGTCGAGTCGGTGACGTTTGTCTGGATGATCCATCGTGTGGTGGCGTTGCGATAAGTAATCTCGGGGGCTTCTTCGACGTAATGCACATCAGTGATCGCGGCGAGGCGGGCGACGTCCGCGCTGGGCACGGTTGCCGAGATGACGAGCGTGCCGCCTTCATCTTCGATGTAATGAATCTTGTTTCCGCGCATTGCGCCGATGGCGTTGACGGCCTTTGAGGTGCCGCGGCCGGCAAACAGGGTGACGAGGATCGGGGTCATGCCCTGAGCGGCCAACTCTTGCCGCTCCTGCGTCAAGTGGGCGCGCGTGCCGAGTTCGGGGTCGAGCTTCCATGCCGACTGGAATTCGCCAATCCATGTGACGAAGGGTAGTTGGTTGATTGCGGTTGGCGCGACGCCTTTGAGGTCGACGACGTAGGCGTAGGAAGGCAGGTATTCACCGAGCACCACACCTGCATTGCGAAGCGATTCGGCGCGCTGCGGCGTGATGGGGCCGTCCAGCTGAATGACATACATACGATCGGCCGCAAAGGCGTCGGCGCGAACGTGCATCAGATTCTCAAGAGCGGCGGTTTCTTTGACGCCGATGTTGAGAGAGAGCTTGCCGGCCTGCGCGTCCTCGGCGCGAGCAACGCCGGTCAAAGCAGCAAGTAGAGACAACGCGAGCACGGCCCCGGTGAGTCGGGTTTTCATGGGTGGATCCTGATGATTAACGGGCGATGGTTTCCGCCGTGAGAGTCAGCGGATCAAAGGCGATCGGTTCCCTGCTCCTCCACCTCCAAAGCGCCCTGGATAATCAAATAATCATATCGACGTCGCAGCGGAAATGCGAGTGCGATATCGAACGATGTGGAGTCGGATTGTCCCAAAATAGGGGCTATCCCCGTGTGGTTGTGCACACGGGGATGGTGATCATTCAATGCGCAAGGTCCGCACGGCGGGGAGGCTGGTCAGGGGAGCAAACCGGCGGCGCGGAGTTTTTCGCGGAGTGATGCCACATCGGCTTTGAGGGCGGCGACTTCGGCCTCGAGTTCATCGAGCCGCGATGGTGATGGCGCGGAAGGCGCGGCATGTGTGGGTGTGGTTGTTGAAACATAGCCGGCATGAGAGGGCACGTTGTCGGCGACCGGCCCGCCGAGCAGTTGAGCGAAGCGCGTGGCGGATTGGCCGGGTTGTCGGGCGAGTTCGCGGACCATGGGCGGGTCCATGCGTTCGAGTTCGGCGAGCACTTCGCGCACATAGTCGGTGGCTTCCAGCCGTGTCATGCGTGAGGCGTTGGTGCGCAGTTCGCCGATGGTCTGCGGCCCGCGGATCATCAGTTCGGCCATGATGGCCTTTTGGGGCGTGGACCAGCCGAAGCGTTTTTCGACTTCGTGGCGGAACTTGTTGGATCGCGAGCCAGGCTCGGGCGGAGCGATGGTCACGAGTTGCCACTGTTGCAGCGTGTGGACGGCGGCGGCAATGTCGCCCTCGGGGAGGGTGAGCACCGGGTGGCGGTTGTTCTTTTGGTTGCAGGCGGCGGTGATGCTGTTGAGCGTCATCGGGTAGGACTGCGGAACGGCCATGGCTTTTTCGATGAGGACGCCGAGCACGCGGATTTCGATTGCGTTGAGTTCGATGGCCATGGGATATCGGTCCTCTCTGCGTAATCGTAACAGGAACGGGATTGGGGAGAAGGCAGAGAGGAAAAAGGGAACGGGGAACAGGGAACAGGGAACAGGAGGGAGGCACAAAGGCACGGAGGCACGGAGGCACAAAGGGAATAGGGAACGGGGAACAGAAAAAGGCACAAAGTCACCGAGGCACAGAGTCGTAGGGTCCGCTGTGCGGACCATTGGTTGTCGCGCATTCGTGGTCCGCACAGCGGACCCTACGGAGTGATCCCCCGTGTTATTGCTCGCACCGATAAGCTCGGCGTCGATTGACTCGTCCTGCGCGGGATTGTTGATTCGCCATTTTCAAGAGCCATAGAATCAATCACACGGCGCGGGCGACTGCGTCGTGAGGGGGTGTCGGCGTCGCGTCTTAGGGCGCGGCGCCGCTTCTATCTGGGGGAAAACGCATGAATCGCATTTGCACATCTCGTTGCGCGCTCGGTCTCGTCGCGGCGCTGGGCATGGTTGCCGCGGTCGGCTGCCATCAGCCGGAGAAGTGGTCGTACACGGGCCCGCGCGTGTATCTGATCGAGGGCACGGAATGCGAGGAGTCAGACGGCCTCGCGGAGATTCGCCATGAACTCGCCAAGCGCGAGATCAATGCGAAGGTCTATAACCCGGACAACTGGCTGAAGATCGTCGTCGATATCGACTCCAAGCCGGATGAGGAAGTGATCCTTGTTGGCCACGGTCACGGCGCGTTTCTCGCGACGCAGGTTGTTCGGCATTACGCGCAAGAACACAAGACCAAATTCATCGAGGCCGTGTTCACGGTCGATGCGTTCAACAAGGACTGGCCGCACAACGCCGAGGAAAACGGCGACAACGAGGACGAACATTGCAAGCCGATGAACACGCCGATCGGCCACAACGCGCTGAAGGTTCGCAACTACAACCAGACATGCCCCGACTCGAAGCATTGGGGCAGCGACCTGGTCTCCACGCGGGCGTCGAATCTTGCGCCGACGCATCCGTACTACTGGTATGACGATTATTGGGATCGCCGGCCGGTGACGGGGCAGGTGCTGAAGACCGAGATCGACGGCGTGACGCACGAGAACATTGATAATCAGAAGGAACTGGTGGATCGGCTGACGACGATGTGCCGACGGGCGGCGCTCTCGCCCTTCCACTACACGCCGCCTTATCATCACCCCGATGTCGCGAAGGGACCGGCGAAACAAACGAATCGAAAGCCCGGCAAGGCCTGATTCGCCGCCGCGCGATCCCGGTTCGCCGACAGTCAAAGGAACGATTCTACTCACGGCGCTGGCCCTTGTGGCGAGCGCCGTGTTTTTTTGGCAGATCACGCGGCCGACAAGCTTTCTCAGTGCGATCATGCAGGTGGAGTATTCCCGGCTGCTGCCGACGGAGAAGGGCAAGCCGCGCGCGGATGGCGGGCCGACGTGGGAGACGGTGTATCAGCAGTATCAAGAGCGGCTTCGCAAAGAGCCGGTGACGCAGCGGCATTTTGCGGTGTCGGACTTGCTGGACGCGGTGGTGGAGGTGGAACGGGGGCGTCGACCGGCGGGGGAAGCGGTCGGCAAAATGCAGTCGCGGTTGGCAGTGGATCAGGACAATGTGATTTCTCGGCTGGCGTATGGGGCGCTGGTGGATGCTGGCGCGGCGGGCAAGTCGGCGACGGAGCGGTTCGAGGAGTGGCGGCGGATTGTTGAGCAGCCCGGCCCGGCGAAGGTGAGCGCACTTTACAACAAGGAATATGACGACGTCTTTTTGGATGTGCTGTCGGGGTACATCAAGCGGCTCGACGTTCGCGCGAACCTTGTGAAGTGCATGGATCATTTTCTCGTACATGATCATTACGCGGCGTTGCCGATGATTCAGGCGCGGCTGGCGAGGCTGGCGGATGAGTTGAGCGCGGCGGGCAAGAGGAGTGAAGCCGAAACGTGCCGACGGTGGGTGGTGCGGGCGTGCCTGGGGTTGATGGAGTATGAGCCGGATGCGGGGACTCGGTTGTTGTGTGCGGATTTGGCGGGGCGGTGTTTGCCGAGTGACGATCCGTTAAGGGCAGTCCTGCTCAAGGGAACTACGGACTTCAAGCAAATCGCCTCCAATTGTCCTGTTGACCTTACTTCGCTCCAGAGGGCACCGGTCGTTCGGTCCGATCTTTATCGGCATGCGCTAGATTGCCTGTTTGTGGCCGGTGCGTATGCAATGCAAGGCGTGGGGTGCTGCATTGTCGCATTGATTGCGTGCATGTTCGCCTTATTCGCGCGACTCACTCCCAAAAAAACGCTCGCCCAGCCATGGGATCAATATCCTCCTTTGCCGCGATGGCAGCGTGCATTGTGGCTGCCATTCCTTTTTATCGGGCAGACGTTAATGTTTGCCCCCGGACACGCAAAAGCAGTTTTTTCAGAGACGGCGACCTATTTCTGGCTTCTTTCGGTATCGGCAGCCACCATGTCGATTGTGTTTTTCGCCTCCGGAATTTGGAATGAACGCCCCGAGTTGCGAGGGCGGCGTTGGTTCATCGGGTTCCTCTTTTCCGTAGGATATCTATCGGTATTTTCGCCCGCCTCGTGGATCGCACCGATCCTGCGCCCCATCGAGATATACCTGGGCGGGCTGATGACAATAGCGGCGCTGGTTCTCGTGACGACACTCATTGCAATCTCGTACCGAGCCGCTCCGCTCGCATGGATCTTACGCGTCGCTTCTGCGATGGGGCTGGCGTGCATGTGCTGCGCCTTAGTCTCATTGTCGGTGCTCGCATCGGCGGATGTTGGCTGGCAAACGTCGGCGACGTCGGCTCGGAGTGATGAGATTGCCGCGCGGCTCGGCGCCGACTGGCAACAGCGATATGGCATTCCCACGGCCGCTGCTTATGCTCTACCGACAACAAACGCCGCCCCATGAACGCCCAACTCCTCTCCATCGGAAACGAACTCACGCTCGGCCAAACGGTCGATACGAATGCCGCGTGGCTGGCGCAGCGGTTGGCGGCGGTGGGGGTTCTCTGCACGCGGCATGTCACCGTTGCTGATGAGCGGGCGGAGATTACGCGGGAGATTCTTGAGGCGGCGAAGACGGCGGACCTGCTGCTTGTTACTGGTGGTCTTGGCCCGACGCCGGATGATCTGACGCGCGAGACGTTGGCCGATGCGATGGGGGTTGAGCTTGTCTTTCATCCCGAGTGCATGACGCAGATCGAGGCGTATTTTGCGTCGCGTAAACGGGCGATGCATCCGCAGAATCGGCAACAGGCGATGTGCCCGCGCGGGGCGACGCCGCTCGATAATCCGCACGGCACCGCGCCCGGCGTGCGCGGCCGGTTGGGGAATTGCGATGTGTATCTCATGCCCGGCGTGCCGCGCGAGATGAAGCCGATGTTTGAGACGCATGTGTTGCCGAACCTGTCGCACGGCAGCGGCGCGGCGATCGTGCAACGGACCATCAAGACATTCGGCATGCCCGAGGCCGAGGTGGGCGAGAAGATCGCGGACCTCATGGCGCGCGGGCGCAATCCGACGGTCGGCACCAGCGCGGCGGATTTGATTATTTCGATTCGCATCAACGCGCATGGAGAGACGGTTGAGAAGGCGGTGCAACTTGCCGAGGCCGATGCGCGGGTCGTGCGTGAGCGACTTGGGGTCGCGGTGTTTGGGGAAGAGGGAGACAGCGTGCAGGACGCCGTCGCGCGGCTGCTGATCGAGCAAGGGAAAACGATCTCCACGGCCGAGTCGTGCACCGGCGGGCTTATCTCCAAGCGGCTTACGGATGTGTCGGGGTCGAGCGCGTATTTGGTTCAGGCGTTTGTGACGTATGCGAACTCGGCGAAGGAGCGGCTGCTGGAGATACCGCCGGCGCTGATTGCGCAGCATGGCGCGGTGAGTGCGCCGGTGGCCGAGGCGATGGCGGCGAATTGTCGGCGGATCAGCGGGACGGACTATGCGTTGTCGGCGACCGGTGTGGCCGGCCCGACGGGCGGGACGCGGGAGAAGCCGGTGGGGCTGGTGTTTGTGGGGCTGGCGACGGCGGAGAAGTCGGTCGTGAAGGAGTTGCGGTTTGGCGAGAATCTGTCGCGCGACGAGATTCGAGATCGGACGGCGAAGGCGGCGTTGAATCTGTTGCGGCTGGAGTTGATCGGGCGGTCGTCGTGATGATTAGCCCCTGGGCGGACGAATTGGCAAGTTGGCCTTTGGAATGCAGAATGTCGAATGATGAATGACCAATGGAGGAAGGGGTTGCTGCGCAACGCGATACAATCCAGACCGTCCTTATAGCCACAATGGTTCGCAGATTATTCGAACAGACGAACTGTCATTTCGGCTTGCACTGTGATTCTTCGATTGTCGAAATCTTGTCGATGCGGGCCTGGTGGCGGCCGCCTTCGAAAGGGGTTTTTAGCCACACCTCCACGATGCGGCGCATGAGCGCGTTGCCGACGAGGTCGGCCGGCAGGCAGAGGATGTTGGCGTCGTTGTGTCGGCGGGCCATCTCGGCGGTGAGTTCATCGTGGCAGAGGGCAGCGCGGATGCCGTGCAGTTTGTTGGCGGTGATGGACATGCCGATGCCGGTTCCGCAGATGAGGATGCCGAGTTCGCATTCGCCGGATTGCACAGCGCGCGCGGCCGCGCCGGCGGGGTCGGGGTAGTCGCAGGATTTCGTTGACTCGGTGCCGAAGTCGCGCACGTCGAGATTCAGCTCCTGCAAGACGGCCTTAATGTGGCTCTTGGCCGTGACTCCGCGGTGGTCGGCGCCCATTGCGATTTTCATAGCGATACCTCGTCCAGTCGTGTGCGTAATGCCTGTTCGATTCGGTCGGCCACTCGGGCGTAGTCGTCGAGCGAGCCGCCGATCGGGTCTGAAATTTCTTCGTCGCCGGCGAGTGTCATGACTTTCGCGGCCGCCGACGGCGCCATGGATCGGACCACGTCCGCATGGTGCGCTCCCATGGTGTAAATGTAATCAGCCGGGTGAATCAACTCCAGTGACAGCCGTCGCGAGCGGTGGCCGGCGATATCGACGCCGCGCGCCCGGCAGACCTCGACGGATTCCTCGGAAACGAGGCTGCCGCCATAGGCGCTGGTGCCGGCCGAGCGAATGACGACGCCGCGGCTCGCCAATTCGGCCTCGCGACAGCCAAGTCGCCTGGCGATCATCTGGCGAAACAGGCCTTCGGCGATGGGTGAGCGACAGGTGTTGCCGGAGCAGACGAAAAGAATCTGCACGGTCGCGAGATTGCGGATCATTCGCTCGTCCAACGCGCCGGCGCGGAGCAGGGTGTAGCCGTCGTTGTGGATCGACACGACCGACGAGCCTTTTTGATAGCGTGTGGGGCCGTCTTCGAGAATGACATCGACGTGGTCGGACAGGGCGGCGTCGAGGTCTTCGCCGTCGGTCGGGGCCGGGTTCGCGCCGCGGCTTGCGCCCGATGCAATGATGGGCGCGCCGGAGCCGGCAAGCACCTGCGCGGCGATGGGGTGATCGGGAAAGCGCAGGCTCACCGTGCCGCCGGCGAAGATAGAGCGTGCACCGAGTTCGGAGAGGCGGTCGTGAATTGGGGACTTCGTCGGGTCGGCGGCGGGGAGCACGAGGGTGAGCGGCCCGGGCCAGCCTTTGCGGACGAAACGTTCGGCGAGCGGCGGCGGCGATGAGACATAGTCGGTCCAGTCGTCGCGCCGGCCGAGATGGACCGTGAAGGGTTGATCGGTGGTGACGGCCTTGAGTTCGCGGAGTCGCCGAACGGCGGATTCATCGGCTGCGTTGGCGGCGACGCCGTAGACGGTTTCTGTCGGGAAGGCGACGAGTCCGCCATCGGCGAGGGTTTGCGCAGCGCGACGGATGTCTTCGCTGTGATCGCCACCCTTGCTCAGTACTATTCGCTCCGCGGTCATGAATGCCCGACTCCCGAAGACCACTCGACCCCGTGGATGATAGCGTCAACGATAAAGGATGTGTGGGTCAGGCCAGCAGCTCGCGCACCTTGGCGGCGATGTCGGGCGCACGCATAAAGGTCTCACCGATGAGGACGGCGGATGCGCCGGCGTGGTGCATGGCTTGCACGTCGTCGCGGGTCTTCAGGCCGCTCTCGGCGGCGAAGAGGGTGCCCGCCGGGAGCAATGCGGCAAGGCGTTTGGTTGTTGATAAATCGATTTGCTGCACGGCGAGATCGCGATTGTTGATGCCGAGCATCGTGCGGCGCGCCGGGGTGATAAGCGGCAGGGCGATTTCCAGCTCGCGCTCGTCGTGAATCTCAATGAGCGAGGTCATGCCGAGTTCGTGGGCGTGCGCGGCGTAGTCTTCGATCTGCGAGGCGGCGAGAATTGCGGTGATGAGGAGCACGGCATCGGCACCGGCCGCGCGGCTTTCGTCGATCTGGTAGGCGTCGATGATGAAATCCTTGCGGAGAACGGGAAGCGGCACTTCTTTCTTCACGGCTTCAATGAACGCCAACTCGCCCTGGAAGTAACTGCGATCGGTCAGCACGCTCAGGGCGGACGCGCCGCTTTCGGCGTAGATGTTTGCGATACGGATTGGGTCGAAGTCGGCGCGGATCAGCCCGGCGGAGGGGGAGGCTTTTTTGATCTCGGCGATGAGGCGGATGGTGGGGCTGTCAGTGGCGATGGCATTGTGGAAGTCGCGCGGTGGGGTGAGGGAGCGAATGCGCGAGCGCAACTCGGAGAGCGGGCGAGCCGCTTTGGCTGAGGCGATTTCGTCGCGTTTGGTGGCGACGATTCTTTGCAATATAGTCGCGGACATCGTTTCTCCGACGGCACTGTAGGAACCGCCGCCCCGGGAATCAACGCCCATGCCGGAAATGCAGCGCCTGCTTCAATTCATGGATTACAGCATTCTCGGCGCGGGCGTGGCGGGTCTGGTCTTCTCGGTGGCCACGATCACCCTTCGGGCACAGTGGCGGGACATGCTGCGGCTGCCGCCGATGAGCGAGCATCGGTTTGAAGCGGCCGATGTCTTGTTCGCCTTCATCGCGGTTTTCTATCTGCCGGCTGCCGTTAATACGATGATGAATCCGTCGGCCACGTCGCAGCCCGACGGTGCACCGGCGGTTGTCGCGACGGCGCGGCAGCTCGGCACGCTGGCGATTGCACAGGCCGGTGTGATTGTCTTGCTCGGTGTGATCGCCATGCGGCGAGTGCCGGGTGGGCTCGCGCGATGGGGGTTGACGACAGATCAGTTGGGGCGGCGATGTTTGCAGGCGGTTGCGGCGTATGTGCTGATCACGCCGATCTGCTTCGGCCTGCTCGAAGGCGTGACGTGGCTGATGCGGGTGTTGGACATCTCGACGACGACCCACGCCTCCATTTCGGCGTTGCAGGATTCGGCTACGCCGCCGCTGGTGCGCGGGCTGACGGTGTTCAACGCGCTGGTGCCGGCGTCGATCATTGAGGAGATGCTCTTTCGCGGAATTCTGCTTCCGGCAATTGCGCGGTGGTCGGGGACGACGTGGGGGGGCGTGCTGGTGACGAGCGCGCTGTTTGGGTTCATTCATTATCCATACGTGGACACGATCATTCCGCTTGCGGCGTTCGGAGTGCTTCTTGGGTGGATGTACGCGCGAAGCGGGTCGCTGACGCTGGTGATTTTGACGCACGCGGTGTTCAACGCGAAGACGCTGGCGTGGTTGCTGCTTGGGGCGAAGGTGTGACCCTTTTTCTCAAGCGGCGTTCAATGAATTGGGACCAACACACGACGGACTACTCTGGTTATCGGAGAGGGCGAAGGGCCGAGTATCCACTCGCGGCTCAGCCTCGGAATGGGAGTATCCGATGTAGGACGCGGGGCTGCCCCTCCTCCGCAGGCAATCGTTTCCTTGCTATTGGGGGGTGTGGAAGTTATCATAAACTGATTCGCCACCAGCTCTTGCCGCACGGAGTCGCGGGTCAGAACCCAGGGAGGGGGACGGTCGTACTCTACCTACCGGGAAGCACGATCCGAAGGAAAGAAGCATGATTGCAGAGAAGACCGACACCACGACCGGCGCGCGGAAAAGTCCGCTGCGCTTTCTTGATCCCCAATTCTATCTGGACAAGGTTTCCTCCAGCGGCGAATCGCTTCGCATGCTGGTCATGGGCGTCCGGCGGCGGCAGGGATGGTTCCTTGAGCGCATGACGCTGCGACGCGGCATCAACCTGGCCGTCGGCGCATCGCAGTATGTGCTCAAGGCGGAGAAGATGCTGGCGTTTCCGTCGGCCGTGAAGATCGATATTTCACCGATGTGCAATTTGAGTTGCACGGTGTGCGTCCATGCCGACCCGAACGGCGACCCGGCGCTGGAGAAGCAGGACTTCAAGCCGCAGCATCGCATGTCGGTGGAGCAGTTCCGCCAGATCATCAAGCAGATCAAGGGCCGGTCGTCGGCCGTGTCGCTGTATTACGTCGGCGATCCGCTGGTCCACCCCGATCTGGACGAGATGTCCACGATCGCGAAGGACGCAGGGCTGAACGTTCACATCAGCACGAACTTCAGCTTTGCCCTGACCGACGCGCGAATTCGCCGCATGGTCAAGAGCGGGCTGACGCACCTGACGGTCTGCGTCGATGGGCTTTCGCAGGCGAAGTATGAAATGACGCGCGTGGGCGGGCGCATTGATCGCGTACTCAACAATCTCAAGCGGGTCTGCGAATTCCGCAAGGAGTACGGCCAGGTTTATCCCAAGATCGAAGTGCAGTACATCAAGTTTCAACACAATGCCGACGAGTGCGAGCCGGCCCGAAAGCTGCTCCTCGATATGGGCATCGATCAGTTCACGGATTTCTGGGGCGACCTCGGCAACTACACCGATCGCGACCCCGAATTCATGGACGTCATCGGGCCTCACAAGAATAAGAAAGTGCCGCAGTGCTACTGGCCGCACAATGCGACGGTCATCAAGTACAACGGCGACGTGATTCCGTGTTGCACGTATCGCATCGGCCATCAGTACTCGGAAAAGGATGATCCGAAGATTTTCGGAAACGTTTTCCAGACGCCTCTCGCCGAGATATGGAACAACCAGGCCTATCGCGATGCACGGCGGATGGTGAATAATCCCGAGATCATCAACTCCGAGCCCCGGCTGAAAGACCATTTCTGCTATGGCTGTCCGGCGATTTTTGATACCACCGATCGCACGACCGAGGGCATGTCGTGGAATGTGAAGTGGGAGGAGCGTTACGAGCTGGACGAGCACGGCCGGCCGGTGGCGAAGCGGCGATCTGATCAGGGTTGGAAGGACGTCGGCAAGGTCGTCCAGATCGGTCTGCCGAATGGGGAAAAGGCGACGGTCTAACTCTGTCGCGCTTCAATAGCGCGGCACTTTCGCATCAATCTGCAACGACCATAGGTCAATCCCGCCGGCCATGCTTTTGACATTGGGCAATCCGGCCTTGCGCAGGATGGCGGCGGCGCTGAGGCTTCGGCCGCCGTGGTGGCACTGCGCCACGATCGGCTGCCCCTTCGCCAGTCCGCGCACGTCTTCCACTCGTCGCTCCAATTCGCCCAGCGGGATCAGATGCGCCCCGTCGATCTTGCAGATGGCGAATTCCTCTGGTTGGCGCACGTCGAGCAGCAGGAATGCCTCGCCGCGTTTGCGCATGGCGTCCACGTCGGCGACGGATATTTCCCAATTCGGGTCGATGTTCATTTTCTCTCTTCTCCCTGGGTGGTGATTGGACCGCGCGCCGCCGTCGCGATCAAGCGCGCGATGCGAGGAACCGCCGGGCGATTTCGCAGTGCATGCGAATCGCGATGGGGATGGCGTCGTCGTTGAAGTTGTAGGTACTCTGGTGCAGCGTGGGCTGCTTCGCCGGATCGCCGCGGCGCACGCCGAGCCGCCAGAAGGCGGCGGGGACCTTCTGTGCGTAGTAGGCGAAATCCTCGCCGCCCATGGAGGCGTTGACGTTTTCCGCGACTTTGTCTGCGCCGAGCACCTCGCGGGCGACATCCTCAACGAATCGCGCTGCCTTGGCGTCGTTCACGCAGACGGGGTAGCCCTCGGTGATGCGGACGTCGGCCTTTGCGCCGAAGGCAGCGGATGTTTGTTTCGCGATCTGTTCGAACATTTCGACGGCGCGTTTTCGGGTTGCCGGGCTGAGCGAGCGAATCGTTCCTGTCAGTTCGGCCGTGTCAGGGATGATGTTCGAGGCGGTGCCGGCGTGGAACTTGCCGACCGTGACGACGACGGAATCCAGCGGATCGGTGAAGCGGGAGGCGATGGTCTGCAGCGCGGTGACAACATGCGCCGCGACGACGATCGGGTCGATGCCTTTGTGCGGGTAGGCGGCGTGCGCGCCGCAACCGTGGATGGTCATTGACCACGGATTCGTTGAGGCCATGGCAGGCCCGGACTTGACGCCGACGGTGCCGAGGTCGAGGTAGGGCCACCCGTGCAGGGCGAAGATGGCGTCGACGTTTGGATTCTCCAGGACGCCTTCGTTGCACATGATCCCGCCGCCACCGCCGCCCTCTTCGGCGGGCTGCCAGATGAATTTCACCTTGCCGGGGAGATCGTCGGCGATGCTCGACAGCACTTTCGCTGCGCCGACGAGGCAACTGGTGTGGCCATCGTGTCCGCAGGCGTGCATTCGGCCGGGGTGTTTCGAGGCGTAGGGCAGGCCGGTTTCTTCGGTGATGGGGAGGCAGTCGAGTTCGGCGCGGAGGGCG
The DNA here is from genome assembly GCA_016235815.1 of Planctomycetota bacterium. Lineage (GTDB taxonomy): Bacteria > Planctomycetota > Phycisphaerae > UBA1845 > UTPLA1 > JACRIM01. Next base: position 27,565 of record JACRIM010000004.1, read on the forward strand.
ACGCAGGGGCCTTTCTTTTCGGCGTTGAGCGTGGCGACGATGCCGGTCTTGGCGACGCCGGTGCGGATGGTGAGATTCGGGAGCGGCTTGATCTGGGCGAGGACACGGCGGGCGGTCTCGTGTTCTTCGAAGCCGAGTTCGGGATGGGCGTGGATGTCGTGGCGCAGGGCGATGATGGAGGGGGTGTGTTCGGCGATAAGGGCGTCGAGTGGTTTCATGGCAGGCCTTCTAATTGACTGAATATCCATCGCGTATAATACGCTTATGCGACATAAGGTCTATGTTGAGACAAGTGTGTGGAGCTTTGCATTTGCCACATTGCAAGCGTGCGGCGTGCCGAACGATTCAACGCCGTTGCGGTCCTTCGTGGGTACTATCATCCAGTGACTATTGTCAGCCCTGCGGAGCTGCTCTCTGACGAACAAGACGATGCATAAAGAAAGCAAAATGCTTGAGGCGGTTCGGCGCTGGCGGTCGGAGGCATATGAAGCAGACCGAGCCTTGGACGAGGAGGCCCGGCATCGGCGCGCAAAAGAGTTAGCCGAGCGATTTGGCATTGCGACGAGCGACAACAAAAAAACCGGCACGAAGCGGGGTAAGCGCCCGCACTAGGCAAGCGCGATCTTCGCCGCCTTGCGCTTGCAAACGTATTCCTATTGTTGACGCGCAGTGGTGCTTAGGACAAGCCCATCTCGCGAATCAAGCATCGTTGGATTTCAGCAGAAGACTTCATATACTGTTTCAACAGTCGTTTTGCACGGGTGAGACGCCTGTGCCACTGGGATTGAATACCAGTTCTATCCAGCCAGCCGAAGTCCGCAATGGCGTGCGATTCGTGAAAAAATGCGATCCCGAGTTAAAAGTTGGGCCCGCAGATCCAATGAACATTGTGCGACATGGGCATCCGGGGTTGAAACCGTCAGTCCTTTTCGGGCGAGGCTCATTCGTAATCGGCCAACGCGTATCCAGTGTTCACGGGGAGTCGGGCAGAGCGGGAGCGGATCGATGGCGTGACGAATGTCCTGCTCATGCACGGAGCGCGTCGCGCCGCTGAACAATTCGGCCACGACAATGGGCGGGAGGTACACGCGGCCCTCAAGGAGCGCTTCGTCGAGTTCCGGAAGGGGACGACCAGCGAGGTAGTCAATAAATGAGGAACTATCGACGACGAGTGCGCTCACGGCTAACATCCAGGTCGATTTTGAGTTTGATTTTACCTTGCAGGGCCTTGAGCCGGTAATAGGCGCTTGAGCGTTTTACAAGCTCAAGCCCTTCAATCAGAGTTTCCGTAATACCTTTTCCGGTCGTCTCTGTTGCGTCCTTAAGCAGGTCGGCGGGCAAATTCGCTGTTGTTCTCTTGATTCGTCGCATAATAGAATCTTATCACCGATATGTATCGACGTCAATATGAGCGTACATATCAGCGTCTAAGTGGACAATAATGACACCTTCGCCGCCTTGCGCTTGCCAACTTGAATCAACATGTCGTTCACCGGTGTGATTCGCATCTGCGGGTCGGTTGCCTTTTGCTGATTGACCGACACGCCGCCGCCTTCTATGAGGCGTCGACCTTCGCTGGTGGACGCGGCCAGATTTAGAACCTTCAGCAGTTTTGATAGCGAGATGGTGCCGTCCGCGTCGCACTCGGCCTTCGACAGCGCGACGGTCGGAATATCATCGCGCAGGCCGCCTTCCACCATCACCTTCTGCCACAGCTCCACTTCGCGCTCCGCTGCGGCTGCGTCGTAGTAGCGGGTGACGATTCGCTTGGCGAGGCCCATCTTGGCCTCGCGCGGGTGCGTCTTGCTCGCGTCACACAGCGTTGCGATCTCGGCCGTCGGCACATCGGTGAGCAGGGTGTACCACTCCTGCATCATTGCGTCGCCGATGCTCATGGTCTTGCCGAACATGTCCTTGGTGGTATCGGTGATGCCGACATAGTTGCCGAGGCTCTTGCTCATCTTCTCTACTCCGTCGAGACCACGGAGGATCGGCATGATGACGACGATCTGCGGCGGCTTGCCGTTTTTCTCCATCAGGTCGCGGCCGGCAAGGTTGTTGAAGGTCTGGTCGGTGCCGCCCAGCTCGACGTCGGCGTCGATTACGACGGAGTCATAGGCCTGCATGAGCGGATACATGAACTCGGTGACGACGATGGGCACTTCGTCCTTCATGCGCATTTTGAAGTTTTCGCGCTGGAGCATCTGCTGCACGGTCATGTGGCTGGTCAGCTTCAACACATCGGCGAAGTTCAACTTGGCGAGCCATTCGCTGTTGAAGCGGATTTCCAGTTTCTCGGGTCGCGTATCGAGGACTTTGCCGGCTTGTTGGAAATAGGTCTCGGCGTTTTTCTTGATGGTGTCGTCGTCGAGGATCGGCCGCGTCTTGGTCTTGCCGGTGGGGTCGCCGATGCGGGCGGTGTAGTCGCCGATGATCAGCACGCCCTTGTGGCCGAGGTCCTGGAATTGGCGCATCTTGCCGAGGACGACGGTGTGGCCGAGGTGGATGTCCGGCGCGGTTGGGTCCATGCCGAGCTTGACGCGCATGGGCCGGCCGACCTTGGCGCAATGTTCGAGGCGACTGCGCAGGTCTTTCTCGCTGTAGATGGCTTCGCATCCGCGGCGGAGGTGGGCGATTTGTTCGTCGACGGTCATGGGGGCATTCTATGAAAACAAGAAGGCGCTGGCGAGCGAGCAGGTGCTCGGACCGCAGGCTCGCGCCGCGCGCCCCGGATTTTTTCAATGATGGATGACGATCCCGCAGGCGTCGCGGACTTTGGCCATGACGCCTTGGGCCACGGCGCGGGCCTTTTTGCCGCCGGATGCGAGGACGTCTTCGGCATAGGACGGGTCTTTCTCCAGCGTCGCGCGGCGCTCGCGGGCCGGGCCGAATTTTTCTTCGAAGAATTCGGCGAGTCGCTTCTTCGCGTCGCCGTAGCCCATTCCGCCTTTGCGATAGCGGGCGTCCCACTCGGCGATTTCGTCTTTTGACGCGAAGAGTTTCAGCAGGGCGAAGATGTTGCAGGTCGTCGGGTCTTTCGGCTCTTCGACCGGCGTGCTGTCGGTCTTGATGCTCATGATCTTTTTCTTGGCCGACTTTGCATCGTCGAAAAGGTCAAGGGTGTTGCCGTAGCTCTTGCTCATCTTCTCGCCGTCGACGCCGGGGACGATGGCCGCTTCGTTGAGCCGCGCCTGCGGCAGCTTGAAGACTTCGCACTTGTAAGTGTTGTTGAAGTAGCCAGCCATGTCGGCGGTCATCTCAATGTGCTGCACCTGATCCTTGCCGACGGGGACGACGTCGCTGTGATAGATGAGGATGTCGGCGGCCTGCAGGATGGGGTAGCAGAAGAGGCCCATCGAGGCGGAGAGACCCTTCGCGGTTTTGTCCTTGAAGCTGACGGCGCGTTCGAGCAGGCCCTTGCCGGTGACGGTGGAGAGAATCCAGGCGAGTTCGGTGACTTCGGGTACATCGCTCTGGCGAAAGAGGCAGGCCTTGGCCGGGTCGAGGCCGAGGGCGAGGTAGTCGAGTGCGACGTCGCGGGTGAGGGCGCGGAGTCGGTCGGCGTCCTGAATGGTGGTGAGGGCGTGGTAGTTGGCGATGAAGATGAAGCACTCCTCGCGCTCCTGGGCCTCGATGTGCTGCTTCATCGCGCCGAAGAAGTTGCCGAGGTGGAGCTTGCCGGAGGGTTGGACGCCGCTGAGGATTCGCATCGTACTAAAGTATGACCTTGTTCGAATTCAATGATGTACCGGGTTAGTTTGCAGGAACGGTTACAACAATTGGTTGGTAGTCATCCGAGGAGCAGGGCACAAAGCCGCCTTCCGGCCAACAGGACGTGAGCTTACAGAGAAGTCGCATTTGTAACGGGGCGGGTTCGGCGTTGACTCGTTCTACAGTCACCACTGGCGAAAAAGGGCAGTCCTTAATGAGTTCAAACGCATCGCGCAGTAAATAGCTTGGGCAGTAGCCCACAAGATGTCGATCACCATTATCCCCCGCAGTTCTTAGACCCAGGGCAAAAGGATCGTGCGGATTTTGAAAGTCATGGAAGAGCAATAGTCTGTCGCCGGGGGATAACTTGCTGATTCGAGTCTTACTGTCCTCCGGCAGGTGACTGATTCCGTGCGAAAAGAATCGCACATGATATTCCCCTCGTTCGTCCATGTCCGGACAGGGGAACACTTCGAGCGCATCGGTCATTCGGCGGCCGCCGCTTCGGCCAAGCAGGATGATCGGATCGCGCTCGTCGACCGTTACCCCCAGCCATTGGACATAGTCGGAATAATCCGGCCGATTGGAGTTAGGGAGTCGGTTGGAAAAGAGCGGAAATAAGTCGCTCGACTCGTAAGCCTCCTCGAGCGCTGGAAAAGATTGTAATGGAACAAAACCGTACTCGCGTCGTGCTCGTTCAGCGCCGCTCGTATATTGAAATCGGTACACGGTTCCGTCGTGGGTTAACCGGGCAATCGGCGTCCAACGTCGCGATCGAGGATCCTGCCATGCAACGAAGAGTGTTTTCAACTCCATGACTCCATCAGCGAAACAAGTCGCCGTCGGTTGGCATCGAGCAGTGCGACCGCGAAATCCGCCGCAACATCCGAGATTCTGGTTCGCGGAAAGCGGTCAAACACAACTCTGAACTCCTTGATGGATCGTGTAGCGACTTGCAACACCCACGCTTTTGCCGCAGCGCCATCATAGTGGGCAGCCTTGGCGAATGCGTCAATGGTCATCATCGCCTTCGAGTCGTCCTCCGTATGATAGAGAGCAGAACGAGCTTTCTCAACGTACCCTTCCATAGGAAACCCATTTTCTGCGGCCAGTATGCTCGTGCGCTTTGAGTCCACAAGGTGCGCGCCAAGGGAAGACGCATGATCAAATGTCGGGGCCATTCGCAACAGCCACTCGCCTGGAGTCGCCGGGGAAATGAATCCCCCGGGATCAGTGTTCAAATGGACTGAGCTGTCGAGCACAATCGCCCAATTCTCATGATGGCGGTCCGTGTTGCCGATCAGCACATCGAACATCAGATAACCGATCATCAATCCTGTCGGCGTGGAAACGCCGTGAGGAGGCGTCCACCCCATCGGTAGTCCGATCTGATCATCGTTCAAGACCGAAAGAACATTCTTCAGTGTGTGTTTACTCTGCCCATACCTTTTCGTCGCCGAGGCTTCGTATCCCTTGACAATGTTGACGAGGATTTCGTTTCCATGAATGAGTGATTGATGTTCCATGACGATGCTGGGACTTGCCGTGCCGGACACGCCTCCGTATTCCGCGAGTTCATAACGAGCATGGGGAAGACCAAGCAGGTCGGCGATCTCGGCCGCCGCCTTTTCAGCCCAGTCCTCGCCGGTTCCGGGGCGCGGCCGTTTGAAAAGGCAACGGCCGAACTTGGAGTCCTGATACCAGAACTTGTCCTTGGTGCCCATTGGCTCACTTGCCAATGGTGCGTTGATAGGCACATGGATGATCGGAAACAACTCATGCATAACGATTCGGATGCCGGTCGTGGGCCTCGATGTGCTGCTTCATCGCGCCGAAGAAGTTGCCGAGGTGGAGCTTGCCGGAGGGTTGGACGCCGCTGAGGATTCGCATGGGGGTTCCTGCTGGTTGTTTCAAAACCAGTTCTCCACAGGCGAGACGCCTGTGCCACAGGGGTTTTGCAACAAGTTCAAATTACGACAGGCGGGCATTTTATGCGAGGCGGGCATGAAGTCGAGACGACGCAACGTCACTATGCCCCTGGCGCGATGTCGAAGAAGACGACGCCGTAGCCGTCCCAGAGAAGGTGCGACGGGATGCCGAGCATGTCCGTCGCGTGGGCCAACATGAAGACGAAGGGCGTCATCGCGCCGGGGACATTCCACATCACGAGCATGAGCGTGATCAAACAGCCGAAGCCGACCTGCGGTTGGCGCAGCTTCCACTGTGTTTCATGATCGAGGCGGTGTTCGATGATGCCGAAGCCGTCGAGCGGGGGCACGGGGATCAGGTTGAACAGCGTGGCGAAGAGGTTCAGCGTGGCCATGGCACCGAGAAAATGCACCCATGTCGGCTGCGTCGTGTCGAAGGGATCGACGATGCCGAGCTTCGGGTGAAGCGGGATGCACATCAGGATGAAGAGGATGAAGTTGGCGGCCGGCCCGGCGGCGGAGACATACGCGCCCCATTTCTCGCTTTTGAGGCGGCTGCGGTCGATCATGACGGCCGCGCCGGGCAGGGGGAACCCGCCCATGAGCAGCACGACGGCGGGGATGAGCAGGGTGTTGACCGGGTCGATGAATCGCGTGGGGTCGAGGGTGAGGACGCCGCGCGATTTGACGGTGTCATCGCCGCCCCAATAGCCGACGAGGGCGTGGGCGAATTCGTGAAGCGTGACGCAGAGGATCCAGCAGAGCAGGGCCGCGAACATCAGCGGGGTGAAGCGGCTGGAAAACGCGGCGAGGAGGGGCATGGGTGGTCTTATAACAGAAACGCGTCCATGCCAGCGATTGCAGATTGAGCGACAGATTTCTTGTCAAACTCGATCCACTTCAACCTATGGATTGTGGACGCGGGCCTTGGGATCAGCCGTCGACGGTGTTTCTTGATCCCCATTATTACTGTCCCGCGCTTTGGAGAAGGCAAATGCGAGTCATTTTGTTGAAAACTGTCATCCTTGGTTTCACTTTGATCGTCATGACCGGAGCACAATCGAACTGTGCCAACACCGGCGTGCCCGGCGGAATGCAGGGACCGCCGGGCAACCAAGTCGATGAAACCGTGGGTGGAAAAATCATCGCCTGGGGGCAAAGCACGGCCGGCCAGTTGTTGGTGGATTCCCCGAACCCCGGATACAAAGCCATCGACTGCGGCGATTTTCATGGCATGGGCATTCGAGAAAGCGGTAAGGTGGAAGGCTGGGGCTTCAATGATAGTAGTCAAGCCCGTCCGCCAAATGCGGTGAACAGCGATTTCATCGCGGTCGCGGGAGGAAACGATCACAGTATTGGGTTGAAATCCGATGGGACCGTCGTCGGGTGGGGAACCAGCACGCCTCAACTGACGGATCCGCCCAGCCCGAACGCAAACTTCACAGCCATCGCCGCCTGCTTCTCACACAACCTGGGCCTGAAGAATGACGGTTCAGTCGTGGGCTGGGGATACAACACATACGGCCAGTTGGACGTGCCTGCGCCGAACAGTGGGTTTGTCGCCGTCGCCTGTGGACTGGGCTATAGCGTCGGGCTTAAGTCCGATGGCTCCATCGTGGTCTGGGGTAACGCGGCCGATGGGCGAGACATTATTCCCGCGCCGAACAGCGGCTTCACTGCGATCTCGTCCAGGTCGTCTCATATTCTCGCGTTACGTACTGACGGCTCCATCGCCGCGTGGGGCGGGTTCAATTTATCCGGACAACTGGATGTCCCGGCGCCGAATAGCGGCTTCATCGCCGTGGCCGCGGGATCGACGCACAGCGCCGGGTTGAAGTCCGACGGCTCGGTCGTTGTCTGGGGAGACAATCAGTTCGGTCAGCATGATGTGCCCCCACCCAATTCGGGATTTGTCGCCATTGCCGCCGGCAACTTCTTCACGATGGGATTGAAGGCGCCGTGATAGCGCGGAAGCCTCGCATGATTCCCAGTATGCTAGTCGTCCGCCATGGACCACTTTGCCTATCGAAACGGTGAGTTGTATTGCGAGGATGTGCCGGTCGCGCGGATTGCGGAATCCGTCGGGACGCCGGCGTATGTTTATTCATCCGCGACGCTGCTGCACCATTACGACGCGGTCGCGTCCGCCTTCGCGGCGCTGCGGCCGATCATCTGCTATTCCATCAAGAGCTGTCCGAATCTGCATATCTGTCGGTTGCTGAAGGATCGCGGGGCGGGGTTCGATGTCGTCTCCGGCGGGGAACTGGTACGCGCTCTTCGCGCCGGTGGCGACCCGGCGAAGATTGTCTTCGCGGGCGTTGGCAAGACCGATGAGGAGATAAATCTTGCGCTGGACTCGAAGATCGGCTGGTTCAATATCGAGTCGGAGGCGGAGCTGGCGAACTTGATCGAGATCGCCGGTCGGCGCGGCGTCGTCGCGCGGGCGGCGCTTCGCGTGAACCCCGATGTCGATCCCAAGACGCATCGCTACACCAGCACGGGGAAAAAGGAATCGAAGTTCGGCGTCGATCTCGAACGGGCCCGGCGCGTGTTTCACGAGTATGGCCGGTCGGCGTCGGTGCGGCTCTGCGGGATTCACTTGCACATCGGCTCGCCGGTGAACACGGTGGAGCCGTATGTCTCGGCGATTCGCAAGACACTGGCGTTGATCGACGAGCTTCGCGCCGATGGCTTCGCGATTGACACGCTGGATATCGGCGGCGGGTTCGGGGCGCATTACAAGACGAGCGAGGCCCCGCCGGCGGTTGCGTATGCCGAGGCGATTGTGCCGCTGCTCGCCGATCGTGTCGCAGGCGCAAAGCCGCTCTCGATCATCATGGAGCCGGGGCGGTCCATCGCGGCGAACGCGGGGATTCTCGTGGCGCGGACGTTGTATCTGAAGAAGTCGGGCGAGCGGGATTTTCTGATCGTTGATGCGGGCATGAATGATCTGATCCGCCCCGCGCTGTATGAGGCGTATCACTTTGTGTGGCCGGTGAGGCCGGCGGCGGGGTTCGTGCCGGCCGAGCGCGGCGAGCGGGCGGCGTCGATGGCGGGGTGTTTGCCGATGGACGTGGTCGGGCCGGTCTGCGAGAGCGGGGATTTTCTGGCGAAGGATCGGATGCTGCCGCCGATGCAGCGCGGGGATCTGGTGGCGGTGTTCACGGCGGGGGCGTATGGCATGGCGATGGCGAGCCATTACAACTCGCGGCCGAATCCGCCGGAGGTCTTGGTGGAGGGCGGGGGGTTTCGGGTGATACGGCGGCGGGAGGGGTATGAGGAGATGATGGCGGGGGAGGCCTTGTGAGGTAGGATTCAAACGAGGATGGATACGAATCTCGTCAAGATCAAACGAATGGTCCGAGCCGGAAACTATGATTTCACATTGAAGGCCGACCTTGAATGTCGAGCTGATGGCCTGACGCAAGACGACGTTATCGAATCGATTCTGACGGCCCAGTTCCTTCGCGCAAAGAACAGTACAAGTGCTTGGCGACAGGGACGGCGTGAAAAGGTGTTTATTATCGACAGTTTTAATTTTGAAGGAACGGCGATATACTCCAAGGGAGTCATACGCAAACTTAACGATCATGAGTCAGACTTCTACATCCTCATCTCGGGTAAAAGGTCGGTCCGCTCGGACTAGCCGACGGTATAGCAAGTGCCCACTCTGCTCATCCAGCCGCATTCGCCTTGGCAAAGAGAAGATCGCCGTCTCTGCGCCCCATTCTGAGAAAATCGAATTAGTTGTGGAGCGATGGGCATGCCCTGATTGCGGGGAGAAGTTCCTTACGGATGCATCCCGGCGGCGGATGGATTTGAAGCTGGGACTGAAGCCGAAGGCATAGTCGAGGCAAGTTTTTTTGAAACGCCACTTGGCTACCTGTGTATAGTTGGGTATGGCGACAAATGGGCCATCGCCGGATTTGATTGGGGTCGAACCCGCGCAAGCTCTGCACGCTGAGCGGGCCGTGACGCTTGACTATGCGGCCCCAGCCGAAGGCCGGTTTTCGCTCTTCGCCCTGTTTCGGCCGCTGTTGATCTTTATCGCCATTGTCGCTCCGCTTCTTGCGATCGTCAGCACCATCGGCTCCGGGAGTTATGGTTTTTGCTGCGCTCGTTGCGGCGCTACGGCAACGGTTCGTGACTTTGAAGTCTGCGGATTTCGGCAACGTTATGGTTGGCAATCTCAAGAGGGGCCCATCTCAAAGTTCATACAGGATGGGACACCCTGCGCTCATCAATGGGAGGTGTATTCGGGCGGATCGAGTGGCTTGACATGGCGAGCCTGCGTATTGGGCCGCGGGCTGCGCCATCACATGGTGTGGTGGGTTGAATGCGAGAAGGACATCGACAAAGTGCTGGAGCAACGACAGGCGGCGGACAGTTGGTTTCGCGACTCCCTTAAGGCGGCGTTAGCGAATCCAAAGGCGGAGTCGTCAAGCGACTTCATGCTTTCTCTACTTTCCAATCGGTCTTTTGTGCCGTGGTAGCAAAGCGCGTGGCCCCCGGCAGGGGGCGCGGAGTGTCGCCACGGGTGGAGCGTCGCCGGGGTGAAGCCCGCGACGCGGAACCCGTGGGTGAGGATTTTCATTTCTCACGAGGCCCCGGAGGGGTGGCGGAGTTTGTTGGAAGCCGGGAACAACGGGTTGAGCCGATGCCCTCCTTCGCCCCTCCGGGGCTTAATGCGCTGCGCGACAACTGACCACGGGCTTGCGCCCGTGGCTACATTCCGTTGCCCCTCCGGGGCACTGCAACATGGTGAAATCGGCTGGCGCACTAAGTGTGGCACTACTCCGACACTTTAACCTTGGGTACAAACTTGAATGCGGGGCGGTCACGATTTGATACGTGCTGTTATTTCGTCTCGCTGCGCAGGCGGGCGATTCGCTTCTCTAGCCCATCGCGCATTTCCTTCGTCATTCGATGCAGCGGTGAGACGTAGATGCGCCGGGCTTCGAGGTCGAGGGCGGTTTGGAGTTCGCTCGCGGCGTCGGCGTTGAAGCGCATACGGTCGGCGGGCGAGTCGGACACACTCGCGCGGCGTTCGAGAAGGTCGGCGACAAACATGTGGCGCTGCGGGCTGGTGGGGTGGGCCGCGAGTGCTTCGCGGGCGCAGCCGATGGCGAGATCGAGGTCGGAAGAGTCTTGAGGCTTGAGGCTTGAGACTTGGGGCCCGAGTCGTGAGGCTTGAGACATCGCGGCGGGCGAATCCTGTGCGGCGAGTTGCAAGGCGAGTTCGGAGCGTCGGGCATAGAGGATCGCCCGGTAGTGATGCACAAGCGCATTGTGAGGGTCGCGCCGTTCAAAGACGTGGGCCTCGCTCAACGCATAGTCAAAGTGATTGGACTGGGTGACTCTTGGGGCCAAGATGTCCAGCATTTCCTCAATCGCGGTTGCATCATCCTCGTAGAAGGATGCCACGTTTGCGTAATTGCCCGTACACAATGGTAATCCTCGAACATCCAGAGTTGATTGCTGAGATGGTGCTCTCGCGAGATTCAATCCTTGGGCTGCAAAATGCGACCTCAATAGTCGTGGACCGCTCATACACCACGCAATGGAGCATGAAGCGATGAGCAGGCCCACCCCCGGTGTCGTCGGTTTCGCACAAACCGGAGGTGCGGTCGCAACGTATTGGTCCGCACAGCGGACCCTACTTGCGATGGCGAGCAGCGCGAAAAACGTCGTCGCTGCGCCGCCGGTAAACATGGCGAGGTCGATGCCGGAGTGGATCGTGAAGCCGAGGAGGCCGGCGGAGAGGGCGGCGAGCATGGGGCCGAGTGGGGCGTCGGAGATGGATTTGCCGGAGGCCGGTTCGTAGGCGGTGAGGAAAAATGCGATGAACCATGCGACGGCGGGGATAAAGAGGGTGAGCACGATGTAGGGCGGCGGGGCGTCGAGGAGTATGGTGAACCAGCCGGCGAAGACGATGAGTCCGATGGCGGCGCTGGAGAGGATGATGGAGGAGGTGTGAAGCGAGCCTTCGGGGAGTTCGAGCCAGGTGTCGGATGACGAGTGGAGCGGGCCTCCGTGCCCGCTTTTCGCATTCGTTCGGCGGGTAGGGACGCCCGCCCCACTGGGATCGGGAAGCGTTTGTCCGAGTACCGGCGCTTTGTCGACATGCCACAAGGGTCTCCCATGCGACTCTTCGACTTGCGCCTTGTGCTCGGATTGATTCGCAATCCTCCGAGAGATTCCCACTAACACCGCAACGAGGCCGACCAAGCCGAGCACGCCCCATTCGGTTGCAGCGCGGACGACCCAGCTATGCGGGTCTTCCACATCCTCGGGGCATTCGACGTCTTTGTAGCGTGTGAAGAAGCGGCCGAAGTTGCCTGCGCCGACGCCCCATGGTCCTTGGTCATGGATCATCGCGGCCGAGGCGCGCCAGTAGAAGTGGCGGAAGAGCATGGAGCGACCGAGGGAGTCGGGTTTGATCTGCAACGTCACGGGGAGTGCGACGGCTATCGCGAAGAGGCAAGCCCACGTTGCGCCGACGGCGAGCCTGGGACGATTGCGAAATGTCGTGCTCAGGCGTTCGCCGATGATCCACGCGACCAGTGCGATGCCAAGCGCCGCCGCCGCGCCTTTGCTTTGTGCGCCGGCGAGTGTGATGACGCCTGCGATGGCGATGAGGATCGGGATGATCGCCGAGGCCATTGAAACGCCGATGGCGCTTGAACGGTCTTGGCGTGGAGACGAGTCAGTCGAACCCGCTCCCTGACGGTCGCGGCTCGGAAATACACAGTCGCGGCTCTGATTTGTCTTCGACAAGCGCGACCGGGCGACACCGAAGGCCGTCAGGATGATGAGGATCAGATAGCTCGCGAGAACGTTCGGGTGCGAGAAGAAGCCGGTCATGGAGCCGCCCTTGAGGCGCTGTTCGTAGTCGTAGATGAAGCCGGGGTTCGACTGGTTTTGCGAGATCAGTTCGGCCTTGTGTTCGTTGTAATACTGCACCGTCTCGGGCAACTCGACGAATCGTTGATAGGCGCATTTGGTGATCATCACCGCGCCGGTGGTGAGAATGACGGTGAGCGCGAGGCGCACCTGCCACGGGCGGCGAAGCAGTTGCGACAGGGCGATGAAGTAGGCGATGAAGCCGAGGAAGTCGATGCTGCCGATGATGGCGAGGTGCTTCTGGCCGGCGCGCCAAGTGGAGATGCACATCGCGACGGCGAGGATGGCCGCCCCCCACTCGGCGCCGGTGCGTCGATAGCCTTCGCCGGACCATTGTCGCAGGACGAGCACGAGGCCGGTGACGGCGAAGATAAGGGCGTTGATGGCGAAGGTCGTGGCGGGGGATGCACCGGCGGGGGCATCGAGCGTGCGCAGGCCACGGGCGACTTCGAAGGTGTGTGTTTCGCCGATGACGGCGCGCAAAGGAATGAGCGCGAGCAGCATGAGCAGCGCGGCGTGTTCCACGAACGGGCGAAGGCTTGACGGGGTTGTCGAACGTTTCGCGGCCACGCTAGCGCTCCGTTCGCGGCTGCCGTGAGCCGGTCCATTCGAGAAGAGCGACGATGCCGACGACGAGCAGCGTTTCTCCAGCGATGCACCACGCCAGTGTCCATGTGGCCGTTGCCAACATGAGCGCGGGTAGCGCGGTGATGAGTGTTGCCAGCCAGATCAGCAGCACTGCGCCGCGTACGCCGAAGCCGCGCTGGATGAGCCGGTGCGAGAAATGCCGCCGATCGCCGGTCCAGATCGGCGCGCCGATGCGCCAGCGGAGAAAGATGACGCTGATCGTGTCATACAGCGGCACGGCCATGACCACGAGCGGTGCGAGCGCGCCGATGGGTTTCTGCCCGCGAGCCGGGTCGGCGAAGGTGGTGAGGATGGTGAACACGGCGAGAAGCAGGCCGATGACCTGACTGCCCGCGTCGCCCATGAAGATCTTCGCCGGGTGAAAGTTCATCGGCAGGAAACCCGCCGTCGCGCCGGCCAGCAACATGCAGCACGCAGGCACGAAGACCTGCCCATCGTGCCATGCGGCCGCGGCGAACACGGTCGATGCGATCATGGCGACACCGGCGGCGAGGCCGTCCATGTTGTCGAGGAAGTTCAGCGAGTTCATCAGCGTGAGGATCCAGACGATCGACAACGCGCACGACGGGGCGTATCCGAGGTGCGAAAGCAAGCGTAGGTCGAACGCGAGCACGAGCGCCGCCGCGACGGCGATCTGGACGAGCAGTTTCGGCAAGGCTCCCATGGCGCGGCGATCATCCCAGAGGCCCATCGCGCACATGAGGACGATGGCGGCGATGATCCCGAGGGCCAGTGGCGTCTTGGTGACGATGCCGCCGGTGTGAATGCGTGCGGCCTCCGGCATCCACGCCGCCGCGCCGAGGTTTGCAAGCGCGACAGCGCCGAGCATTGGCAACACAACGGCCGCGGCGATGGCCACGCCGCCGCCGAGGGCGACGGGCTGTGCGTGGGCCTTGTGGCCGCCGGGGTGGTCGATGAATCCGACGCGGATGGCGATTCGACGAACGATCCATGTGCCGGGAAGGCTGATCATGCCGCCGATGAACGCGGCGAAGAGCGGAAGTGCGGCCTGTGTCATCACGCGGATGCCATGCTATTGATGTTCGCGGGGTCCGTCTATATTGTTACGCTCGGAACGAAAGAGGGTTGTTTGAAAAAGGAACTCCGCACGAAAATTCGAGGCATCCTGTCGGGGCTGGCGCCCGAGGTGATCTCAGCGAAGAGCCAGGCGGCGGCCGAGCGGCTTTTCGCCGAGCCGGAGTATCGTCGTGCCGAGATCATGATGATCTATCTTACGCACCAGAATGAGGTCGACACGACGCCGATCGTGTTGCAGGCGTGGCAGGATCGAAAGAAGGTGGTCGCGCCGCAGGTGAGCTGGGAGAGCCGGCAGATGATCCCCATCGAGATTCGCAACCTCGATGACGACGTGGCGGAGAATAATCAACTCGGCATCCGCGAACCGATTCACGGCCTGCCGATCCCGACGCAGTTGATTGATCTGGTGATCGTGCCGGGGCTTGGGTTTGACCCGTTCGGCAATCGCCTTGGCCGCGGCCGCGGGTTCTACGATCGCTTCCTTTCGAAGCCCGATTTCCGCGGTGTGGCCTGCGGGCTGGCGTTCGAGGAGCAGTTAGTGGGGTCCATCCCGGCGGGGCCGCTGGATAAGAAGATGCACTTGCTGGTGACCGATGCGGCGGTTCGTCGCTTTGATCCCTGAGAATTTACTCACCAAGCGCCGAAATATCACTTCTCCGTGTGGTACAATGCAATCCGAAGATGGTAGGCGCCGTCGTCGGTCGCCCGCTGCATCCAATCACGCCAATGGAGGGGATTCCCATGGTGCGGGTTCCGTCGGCTCTCGTTGCGTTCATCTTTTTTTGCGCGGTCGGTCTTGCTCCTGCCGAGAGTCCGGACGGTGCATATCAGCCGGAGCGACCGGATCAACCCTACATGCCCGGCGCGGGTCAACTTCGCGGCGGGCCTCGCGGCGTGGCATTGGCGCCGCCCGGCAGCGTCCAGGTCAACGTGGATGGGAATGGTCTGAACATCGTCGGCGACGCCGCGAACGAACCCTCCATCACCATCGATCCGACAAACCCCCTGCGCATGGCCATCGGCTGGCGACAATTTGACAACATCGCGTCGAATTTCCGACAGGCCGGCTATGCGTTCACGACCGACGGGGGTCTGACGTGGACATTCCCTGGTGTGCTTGAACCGGGTGTGTTTCGCAGCGATCCTGTGCTCTGCGCGGATAACGCCGGCACGTTTTTCTATAACAGCCTTCAGGGCACATTCTGTATGGATGTCTGGCGATCGACCAATGGCGGGGCGACGTGGCCGAACTTGGTCCCCGCGTTCGGCGGCGACAAACAGTGGATGGATGTGGATCGAACAGGCGGAATCGGTGAAGGCAATCTCTACTCGCACTGGCAATCCGCGGCCGTTTGTTCCGGGTCGAGTTCGAATTTGTTCACGCGATCGACGGATCACGGGCTGACGTGGATGAGCCCCATTGCGTTTCCGAATAATCTTCGCTTCGGGACGATTCACGTCGCGTCGAATGGCGATGTGTTCGTGACGGGCACGTCCAACTCCAATGCGTCGAATGCCGTCGTGGTGCGCTCGTCCAATGCCGAGAACTCGGCCGTGACGCCGACCTGGGATTTCTCCGTGGTCAGCCCGATTCTGGGCGGGTCGCAGACCTTGAGCACCGGGCCGAATCCCGCGGGCCTGCTCGGACAGGTGCAGATTGTCACCCGGCCGGGAACGCCGTCACACGTGTATCTGCTGTGCTCAGTCAATCCCGCGGGGGCTGATCCGCTTGATGTGCGCTTCGCCCGGAGCATCGACGGCGGACAGACCTGGTCGGCCTCAATCAAGGTCAACGACGACACCAGCACGACTGCCTACCAGTGGTTCGGCACGATTTCCGTCGCACCGAACGGGCGCATCGACGTGGTGTGGAACGACACGAAGGACGATCCGGCGAATCTGCTTTCGCGAACGTACTACAGCTTCTCGGTTGATGAAGGCGTGACATGGTCGGCCAGCCGTGCCCTGACGCCGCAGTGGAATTCGCAGTTAGGATTTCCGAGTCAGAACAAGATCGGCGACTACTACCAGATGATCTCGTACAACGACGCCGCGCACCTTGCGTATGCGGCGACGTTCAACGGAGAGCAGGATGTGTACTACATGCGGATCACGCCGTTGCCGGTGTGTGGCACGTGTGCGGCCGACCTGACCGGCGATTCGTCGACCGATGGGGCGGATATCGCCGCGTTCATGAGTTGTGTTCTTCGCTTCCCGGTGACCGCGTCGAGCTGCGGATGTGCCGACATGAACGGGGATCAGATCATCGATCTCAACGACATTGCCCCTTTCGTCGATCGACTGCTGATGGGCGGTTGCCCGTAAGCCGGCCGCGAGCGAGACACTCGGTGAACAAAAAAAGGCCCGCGAGACTTGCTCGCGGGCCGGATTCCCACCCCTAACCAATTTCGTTTTCAGCCGCCGGGGCCGCGACCACGACCGCCGGGACCGCCACCGCCGAACGGTCCGCGATTCGGCGGCTCCATTCCGCGCTCTTTCATGCGGTTGGCGACGGCGCTGAAATAAGCCATTCGCTTGCCCATCTTGTCGGCGCTGCGGCTTTCGGATTTTGACTTGCGCTCGGCCTGGGATTTGCTGCCTTCGCGATCTTTCATGCGGTCGCGCCACTTCTGGCGCTCCTTCTCGCGATCTTCCTCGGACATCTTCTCGCGTTCGGCATCGCGGGCTTCGCGCTCTTTCCGCATCTTTTCGAATTCATCGATGGACTTATCCAGCACCTTCTTCTTCTCGCTTTCGGGTGCGTTGAAGTATTCATCAATTCGCTCGTCCATGCGCTGTTCCATGATCTCGCGGCCGTTGTCGCGAATCTGTTCTTTCTGCTCTTCGGTGAGGTCGTCGCGATCCATGGCCTTGCGGAAGTTCTCGAAGGCCTGGTCGGGCGGCATGTTTTTCAGGGCTTCCTTGGTGAACTCCGGCGGAATCGCCGCGACCTGGGTGTCGGCCTTGGTCTCTTCCTTTTTGCAGCCGGTCGCAAGGCAGGCCGAGACAACGGCGAGCGACAGGGCGCAGAGGCTGAGACGTTTAATTTTTGGATAGTGATTCATGGCTTGCTCCTAGTTTTCGAAGTCCGTCACGCGCCCGTCGTAATACAGGTATCGCCGGGAACCTTGCGTACCGCCCATCGCATGAAAATTGCCGTAATCACGCATGAGCCAAACTTCGTTTTCATTCGGCGCCGTTCCGCGGAACTCGCGGCGGCGCTTGACATACTCTGCAATCGAAATGCCGCCGAGGCCGAGGCGGAACTCGTAGCTCGACTTCTCCGTGATGAAGTACGGCTTGCCCTGATTCGGGGCTTCGCGCTCATTGCCCACATCGAGCGTGCAGGCGAACGCCTTGGACGTCTCGTCGGGGTTCATGTTCAGATGCGGCGCGAGCAGTTGGGAAAGGTAGATCGGTGTATCGCCCGGCACCGGCGCGGGGCTTAGGGACGGCATGTAGGACGCAAACGGAAGGATGTCGGCGTTGTCCCCTATGTAGGACCGAACGCCCATGCCGAGTTGCCGCAGATTCGCCGCGCACGCGGTGAGCCGCCCGCGCGAGCGCACACCCGCCATCGCCGGCATGAGGATCGCGAGAAGCCCCGCGATGATCACGATGACGATCAACAACTCCAGCAGTGTAAATGCACGTTTGCGAGACAAGGCCTAAACTCCACTCACTTCCCGGGGATTATAACGGAGTTCAGGGCTGTTTTTCACGACCCAGGATCCTTAGAGATTCCTCCCGTCAAGAAACGTAAATAGGAGACAAAAAAAGGCCCGGGCAGTGCAATACCCGGGCCTGTCGTGCGTTTTCTTTTCTTCGCCGATCAGGTCGATTGGCCGGCGGCGATGGCGAGTGCCGGCGGCTCGGCCGGCGGAACCGCTGCGTGTGCTTCGAAGTCGAGCTTCTTCTCGCCTTCCACTTCCTTGAGGACGCAGACCAGTTTGCTCTTGCCGCGGAACAGGCCTCGGAGCATGCTCTCGCTGAGGGGATCTTCCAGCAATTGCTCGATGGACCGGCGGAGCGGTCGCGCGCCGAACTTTTCATCGGTGCCTCGCTCCAGCAGGAATTCCTTGGCCTCGGTTGAAAGCTCCAGCGTCAGGCCCTTCTCCTTGAGGCGTTTGCCGACCTTGCTGATCTCAAGCTCGACGATGCGCGTCAAGTCCTTGTGGTTCAGCTTGTGGAAGACGACGACCTCATCCACGCGGTTGAGGAATTCGGGCCGGAAGTAATTCTCCAGCTCGACCTTCAGCGTGTTGCGCATCTTTTCATAGGTCAGGTTCTCATCGCGCTTTTCGAAGCCGAAGTTGGACTGGTGCGTGATTTTGTCCGCACCGATGTTGCTCGTCATGATCAACACGACGTTGCGGAAATCAACGTGCCGGCCGAAGGAGTCGGTCAGGCGGCCTTCTTCCATGATCTGCAACAACATGTTGAAGCAATCGGGGTGGGCCTTCTCGATTTCGTCGAGCAGCACCACGGCGTAGGGCCGGCGTCGAATCCGCTCGGTGAGCTGGCCGCCTTCCTCGTAGCCGACATAGCCCGGCGGGGCGCCGATGAGCCGGCTGACGTTGTGCTTCTCCATGTATTCGGACATGTCGATGGTGATGAGTGCTTCTTCGGAGCCGAACATGAATTCGGCGAGGCTCTTGGCCAGCAGCGTTTTTCCGACGCCGGAGGGGCCGATGAAGATGAAGCTGCCCATCGGGCGATTCGGATCTTTCAGGCCGCTGCGCGAGCGTCGAACGCTTCGTGCGACGGCGCTGATGGCTTCGGCCTGGCTGATGACCTTCTTCTGAAGTTCGATCTCCAGCTCCAGCAGGCGGTCGGCCTCTTCCTTCTCCAGGCGCGTAAGAGGCACGCCGGTCATCTTGCTGACGACCTCGGCAATGACTTCGGCATCGACGACGCCGTCGATCTCATTGCGACGGTCGTGCCAGTCTTTGTCCATTTTGTCTTTTTCTTCGCCGAGCTTGAGGGCCTTATCGCGCAGGTGCGCGGCCCGCTCGTAGTCGGCGTTCTTGACGGACTCATCCTTCTCGCTGTTGAGCCGCTTGATTTCTTCTTCAAGCTGCGTCAATTCGATCGGCTTGGTCATGGCCTTGAGGCGGACGCGGGCGCCGGCCTCGTCGATGACGTCGATGGCCTTGTCCGGCAACACGCGCGACGGGATGTAGCGGGTGGAAAGCTCGACCGCGGCGACGAGTGAATCGTCGGTGATCTGAACGCGGTGGTGCGCCTCGTAGCGATCGCGCAGACCCTTGAGGATCTGCACGGTCTCTTCGCGACTGGGTGGTTCGACGATGATCTGCTGGAAGCGGCGCTCGAGCGCGCCGTCTTTTTCGATGTATTTGCGGTATTCGTCGAGCGTGGTCGCACCGACGCACTGAATCTCGCCGCGCGACAGGGCCGGTTTGAGCACGTTCGACGCGTCGATCGCGCCTTCCGCGCCGCCCGCGCCGACCAGCGTGTGCAATTCGTCAATGAAGAGGATGACGTTGCGCGCCCGGCGGACTTCGTTCATGACCGCCTTGATGCGTTCTTCGAACTGGCCGCGGTACTTGGTGCCGGCGACCATCATGGCGAGGTCGAGGACGACGATTCGCTTGTCGGCCAGCAGCTCGGGGACGTCATTGGCGACGATCCGCTGAGCCAGGCCTTCGACGATGGCCGTCTTGCCGACGCCCGCTTCGCCGAGGAGCACAGGATTATTCTTGTAGCGGCGGCAGAGCACGACGAGCAGTCGCTCGATTTCGCTGTCGCGGCCGATGACCGGGTCCAGCTTGCCCTGCTTGGCCATTTCGGTGAGGTCGCGGCCGAAGGAGTCGAGGGCCGGCGTCTTGGAGCGCGTTCCCTTGCGGTTGCCTTCGGGCGCGCCGCCGCCGCCACCGCCGGCGGACGCGGTCTCTTCCGTTTCCGCGCCTGCGCCGAGAAGGTTGAGGACTTCCTCGCGGACTTCTTCAAGCTTGATGCCGAGGTTCATCAGCACCTGGGCCGCGACGCCGTCTTGCTCGCGGAGCAGGCCGAGCAGCAGGTGCTCGGTGCCGACGTAATTGTGATTGAGGTTTCGGGCCTCTTCGATGGCGTATTCGATGACCTTCTTGGCGCGGGGGGTCTGCGGGAGCTTGCCCATGGTGACCATGTCGGGGCCGCTCTTGACGAGCTTTTCAACTTCCATGCGGACCTTGCGCAGGTCTACATCGAGGTTCTTGAGAACGTTTGCGCCGACGCCGCTGCCTTCCTTCACGAGGCCGAGCAGGATGTGCTCGGTTCCGATGTATTCATGGTTAAACCGCTGGGCTTCCTGATTGGCCAGCGCCATGACTTTTCGTGCACGGTCGGTGAATCGTTCGAACATGTTGGTCCTTTCGTCGATTGGCAATGCCCCGCGACCGCTCTCCGGTTCGCTGGATGAACGCGGATGACGCCGCCAATCGTTGTTGACCGGTCCGCTCGATTGTAGCGCCTAAATCCGACGCAAGTCGGTGACGCTTTGCGGGTGAACCGGTTGTCATGCGCCGCTGGGACGCACGACTCCACGTGTGGATCGAAGGTGTTGCTCCACGGTCCCCATCTTAGTCACGCCCCGATAACGCCGCAACACACGCGGCCAACGGGACTTGGCACGTTTGCCCGGAGCACTCTATCGGTAAAGGATGCGCGACCATGAAGACCGAAGCGCGCCGCCACCAATCTGTTATCCAACCCCAAAAGGGTGCATTCCGAGAATGAATGCGACGTGCGGGAAGGGATCGATGGGTGTCAGGCGCGAAGGACGCCGGCTGTTTCGGACGGAGTTTCGGCCTGCTCGCGCCGGGCACGCTGGCGCACCAGCGCCGCGCCCTGCTTCCAGAACAGCACCTGCGCAAGGCACCATGCAAAGAGGGTCAGCATCGAGGCCAGCCAGGTGAACCAGCCCGGAAGGGCCGCGGGGGCGATGAGCCAACCGGCCACGGCGATGTTTCCGCAGATCGCGAAGATGAGCGCCAACGAGAAGCCAAGCCACTCGCGGCATCGGATGATCAGCCCCGCGCCGGGGATCAGGATGTTGAGCAGTTGTTGCATGATGCCAGTCATTCAAGCGAGCGCTGCGCGGCCGGTTCACGCGAATTGCGTGCGCCCGACAAGGGTGTTAACCAAGCGATGCGACGAATGCCCCCGACGATTACTCAGTCGGCGAGCTTGGTGATCACGGCTTCGGAACGATTGATCCACAGGGTAAGCAGGACCGGCGCGATGGCGATGGCAATGCCGCCGATGGCCATGCCCATGAACGATCGCCCCTGCTTGGTGTTCTTCTTTTGGCCGAGGCTGGAAAAGCCCATGGCCAGCGACACACAGCCGAGCACGACGGTGATGGCGGTGAAGAGGAAGACGAGGATCTTGCGGAACTTCCCGAACTGGCTCACTTCGCTGTAGAGGATGGTCCAGGTCTGGGTGTTGAAGTTCTTCAGCACGACCATGCAGAGGGCCGCCAGGCTGGCCAGCCCGAGCACACCGACAATCATCGAGGCCGTGGCCTGCGTTTCCGACAAACGAAAATTGGGCATCTTCATGATTTCGATTCCTAATGCGGTCGTGTGCGCCGCCGGCCGACAGGCGCCGAATCGCCACACGGCACCTGATATGGCAACGGCGATTGGATCGTTCAAATGATAACCGAGCCAACCAAACTCGCCAGCGGGTACGGCAGTGGTGCGACCGTTCAGCTATCCTTAACGGAGCGTTGTCATTGAGCGCCGGATTGTGTATTCGTTATAGGATGTAGGCTCCAGCAAGCAGAGAAAGGCCCTCATGTCTGCCAAACCATCCGACCGCCCCGAACCCTCCATCCGCGTCATGATGATGCCGCGGGATACCAATGCGCATGGGACCATCTTCGGTGGTGTGATCCTGAGCTATGTTGACCAGGCCGGGGCGATCGAGGCGAGGCGGCATGGGTGCGCCCATGTGGTGACGGTGGCCATGGATCGCATCGAGTTCAAGCAGCCGGTCTTTGTCGGTGATGTGCTCAGCTTTCGGACGGAGACGCTTCACCTCGGGCGTACGTCGGTTCGCGTGCGGGTGCATGTGGAGGCCGAGCGGTTTGAGCCGCCTTGTGAGCGTGTGGACGTCACGACGGCCGAGGTCGTGTTTGTGGCGGTCGGCCCGGATCGACGGCCTATCCCATTTTCAAAGTGCAAATAGACACGCCCTCGCCATTACCTATCACGAGAAGTCCTTTGCTGATGTGGGTATAGGCACTCCGCGAAAAAGGGACGCCCCGGCGAATCGTCCAAGAACTCATCATGTCCAAGCTTGGATATGGGGGTCGAGCAGGTTAGAATCAGTGGTAATTCCGCGCGCTGGAGGGAACCTGCGCAATAAGCCGTTGCAAATGAATTGCGCGCCCCCGAACCCGCCTTGCCCGCACGCTGGGTTTTGGTGTTCGGTCAGGGAGACTATGCGGTCATGAGTTGGCTCGAAGCACTATCGAACGGGATTGAGCGTTTCGCGGAGAGCGATCGCGCTGTTGGTGATGCATTATCCCGGCGGAAGTGGTTGCTGGCCGGGGCCGCGGCGGCGCTTGGAACGGCGACCAAGTCCAAGGCTGCGCCGCCCGTCTCGCATACCCGTTGGCTGATCAATCGCATCACGATGGGTTGGACGCCGGAGGAGCAGTTGCTGGCCGACACGCTCGGCTATCACGGGTATCTGGAGTATCACCTGAATTACACGGCGATCGACGACAGTGCGCTGAACGCGCGGCTTGCACCCTATTGGCTTCTCAACGCGCCACCGTACTACCTTCACGGATTCAATGCGTCGATCCCGACGAACCAGTTGTGCCAGGCGACGTTTCTTCGTGCAACCTACAGCAAGCGGCAGCTCTTCGAGCGAATGGTGGAGTTCTGGACCGACCACCTGAACATCGATATCAAGAAAGCGGACAACCCGTGGATCAAGCTGGTGGATGACCGCGAGGTCATTCGCACTCACGCCCTGGGCAATTTCCGCGATCTTATTATTGCCAGCGCCCGCAGTCCCTCGATGCTGGAATACCTGGATAACGCCGATAGTGTGGTTGGCAATCCGAACGAGAACTATGCCCGCGAGCTGATGGAACTCCACACCATGGGCGTCTCCGGCGGTTATACGCAGCAGGATGTGGTCGAAGTGGCCCGCGCCTTCACCGGCTGGACCGTGGACCAGACGGACACGCAGACGAAAAGCACGTTCCGATTTGACGCGCTAGCGCACGACACGGGAAGCAAGGTCGTCCTCGGGCAGACAATTCCGGCCGGCGGCGGCTATGGGGACGCCATTCAGGTCATCGACATCATCATGGCTCATCCGAGCACGGCGAATTTCATCGCCAGGAAGTTGTGCGAACGGTTCTACTCGTATTCTCCGCCGCAGAGTTTGATTAACAGCGTGGGCGCCACGTTCACGGCCACCAACGGCGACATCAAGTCCATGTTGCGTACGCTCTTCCTGAACGCCAACCCCGCAACCGCTCCGGTCAAGCTCAAGCGGCCGTTCCATCTCGTCATCTCGGCGCTTCGCGCCGCCAAGGCGAATGTCGGAGGCTCGCCGGAAGCGCTGACAACCCAGCTTCGGCAACAGCTTCAGGCCGCCGGGCACGAACCGTTCCAATGGGGAACGCCGGATGGCTATCCTGACAAGCTGGAACACTGGAGTGGATTGGTCATCGCCCGCTGGAATTTTGCCGCCGCCCTCATGAAGGACAGCATCGCCGACATCACGACGGATGTCGAAATACTCCTGGCGGGAGCCGTAACGGCCGATCAGGTGGCCGACAAGATCAACGAAGTCATCTGCGGCGGCACCCTGACCGCCGTCGAGCGCAATCGAATTCGAGATTACCTGTCACCGGGTATCCCGACCAAGGCGAAAAAGGCTGAGGCCGTGGCGCTGGCGATTTCCGCGCCGAGCTTCCAATGGTATTGACCGGCGTGTGTCCGGCCGAGCCGAAAGGCGTTGATATGAGTTCGCGAGACTGCACAGGCTGCAACGAATACCTTGAGCTGTCGCGCAGACAGTTTCTCAAGGCCTCCGGCATCGGGGCCGTCGCCCTTTCCGCGCCTGCGTGGCTTCCGCGCGTCGCCTATGCCGGCGATGCCTGCACCGACCGCGATATCGTTGTTGCGATTTTCCTTCGCGGCGCCGCCGACGGCCTGACGCTCTGTGTTCCCCATGCCGATCCACTTTACTATTCCGCGCGGCCGACGCTTTCCGTGCCCCCGCCCGACAGCCTCGATCCGAATCGGTGTACCGACCTCAACGGTTACTTCGGTCTTCCGCCGGTGATGACGCCGCTGCTGCCTGCGTATCAGGCCGGCCACTTGTGTATCGTTCACGCCGTGGGTTCGCCCAGCGGTTCGCGATCGCACTTCGACGCGATGCGCTTCATGGAAGTCGGAAAGATCGGCGACCCCAATCTCATCACCGGTTGGCTCGGCCGTCATCTCGCGACCTCCGCGCCGCTCTCGGTGAACCCGGTCCTTCGCGGCATTGGTATCGGCTACGGTCTTCAGCAGGCGCTCGAAGGCGGCCCCTTCACGCTGCCGATCCCCGACATGGACAACTTCGATCTCGTCGGCGACCCCGTGACCCGCGCCGCGCGACGACTTGCTCTTTCCGACATGTACAACGCCGGGACCGAGCCGCTCAAGACCTCGGCGCAGAACACGCAACTCACCATCGACTTCCTGAATGCCATCGACTTCAACGGTTACATTCCGGCCGGCGGCGCGGTCTATCCGAACCACACCTTCGGTTATGCCCTGCGCTCCACCGCCGCGCTCATCAAGGCCGAGGTCGGCGTTGAGGCCGTCGCGATCGATCTGCCCGGCTGGGACACGCACGCGTTTCAGGGAATCTGGCAAGGCGGCGCGATGTGGGAGCTGATGAACCCGCTCGCGCTCGGCCTGGCCGCGTTTCACGCCGACATCTTTGCGGGCAACGGGCGCAACGTCACCGTCGTCGTCATGTCCGAGTTCGGCCGCCGCCTGCTTGAAAACGGCAGCGACGGCACCGACCACGGCCACGGCAACTGCATGTTCGTCATCGGAAACCACATCAATGGCGGGCAGGTCCTCACGCAGTGGCCCGGCCTGGACCAGGGCCAGCTCTTCCAGGGCCGTGATCTGGAAGTCACCTACGACTGGCGCGATATCCTCGGCGAGATCGTGCAACACCGCCTGCAGAACCCGAACCTCGCGACGATTTTCCCCGGCTTCACGCCCACCTTCCGCGGCGTCACGACGGCGTGCCGCGGCGATATGAATTGCGACAAGGTGGTGAACACAGACGACGTGGCGCCGTTCGTCGGCGCGGTGATGGATCCGGAAGCCTTCGACGGCAAGTCAGGCTGCGGTGCGATCAACGGCGATATGAATAACGATGGCGCGGTGGACGGCCGGGATATTCAGCCGTTCGTGAAGCGCGTGCTCGGTTCGTAGATCGAGCCGGACCGAAACCCAAGCAACCAACCTGAGGGGAACCGATGAATCTGCTCCGTACGCTCGCCATCCTCACCCTGGCCTTTATCGCAAGCCCCGCCTTCGCCGGCATCACGCAATCCGGCGGGCCTGGCATCGGCCAACTCGTCGTAAACCCCAACAACATGAAGTACACGCCCGATCCGTACAACATCGACCGCGTCTTCTACTGGCCGGAGCAAACGTCGCACACGCTCGCCAATGACCTCGCGGTCAGCATCCTGCCGCCCGGCTCCTTCCCGACCGACTCCACCTCCCACGCCGATGACAACACGCAGCTCATCGCCCAGGGCACCCTCATCGATTCCTATCTTCTCTATTACGACCCCCAAAGCGGCACCACCGTCGCCCGCTTCCTCTTCGACGATCCGATCGTCGGGCTTATCACCAACCCGCGCGATTCATCCCCGGCCAACGATCACTTCATGCTCAGCGACTTCCTGATCAATCCGCTCGTCCCTACGGTGAACATTCCCGCTGCGCACTTCGACGCTCGCGGCACCGAACCCGTTTCCGGCGACTTCATCCGCTGGCTCAGCCCCAACGAGATCGAAATTCACTTGAGCGCCGGCGACCCCGGCGACCAAATCCGTGTGATCACCTCGCCCGTTCCCGAACCCGCGTCGCTCATTCTTTTCGCGCCGGCCATTGCGGCGCTTCGCCGTCGCGCGTTGCACCATAAGTAGTCAGTCAGTTTGAGTAGGTCATTTGTTCGGTGTGCGGATCTCTGCCCGCACCTTCATCAAAATCTTCCCGAGCCGGTTTTCCCCCTGTCCCTGATAGACGCCCCAGACGCGGTCGCCCCATGTGTTGCCTTCGATCAGTTCGGCGTTGCCCGTGGCGAGCAGCTTCGCGGTGAGATCGGCATTGCGCGTGAACTTATCGCGCACGCAGTGTTCCATGACCGTGAACTTCGCCGTTTCCCAGTCTGGCCGCAGGGTGAGCTTTCGTCCTTCGCGCTTGGCCTCGGCGGGATCGCGGATCGCCGCGATCCGACGCCGCTCGGCCATGTCGAGCGTCTTGGCCGCCTGATAGGCGTGCTCGGCCGATGGATAGGCGATGCCTTCATGCACGACCGGGGCGAGCCAGAAGTTCGAGAGGAAGCGAAGTTCGCCTTGGAACTCGGTGATGGGAGGCGGGGCTTGGCTCGATGCTGCCTGCTCCACAGGCTTCGTGCAATGAGCCATAGCGAAGCTCAACGCCACAAGGAGCGCACCGGTTCGTATTTGTAATTGGTAATTCGACATTGGCAATTCCGACCGGCCTATTGCCCGCCGTCGCGCACATGCTCCATCACGATCATCACGCCCAGTATCCTTAGCTTCGCGCCTGCATCTTCCGCCGGCGGCAACTCCGGCCCGCAGCCGTAGAAGCTTCCAAAGTGTCCATATCGCAGCGTCACGGGATACTGTGGCGGAATCGCTTCGATGAGTGATGCAAGGTCCTTACGCGACGTCACCGCCGCCTTCAATAACTTTTCCGTCTGCAACGTCAGCGTTCCCGGTGCAGGCGTCGGAAGCACCGAACGATGCTGCAACACGAGCGGCCCGGTTGCGCCGTCCACCGTCGCGGGGCCGTGTTGTTTGCCGATTGTGAGCAGCGACCATTGGGCGGTTTGAAGCGCGGGGGAGAATCGCCCCGGTCCGGCGACCGGCAGCGCCCGATTCGGGGCAAGTCCTTCGCCGATTGGTTCGCTCTCCCACGTTGCACGAAGCGCGCCGCCGTCGGCGACTTCGATCTCCACCATCGGCAGTGTCAGCGTCCACCGGACCGGCGGCATCCACGACACGCCCTGCGTCGATGGGCCTCCCGGCTTTACCGGCGACAGCGTTTCAATCACGGCGATGACTGCGTATCGCCCGGCCGCCGCCTGCCCCATTCGGAGATTTACTTCGTCAAGAATCGCGGCGCGCTCGTTGCGATCCACGGCGGCAAGGCGCTGTTCATCGCCCGCGGTCATGCCGGTCAGGTCGCGCAGCAATCGCGCGCCCGCCTGCGCGGTCGTGCCGCCGAGCTTCCCGACCATGGCGTCGAATGATTTGAAGTGAACGCCGGCCTTCAGCGCTGCCGTCCAGCGCCATCGCTCCTCCGCCGGCGTAGCATCGCGAAGTTCGTAGATCTTGGGCAGCATCCACGCCGCGCTCTTGGCCGACTCCTCACGAAGCAGGTGGCCGAGCATCGCCAGGTAGCTGTCACGGTCGAGGTCGTCATCGATCTTCGTGGCGAGTTCCTTGAGCAGCACGTCGCGCTGGGCTGGAGCCGTGCCCGCGTCGAGCACGGCCCGGGCCGCTTCTTCGGCGAACCCCGCTTGCAACAATGCCGCAAGCGCCGAGGAACGCGTGGCCCGCGATGCACGACGAGCGGCGTCCGACAGCGTCGTCGCCAGCCCGTCGCCGGGCGATCGCGCGACAAGCAACGGGAACGCGCCGGCCGAATCCGCTTTCTTTTTCGTCGAAGGTCGCGCGGGCGCAATCATTCGGCGCGCCTGCGAGATCGCCAGCCCCCACGCCGCTTCGCGCAGGGCTTGCGTCTCGGCTGACTTTGCATCGTCCCCGAGTACCTCGGCGATCATCGCCGCCGCCTTCTTGGTGTAGATCAGCTCGCGCATGTCGGCGGCGGACAGGGCCACGAGAAATGCCACGCGCGAAAGCGGCGTCTCCATGGTCCCCCACGCATCGAGGATCGGTTCATCGGTTGCCCGCAATCGCAGCCCCCGCGCCGTGATTTCCGCCACCAGCGACTCGCTCGCTTCCGGCGTTGGCCAGCGGAGCAGCATCTTGAGCACGCTTTCGCGATAGGCCGCGAAATCAGCGTCTTTGAGTTGGCTAATCATTGCACGCTGCGCCGGCGCCGGCAGCCTTGCCATCCACGACGGCGAATCCATTGACCCCGGGACGCGGATCAGCACGGAGACGGCCTGTGCACAAACCGATTCATCGTCCGATTGAGCCAAAGGTGCGAGCAACGCAATCGCCGCGAGCGCGGGCGAGACATTTGCCGGCAGGGGGCTTGCGCCAACCGACCACACCGGATCGCTCGCAGTCAGGCGAAATCCTCGTTCGACATTCTCAATCCATCGCGCGTGCAACTCATTCTCGGCCGCCGTCAGATAGTCGATCACCGCCGGCGACAGCCGCGCACTCGGCCTCTCCTTCACCGAATCGACACGGAAATACTCCCACGCTGCCTGTCGAACGGCCGACTCGGATCGGCCACCCGCGTCAAGCACGGCCGTATCGACATTCACCACCCATTTCGCGGTCGCCGCCCTGGGCCAGGTGTTGCGGTGGCGAGACAACCGGTGAATTGCCAGCGCGGCCATCGTCGGCGGTCCTTCGCCGACACGTTGCACGCACTCCGCCACCGCTTCCGGCACGACCGTCGACCTTTCAGGATCGACGCCCTCGCCGATGGCCAGCGACAGCGGGCGATTCGCCGCGCGCACGAAGTCGAGGTCGATCGTTTCGTTGCCGCCGGTCCATTGAAAGGAAAGCTGCTTCGCATCCTCGCGGACGCGAAACACCAGCGCGGCCCATCCCGCTTTTTCAGCCTCGTCGGTGATTTCCACGTCGCGCTTCTTGCCGGGGCCTCGCTTGGTTTTGATGAGCTTCACGGTCGCGCTGTTTGAATCTTTGTCGGATTCGAGCGAGTCGTAGGTGCGCCGTCGGTCGGGGTCATCCAGCGCGATGCGGCCGTTCTGCGCGGAAAGTAGACGCACGCCGATGAAGTCCCGGGCGTCCTTGCCGGTGATGGTCTCCTGCTGAATGCGAAGGCCCCCCGCGCTGCCGTCATAGACGAACGGCAGCAAGAGAAATGCCGTTCCGGCTTCGGCCTGGATCGACTCATCATTTTCGCGAAGGGAAAGGACCACCAGCGGCATGTCACAGGCCGGCCAGAGGACGAGTTGGGCGCGTGATGTCGCCGCGCCGACGCGCGGTGCGGCGTTTGGCTCGGCGGCGAAACCGGCGACGGCGGTCATCATGATGACCAGCGGAAGGCCCGAGGCGCGCCGAAGGTGTGTCATTGCGAAGACCCCGGTGACACGCCGGACGCGGCAGCGGGACGTGTACGTGAATTGTACGTAGCCGGACAAAGCCGGACAATCCGTCCGGAGTGCCCGTGCCATGCTGACGCCCGTGATGACGCACGACTGGAATCTCTCACCGACGCAGGCGGTCGCCCTTCAGCGCGAGCTTGCCGCGAGCGTCCGTGAAGTAAAGCTCGCGCGAATCCCCGCGCTCGTCGCCGGCGCGGATTGCGCCTTTTGCTCCCATGGCGAGGAAATCATCGCCGGCTGGGTCGTCTGGGACGTCAAACGACGGAAACTCGTGGAGGAAGTCGTTGCGGTCGAGCGGACCACATTTCCCTATGTCCCCGGACTGCTCAGCTTTCGTGAAACACCGGCGATGCTCGCGGCCGCGGCGAAGCTCTCGGTCAAACCCGATCTGCTCATGTTCGACGGACACGGCCGCGCTCATCCGCGCCGATTCGGAATCGCCTGTCATGTCGGGGTTTTGCTCGATTTGCCCAGTATCGGCTGCGCCAAGAGTCGTCTGTGCGGCGAGCACAAGGAGCCGGCATCCTCGCGCGGCGCATGCGTCTCGCTCGTCGATGGTGAAGAGAAGATCGGCCGCGTCCTCCGCACGCGTGAACGGCTCAAGCCTGTGTTCGTCAGCGTGGGCCACAAAATCACGCTCGACGGTGCCGTTGATGTCGTTTTGCGTTGCTGCACGACGTATCGCCTGCCCGAGCCGACGCGCCTGGCCCACGTGCTGGTCACGCGTGAAAAGGCAAACCATGCCCCGTGATGATCCCCGACGCGCGTCTTATATTGAGTTGATCGCTGCCACGTCTCAGAACGCACGTCGGCATGACAACCGCGTGCCTTAATTTTCGGACACCGATGATCACACGATTCGCCACTGGCCCGAAGGCCACGCCAATCCGACAGTGAGTGTGGACGGATGCGCCGCAGCGTGCTTTCCGGACGGGAAAAGAAGCTCATGATCAGTGCGATTACATCTTTGTTGCCGACGTCGTCGGGAGGCCTCTCCGGCCTTTCCGGTGGATCGTCGACCTTGGGTGCATCCGGGTTCGGGCCCGATTTCCTGCTGAACGTTCTCGGCCGTCGCACCTCGGTCTCCGGCGGAACGGCTTACGACGCCAACGGCCGCCCCATCACCGAGAATGAAAACTCAGAACGCATGAAGTTCCGCAAGCAGGCCCTCGAGTCGGCCAAGACTTTGCTCAAGGTCGGCGACACCGCCGGCGCTCGCGAAGCGGCCGAGAGCGTGCTCAAGCGCGATTCGTCGGATGCCATTGCCGCGGCATACGTCGGGCGAACGTATCTGGCCGAGGGTAACTACGATGAGGCGAAGCGCTACTTCACCCGCGCGGCCTCCGGCTCGGATAGTGATCAGATTCAAGCCGACCTTCGGACGGCGACCATCCTTGCCAAAGGCCCCGATGCCGCCCTTGCCGAAATCAAGCGATTGCTTCGGCAGCCCGCCACGCAGCGCGAGGGCGCTCAGATTGCGGCCTATCTCCTCGATGCCGAACCGGGCAACGTGGACACACGCATCGAGCTGGTGAACTTCTACGAAAAGCTCGGCCAGAAGGCCCTCGCCGGCGCTGAGTTGTCCGACGCCATTGCCGCGACCCCCGTCGAAAAATTTGACGCGCTGCTTCGACGCATTGAGCAGTTCAACGCCGACTACTCGCAGGATGCCGGCTCGTTCGACCTTTTGGCCCAGGCTTATGTTCGCATCGGCCGACTCGGCGACGCGCAGGATGCGTTTTCGTCCGCGATCGCCCTGAGCAAGGAGAATCTCGAATTTCAGGGGCAGATCAAGGCCGACTATGCCAAGACCTTTGTGACGCTCGCGCGCGAGGCCAAGACGGAGGGCCGAGAGGATGAGGCCCGGCGGCTGTATCGGAAGAGCCTCGACATTTCATCGAACGAAACAACGAAGGCCGAATACTCCGACTTCGAGTTCGAGCGCGGCGAACGCGATCTCCAGGCCGGGCGACTGCGGCTCGCGCTAGAGGCGTTCGACAACGCCCGCGCCTATCAGCCCGGGTCGGTGAGTGAAGAGAAGAAAGCCGATCTGATTAAAGCCTACGAGCGGCTCGCGACGAAGGCCGGCGATGCCGCCGATCTGAAGACCGTGGTCGATGCCCGCTATGGTGCATTCATCCTCGACCCCGGCAACGACACGCGCAAGCGAGGCCTCGCAAATGCCCACGATACCTACGGCCTTTCGCTGTATGACCAGGGGGATTATCGCGGCGCGCTGCGGCAGTTTCACTCTGCGATTCAGTACTACACCACCGACCCCAATTACGCGGCCCACTACGCCCTCGCTCAGAGCCGGCTCTGATCACCATTGTGATGGAGGCTCTGAATCTCATACACCTCGACATAGCCGATCGGATTTCCAAACTGCGCCCCGATGGCCGTTGGTGATTGATGCAGCAATCGATATCCGCGCAGGGGCGGCAGCGGAACGCAACTGTTGAACGGCGTGCGACTCGCCAGTCGATAGCCCGCGTTCGCCGCGATGAAGGCTGCGGCGTCGGCATGGTTTGTGAATTGCCGCGAATCTTTGAGCACGCGAATGGACCCCAGCGCTGTGTCGGTCTCGTCCACAATCCGCACCGCCCACGCTTCCGAAGGCGTTACCGTCTTTCCGCGAAAAATGTACAACCGCGAGTAGAGCGTCTCATGGCATGCCGGGTAGAAGAGCGTCACCGGTCGCCACCGGCCGATGGCGCTGCGCTCGTAGCACTTCTCGAAATAGTCCGACTCACGTGCCCCTGCCCATGCGATCACGCCCGCAAATTTTCCCCTCGACGCCCCGCCGCGCGCCCCCGGGAGAAACCCCATCAGGGCATCAACGAGGATATAGCGTGCGCCGAACTTACGGGCGATGTCGCCCGCCTCGGCTTCGCTCTTCGCAAGAAAAAACGTCGCGGCCTCGTGGGCGCAGTGTTGCGTCGGATTCGACACGGGCATCCTCTTCGCGCCGCGCACGATCCAGTAGCCGTAGTCCCACCAGTTCATGATGGAGTAGGCCGACGTGGGGTATTGAACTGGAGATCCGTCGCTTGGCGGGTCATAGCGTGCCAGATAGGCGCCGGCATCGCCCATCGGCTCCGGCGTGTTGGTGCGGACCCACGCCAGTGTTTCCCGCCAGTCGGCGTTCGGAGCCTCCGAGGTGGACGCGAGTTCCACGGACGCTGGAAGATTCGGCACGAGCAACGCGGCGACGACAATCATCGCCAAAGCAATCGACGCCGCACGTCGACCGGTTGGCGAGGTGATCCGTCGCGACAGCCACGAGTGAATCTCGAAGACGAGATAGGCGGTCAGCAGCGCGATCGACACCGCCGAGTAATACGCGAAACGTCGCTGGCCGAGCGTGGCCGCGATCATGGCGATGCTCCAGACCAGCAGCAGCAACCGGCCTGGTTCGGCGCGCCGAATTGTTTGAATGGCAAGCAAGGCGAGTGCGGGAATCGCGATGAATGTTGCGGTCGTGAATTGCTCGTAGGCCGGTGCAAGGGAGAAGCCGCTGATCCCGCGCAGGAGCGGCGTCGTTTCAACGAGCTGCAGCGCCCCGCCGCCGACGTTGAAGCGGCGCATCTGCGACACGATTCCGCCCCAGCCTGTCGGCGACACCGCCGCAAACAATGTGATGGCGCCGGCAGCACCTGCCACGATCACCAACGGAAAGGTCAGCCGTCCTCGCCGCGAACCGATCATGGCCCGCGAGATCAGGCATAAGGCCGGAATCGCCACAACCGCTCCACCGAGCGCGAGGCAGTGTTCGCGGAGTGAGAACCCGCACGCCGTCGCCAACAACACGAACGGCAATGGCACGCCGAACGTGACGAGTGCAAGCATCGCGAGGTTGCGATTGTCGAACCGGCGAAGGTGGTTTGCCGCAACCTGCACCACGAACCACGCGCCGGCGATCGCGATGAACATCGCCGCGCCGACCCACGCCAGCGAATAGGCCGTCAGTGCGACGCCCGCGAGCATCGCCCCCTTCCACCGAATCGCCGATCGTGTGTTCCCTTCGCAATTGATCAGCGCCCCCGCGATGCCCAGCATCGTCAGCGTCGAGAACAACACCTCCGCCACGTGATGATCCGTGTACCCCAGCATCGAGAACGCGAAGAAATTGCTCGGCATCACCGCGAGCATCGCCGCCGCCAGCAGCCCCGCCGTGCGATGGAGGATCCGCCGGCCGACGAAGTACGTCGCAAGTACCCCGAGCGAGCCTAACGCGGGCGGTGCCCACGCACACACCAACTCCACCGTCCGCGCCGACGGTCGGCCAAGCCCAATCACCAAGCTCGCCGCCGCGAGCAGCCAGTCAAACAGCGGCGCGACCGGCAGCGCCTCCCCGTGCGGATATTGCCCGTAGAGGTCGATGCGGTTCAGGTGCGGGAAGTTCGCGACGCAGCTTTCGATCAGTCGCACGTGGTACCACGGGTCGCTTTCGAGATAGACCACCTCCCCGCTGGGAAAGACTGTGTGCATTACCGGAAGCGTGCGCAGCAGAAATGCGCCGATACATATCAGGGCGAGCGTGACCATCGCCGGGCGAGTCGAAGGCGTGTTCGCGGCGCATGGGGGCGGGTCAACGGCGTGGCGCACTCGGCGAAGGGATGACGGTTTGCTCTCCGGCTTCATCGAAACACTCTCACGACGCCCGCGCCTGACCTTCGCGCTGACAGTCATCTACTTTCTGGCGACCAGCCTGCCCCACGACATCGGCCAGCAGGCCACCCTCGGCGCCTACGACCGATTTACGAAACAAGTCGTCGACCGCGCGTTCATCGCGGCGGCGATTCTAGCCTTTGCCGTCGGCGCGTGGTTTTGCATCACACGGATTCAGGCGGCGCGCCGCGACGGCACGCTGCCGCGAATCATCGCGCTCGCGGCTCTTTGGCTCGTGCTCTTTCTTGGCTCGTTCCGCTGGCTCTTTTACGCCAACGCCGAGGTTGTGCACTTTCCGCAGTTTGCCGTCCTCGCCGTGCTCCTGTTTGCACTGACGGGCAGCCACGCGCGGACGCTCTTCGCCGTCGTGCTGCTTGCCATCGTGGATGAAGCGTATCAATACTGGTTCATCTACAACCCGCGCTTCCCCTCGCTGCTGGATTTCAATGACGTCGTGTTTGACACGCTCGGCGGCGCGGCGGCCTGCCTGCTGTTGCACCTCGATGGCGCGACCGGCCGCACCCCTGCGAAGCCGGTGCGCTGGCGTCGCTCGCCGATGGTTTGGATTCCTGTAGCCGTGCTGCTTATCGCCGTTGTATTGCACAAAGCCGGCGTGCTCGGGCTTTACCCCGATCTGGAAGGAGAAGAACGCCCCATCCAACTCAGCCGCCAGCAAATGGAACCCTACTGGCGCGAAATCCCCGGCGGCCGTGTGCATCACGTGTTACGCCCGTGGGAGGCGCTGCCGATTCTGGCGATGATTGTTGGTACGTTTGGATCGATGGATCGACGGGCGCGGAGCCGGGATTGATTGGATCACCGCACGGCTTGACGTGGTGTCATCATCTTGGCCCCGAAGGGGCCGCGGGTTGTAGCCACGGGTGAAGCGGCGCGGTCGCCCTGGCGACCCGACGCGTAACCCGTGGAAGCACTCGATCAAGTCTCGCCCACCATTCGAGTAATGGGATCCGCGTAGAGCTTCATGGTTTCAGGATTGTACCGTCGCGATTCAACGATTCCGAATTCCGCAATTTGTATCACACCGAGCTTATTAGCAGTATCGTCTGAAGACGAGCGATCGACGATGAATAGCGTTGCCCACGACTCATTGGCTCGCATCAATGGGGGAAGTACTTTTAGCATTTGTGCGTACGCATCCTCAATAGAGGTGGCATACTTTGTGGCAGCTTGTTCATAAGAAACATGGAATTCGCAAGTGACACGATACTCGCTATCGCCACCAAAAATGCGAAATGTCGCAATGCACTGGCCAGCTTGATCAACCACTGTCCACGTGCGCACCGGCTCAGCTTGAGCAATCAGTAGATTGAACGCATCAAGCCGAGTTTCCCACGCAATTTTGTCTCCTTTTTTGGCTTCGAACAAAGCGAGTGGAATGCTCTCTGTATTATGCGAAGTGTCAACGAAGAGAAAAGAGTGCATTGGCATGTCCGCCATAACGCTTGTGATCAACAAGTCGCAAAGCAAGCTACTTGCCTTGGTGTAAGCATCCAAAAGAGTGCTGCACCTTCCGCCCTCAACGTAGATCATCTTCTCGGATTCAATTCCTGACTGATCTTGCATAGTCAAGAAATAAGCCTCGCCATCCCAATACACATTGAACTGTTCACCTGAGATGCCCAGGTTGTTCACGTTTCCCCAGCGACAAACCATTGGCATATCTCGTGTGGGTTCTGCACGAAACACCTTTGTTAAATCAAATTGATATTTAGATTTCGCTTTGGAAAACGGCCACATTCTTTAACTCCGCCTTTTTTGCGAATCTGTTGTCTCGCGCACGCGAACACTGACGCTAGCCGCCTTACTCCCCAAACATTGCCTCAACAAACTGCTGCGGATCAAACGGCTCGATATCATCAATCCCCTCGCCGAGGCCGACGTATTTCACCGGCACGTTTAACTGATCGCGAATCCCCACCACGATCCCGCCCTTCGCCGAGCCGTCGAGCTTCGCGAGAATAATGCCCGACACCTTCACATGGTCGGAAAAACTCTTCGCCTGGTTCACGGCGTTCTGGCCGATCGTTGCATCCAGCACAAGTAGCACCTCATGCGGCGCGCCGGGGATCTTCTTCTCCACCACGCGCTGGATCTTGTTCAACTCGCGCATCAAGTGATCCTGCGTGTGCAACCGACCGGCCGTGTCGACGAGCAGGATGTCCGCCTTCCGGGCGATTGCCGCCTCGCAGGCGTCGTAGGCCACCGCGCCGGGGTCGGCGTCCTGATCGTGCTTGATCAGATCGACGCCGCAACGCCGCGACCACTCGGTGAGCTGCAACACCGCCGCCGCGCGAAAGGTGTCGCACGCCGCGAGCACGACCTTGTTCCCTTCCTTCTTCAAGAGGTTCGCCAGCTTCGCCACGCTCGTCGTCTTGCCCGAGCCGTTGATCCCCGCAATGAGTACGACCGTCGGCCCGCTCGGCGCCCTCGCCAGCGTCCGCATATCCGCCGGCCACTTGGAGACAATGTGCTGCTTCAGGAACGTGAGGATGTCCTGCGACTCTTTCACCTCGCCCTTTTTCCACGCGGCGCGAACAGCATCGATCAGGTTCGTCGTCGTCTTCGGTCCGAAGTCGGCCTGCAACATGGTGTCGTGGACCTGGTCGAGCAATGCCTCGTCGATGGTGCGGCCGAACGGCAGAATGGATTTGAAGCCGCTGACGACCTTCTCGCGCGTCTTGCCGAGGGCCTTTTTGATCTTGTCGAAGAAACCCATGCCGCCCCCTACTCGGTCGTTTTCACGGCCTCGGCCGCCATCGCCTTGGCCACGCCGTCGAGCACGCCGTTGATGAAGGCCCCCGACTCGGCCGTGCCGAATTGCTTACCGATCTCGATGGATTCATTGATGATCACGTTGGGCGGCACGCCGTGTCGATGCATCATTTCGCAGACGGCGACGCGCAGGATGTTGCGATCCACGGTCGTCATTCGCTTCACATCCCACTTCGGCGCCGAGGCCTGGATGCGTTCGTCGATGGTGGTCGTGTTTCGCCATGCGTCGGAGACGAGGTCTCGGGCATAGTCGCGCACACCGGGGTCGTTGCACTCGTCGGCGAGGAATTCGTCCAGTTGCGAAAGCACCTCCTGCCCCACGCCTTCGATCTGGCAGAGGAACTGCATCGCGAGGATTCGACTTTGCCTGCGGTCAATCATGGTTTCGTAGATATCGGCACGGTGACATAATTGCAAGCGGATCGCATTGGGAGTCCTTGTAGGGTCTGCTGTGCGGACCGATGGGGCATCGCGCTCAAGCCCACGGATCCCAATCCGTGGGAATCCCGCCGCCTATTGCGACTTTCGGATCGCACTTAACAAATGCACCATCTCCACCGCAGCCATCGCCGCGTCCGCCCCTTTGTTGCCATCCTTGCCGCCGGCGCGGGCCACGGCTTGCTCCAGCGTGTCCGTCGTAAGCACGCCGAAGCCGATGGGGATGTTCGTGGCGAGCGTCACGTCGGCAATTCCCCGCGCGGCCTCGCCGCCGACGTGGATGTGGTGCGTCGTCTCCCCGCGGATCACGCAGCCGAGGCAGACGAGGGCATCGAATCGGCTGGTCTCCGCCAATGACTCCGCCGCCAGCGGCAACTCCCACGCCCCGGGCACCCAGACCTCGGTGATGTCCTCGGCCTTGGCCCCATGCGCGATCAGCGCCTCCCGCGCCCCGGCCAGAAGCTTCATGGTGATGAACTCGTTGAACCGGCTGACGACAATCGCCACCCGCAACCCCGTCGCATCGTCTTTTCCGCGTATTGTCGCGCTCATACGCCGGGCAGTTTATCGCACAAGCCGTCCACTCGCTCTCCACCCAGTCCCGAAGGGACGAAGGACCGTAGCCACAGCTTGCCCGCCGCGGCGGGGGCGTAGGTCGAAGTCGAAGATCCGCCGTGGCGGGAGTCGCCGGGGAGACCCCGTGGTATCGAATCGCCCAAATCATTCAGCCCCGGCAGTGGCGACGGAGCCATTCCCACCATCACATCGCCTGATTTGCAATTCCTTCCCCGCATTATGTACAATAACTTTTCTATGGGAGGCCTCCCGCAATTCAAAACGCTTCGCGCCACCTGCGTCTTCGCCGCGATGATCGCAGTCTCGGTTGACCGCAATTCTTTCGCCGATGACTGCCTCCAATGGTCACAAACCCAAGCCGTAGGCCTTCGCGAAAATCCCGCGATGGTATTTGACAGCAATCGCAACGTCTCGGTCTTGTTTGGCGGCGACAGTCTGGCAGAGACATGGGAATGGAATGGAACCTCGTGGTCGAATCGCATTCCTGCCATTCATCCGTCCGGCCGATCATTTCATGCAATGGCGTATGACAGCACTCGCCATGTGACGGTGCTTTTCGGCGGTCACGACGGTCAGTCAGCGTTGGATGACACATGGGAATGGGATGGAACGAACTGGACCCAGAGAATGCCGACGACTCGGCCTCCCGCGCGTTTCTATCATGCCATGGCGTTTGACTCTTCACGAGGCGTCACGGTCCTATTCGGCGGGAGCGATGGAGCGTGGTATCTCGGCGACACGTGGGAATGGGATGGAATCACGTGGCAACAACGTATGCCCGCCACAAGCCCGTCCATTCGCTCAGGTCATGCGATGGTCTTTGATTCACTGCGCGCCGTAACCGTGTTATTCGGAGGGGCACATGCCTCAAGTTCGTCGAGTACATGGGAATGGAACGGCACGAATTGGAGTCAACGTACGCCAACTACCAACCCGCAGATTCGTTATCAGCACGCCATGGCATTCGACAGCACGCGCAACCGGGTCGTGATGTTCGGTGGATTCGAGCCAAATTCTTCCACGTATAAGAACGACACTTGGGAATGGACGGGAATCAATTGGCTGCAAAGAACAGCAACTCCAAGCCCGACGGCCCGAATGAACTTCGCCATGACTTTTGATAGTGCGCGCGGAGTTTGCGTAATCTATGGCGGGACAGGCAACGCAGGGCTACTCACCGACACTTGGGAATGGAATGGATCAACTTGGTCCAATCGCAATGCCTCGATACTGCCTCCGCCCAACAAATACCATGCGATAGCATTTGATAGCTGGCGCGGGCGAACATTTCTATTTGGTGGCATTTCCACCTTTGGCGATTACCTCTCAGACACCAGACTGTGGGACGGTGAATCGTGGACTTTGTGCTCTCCCGCAAACCGGCCGCCGCCAAGAATCTTGCATGCTATGGCGTTTGATAGTACGCGTGGTGTGCTGGTGATGTTTGGCGGCACATCAACATCAGATATGAATGATACATGGGAATGGGACGGCTTTGATTGGCAACAACGATTCCCCCTGCACAGCCCGTCAGCGAGAACAACTCACTCAATGACCTACGATAGCTTGCGGCATGTAGTAGTGTTGTTTGGTGGCACCGATGCGATATCCAATCGATCAGATACATGGGAATGGGACGGGCTTGACTGGAATGAGCGGGCACCAGGCAGTTCCCCAACCGCGAGGTGGGCACACTCCATGGCCTTTGATTCTCATCGAAACAAGACCGTCCTTTTTGGCGGCGCAGATTCGACCAATGGCCTCCAATACTTAGGCGAC
This sequence comes from Planctomycetota bacterium, assembly GCA_016235815.1. Classification (GTDB taxonomy): domain Bacteria; phylum Planctomycetota; class Phycisphaerae; order UBA1845; family UTPLA1; genus JACRIM01. The sequence goes on from JACRIM010000004.1 coordinate 67,617, forward strand.
ACGTGGGAATGGGACGGCACAGAGTGGATTCAACGAATACCTCAAACTAGCCCATCCCCTCGTTTCTCCCACGCAATGACTTTTGATTCAAATCACGGCGTCACAGTGTTACAAGCTGGACTGGGTGATACAGAGCAAGGTGCTACTTGGCACTGGGACGGAGTAGATTGGACCAAAGTCGGGCCAAGCGACAGCGCGCTAAAACGCGAGTGGCCGGCAATGGCCTTTGATTCTTTACGCGGTAAGTCAGTCCTGTTTGGAGGCCAGGTACTGTCCGGGGCATTCGCAATTACGAACGACACTCTCGAATGGGATGGTCGTTCGTGGACTCAGAAAAGCCCGATCATTAGTCCAAGTCCTCGAACAAACCATGCTATGTCGTATGACTTGGACAGAGGGGTCGCAGTGCTATTCGGCGGTTATTCCCACTTCGGTTCAGCGACCCTGCGCGACACATGGGAACGAAACGGCGAGTATTGGACTCTGCGTACCCCTGCCAATAGTCCAATCTCGCGATCCGGTCATGCGATGACATTTGTCAGCCATCAACACGCAACCCTCTTGTTTGGCGGAGGTGAAGGTAGCGGAATGAATGACACATGGTTGTGGGATGGGAAAAACTGGAACGAATTGCACACAACTCATTCACCACCGCCACGTGTATTTCACGCAGCTTGCTATGACAGCAAGCGACAAGTCGTTGTATTGTTCGGTGGGAGTGGCGACAACGACCCCTATGGGATCTGGGGTGATACGTGGGAATGGGATGGAGTCGATTGGAATCAGAAACTCCCAACATCATCGCCGTCACCGCGATCTCGCCATGCAATGGCATATGACTCGAGCCGCGATGTTGTTGTGCTGTTTGGCGGCCTTGCTAGCGGTAATGCGACCGATGTTTGGGAATGGGATGGTTCAAACTGGATTCAACGAACTCCGGTAACGCCAATCGAATCACGGTATTTTCATGCGATGGCATTCGACTATCGCCGAAAACTCACGATCTTGTGTGGAGGTAATGCAGGTTTCGGGGGCTCGACTCATATCGAGACTAAAGGATGGGATGGCGTTCAATGGCTGAACATCTCAACTGAAAGTGATCCGCCTTCAAGGTATGGACCGGCAATGGTATTCGACGATGCTCAAGACCGAGTCGTCATGTTTGGCGGCCGAAGAATTTACGACGGCGTCGACCGAAACTACGTGAGCCTAAACGACACATGGGAACTCGCCCCCACCGGCCCCAGCCCCACCATTACCCAACACCCCGCGTCACCCACCGTCTGCCAAGGCTCCACCATCTCCCTCCGCTCCACCGCCACCGGCGACGGCTCGCTCTCCTACCGATGGCGAAAAAACGGTGTCCCCATGACCGATGACGAAGACACCTTCGGCACCCAAACCCCCACGCTCGCCTTCACTCACGCCGCCGCATCCGACGCCGGAACCTACGACTGCCTCGTCAAACTCAACGATTGCACCCAAGCCACCAGCAACACCGCCACCCTCTCCGTCTTCCCCACCAACACCGCCGACGGCAACCTCGACGGCCACACCGACGCCCGAGATATCGCCGTCTTTGTCGACGCCCTCGTCAACTTCGCCCCCGTCAGCGCCCCCCTCTGCGCCAACGACCTCACCGGCGAAGGCATCGTCAACCCCGACGACATCCCCCCCTTCGTCACCCGCCTCCTCGCCGAATAACCCCGCCGCCTCCCAGCGTCCGGCTTGCGTTCGTAGGGTGCGGTTGTACTCAACCCACCACATTCGGCATACACACGAATGCTCGAATCCAAAGCCGATACTCGGCCCCTAAGAACTCTTCTTGCCCCCGCCAACCCCGATGCTATACTAAGTTAGGTAATAGTTAGGACACCCGCCTAAGCCTGCATTCAGGAGGCCGCAAATGCTCCGCGCCTGCACACTGACATGTTTATCGTCGTTGCGAAGCAACCCCCCTCCGATTTCGCTATTCGCTATTCGCAATTCGACGTTCTGCGTTCCCCCCGTCCCACTTTGTCCCACTTAATCCCACTTCTTTTTTATTTGCGAAACTGGGATTCCGCAGTGGCGCTCGCGCCATCGCGATCATCGGACAAAAAACCCAAAATGTGTGCCAGCCCACAGGAAAACCAAGGTTCCACGTGGAACATAACTAAAACCTAACAAATGGCAATCTGGGGAATCTGTACGACCTGCAACAAATCAAAAGACAAACTGCCGCAAATCCAGCCCTCCGTCACCGCAGCGCGTCAAAGGCCCCCTCGCTTCTTGCGGCCCGATCCCCCGTTCGGCCCCTTATTTCGACGTTTCGATTTTTCGACGTTCCGACTTTTCCGCCCCTTGGCTCCCTCCTCGTATAATCCCATCACGAAAAAAAGGACGCGACGCCATGATCCACTACCACTCCCTCGGAAAGAAACCCCCCAAGCCCCACACCGCCTTCTACGAGGACGGCAAGCTCCTCATGGAGCACTGCCACACCCGCGAGGGCTTCGAAGGGCCGTTTTCCGTGCTCTACTATCGCATCCCCCCGACCGACGAAAACGCGGTCGAGCAGATTCGCATCAACGGCTTCTGCCCCTTCGAGCCGCTGGCCGAGCAGCCGCTCTATCGGCGGCACATCAAGACGCAGAACCTGAGCGTCAAAGGCGACTTTCTCGATTCGCGCCGCGTCCTGCTCTTCAACAGTGATGTTCACATGAGCATGGTCAAGCCGACGGAGAAGTCGCCGCGGTTCTTTTCCAATGCCGACGGCGACGAGATGTATTTCGTCAACAAGGGCACCGGCCGATTCGAAACGCTCTTCGGCGTCCTGCCGTTCAAAGAGCACGACTACATCCAGATCCCCCGCGCCACGCCCTATCGCATCCACTGGGATGGACCGAACCCCGAGTTCTTCACCTTCGAGGGTCGCGGCTGGATCGACGTACCCAAGGAATATCGCAACCGGCAGGGCCAGATCACCATGTACGCGCCCTACAGCCATCGCGACTTTCGCATCCCGATGGAGCTGCTGAAATACGACAAGGCATCACACGGTGATGGCCCATACAAGCTCGTCGTGAAGCGCAACGACACGCTGACCGTTCATATTCACAAACACTTCCCTTATGACATCGCCGGCTGGGATGGCGCGGTCTATCCGTTCGCCTTCAACATCCACGACTATCAGCCCAAAACGAGCACGATCCACCTGCCGCCGACGATTCACATCACCTTCGCGGGTAATGAGTTCGTGATCTGCAGCTTCGTGCCGCGAAAGGTGGACTACTACAACCGCGACGGCGTGAAGTCGATCCCCTGTCCCTATGGCCACGCCAGCGTGCACATGGACGAGATTCTGTTTTACGTCGCGGGTAATTTCACCAGCCGACGCGGCATCGACTCTGGCTCCATCAGCCTGCACCCGGCCGGCATCCCGCACGGCCCGCACCCGGGGACGTATGAGAAAAGCATCGGCACTGATCGCACCAGCGAGCTGGCGGTGATGTGCGACACGTACAAGCAGTTGAAGCTGACGAAGGTGGCGCATGAGTTGGAGGACAAGGATTACCATCTGACCTGGGTCAGCAAGGAAGGCGGCGAGGCGGATACACCAGGGGCGCGGTAGAATAGTTCGGGAGCGCAGTGATGGTTGCAGACCGAAATAATCGCGATCCTAAACTTGCAAGTGTCGTCAGCTGCCTGGTAGACCTGTACGCCCCCGATCGCATCTTTCTTTTTGGATCAAAGGCGCGTGGCGACGATCGGGTGGGCAGCGATTACGACCTGATGGTCATTGTTCCCGATGATGCCCTCCCCGAGCGACGAAACGGCGGACGCGCGTACGAGCACCTTTGGAAGATCGGCGCTTCGGCCGATGTCCTGGTCTGGACGAAGAACAGTTTCGACAAGCGCGCACACGTTGTGTCGTCCCTTCCGGCCACGATTCTTCGTGAGGGGCAACTGCTCTATGAAGCACGATCCTGAACTTATTGCCGAAACCAGCGCATGGCTGGCCAAGGCCGATCAAGATTTACGTATGGCCTCATTGGCCGCCGATACTCAGCCGCCGATGTACGGGCAGGCTGCCTACCATGCTCAACAGGCGACGGAAAAAACACTCAAAGGATTTCTGACGTGGCACGAAGTCGTGTTTGGGAAGACCCACAATCTTTTTGCCCTGGGCCGCGCCTGCACGGATATAGACCCACAACTGTGTGACATGATGATTCACGCCAGTCGACTCACGGATTATGTTTGGAAGTATCGCTATCCGGGCGATCCAGCGGATCCGACTGAACAGGAAGCACGCGCGGCAATCGCGCTGTCCAAAGAAATCGTGACCGCCATCCAATCTCGACTCCCATCGGAAACCCATCCTTGACGCCGCTGAACAAGGTCCATTATCGCTGACGCAGGACGCACTCATGGAGGACGCTCAACCGCACTACGACCTCTCCATTCTCATCCCCGTCTACAACGAATGCGGCACCATCCTGCAAATCATCGATAAGGTCCTCGCCATTCCCCTTGGCGCGCCGTTTGAGATCATCGTCGTCAACGATGGTTCCTCCGACGGCACGACCGACGCGCTGAACTCGTTTGCAACTCGGGCGGATGTTCGCATCGTGCATCACCAGCGAAACGCCGGCAAAGGCGCGGCCATACAAACCGCCCTGCGTCATGCCCGCGGCCGCTTCGTGGTGATTCAGGACGCCGATCTCGAACTTGACCCGCACGACATCATCCCGCTCTACCGCGTGGTGCGCGCCGGCCGTGCCCTGGTCTGTTACGGCTCGCGCTTCATGGGCGACTGCTCGGCCTTTCGGGCCATGCCGACCTACTGGGCCAACCGCTTTCTCACGACGACCTGCAACCTGCTCAACGGCCAGCATGTCTCGGACATGAACACCTGTTACAAGATGATGCGCACGGATCTAGCGCGGCGAATCAACCTGGTCAGTCGCGGCTTCGCCATGGAACCGGAGATTACGACCAAGCTCGCCCGCATGGGGGTTCGCATTGTTGAACGGCCCATCTCCTATCGCCCGCGATCGAAGGCCGAGGGCAAGAAGATTCGCCGCCGCGATCTTTTCAATTACCTCGTCGCGATGCTTCGATTCCGCTTCACGGGCTAGCCCGCTCGCGCAGGGCGTACATCACGCTGTCGCCGAGGTCGATGCGGATTGCCCGGCCCTCGCGCACCCATCGATCCATGAACACCTCGAACCGATCCTCCTCGCCGAAGCTCGTCTCCGGCACCTCGCCAAAGTGGTATCGCCCGTCGGAACCGGCCGCGGGGACGCCCATGTTTTTTTTCATCAGGATATGGTCGATGTCCATGCGTTCGCGCAGCTCGCGCCACATCGCCGCGTCGTCCACGACCTTTCCAGAAAACGCGAGGCATGGCGGCCCATCCGTCCGTGCCCACGCCTTTCGCTCGGCGGCTTGCACGATCAGGTAATAGTTCGCGGGCACAGTCGGAAAATCGGCGTGGGCCATCATGTTCGTGTCGATGAGCGTGCGCCCCTTCCACGGCTCGGCGCGAAACATCTCGTTCATTCGTTCGATTCCCACCAGCGGCGGGCCAAGCCCCGTGCCGGCGTGGTAGTCTTCGAGCCGCGCAAGGTAGGCAGGGATGTTCGCCGAGCCGCGCACAACGTTTACCGTGGCCAGCGGAAGATACAGTTCCCCGATCATCGGCAGCAGGGCCGACACGACCACGAGCAGGCTCGCGGCCATGCGCCACCGCGAGCGCGGCGTTTCACTCAGCGGCGCGCAGGCCAATACCGACGCCACGCCCAGCCACGACCAGCCGAATCGGGTGAGCGGACTTACCGCCAGCCACATGATCACGGCCATCAAGATGAACATGTACACCGGCCACCATGCCCGCCACCAGCGCCGGCCCGACGAAATGGCGAGCAGAAAGGCACACAGGAACCCCGGCCCGGGACTGAACCAATCCGGCCCGCACTTGCGAATCCAATCGAAGGCCCACTGCACGACCACGCGCGGCCCTTTTTCGTGAACGTAGGTCGACCAGGAGCCGTTGCCGAACATCGCACCATAGTTTCCGTTGAGGTCGCGATTCGCGAAGTAGGTGCCGAAGGGGTAGATCGGATTGCCGTAGAGGTGATAGTTCTTGAGATACATCGGAGACGCGACGAGGAGAGACACCGCGCCGATCAGGACGAAGTGCTTCAATCCCGCGACAAATCCCCAGCGACTCCACGCCGCCGCGCCGAAACAAACCCCCAGTGCGATGGCGGTCGCCGGTCCATTCACCTTGCACACCGCGGCGAACCCGGCAAGCGCCGCCGCCAGGGCAGCCATGCGCCACGAGCGTTCGCCGCCATCCGACCGTTGCCACCAGATGACAAACGCCGCCGCCGCGCTGGTCGAGAACAGCGCCATGCCGAAGTCCGCCAGTGCCAGGCCGAATTCGTAGATCACGCCTTCGATACCGAGACACAGCACCACGGCCCCCACGCCCGCCCACCGGCCGAACATGGTCTTGCCGAGTGCATACACCGCCGCAAGCCACAACCAACCCAACATCGCGTGGATCATGACCGCCGGTCGAAACAGATGGTCGTCGCAGAGTGTCAACGAAACGGCATAGAGATTGGAAACGAGGTGCGGAAACGCGGACGCGAGATGCATGGGGTGGTAGGTAAATCCGCCGTCGCGGATCAGCCACTTGGCGATCGACAGGTGGTAGTACAGCGGATCGACGCCGACGGCCGGGGCCAGCGCGGCCACGGATGCAAACGCCGCGACCGCGCAAAGCGCGCCGGTGACGGCGGTGAATCGTCGCTCGCGAAACAACTGTGTTTCTCGACGCCACCGCGCGAGCAGCCTGATCGCTGGGCGATACCCCGCCGCCGCGCCGATGAAAAGCAATGCCCATACCATCGACGCGTCGTACCAGCCCGTCATGCCAAGCAGTGTGACGGCCGTGCCGAGTATTCCCAGCCCGAGGGTTACCGCGATCACCAGCGCCGAGGTCGCGTCGATTCCACCCGTGGTCCATCGACGAACCAGAAGCGACCCCCAGCACAGTGCCGCGACCAGAATCGTGATCGCCGTGCCGACGACGCCCAGATAGAGGCCGACCAGTCCTTCGCCTGCCTTGTCGGGCGCGCTGGCCGGTTCCGTCGCGCGGGCGATCACGACGCGATCGACCAGCACACACGGCTGACGCGATTTGATGACGCAGACCGAGGCTTCGGTTGAAGGTGTCGACAGCGTGATATTCGCGATGACGAAACGGGAACCCCCCATCGGGCTTACCCGCCACGTGATGCGCTGCGTCACATCCCCAAGGCGAACATCCGCCTCGTTGCGCCCGCCGTGCGGATACACGTTCACGTCGACAAACACGCGATAATCCCCCGGCGCCAGTTGCACGGGCCAGCGCAGGGTGTCGCCACCCTGTTTCGATAAGCGCGCCTTGCCGCCGCTGTAGTTGCTCCGTTCAATGGTCTGCCATGCCGGCGATGTGCCGGGTTTGGTCGAGATGATCTCCGCGTTTTCCGCCTCGAGAACCTGCGCCTCCTGCGGAACGGCGACGTCATTCGTGGATTCCAACACGCCGCGCACATAGGCGCCGGGTTGCCGAATCAGCGTCTGGCGCATTTTCCCCTGCGTGCGAAGGTGCAACGCGGTGACGCCGAGAAGCACGATCCAAAACGCGCCCCAGCCCGCGTAACGCAAGATGCCGGTCTGCTTGTTGGTGGATTGCGGAGTCAGAACGCCTGCGCCTCGCTAGACTTGCCTTGCCCCTGCCGGGCAATGATACTGCTGTGGCACCGGTTTCCAACCGGTGAGCTTTGGCACTCGCCTCGCCACCCAGGATTACCCTCATGTGCGGCATCGTCGGCATCCGTACCCGACAACCCAACTCGTCGAACACCGCAACGCTCGCCGCCATGATGGCCCCCATCGCCCATCGCGGGCCGGACGGTGAAGGCTCGTTCATCGACCCGCGCGGCCACTGCGCCCTCGGGCACAAACGCCTCGCCATCATCGACCCCAAGGGCGGCCACCAACCGCTGACCAATGAGGACGGCTCGCTTCAGATCGTCTTCAACGGCTGCATCTATAACTATAAGGAACTGCGAACCGAACTCGCCGCCGCCGGCCACCGCTTCGTCACGAACACGGACACTGAGACAATCGTCCACGCCTACGAGCAATGGGGCGACGAATGCGTTTCGCACTTCAACGGCATGTGGGCCTTCGCGATTTTCAACACGACGACGCAGACGCTCTTCTGCTCGCGGGATCGGCTGGGTGTGAAGCCGTTCTACTTCGCCGATTCGCCGGACGGTTTCTACTTTGCCTCCGAAATCAAATGCCTGCTTGCAACGGGTGCCGTAAAGAAACGTTCCAGCACAGACGGCATTCGCCAGTACCTCACGTTTCAATACTGCCTCGGTGAGAACACGCTCTTCGACGGTGTTCGCCGCCTGCCGCCGGGGCACAACCTCATCGTCGCCGCCGATGGCCGTGTGACGACGCGCCAGTTCTGGGATCTGCGCTTCGACATCGACGAACAGCACGACGAGCCGTGGTTCATCGAACGAATGAGCGAATTGCTCAGCGATGCCGTGCGGTTGCGGCTGCGTTCGGATGTGCCGCTCGGGGCGCATCTTTCGGGTGGGCTGGACTCATCCATCGTGGTCGGCCTCGCTCGGCGGCACCTCGGCGAATCGCCGCTTAAGACTTTCACTGGTGCGTTTCGCGACGGGCCCGCGTTCGATGAAACGAAGTACGCGAGGCTCGTGTCGCAGTCGGCCCGCACCGAGTACATCGAAACGTATCTGGGCCCGACGGATTTCGCCGACACCATTCAGAAAATCATCTGGCACATGGATGAACCCGCGGCCGGGCCGGGCGTGTTCCCGCAGTTCCTCGTGTCCAAGCTGGCGAGCAAGCATGTAAAGGTGATTCTTGGCGGGCAGGGCGGCGATGAACTCTTCATCGGGTATGCCCGTTACCTCGTCGCCTATCTGGAGGAGTGCATCAAAGGAGCGATTGAGAAGACGTCGCATCGCGGCCGCTATGTCGCCACGCTTGAGACGATCGTGCCGAGCCTGCCGAGCCTCGAGCAGTACATCCCGATGCTTAAATCCTTTTGGTCGCGCGGTCTTTTCGAGGAGCCGTCGAGGCGCTACTTCGCGCTGATGGATCGCTTCGCCGATCACCAGGCCATGCTCTCCCCCGATTTGAAGATCGACACCACGCGTACGTTCGACGAGTTCCGCGCCGAGTTTGAGGGCCACGGCGCCGCCGCGATGATCAATCGCATTCTGCGATACGACTTGAAGACGCATTTGCAGTCGCTGCTGCATGTTGAGGATCGCACCAGCATGGCGTGGGGGTTGGAGTCGCGCGTGCCGCTGCTCGACTACCGCCTTGTGGAGTTGATGGCCTCGATCCCGCCGGTGATTAAGTTCAAGAACGGCCTGCTCAAGCACCTGCTTCGAAAAGCCGTGAAGGGCCTTGTGCCGCAGGAAATCCTCGACCGCACCGACAAGATGGGCTTCCCCGTGCCGCTTTCACAGTGGATTGCCGGGGACCTGCGAAACTTCGTCGGTGATATTCTGCTGAGCAAGGCCAGCAAAGAGCGCGGCCTCTTCCGGCCTGATGCGCTGGAAGACGCGATGAAGTCGTCAGGCGCCTACAGCCGGGCGATCTGGGGCGCATTGTGCCTCGAACTCTGGCACCGGCAGTTCATCGATGCGTTGGGTCCGAAGGTCTAGGATTCAAACGTCCAGGAAAAGGAAGGCGTCGCGGCGCGAGGGGTTCGGGGGGGGCCGAATTCAGGATCGCGTCAATGGTCGGATTCGGCGGGTCGAGTACGAATCGCCCTATCGACCCATCGCCGGAATCCCGCCCGTGTCTCCGTAGGTTTTCAACTTTGCGCAATAGTCCCCAGCGTGATTTGGGGATGGGTGCGCACAGGTGCGCGGATCGTCGCGTCACTGCATTTGTTTTTCCATCGTACCACCATGTAAGCAGAAATTTTTATTGTGCTCGTTTGCCTCTTCGTCCTCGAATCGTATGGTTGTTCACGTCGGCAACGTCACGAGCCCGTACGTCATCACACTCCTTCGGGCGGACGTTCGACGACCTCTCGCCGCTTTGCCTCCTCGCAACAGGAGAATCCAATGATGTCGCCCCGTAGCTGCCTGGTCGCACGCCTGCCGCGCGCTTGTGCCTTCATGCCGGTTCTCGTTTGCCTGGGCCTGCAACCGGGAGGATTGTCCGTCGCATACGGAGCCGAGTTTGCGGAAGCGGAACCGAATAACGACACGTCTCGCGCCACCCTGCTGCGCGTCCGCGAGTCCGGCAACGGCCAAATCAATCCCATCGGCGACGGCGATTTCTGGCGCGTGCCGCACGCTTCGGTCGGGGATCTGGTCTTTGCCTGGGTGGACACTCGTGTGTCGCCGGCGGTGAACGGGGACAAATCTGATTCACTGCTGACCCTCTTCGACAACAATGGCCAGGTGATCGGTTTCGACGACGATGACGGGCCTCAACTTAGCTCCGTCGTGGCGGGCGCCGTCGTACCCGTCGCCGGCAATGTCTTCTACGGCGTCACGGAAAAGGCCGGCCCGCATATCCTGAATCTCTACCGTCTGCATCACGCGATCGTGAGTCCGGCGGATGTCGGATCGGAGGTTGAGCCAAACGACTTGCCGGATCAAGCCAACTTCATTACCTCGAAAGTCACCACGGGAACGACCGGCCGCGCCCATTTCGATCGATTCCGCGTGGACGTGCGCGCCAATGAGCGCGTCGTCGTCATCCTGGACGCTGATCCGGAGCGGAACGATCTGCCGGCTCCGGTGATTGTGCACATCCTTGCCGCGGATGGAACGACCGCGCTTGCCGCGGGCGATGCCCTATCAACCTCTAATCTCGACTCCAACAACGCCCACGCGGCCGGGGAAGCGACGGCCACCGTCGACGGCCCGCTACAGATTCTGGTCAAGGGGATCTCGGACGACCGTGACTCCACCTACCGGTTCGTTGTGTTGGTGAATGGCCGTGTGTATCGCGACGCGGACGCCGATGGCCTCGAAGATATTCGCGACAATTGCGCGCTGGTCGCCAACCCGGATCAGGCAGACGCCGACGGAGACAAGTCCGGCGACGCGTGCGACGCCTGCCCCAACAGCGTGCTCAAGACCGAGCCGGGCACGTGCGGCTGCGATGCGCCCGATGTCGACGTGGATGGTGACGGGGTTGTCGACTGCGGCGTGACCAACCCTGCCCAGGCGCTTCTAAACTCCACGGGAATCCTTCTGGTGGCGAGCGATCTTCGCGGCACCGTCTCCGCCTACGATGCCCGAACCGGCGATTTGGTTGATCCGGCGTTCATTGGGTCCAATCTGACTGGTAGTACTCCAGATTCAATTGCCTTCGATCCAACTCGTCGGCGCATCCTGTGCCTGGTTGGCGGGAATCGGATCCGGCAGATATCCCTGGACACAATGACCGCCGATTCTTTTGCGCCCGCCTCGGACAACATCGGGCTTCTCTTTGACGATGCCAGCGAGTTGGCGGTGCTCCCGGACGGACACGTCCTGGTGACGAGCAGCGAAGGCGCCAACCCCGACGCGGTCGCCGAATTCAACGCGGACGGCGGGTTTCTGGGCAATCGCGTGGCCGGCAACGCCGGTGGGCTTCAAAACCCAACATCGCTTCTGATTCGTGGCGCGGATCTTTTTTTGGGTGATAGAGCCGCCAGCACGATCCGTCGCTTCGACCTGACCAGCGGCGCGGCCATCGGCGCCTCCAACATCATCAGCGAACAGCCCACTGGATTGGCAAACACCGCCAGCGGCAACATGCTGATTGCGTGTACTACAGGCGATCAACGCGGCGTGCTGGAGGTTGCGTTCGATGGGGACTTGATCGGCCACTACACGCCGTCTGATCTGAGCTTCTTCCGGGCCGTGTTTGAGTTGCCCAATGGCAACATTCTGGTTACAGCCAACCGCGGACTTTCTGAGATCGACCGGAACGGCCGAATTGTCGATGATAAAGACCGTCGATTCCTGTCTCCGTTCATTGAGTTTGCCTTGCTCGACCGCGACGGCGATGGTGCCGGTGACGCGATTGACGGCGCACCGGATGATCCAGCCTCCGTTAAACCCGCCGATCCCGGTAATGGTGCTGCAAACATGATTGATGCGGCACCCACGGGCGACGCCGATGCGCTCTTGGGCCAGAATCTGTGCGGCACATGCGGTTCTGGCTCCCCGACGCTGCTAACGGTGGCCGGCCCGCTGTTGTTGGCGACCAAGGCGCGCCGCCGGAAATCATGAGGCGATCTCTGCACATTCGCCCGCGGAGCCGGAGAAGGAATTGGTGGAGCTGAACTCCGAGCCTGTCTTTCGGTTGAAAGTAATGGGCCGTGACGTCCGTTTCACAGAAAGGACCCCGCGCACAGCGGGCAAACGACCGTCGTCGGACGTGGAGCGCACTCAATCGCGGATCGTCGGCGACATTCTGCTGAGCTGAGGCTGGCAAAGAGCGCGGCCTCTTCCGGCCTGATGCGCTGGAAGACGCGATGAAGTCGTCGGGGACGTACAGCCGGGCCATCTGGGGCGCACTGTGCCTTGAGCTATGGCACCGGCAGTTCATCGATTCATAGTTCCCCAAACTGCGCTTGCCACTCATAATCCAACCATGTGCGGCATCCTCGGCCTCTGGCATCCGAATGGCGAGTCAATCGATTGCGCCGCCGTGATGCGCGCCAGCGCCTTGCTTCGCCACCGCGGCCCGGATGATGAGGGGTATCTGCTGGCCGACACGCGGGCCCGATGGTCGCAATCTTTCGGGGGGCGCGACACGCTCGCCGAACTGAATCTCCCCGCGCTGGAATCCGCCGGCGGTCCGTTCAATCTCGCCCTTGCCTTTCGCCGCCTCTCCATCCTCGATCTGTCGGGTGCGGGCCATCAACCGATGTCGTCGGCCGACGGGCGCTACACGATTGTCTTTAATGGCGAGATTTATAACTACGTGGAACTCCGCGACCAGCTTGTTGGTGCCGGACATTCATTTCATTCGACCAGCGACTCGGAGGTCCTGCTTCATGCGCTCATCGAATGGGGCGTCGGCGCGCTGCCGCGTCTGAACGGCATGTTTGCGTTTGCCTTTCTGGATCGCGATGCCCCGCGCCTGCTACTTGCCCGCGATTGCTTCGGCATCAAGCCGCTGTATCTGGTGCGCGACGTCTCGCGGATAGCCTTCGCGTCGGAGATCGAATCGCTGCTGGACCTCACCGGCCTACCGCGACGGGCGAATCCGCAACGGCTTTACAACTACCTTCGCTTTGGACTCGTCGACGACGGCGATCAGACGATGTTCAACGGAATCGAGCAGCTTCCCGCCGCGCACTACCTTGAACTCACGCCGGGCAACTGTTCCATTGCACGGCCGACGTGCTATTGGCGCATCGACCCTCACGCCAGCGCCGAGATTTCGTTCGAACGCGCCTCCGATCACCTGCGCGATCTCTTTCTGGAGAGTGTGCGCTTGCACTTGCGAAGCGATGTGCCCGTCGGTGCGTGTCTCTCCGGTGGCATCGACTCGTCGGCCATCGTCTGCACCATGCGTGCGGTCGCCCCGCGCACGGATATTCACGCGTTCAGTTATTGCGCCGACGATCCCATGCTCGGCGAGGAACGATGGGTCGATCTCGTGGCGAGTCACGTCGGCGCGACCGTCCACAAGATTCGCCTCGATCAATCCAATCTCATTACGGACCTCGACAGCCTCATGCAGGCCCAGCAGGAGCCGTTCGGCAGTACCAGCATCTACGCCCAGCATCGCGTGTTTCGCCTTGCGGCCGACGCGGGGATCAAGGTGATGCTCGATGGTCAGGGCGCGGATGAGCTCTTCGCCGGCTATCGCCCGTATTACGCCGCGCGGCTTGCATCGTTGTTTCGACAGGGCCATCCCATTTCCATGCTGCGATTTGCATTCCGCGCGATGCAGATGCCGGGGATAACGGCGAGGCAACTCGCCGCGGAGACGGCGGGTCTTTTGCTTCCCGACGATGTGCAGGAATCGCTGCGGGGGCTTTTCGGGCGCGAACGAATCCCGCCGTGGATCAGGCGCGAGTGGTTTGAATCGCGGCATGTGTCGTTCGAATTGCTCTGGCGATCGGGGAAGGACGACGCATTGCGCGAAATGTTGCTCGACGCCGTGACGCGAACGAATCTGCCGATGCTTCTGCGCTATGAAGATCGCAACTCGATGACGCATTCCATTGAGAGCCGCGTGCCGTTCCTCACGCCCGCCATCGCCGAGTTCGTGTTCAGCCTGCCGGAGAACTATTTGCTCGACGATCGAGGCGTTTCAAAATCCATCTTCCGTGCGGCCATGCGCGACATCGTGCCCGATGCAATTCTGGATCGTCGCGACAAGATCGGATTCGCCACGCCGGAGAAGGCGTGGTTGAACCGTCTGCGCCCATGGGCCGAACCGTTGCTGGCCAACGACACTCACGCGGCGAGCGCCGTGCTGAATATGCCCGCGGTCCGCGAGGAATGGCAGGTTGCGCTGGATGGCCTTGCCCGCTTCGACACGCGGTTGTGGCGGTGGGTTAATCTCATCGCCTGGGCCGACCGCTATGGCGTGGAGTTCGGAGGCTGACATGCGCATCGTCCACCTTTCCACGCTTCACGCACCGCTCGACGTGCGCATCTTCTATAAGGAATGTCGCACGCTGGCCCGCGCGGGGCACGATGTACAACTACTCGTGAACAACCCGCCCGCCCCCGAGCGCGACGGCGTTCACTTTCACGCCCTTGCGCCCGCGACCTCTTCGTTTCGCCCGCTTCGCATCCGTCGCCGGTTGAATGACGCGCTGGCGAAGGCGCTGGACCTCAAGGCCGACGTGTATCACGTACACGACGCCGAGATTCTCTCCATCGCTCGCCATTTGAAGCGCGATGGCGCGAAAGTGATCTACGACGTTCACGAAGATTCACCCCAGGAAGTCCTCGACATGAACCCCGGCCGACCGATCTATCGAACGGCCAAGTATTTCGCGTTCAAGCGGCTCTGGGCCACGGCGCCGCGCGTCGTCGATCATTTCGTCGCCGCGACGCCCGCCATCGCCGCGATGTTCCCGCCCGGACTGACGACGACGGTTTGCAACTTCCCGCTCAGCGAAGAATTCTCGGGTGCGGCGCCGGCAAATCGGCTGAGCGACTCGCCCGACGCGCCGAGGCGCTTCATCTTCATCGGCGGCATCTCCGCCATCCGCGGGGCGCGCGAAATGGTGCAGGCCATGTCGCTTATGCCGCAGGAAGCGAACGCCCGCCTGCTTCTTGTCGGTGAGTTCCAGCCGCCTGAGTTGCACAGTGAGCTTGCCCGACTGCCCGGTTGGTCGCGCGTGGATGTGCTGCCGTGGCAGCCGCGCGAGAAGCTCGGCGAACTGCTCGCCGGTTCGATCGCCGGTCTCGTTCCTTTTCATCCGGGTCGTAATCACACCGAGGCGTTGCCGAACAAAATCTTCGAGTACATGGCCGCGGGGTTGCCCGTGATCGCGTCAGATTTTCCACTGTGGCGCGGACTCATTGCTGCCGATAACGCGGGACTGCTTATTGATCCGTTGAAGCCAGCGTCCATTGCCGACGCGCTGTCCGCGCTGCTTACCGACCCCGCACGCGCCGCCGCGATGGGCCGAGCGGGAGCCGCCCTTGTGCGAACTCGCTACAATTGGGAAGCAGAATCGGCGAAATTGGTCGACCTGTACGCGACCCTTCGCCCGCGCCGGTAAACGCAATGCCTCGCACGTCGCACCACAAGATCGGATGGGCCAACCGCGTCACGCTCGCCCGCATCTTCTTCATTGCGCCGTTTGTTCTCTGCCTGCTGAACCAGAACAACGCCGATCAGCTTTGGCTCCGCTGGGTGGCCATCGCCATCTTCGCGGTTATGGCCATCAGTGACGGCGTGGATGGATACCTTGCCCGCAGGCTGCACGATGAATCGCCCCTCGGCGCGTTTCTCGATCCCCTGGCCGATAAACTGCTCATCACGTTGGCCGTCGTGCTGCTCTGCATCAATGGCGTGACCGATCACCATGCGAGCGGTGAGTTGCGGACGCTTCAACTGCCGAACTGGGTCGTGGTCGCCGCGATTGGCAAAGACCTGATCGTATCACTCGGATTCGTGGTGATTTATATGTCGACGCACACGCTGCTAATCAAGCCGCGCTGGCTCGGCAAGACCTGCACCACCGTGGAGATGCTCCTCGTGCTCAGTATGTTGCTGTGGCCGAGCCTGCCGAGCGCTCTTTCCGAGGCTCCGCGTATTCTTTGGATCGCCACCACGATTCTCGCGGCCCTCTCCGCCGTCGACTACATTCGGTCGGGCAACCACTATATAATCTCCACGAACGCCGCGAAAAAAACCGAGTAACCCATGCACGAATCCCCTTCGTCCGTTTTCTGCTCCATTCCCGACGCCCTTTCCGACCTCAAGGCCGGCAAGTTCATCATTCTCGTCGACGACGAAGACCGCGAGAACGAGGGCGACCTCGTCTGCGCTGCCGAACTGGTTACTCCCGACATGATCAACTTCATGATCCGCCAGGCCGCCGGGAAGTTGTGCCTCGCGCTCTCGCCGCAAATCTGCGAGCGGTTGCACCTTTATCCGCAGGCCAATGAAAACACGGCGTCGCACGGCACGGCCTTCACCGTCTCCGTCGATGCCGACGCGGCCTTCGGCGTGACCAGCGGTGTCTCGGCGCAGGATCGCCATCGCACGATTCAGCGCTGTATCGCCGACGACGCAAAGCCGACGGACCTGCGCCGCCCCGGCCACATCAGCCCGCTCAAGGCGAAGCAAGGCGGCGTCCTCATTCGCGCCGGCCACACCGAGGCCAGCGTTGATCTTGCGCAACTCGCCGGACTCAAGCCGGCCGGCGTGATCATCGAGATTCTCAAAGAGACGGGCGAGATTGCATTGCTGCCCGACCTGATCGACTTCGCCGCGAAGCACGACCTGAAGATATGCACGATTGCATCACTGGTGGAATATCGCCTGCAGCGTGAACGCTCCATCATGCGCGTCGAGTCCATCCCGCTTGAGAACAAGTTCGGCCGATGGACGCTGCACGCCTTTGAATCGGTGCTGGACAGCGAACCGCATGTGGCGCTGTCGATGGGTGATGCGCTGGGCAGGCTGACGGCCGAAGGGGATCCGGTCTCCGTCGATCATCCCGTGCTCGTGCGGGTTCACTCGCAATGCCTCACCGGCGATGTCTTCGGCTCGCGGCGCTGCGACTGCGGCGAACAGCTCGAACTTGCCATGCAGACCATCGCCGCAAACGGCGAGGGCGTCATTGTGTATCTTCGCCAGGAGGGCCGCGGCATCGGCCTCGCCAACAAATTGCACGCCTATCGCCTTCAGGATCAGGGGCTGGACACCGTGGAGGCCAATGAGAAGCTCGGCTTCCCGGCCGACAAGCGCGACTACGGCATCGGGGCGCAGATCCTTCGTGACCTGGGCCTGAAGAAGCTCTGTATCCTCACCAACAATCCCAAGAAGATCAGCCGACTTGAGGTCTATGGGCTGGAGGTTGTCGAGCAACGCCCGATTCAGATCCCGCCGAATCCAACCAATCGCCGCTACCTCGCCACCAAGCGCGACAAGCTGGGCCACATGCTCGAAGAACCGTAATCTCGAAGTTGGCCGGCCCTGTCTGCTCGACGGAACACGCGGTTCCGTGGTAAAACACACCCAATGCCTGACTACCGCGTTCAAACTGATATCTACAACGGTCCGATGGACCTCCTCCTCTATCTCATCCGCCGGGAAGAAGTGGATATCTACGACATCCCCATTTCCCGGGTGACGCAGCAGTATCTTGATTATGTCACCACGCTGAAGTCGATCGATCCGAACATCGCCGGCGAGTTTCTCGTCCTCGCGGCGACGCTGATGGAAATCAAATCGCGCATGCTCCTGCCGCGCCCGCCGGCCGAAACCGGCGAGGAGGAGGACCTCTCCGATCCGCGGCTCGAACTCGTGCGGCAACTGCTCGAATATAAGAAATACAAAGACGCCTCGCTGGAGCTTGCCGCCGCCGCGCACGAAGCGGCCATGCGCTGGCCGCGCCTGCCGGGGCGCATGGAGAAGGAATCGCCCGGGGTCGTCGACCTCGACGACGTGCAGATTTGGGATCTCGTCGCCGTCTTTAACAAGCTCATGGCGTCCATCGGTGCGCGATCGGCCACACACGACGTCGTCTTCGATGACACGCCGATCGCCCTCCACGCCGCGGATATTCTCGATCGCATTCAAAGCGAAGGCGGGGAACTGACCTTCGAAGGCATCTTCATGGGTCGCACCAAGGTCGAAATGATCGGCCTCTTTCTCGCGCTGCTCGAACTCATGCGCCAGCGTCGTGTAAAGGTCTCGCAATCCGGTCCCTTCGCCGCCATTCGCATCACGTTGTTGTCGGCCGAGCCGATTGAGATCGGCGATGAGTGGACGCCGGCGATTCATGATGCCGTGCTTGGACCGACGCGGGATGATGCTGCCGATGAAATCGAGTCGATACCAGCGGCGCCCACCATCGCCCTCGACGAGGATGAGGAAGAAGAGCGCTTCGACGATCTCGACAAGATCAAGACCGATGTCGACATCGACGCCATCCTTCATGAAGCTGCTCCGCCCGAGGAGAAACCGGAATGACTCCCTCACAGAAACTCACTGAACTCGGCCTCACCCTCCCCGGCGTGACGGCGCCGATCGGCTCCTACGTCCCCGGCATTCGCACCGGCAATCTCGTCTTCGTCAGCGGTCAACTGCCCTTTGTGGATGGCAAGCTGCTTGCCGAGGGCAAGGTCGGCGCCGATGTCACGCCCGAACAGGCCATCAAAGCCGCGCGACAATCCGGCATTAACGCATTGTCCATTGCCGCACACACGGCCGGCGGAATCGACAATATTGCCCGCGTGATTCGCCTTGCCGTGTTTGTGCAAAGCGCGCCGGGCTTTTCCGACCAGCCCAGGATCGCCAATGGCGCGAGCGACGTCATGGTCGAAATCTTCGGCGAGGCCGGCAAACACGTCCGCGCTGCCGTCGGGGCGAATGAACTGCCCCGAAATGCCGCCGTCGAGGTTGAGATGATGGTGGAATTAAAAGGCTGAACCCCCTATGAAATCGCACGAAACCCTGCGCCCCATCTGGTGGAATGATTCCGTTGCGCCCGCCGGCGCGTTGGAATTGATCGATCAGACCCGTCTTCCAACAGAAACGGTCAACATCACCTGTCGCACCCTCGATTCCGTCTGGCAGGCCATCAAGCAGTTGCAGGTCCGCGGCGCGCCGGCCATCGGCGTTGCGGCGGCCTACGGTGTGATTGTGGGTCTCGATGAAGCAAAACCCGGCGATGCGACGTGGCCCGCGGCGCTCGGCGAGGTCTGCGACCATCTCGCCACCAGCCGCCCCACGGCCGTCAATCTCTTCTGGGCGCTCGGCCGGATGCGCGATTACGGCAAATCCCTCGGGGCGATTTCCTGGTCCTCCGCCCGTGTTGCCTTGCTGAAGGAAGCGCACACCATTCGGGATGAAGACGCCGCCATGTGCCGCGCCATCGGAAAGCATGGTCAGCAGGTCATCGCCGAGAACTCCGGCGTGCTTACGCATTGCAACGCCGGCGCATTGGCGACCAGCGAATACGGCACGGCGCTTGCGGTGATGTATGCCGCGCACGAGCAGGGGCGCAAGTTCCGGGTCTTCGCGGATGAGACGCGCCCGCTGTTGCAAGGCTCACGGCTCACCGTCTGGGAATTGCAGCGCGCCGGCATCGACGCCACGCTGATCTGCGACAACATGGCCGCCGTGGTGATGCGCGATAAGAAAGTGAATGTTGTCATCACGGGCGCCGATCGCATTGCCGCG
This sequence comes from Planctomycetota bacterium, assembly GCA_016235815.1. Taxonomy (GTDB): domain Bacteria; phylum Planctomycetota; class Phycisphaerae; order UBA1845; family UTPLA1; genus JACRIM01. The sequence continues at coordinate 87,552 of JACRIM010000004.1, forward strand.
AATGGAGATGCCGCGAATAAGATCGGCACTTATGGCGTCGCCGTATTGGCCAATGCCCATGGATTGAAGTTTTACGTCGCCGCCCCGAGCAGCACGTTTGATTTGTCCATCCCCGATGGCTCGCATATTCCCATTGAGGAGCGACAGGCCGACGAAGTACGCTCGTTGGGCGGTCGGCAGACGGCCCCGGCGGATATTCCCGTGTTCAATCCCGCCTTTGACGTTACCCCCGCACGACTCATAACCGGGATCATTACCGAGCGCGGCATGATCACCCCTGTGACGGCCGAAAATGTACGAAAAGTCCTTGGAAAATAGGGTGGTTTTGAGGCTTCCCCCGCCGTCCTCACAATTCGCACCAAGCCCCGGCGACTCCGACTCTCGCCCTTGAAAGCGTCCGCGTATTGGGGTATTATCCAGTGGGTTGACGAGACGGCCCCGAAACCCGCCTCGTCCAACTGCATTCCTGTTAGCCTGCCTGGGGAAGTTGAGGATCGACATATGAAGCGTCGTCATCTAATCAAGATTGCTACGTTTCTCGCGCTGGGTTCCGTGGTAACACAGGCCGGCGCCTGTTGGATCATTGGTGCGAACACGCTGGTCGCCGGCGCTGCCGGTGCCCTGCTCGATGCCAACGGTCGATTCCTCGGCGTGATCAACGTGTGTGGTATCCCGGACGTGGTCGTTGTCGACACGAATGGCGTCGCCGGAGATGTGCAAAACGCAGAGGATGACTTGTTTACGGGTTGTCCGATTACGTTTGTGCAGGAATAGAATTCGGCGCCGCTAAAAGGATGATCGGGGCAACTGGCGTAACGTGTCCCTCGCTTGGAAAGTTTGATTCAGAGAGGTTTTCAATCATGCGAAAGCACAAGCGTCTCAAGAAGGCCATGCTCGGTTTAACCGTCATGCTTGGCGGTAGTACGGTCATGGCCGACGGCTGCCTCAACACCCTCGCCTCGGTCAACATCTGCGGCACGGTGCTGACCTTCTGCACCCCTGCCGATCAGTTGAACCTATTCTTCCCGTATCTCCAGGTACCGGACTATCAGACCGACCCCTCATGCACCATTCCTCTGGGGTGCGGCCCGAGTGATGTTTACACCAACATTCCCGCGGGCTTCCCCGGTGGCGGCGGCATCAACCAGCCCACGCTAAGCCAAACCGGCAATACCGGCGGTGGTGGTGGCGGCGGCGTCTAACCGCTCCATCGAGTCAACGCGATTGATCAAAAAGCCGTCGCCTTCACGCGGCGGTTTTTTTTTTGCGCGCATTTCACACCCTGCGCCGCAGCCGGTTTGACCTTGCCGTGCATCGACTCATACGATGCCCTCCTCGCGGGAAGCTCACTTCGCCGCGTTTCATTCATCATCCGCATTGCTTTTTGATTGCGAGGATCATCATGGGTTTCCTGGCGGGGTCGGTCAGCTTCTCGCGCTTTCGCGTGGTCGGCGGTTCGCCCAAGCGGCTCGACGACAATCTCATGGAGAAATTCCGGGCCCAGGCCGTCGGCAAGCAGCGCGTCATGCGCTCCGACCGCGAAGAGGTCGGCTGGATCGGGGGCCGGCATCTGCTGGACCGCGAATTCGACGCTGAGAAAAACGTCATCCTTGAATGCCTGCACTTCGGTCTGCGCATCGACAGTAACAAAGTGCCGCCCGACATCCTCCGCGCCTATGTGCAGATGGAGCTGGACGCCCTTCGCAAGCACGCCGACGGCGCGAAAGGCGCGGCGTTCGCAAAACTAAAAAAGGCCGCCATGCAGGCCGCCAGGGATCGCGCCGAGCAGGAAGTAAAGGAAGGGCGCTACCGAAGCCAGAAGCAATTCCCGATTCTCTGGGACACGCGCACCGATGTGCTCTATTACGGCAGCACGTCCGCGACCGCCATCGAACGACTGCAAAGTCTCTTCCGCGACACGTTCGAAAAACGACTCGAACCGATCACCGCCGGCGCGGCGGCCTATGAGTTCGCGGAAAAGAGCGGCATCGAACGCCGTGTGGAATCAATGCGCCCCGCGCGATTCGTTCCGCACCCCGACGGCAACGGCCACACCGAAGTTTTTTGGTCGACGAAGGATCCGTCGTCGCGCGATTACCTCGGCAACGAATTCGCCCTGTGGCTGTGGTATACGCTCGGTGAGGAGTCGGAGAACGTGACGCTTTCCGATTCGACCGAGGCCGCGGTTGTCATCGTCAAACAACTGGCGCTCGAGTGCCCGTGGGCACAGTTCGGCCGCGCCGTCATGACGGCCGAAGGCCCCGCACGACTCGCGGAAAGTCGCGTCGCCGCCGGCACCGGCAAACTCCCGCGCAAACTCGGCATGATCGTGACACGACAAGGGTCGCAGTACGAATTCATCCTGACGCCGGAGTCGCTTGCCGTTTCGGGGGCGATTCTCCCGCCGGTGAGCGAGGAGGCCGAAGGTCGCGAACGCCTGGAAGAGCGCGTCGAGCAGGTGCGCCATCTCGGTGAAACCGTCGATTTGCTTTATCACGCATTCCTCGGCAGGCGGCTTTCGTCAGAGTGGCAGGCCGATCTGGAACGCATGGCCGCGTGGCTTGGCGGCGGCAAGTCGCGCGGCACAGCGCCGGTTGTCACGCCGGAATCCGAATCGGTCGTGGTGTAGTCGGCGCAAGAATTGGTGATACGATGCGCGGCGTGTCGGCGCCGCGCGAACTGTTCATCGTTTCCTATTGGTATCCGCCCGCGGTTGGGGCCGCGGCCGAGCGCGTGCATTCGTTCGCGCGGCATCTCCCTTCGCTGGGGTGGAATGTTTCGGTTCTTACATCGTGGCACGTATCCGACGCACCGAAGGACAAAGGCGTCGTGGTGCATCGCGCGCTGGACCCGTCCGCGAAATCGACCGCGCCCTTTGCCGACTATGACCCGCGCGCCCGCCCATCGGTGATCAAAGCCTGGCTTCGCGAATTCATCTTTCCCGATCGCTTTCGCCTCTGGCAACGCGCCGCCGTCAGGATGGGCGAAGCGGCAGCTCGCGATGCCGACGCGATCCTCGTGTCTTTCCCGCCGGCGAGCGCCGTGCTTGCGGCGCTCACGCTCCACGAAGCGACCCGCCGGCCCCTCATCATCGACTTTCGCGACAACTGGTTCGGCCCCGGTGGATACGAGCCAATGCGCGCCGCGGCCCGGGCGCGCCATGAGGAGTTGGAGCGCCGCGCCCTGATGCATGCGACCGGGCTAATCGCCGTCTCCGAGACCATGGCCGACGCCCTCGCAAGGCGACACAAGTTCCCGCGCCATCGCATCGCGGTCATTCCAAACGGATACGAGCCAGATCAAGCCCTCCATCCGCGCGATTCGGCCGTGTCGCTGCATCCATTAACGATCTCACACGTCGGCACGGTGATCCCCCGCAATCGACCGGACATGTTCTTCGATTCGCTGCGGGCGTTGCAAGCAACCGAGAAGATCGCAGACGTCCGATTTCGCTTTGTGGGGAATCTGTCGCGCGACTTTATCCGGGAGATCGGCCTCGCCGACGTGGTGGAGGCAACAGGTCTCGTGTCGCGCGAATCGGCCCGCCGCGAAATGGACTCGGCGGCGGCACTGTTGTTGCTGGTCGGCAATTATGTCGGCACGTGGGGCAACAACGCCAAACTGTTTGAGTATGTCCAGACCGGCCGCCCCATTTTGTGCCTCGAAGAAACCGCCGGTAGCAACGACGGTAAGTTGCTGCGCCGGTTCGCGGCCGAGCGCAGCTTCTTCGGATTAATGCACGATCACGAGTCAATCACGCGGGCCATCGACGAACTCCGCACGTTCCTTTCCTCGACGCCATCCTCCGCACTGCACCTCGAGGCCGAGTTTCAACAATACAGTCGCCAGCGACTCGCCGCCGCACTTTCGGAAGCGTTGACTGCCTTCCTGAAGGAACGCAAGTAGCGTGATTGCCGGAACTTCGGCGTCATTCGGCGCTTCGCGTGGCAGGGGTTGGCCCGGCCCGTATAATCCCGCGGTTGGCAGGGGATCGTCCCTCGACATCGCGGCCTGGTCTCATGCAATGCGCGATTGGAGACAACGGGTCAGGCTGGAAACAGAGCAGCCCAGCTGCGAAAGCCCATGTGCCGTGAGGAGCTGGGCCGCGATGTCGTAGGGATGAAAGCCGCCAAGGGCGGTCGCCCTCAGTGCGATTGTGTATTTTTTTGACGTTTTCACGTTTTGGTTTTTGGCGTTTTAGTTTTTGGCGTTTTGGTTTTTGAAGTATTGGCTTTCGACGTTTCGACGTTTCTCCCTATGTCCTACACCGTCCTTGCCCGCAAGTTTCGCAGCCGCACCTTCGACGAGGTCGTGGGGCAGACCGCCGTCGTCACCACGCTCCGAAACGCCATCACCCAGAATCGCATCCACCACGGCTACCTCTTCACCGGTACGCGCGGCGTCGGCAAGACGTCGATGGCCCGCATCCTCGCGAAGTGCCTGAATTGCCTCTCGACCGACGGCCCGACCATGACGCCCTGCGGCACCTGCGACTCCTGCATCGGCGTCTCTCGCGGCGAGGATGTGGACGTGGTCGAAATTGACGCCGCCAGCAACACCGGCGTGGACAACATCCGCGAGCTTCGCAGCAACGCGGTCTATCGCCCGGCCCGCGCGCGATACAAGATCTACATCATCGACGAAGTTCACATGCTTAGTCCCGGGGCGTTCAACGCGCTCCTGAAGACGCTCGAAGAGCCGCCTGAGCATGTGAAGTTCATCCTCGCGACCACCGAAGTACAAAAGATCCCGCCGACGATCCTCAGTCGCGTGCAGCGGTTCGACTTCAAGTCGATCTCCCCGGCCGACATTGCGGCCCAGCTCGCCATGATCTGCAAAGAAGAAAAGGTCGAGGCCGAAGAGGAGGCGCTGCGCCGCGTGGCCCGCCTTGCCAATGGTTCGATGCGCGATGCCCTGTCGCTGCTCGACCAGGCGCTTTCCATGGGCGGCAATCAGTTGACCGGCGACGTGGTCAACGAACTCTTCCCGACGACGCACGACGAACAATTCGCCGAGTTGATCGACCGCCTCGCGGATTCCGATGCGGCCGGCGCGCTCACACTGGTCGACGCCACGCTCAGCATGGGCCACACGCTGGACTATTGGTGCTCGCGCCTGTCGAGCCAGCTTCGCGACTTGATGATCCTCCGCGTCTGCGGGGAAAACACCGACCTCGTCGATGCCCCGGCCGGCATTCGCACCAAGCTCGTTGCCCAGGCCCAGCGATTCGACTCGGGCGCCTATGTGTACATGATCAGCGTGATCGAGGAATTGCGTCGCAGTGTCCGCTCCGCCGGCACGGGCCGCGCCCTGCTCGATGCCGCGGTCATCCGCCTTGCCGAAGCGGCGAAGTTTTCGTCCATCGAGTCGTTGATCGCACAGGTGGATGGTGCCGCTGCCGCGCCGCGCGCAACACAGGCCCCTGCGCCGCGGTCATCCGCGCCGCCGCCGCCAGCCCGCGCGCCTGAAACAAGACCGCCCCCCGCCGCTCCGCGACCCACACCGCGACCGCAAGCCGCCGCTCCGGCCGAAGCGCCGGCCGCAGGCATGGGCCGTCGCGTGACGCAGGCCGACTTGAAGGCCGCGCATGCAGAGCCGGTGGTCAAAGCGGCGCTCGAAGTATTCGGCGGGAGGATCGTTGACGTGCAACGCGGCGATCCCAAACAGACCGACGAATGACGGCGTAACGTATCAGAGCCGCGACCGTAAGGGAGCGGGATTTGTTATCCAAGGAGTTCACATGTTCGGCGGAATTGGAAACCTGGCCAACGTCATGAAGCAGGCCATGGAAATGAAGGGCAAACTGCAGGAGATGCAGGAGCTGGTGGCGAATCTGCGCTTCGAGGCCGACAGCGGCGCGGGCGCGGTGACGGCCACCGTGAACGGAAAACTCGAACTCGCCGCAATCAAGATCAGCCCGGAGACATTCAAGAGTGGAGACGTCGAGCTGGTTGAGGATCTCGTCCGCTCCGCCGTGTGCGCCGCGCAGCGCAAGGCCGCCGACGGCGTCCGCGCCGAAATGGCGAAGATGACCGGCGGCATGAACATCCCCGGCCTCGACGGCCTGCTCGGCGCGAAATAAGGCACCCTTCGCATGGCCGATTCGACGCCCACCTCCTTGACGCGGCTTATGGCCGAGTTTGAGAAACTACCCGGCATCGGTCCGCGCAGCGCCGAGCGTCTCGCATTTCATATCCTCAAGTCGAGCAAGGAAGAAGCGATGGGCCTGGCCCACGCCATCCGCGACGTGAAGGACAACGTCCGCCACTGCCGCATCTGCTACAACCTCACCGAGTCCGACCCCTGCGGCATCTGCACCGATCCGCGCCGCGATGCCTCGCGCATCTTTGTCGTCGAACAGCCGAAGGATGTGCTGCTGCTCGAATCGACGGGCCTCGTGCGCGGCGTGTATCACGTTCTGCTCGGCCACATCGCCCCACTCGACGGCATCGAACCAGGCGATCTGACACTCGATGCGCTGGAGTCGCGCGTGAAGAAGGGCGGCATCGCCGAGATCGTCATCGCCACGAACCCCACGCTCGAAGGCGAAAGCACGGCCCTGCACATCAAGAGCATCCTCGCTTCGCATAAAGTCGCCGTCACACGCCTCGCCCGCGGCCTGCCCTCCGGCTCGCAGATCGAGTACGCCAGCCGAGCTGTCCTGCAGGACGCCATTGAAGGCCGACGCGAGTTTTGACCTGTTATCGCCGTTGAACTTCACCCTCTCAAAAGCGTATAGTCAGGGATGCCCTCTGCTCCCATCCCACGTATTCGGACCCAAGCCCCATGATGCGTTCCCGCGTATTTGGATCATGCCTTGTCGCCTGTGCGATGCTCCTTCCCGGAGGAACGGCCTGCGTTCAGGCCTGCATCGAAGGTGCGCTCTTCACAAACGTGGGCAACGACACGCAGGATCGCTACTTCCACCGCGCGAGCGTGCTGTCCAACGGCTTTGTCATGGTCAGTGGTGGGTTGAGGTTGCAGGTCTTCCCGTCGCCGTCGCTCATATCGTTAACCAACATTTCCTTTTTCAATCCATCGACGAACACGTTTTCGGCGTCATTCACTCCGCTCGGCGGCGGGGGTCCGGTCTCGCCCGTCCTCGCGACGGCACGCAGCAGTCACACCCAGACGACCTTGCTCGATGGCCGTGTGCTCATCACCGGCGGCAATGTGAACGCCGTCGGCACGAATCCCGGCCCGCCCACGGCGTCCGTCGAAATCTTCAATCCGCAAACCGGCCTCGTTGCCGCCGGGCCGCCGATGAGCGTCGCCCGCAGCGATCACCGCGCCAGCCTCCTGCCCGATGGTCGTGTCGTGGTCTCGGGTATGACAACCTGGCAGATCTTCGACCCGAACACCACGACGTGGTCCGCCAACTTTCCCATGGAAGAAGGCCGCATCGCCCACGCCGCTATCGTGCTGGTCGACTTCGCAGGCCCAGGCCAGCATCGCGTGTTGCTCATCGCCGGCGCGGGCAGCGCCCCCGATTCGCTCGAACTGCTGAATCCCGATGCTGGTACAAGCACGCCTATGCTCTCCATGCTCGACGAAGGAGTGGATGACCTCGCCGCCGGGCTGCTCGACGACGGCCGCGTGTTGATTGTCGGCGGCCAGAGCATGATCACCGGCAACACGTTGAACACGACGTACCTCTACGACCCGCAGTCGGACACCATCGCTCCCGGCCCGGTAGTACCCAATCGCGCAGGCGGAATCGCCGATCACCAGCTTGTCGAGAGGGGCCGCTTCATCGCCATCTTTGGTGGAGAGCAGGAACAGGCCGGTGCCGACATCGAATTGAACTATGCCGCTGTATTCGACCGCGCTACCGAGTCGTGGACTTGGAATGGCGTGATGAACCACGTTCATGACGACTTCGCTTCTGCAACGCTTGCCGACGGCCGCGTTCTGCTCATCGATGGCGGCGTTCCGTTCTTAGGCGTCGAAGGCCCCTCGCGAACAGTGGAGACCTATGTGCCGGTCATGGTCCCCAAGGGCGACATGAATGCCAACCAAATCGTCGACCTGTCCGACCTGTTCGGGTTCGTGTCCGTGATGCTGGACCCGGGCACTGCCACTGCGCGGGAGGCCTGTGCAGCCGACGGGAACGAGGATGAATCGCTGGACGGCCGGGACGTGATGCCGTTCATCGACGCGCTGGTCGCTCCTTAAGGGAAGGCTGTGAAGGACTGATAATGAATGGCAAGAACGAGAGGTTGCGCGTGTTTTGCCCCGAGCCAATTAATGCGGTAAGATTGAGATAAGGATGCAAGGCATTGAGATCCTAGGCGAATCGGCGGTGCGTCGATTCTCGTATCTCGTTGTCAGGGGCGGGCTTGCGTACGACCCGTCCGGGAAAACCCACCATCGGCTTGGCGGACGGCCACGGAATCGGTACCCCGCGAGTCAGAAACCCCCCGTAACAGACCGTGTGAACTGGTTTGACTACCATGTGACCTGCCGGTCGATAAACGTATGGGGTTCATGCGTGTCGAAACGGAAACCTTGGGCGTGCGAATGAAGCGTGTTGGTTTGCTTATTGTATTGGGCGCTACCGTGGCGATGTTCTCGGGTTGCGCCGTGCCGCAGCCGCGAGGCGGCGGCCAGTACAAGCGCATTCAGGAGCCGATGACGAAGGCCTGGTATCACCTCTACCTGCCCGAGGCCTACGTCAAGAATGGCGGCAAGCATCCGAATCCGAAAATGAAACGCTGGCCGCTGGTCATGACCTTTCACGGCATGAAGCCCTATGACAACGCCCTGCCACAGGAGCGCGAGTGGGAACAGCAGGCCGACATCTACGGTTACATCGTCTGCGCCCCCGAGTTGGAGACCAGCGACTCCTTCATGGAATACCCCATCACGAAGGAGCATGACTACGTCCTTGCCGACAAGCGCAACGTGATCGCGATTATGGATCACATCTTCTCAACGACCTACGCCGACCCCAAGCGGGTGCTCTCCACAAGCTGGTCCTGCGGTGGCTATCTGGCGCACTATTTCCCGAATCGATTCCCCGATCGCTTCGCCGCGATCGCCACGCGCCTTTCGAACTTTTCATCGAAGATCATGATCGATGAAACCGTGCCGCTCTATCGCGATAAGATCCCCGTGGCCGTTTTCATCGGTGACGGCGATTTCCCGGCGTGCAAATCTGAATCCGAAGAGGCCGTGGCGTGGTATGTCGCCCGCGGCTTCCGTGTGGCCCGCGGCAAGATGATCGACAACATGGGCCATCGGCGCATTCCTCAGACCTGCGCCGCCTTCTTCGCCGAGCAGATCGGCCTCGAGCCGCTTCGACCGACGGATGCCGCCCGCAGCGTGGCCGAAGTTCAGATGACCGAATATTTCCCGCCGCAAGACATGATTGCCCGATTGTCTCCGCCGTCGGGTCTGTTCCTTGCCTCGGCGAACAATTCCACGCGTTCAGCACGTTCTGCGAATCCTTCGTCCCCGCCAGTCGTGCCGCCCACCACCGGCAATCCGCCGCAGACCGAGCCGAAGCCATCTGCCGCGCGACCTTCTCCACAATTCGCGAACACCTCCGCCGGTCGCAAGTACAACGGTCGACCGACCTATGACCCGACGATTCCGACGGATGAACCGCGCGAAGCGACGAAGCCGCCCGCGACGCCGCCTTCGCAGCCGGTGAAAGTTGCGTCCGCCGATCGTTCGCGCGGCAACATGCTGGACCCGGTCAAACAGGCGCCGACAAATACGACGCCTGACAAGCCCAAGCCGTCCCCCTTCGCCGTGATGCCGGAGAAGCCGAAGCAAACTCCGACGGAGAGCACGCCGAAAGTCGCTCAGAAGCCGCCGGTCAATCAGCCTGCGCCGCCAAAGACATCGACGCCGGTCGAGCGTGCCAAACCCGCGCCGAAGGACCCGTCGCGCGACAGTGCCATCGCCGCCAACACGCAGAAGACCCAGCCCAAGCCGGCCGCGAAGGAGCCGACGAAGACGGAGCCGGTGCAACTCTCATCCGTGCCTCCGCGAAATACGACGCCCTTCACGCCGCAAAACGCCGGCCGTCGCGACTACGACAAATTGATGGACAAGCCGCGCGACTCGACGGGTAATCGTCCCTCGACACCGGCCCTGGCCGCCCCGCGCACGGCGAAGCTCGCCAGCGCGCAGCCGACCGTTTCTCCGACGGGCCGCCGGGCGCAGCGCGTGAACGTGCGAATCGCCGGCCCCGCCATCGGCACATCGCCGCACTACCTCCGCTACAGCGTCGACCTGCCGCGCGAGACGCTCGAAGGCTCCGACATCCTCTGGATGGATAATGGTCTCTGGCTCGGCGACGAGGCGTCCGGTGCGAAGATTCTCGAATCCCCCGGCCTGCATTTCATCACGGTCCTCGTGGTCACCCGCGACGAAACCGAATACCGCGGCCAGGCCAAGATCCAGGTACTCGAACGAGCCCCCACGGCTTCAACCTATTCCCCAGGCCAGCGGCCGGGCTAGCAATTTCCACGAACCGCCTCCCGTTTCTTTCGTATACTCCGGGTCCGAATTGCTGCGAGGCCCGAACCATGCTCATCCGAGACTTCACCGACCGTGACGTTGCCCCCGCCAACGAGCTGACCAACTCCTTCATCCGCGACACCGTCGTCCACTTCGGCTTCACGCCCGCGACCGACGAGGAGTTCGCCGAGATGTGGCGACAGGGCCGGGCGAAGTACCCGTGGATTGCCGCGGAGGAGAACGGCAGGTTTCTCGGCTATGCCAAGGCCGGCGTCTGGCGGACGCGCGATGCCTATCAATACACCGCCGAGGTGGGTATCTACATGGTTGAAAATGCCCGCGGCAAAGGGCTTGGCAGCCAGTTGTACATCGAGCTGCTTGAGCGACTGCGAGCCGCCGGTTTTCACTCGGCCATCGGCGGCGTCACGCTTCCCAACGAGGCGTCGGTGCGCCTGCATGAAGCGCTCGGCTTTCGCAAGGTCGGCGTTTTCCGCGAGGTCGGCCGCAAGTTCGACGCATGGCATGATGTCGGCTTCTGGCAGATCGACCTCGTTTCCGCCTGATGCTTGGACGCACGCGCCCCCGCCTTTACCATACGGCATCACAACCTATAGGAGTCGCCCGTGCCTGTTGATCGCGTTGCCGTTATTGGTCTGGATTGTGCCGAGCCGTCCCTCGTCTTCGACCGCTGGGCCGACAAGCTGCCGAACCTCAGCGCGTTGCGCAATCGCGGCTGCTTCGGAAATCTCACAAGCTGCATGCCGCCCATCACGGTACCCGCGTGGAGCTGCATGGCCTCGTCGAAAGACCCCGGCACCCTTGGCATTTACGGCTTTCGCAATCGCAAGGATCACACCTACGACGGCCTGTCGATTGCGATGTCGACCGCGGTGAAGGAGCCGCGCGTCTGGGACATCCTCACGGCCGCGGGCGATCCGTCGATCGTTGTCGGCGTCCCCGGAACCTTTCCAATCGTGAAGCCGATTAACGGGCACATGATTTCGTGCTTCCTTACGCCAAACCCCGAGGATGCCTACGGCAACGACGATGTAGCGAAACAATTCACCTCGCCGCCGAGCCTGAAGAACACGCTTCGCGAGCTGGTCGGCGAGTACATGGTTGATGTGAAGGGATTCCGTACCGACGACAAGGCCTGGCTCCTCGAACAGATTTATCAGATGACGAACCGGCGGCACAAGGTCGTCATGCACCTGCTCGCGTCACAGCCGTGGAAGCTGCTCTGGTCCGTCGAGATGGGCACCGACCGCATCCATCACGGCTTTTGGCAATACTTCGACCCCGAACATCACCGCTACGAAAAAGGCAACATGTTCGAGTCCGCCATCGGGCGGTACTACATCCACCTCGACAAGCAGATCGGCGAGATGATCGCCGCCTGCGACCCGGCGCGCACGGCCTTTCTTGTCGTCTCCGATCACGGCGCGAAGCGCATGGACGGCGGGCTGTGCTTTAATGACTGGTTGATTCGCGAAGGCTATATGGTCATGAAAGAGAAGCCCGCGAAGCCAACGAAGTTCGAGTTCAAGAATGTGGATTGGTCAAAGACGAAGGTCTGGGGCGAGGGCGGCTATTACGGCCGCTGCTTCCTGAATGTCGCCGGCCGAGAGCCGCAGGGCATCGTGCCGCAGGCAGACTATGAGAAGCTGCGCGACGAGCTGATCCGCAAGCTGGAAGCCCTGCCCGACGACAAGGGCCGACCGATGGGCACGCGCGTCTACAAGCCCGAGTCGATCTACAAACACGTGAACGGCGTCGCCCCCGACCTCATCGCGATCTTCGGCGATCTGCACTGGCGCAGCGTCGGCACCGTCGGCAACGAGAGCATCTACACCTTCGCCAATGACACCGGCCCGGATGATGCCAACCACGCCCAGCAGGGCATGTACATCCTCGCCACCCCCGACGGCGCAACCCCGCGCGGCCGCGTCGATGGCCCAACGCTCTACGACGTGACGCCGACGATCCTCAAGCTGCTTGGCAAGCCCGTCCCCGGCGACATGATCGGCAAGCCGCTGGTGTAATTCCGATACGGCTGACTATCGAATCGCTGAAGTATCAATCGCCCCGTCCTCTGCCGGCGGCAGTTCCCGACCTTCGACCGTGAATAATCCCACGCCCATGCCCGATCCATCCTGATTCTCGACGAGGATGTTTCGCGGCCCGATGGTCGCGCCCGGTGCGATCACAAACGACAACCCGTCGAGCGACGTCCCCAGTCCATTCGGCATTGCCGTGCCTACTACGCTTACGCCGCCGCCCGTCACGGTCACATGCGCTGCGGTCACATGCTTGAAGTTCGTTCCCGAGAGGATCACCGGAACCGTGTGTCCACGACGCCCATGATTTGGTGAGACGTCATTGATCGTCGTTGCCGCCGCAAAGACCGTGACATGAATCGTGTCGGTGCCCACGAATCCGTTCGAGTCCGTCACTCGCAGCGTCACGTCGTGCACGCCGTTCGACCAGTAGAACTGCTTCGGCGTCGGCGTGTTCAGTTGATCGAGGATGCCATCGCCGTCCGTGTCCCAGTCGTAGCGCACGATCGTCGCCCCGGCCTCCGTCGCATACGAATTGAGATGCCCCATGAAGTAGCAATCCGAGTACGCCGCGATGATCTTGTCGATCCCGGCGATCGCCTTCGGCGGCGCCTTGGCTGTGTCCATGCGGATGGTCAGGTCATAGAGCTGCAGGAACTGGTTGAGCGGCGGATTCGGTCCCATGTCATACACGCGCACGGTGTAGGTTCCCGGAAGCAGTGCCGAGACGGTGGTGATTTCCGACAATCCCGGTGGTGCGGCCATCGCTGAACGGATGATCTGGCTACCGTCCGCGCTGCGAAGCTCAAGCGCCAAGTCGCCGGCTCGCTTTGCGTCCACGGTCGTTGCACTGCCCAGGCAAGAATTCTCCTGTTGCCCCATCAGCGACGACGCCCCGACCGGCGTCACCAGAATCTGGATCGTTCCCACGTCATACGAATCAAAGCTGAATCGGAACCAATCCTGATTCGTCCCGTTCGGTCCATCCGCGCCATTGGTCGAAAGCAGCCGTTCCACCACCGACCGCTTGGAAGGCGAAGTCAGATTTCCGAAATCATGCGCCGTCGCCGCCGTGTGGTTTCCCGCGAAGCGATCCCCATAGTTCCGCTGCACGGCCCGTATCTCATCCTGCTGCACCATGTCGAACACCGCCGTCAGAAACGGCTCCATGAGCTTCGTCTGGCTGCACGGTACCGTGTGAATGAACCCCAGCCCATGCCCATGCTCGTGGGCGATGACGTTGCGCAATTTACGATAGTTGTTTGTCGGGTCGCTCAGCGTCGACGGTTCGAAGTACGACGTGTTGATGCACATGTCCGAGCCTTGCACGCTGACAAAGCTGCTGCTCGGAAAGGCGTTGTAGGCGATGAAGTTCGGAATGCCTGCGTTCATCCCGCCGATGCGAATGTCACCCCGCGTCGGCAGTCTCGGCAACTCCTCGTCCATCGGCGAGTGATTGTCCTGCACCTCCGCGTATTGCATCCCGGAGAGCCGTCGCCAAGAGGCCAGCCCCTGACGGATGTACTCCCGGCCCCGGTCGAGGTTGTAAATGCCGAAGAGGCCGTACAACTTCTCGTTCAGCCGATTGCGATTGACCGGGAAAACCTCCTCGATGCCCCAGTTGATTCCGTCGGTTGGAAAACTGTAGGTCAGCCGCGCTGGCACGGCCCGGCTCGCAGGCCCCTGCATCCCATCCCCCGTCCACACCACCACGTCATGAAAAAATCGCTCTCCAGCGAGCGGATTCATCGTCGGCGGCAGCGCGGCAAACCGCCGAATGATCTCGGCCTGTTCCTCATCGGTCAGATTATCGGGGTAGCACGCCAGCGGCGTGAAGGCGCGCACGGACACCGGCGCAACATGATTCGGCACTTGCGACGCGATGTATCCGAATGCGCCGGTTATCGTCGCCAGCAGCGCGGCCGCCGCGACCCTCGATCGAGCTTGCGATTGCATCGATGGAACCCCTCGGGAAACGCTCGCCTGTCACTATTCTACCCGCTTCCCCGCACCAGCACGCCGAAAACTTATGTGAAGGCGAACGGTGGGCTTCCTCGTGTTGAAACAACGCCTCCAGCGTGGTATTGTGCCCACCCTGTTTGGCCGGGCGTGTGTCCGAGTGGCCAAAGGAGACGGGCTGTAAACCCGTTGGCTTAACGCCTTCGCTGGTTCGAATCCAGCCGCGCCCATTCGATTTGACGCCCCGCCTGTGGCGGTGCGATTCCGTTCATAGCCCGACCCGAATGAACCTCCCCAACCAAATCACCATCGGGCGCTTCTTCCTTTCCGTCATATTCCTCGTCGGCCTCGCGACCTTTTCATGGAAGACCCGCGCCGATCAACTATGGCTCCTTGATGCCGCCTTTTGGATTTTCATCGTGGCCGCCCTCACCGATATTCTCGACGGCTACCTCGCCCGCAAGCAGAACCAGGTTACCTCCTTCGGCCGAATCCTCGATCCATTCGTCGACAAGGCCCTCGTCTGTGGTGCGTTCATCCTTCTGCTCGGTACGGGCTTCATCGACGAGACCGGCCACAACGTCACCGGCCTCTCCGGCTGGATGGTCGTAATCATTGTCGCGAGGGAAATGCTCGTCAGCGGCCTGCGCGGATTCAGCGAATCCAAGGGCAAACCGTATGCCGCGAATTACTGGGGCAAGGCCAAGATGCTTGTGCAGTGCATCACCGTGCCGGTCATACTGAAATCCGTCGGCAATTGGCGCGACCTCCCGTGGATCATGACCTGCCGAACCGTCATGATCTGGCTCACCGTCATCGTCACCGCGATCAGCGTCGTTTCTTATCTCGTCGCATCACGCGAGGCCCTGTCGGAGCGTTCCCGTGTCTGACATCATGCGAGCCGTCATCCTCGGCATCATCGAAGGGCTGACCGAGTTTCTCCCCGTCTCCAGCACGGGCCACATGATCCTCGCCATGCCCGCGCTGAAAATCGATCCCGAAGCTGCCCCGTGGAAAACGTTTCTTTATTTCATTCAGATCGGCGCCGTTTTCGCCATCATCATTTATTTCTGGAAGCGGCTCTGGTTTCAAATGCTCCGCCTGAAGGTCGGCGGGCTGCGAAATCATTTGCTCACCAAATTGGTCGTCGCATCCATCCCGGCCGCTGCGATCGGCCTGCCATTCAACAGTTGGATCGAAGATCATTTCGAAACGCCCGTCTTCGTTGCGGCGGCACTCATCGTCGGCGCGATCGTGATGGAGTTGATCGAACGGCGTTATTGGTCGCAGGGTGAAGGCGATTCGTCCGGGGTTACGCTCCGTCAGGCCTTCTTCATCGGCCTCGCCCAGTGCTTCAGCATCATTCCGGGAATGTCCCGCTCCATGTCCACCATCATGGGAGGTCTCGTCGTCGGCCTTCGACCAGCCGTGGCGGCGGAGTTTTCGTTCTACCTCGCCATTCCCACGCTGCTCGGCGCGGGTCTGCTGAAGCTGGTGAAGCACCACAAGGAAATGCACGCGCAGGAGGCGCTGCTGCTCGGCGTCGGCTTCATGACCGCCTTTGTCGCGGCCATGCTCGTCGTGCATCCATTTATGCAGTTTGTGAAACGCCGACGCCTTCGCCCGTTCGCGATTTATCGCGTGGTGCTCGGCATCGGTGTCCTCGCATGGTGGGGCCTGAACCGATAGCGTCAGGGCCCGGCCAGCACGGCGTTGATGAACAACGGCATGTCGCTTTCATCCACGTACCCGTCATCGGCCGTCATGTCATAGGCACAGTAGGCCAGCGAGTACAAACCGTCCCATTGCAGAATCGCCTCGACGAACCCCGCGACATCGCGACCGTCGACCAGCCCGTCGCCGTTGCCGTCGCCGTTGCCGATCGGATGAACACCGATTTGCACCGCCGTGCTCGTCGCCGAGTAGCAGCCATTTGTCGCCACCAGCTCGTACAAGCCGCTGTCGCCAATGCCCGCGGCGAACACTTCGTAGAACTGATTGGTTGCTCCCGGGATATCCGACCCGTTGCGTTTCCACTGATAGATCGGCGATGGATTTCCGGATGCTGCTCCGAACATCGTCAGCGTTTGGCCGACGCACAATTCCTGCTCCGTCGGAGGGATCGTGAAGAACGGAGGCCCATCCGGAATGGCCAGTTGCGCCACCTGTGTTCCCTTGACGTCGCAAACGCTTGTGACAAGGCAGTCATAGTTACCAGCCAGTGCCGCGGTCACCGGGTTCACGGTAAGCGTCGCCGTGTTCACGCCGGAGAATGCGCCGCCATTGCTCAGCGGGGTCAGGTTTCGCCGCCACTGATAGAAAATAGGCGGCGGTATGCTCGATCCTGCTGTCGAAAACGTGGCCTGATCTCCTTCACACGCCGCCACGTTGGAGGGTTGCTGCGTGATCGTCACCGGCGTATTCACCACCACGTCAACCGACTTGCAACTCGACGGTCCGCACAATCCCGTCCATCGCGCGTAGTAGGTCGTCGATACCGTCGGCGGCGTGATGTCCAATACATTGCCCGTGCCGACGGCCGTCCCGCCGCACGATCCGCTGAACCATTGCAACTGGGTTCCGGATCCGCCGGTCGACGTCAGTTGAATCGACGAAGTGCTGCCCACACAGATGTTGTTCGGCGAGGCCAGCGCCGTGGCCGGCGCGGGTAGTGTCTGAATCACCTGCACCTGCGCCGTCTGCGATATTTGTGAATTGCAACCGCTCGTCGTGTTCGTCGCGAGCACGTTGAACGTGCGCGTCTGCGTGGTCGCGGTGGTCAGCGTCGCCGAAAGCTGAATCGCGCCGCCCGTTCCCGCCACCGGCAGCCCGAGGGCCGTCGCGCCTTCGCGAAGCTGATAGGTCACGCCCGACTGGCTATCCGACAGCAGAATATCCACGCTCTGCCCCGAGCAGATCGAACCCGAAAGTGCCGACAGCGGAATCGCCGACACCGGGCACAACTGCCGGAAGATGTACGAACCGCCCTGATCGCTGCCCGCGCCGCCGTCATCCAATGGCGCGCCGACGATCGTCGTGTCGAAATCAATCGTCGCGGCTCGGCCGAAACGATCCGTCGCGCTCGCATCCGCCGGCGTTAACTTCGCCCGCTGCAACCAGCCGGTTCCGCATCGCTCGTAGAGGTACGCCGCACCCTGATCCGACCCGGCAAGCCCGTTCGACAGGTGCGAGCCGACCACCGCGTTCTCGCCGCTGACGCCGACGCCGCTGCCGAACTGATCGCCCGCGCCCGCATCCGCCGCCGTAACCTTCGACTGCAACGACCAGGTCACGCCACTGCGTTTGTACAAATAGGCCCCGCCTTGATCCGCGCCGGCCGCGCCGTCATCCATCATCGCGCCGATGATGGCCGTGTCGCCGTCCAGGCTGACCGACGAGCCATACCGGTCGCCTGCCGCCGCGTCGTTCGCCGTCAACTTCGCCTGCTGGCTCCATACGGTTCCGCCGCGGACGAACACATATGCCGAACCCTGATCCGACCCGGCCGCCGCGTCATCCAGCGCTGCGCCGACAACGGCGGTGTTTCCGGATAGCGCGACCGCGACGCCGAACTCATCGCCCGCCGCCGCGTCTCCCGCCGTGATCTTCGCCTGCTGCGTCCATACCGTGCCGCTGCGCACGTAAACATATGCCGCACCAGCGGCGCTCGATGCACTCGGCGCTCCAACGACCACCGTGTCGCCGTAAATCGCCGCCGAAGTGCCAAACGCATCGCCCGCCGCCGCATCATTGGCGGTCAGCTTGGCTTGTTGCGTCCATACCGTGCCGCTGCGAACGAACACATACGCCGCACCGGCCCCGCTGGAGGCCCCGCGAGCGCCGACCACTGCGTAATCGCCGCTTACTGACACCGCACTGCCGAAGCGATCTCCGGCCGCGGCGTCGCTTGCCGTCAATTTCGCCTGCGTGCTCCATGAGGCGCCGCTGCGTACATGAACATAGGCCGATCCCTGATCCGCGCCGGCAGGACCGTCGTCCAACGCCGCGCCGACCATGGCCGTATCGCCCGAGATTGACACCGACGCACCCGTCTCGTCGCTTGCGGACTGTGCCGCATTGTCAAACAACTTCGCTTCTTCAGCAGGCGCCGGCAATCCGCTCGAATCCACGGTCACGCTCACGGCGTCGCTCGTCACGGAGGAACATGAGCTTGTCATCACGACGTCATACGTGCCCGCATCGCATGCCGCCGCCGTCGAAATTACCAGGGTCGCGGCGTTTGCGCCCGAAATCGTTCCGCCGTTCGTCAGGTTTTGACCATTCTTTCGCCATTGATAGTTCAGCGGTGGTCCGCCCGTCGCATTAATCGTCAGCAACACCGGGTCGCCCGCATCCGCCGATTGCGGGGTTGGCTGGGCGTTCACCTGCACATCCACCGAAAACGGAACGCAGTTCCCCGCGCCGCTCAAGTAGGGCAGCATGTGATTGTTGCGAATCTGGGCGTGGAAATTCAGCGCGATGTTGGCAATGCCGCCGGCGCAGGTGTGGCAATACGACATGATCGTGCCCTGCGCCGCGGTCGAACAATTGACCACATTTCCGCAGGCCGAACCGCCGCCACAGCAGTCAATCCCCACGTCATGCGTGTGCGGCGCATTGAAGTTGTGTCCGATCTCATGCGACACCACGACCAAATCCCAATTCCCCGGCACGTTGTTCTGAATTGGATTGGGGAACGAACCGGCCAAGTGCCCGGACACGCCATAGCCTCCCGGCACCGGGCACAACACGCCCAAATACGCGATACCGCCCGCTCCGGTGTTCATGCCGGTGAGCATGTGCACGATGTTTCGCGGCACGGCCTGCATCTGCGATGCCCAGTGGTTGCCGACCTCGGTGAGCCGCATGTCAACCGTCTGGCTCGACATGTAAGGGTCTGAATTGGTGGCCCACACCCGCGAAAAAATGATTTCGAACCGGCTGTCCACTTCCGATGTGTAAATCTGGTTCACCGCGCCGAACAGCACCGCGATGTACGCCGCCGAATTCGTCGTGTTGCCCGCAAACACCTGGCTCGTGTATTCAAAGTCCGTCTCCACCGCGAGCGCCACCAGTCGGCACCCGCTCGTCCCGCGTGGCGTGATCGATCCGGAATCCGTCTCCGCCAGATCGGCGACCTGCGTCATCCGTCCGCCATTTGGCAGATTTTCCATTCCGCAGGTGAACGTCGATGGTGTAAACGTCCCCGCCGGCAGCGAAGCCGGATCGTAAATCATGATCGGCCCGGCATGATTCGGCGGCTCGGCGAGAATCGTCTTTCGGTCGCCACGCAGCAGGAACCCGTTCGTCCCGTGCGGCGAAAGCCCGAGATAGACGCGTGATGATTCCTCGCCCGCGATCGTTCCGCGCAGCAGCACGACATCCGGCCGCTCCATCGGGTGATCACCGCTCTCATCCGCGACAACAATCCGCGCATCGGCCGCGAAGATCTCGAACCGCTCCAATTCCAGATTCACGTAGGTTCCGTCCGGCATTGCGAAGTCGCGCACGACAAACCGCTCGGATTGCTTCAGCGACTCATACACCGTCGGGTTGAATTGCAGCATCAGCCCGCGGTCGGTCGGCGCATTCACCACCGACAACGGCGACGCCACCACCGCAACATCCGCCGCGATGCTGTCGCGTTCGAACGCCCCAACGCAAATCAGACCGATAACCGCAATCAGGATAGACCGATTCCGAGACTGGAAATTACCCACCACCCGACCTCCATTTGTTCCGCGCCGCGGCGTGCGGCCACCCGCCCCCAAGATTCCCGGGGAGACTTCGAAGCTCTCTATCTTACCCGATGCGGAGGGTGATTACACTGAAATCACGGCCCGAGAACCGTCTTTACATACGGGCCGATGTCCTTCCCATTGGTCGCTCCGTCGAGGTTCATGTCCGCCATGCAGGTGTGCGGAGGCAACAATGGAGTCCCCAGGATGGCCGCCACAAACTCGGGTATGGTCAGCGGCGGACACACGGCCCCGCCATTGATCTGTTTGAAGATGATCGTGTTGTTTCGCCAGTCGAGGCAATCCACGTCCCCGTCGGCATCGTGATCGAGAATTGCACATTGCGGCATGGCCGATCCGCCCGGCCCGGTATAACACCCCAAAAACGCCGAGCAGTCGTCGCCATTCAAAACGCCGTTGCCGTCGAAGTCGCCCGGCAACACGTAATAGATCGCCGAGTTGTACGCAGTCGTCGCCGCGTCGGTCGTCTTGAGCAATTCCAGATTGTCCACGTTGTCCGTGGAGAGCAATCCAAGGTCATCGGCCGTCACAATTCGATTGAATACGCCGCCACCCGACGATGAGAACAAATCCGCCGGGCTGAACGAACCACCCAGGCTTGGCGACCCTCGCGCCAACGAGAAGATCACCTGATCGATGCCGGTCTCGAAGACACCCTGAATCCCCGCGTCGAACACGATTAGTCCATCAATGTCGTCGCCCGTCGGGCCGCCCAAGAGTCCGAGCTGCGAATGCGTGGCATAGACGTTTTCAGAGAACGGGCTCGTCGGGTTTGAGTCGACGTAAATCGTCGCCCCACTCGCCGGCGGAGGAAGCTGTGCCAGCGAAGGGCTTGTCCGGCTCAACGTGAAGTAGAGCAGGACCGCAATCCCGCGATCACCGCCCGATCCGCCGCCATTGGCATCCATCGCCGCTGCGTCCGGCGTTAATCGCGGATCCCCTGCGGTAAGCGGCGGTATCGGCTCGTAGTAAGTCCCATCGCCTTCATCAATCGGCGTCCCCGGCGGGAGAATCATCAGTGGCGACACGTCTTCAATCATGTCGTAATCAATTCCGCCGCTGTCCCCCTGGTTAATCACCAGTGCGTTGTTCTTGATCGGTGCCAGCCGTGCCGTTTCCAACGGCAAGGGTCCGCCCCCTCGTGTGTAGAGATCGAGCGTCATAAAGGTATCGCCCGCCGCCTGCCGCCGCGTGGCTTGATCCTGCACGTTGTACGGCCGGCTCGGCAGCAGTGATGCATCAGGCCCCCGAGCACCGACGCTGGCGCGATCCACGCCAAAAAGAATGACGAACTTGTCCGCCGGCCCGACATCAAAGCGATTGCCGCTCATCTCATCGAGTTCATCGGCCGGGCTGAAAAGTCGCAGCCCGGATGCAGGGAATGTTACGTTGGGTCCCGGCGCATCGAGAATCGCGCCGGCCGTGATCGGCCCGCCGATCGTCGGCTTCCCGATGGAGGGCGACGTCATGTCAATGGAGAAATGGGGCTTTGGAATCGGCACCAACGCATGAGGCCCGGCGAGCGCAACGCCCGTCGATCCCAATAAGGCGCAGACCAAGTAGGTAGGAAACCGCTTCGATCCCGTTTGCATCCGTCGAGTTGAGGACATGGTCGCTCGCTCCCGAGGTGGCAATACACCGGAAGCATCCTTCTTCCCGTACCCCCGGGCGCGCTGACTGGCCCCGCGCCGGGGACACACCTGCCATCCTCTGTAATCTTACCCAATTCCTCTCGAAAGTAGACGTACAACCATCCCAAACGGCTATTATTTGTGCCAAGACCCCCAAAAAAACTGCAATAACATCGATAAAGCGGGGCCGGCGGACATGGTGGGGAAGCCGGATCGAGAGGGGCAGGCGTCCCTTCCTGCCGGATGTCGATTGATTCCATGGCTCTTGGAACCCCCGCAATACCGTCCGGCTACACCTTCTTCCGCGCCCATCGCGGCCACGCAGGGTCCAATTCCATTTTCCGAACCAAGATGCGTGCCATGTAGCAGTAGTCTTCCGAGTCGTAAGCCGAATCACTTGATCGGAGCAGCTGAACGGCAAAATCGCGCTTGTCGGAAGACAGTCCGATTGCCGCCTTGAGGAAGTTCATCATCGCACCTCCGACCCGCTCATCGTCTTGTGATTTCAGATGGCGTTTTGCCTTGTCAATATCGTCAAGGTTGGACGACCGATAGCAATCCTGCATGAAGTCATGAGATACCTCGGCCCTTCCCGATGGTTCATTTGTCACCATGTTCGCGTACGCCCTAGACAACTCGTTCGCCTCATCGGAATCTCCCAGCATCCGGAGGAAACTCGCCGCCGCCGTCACCGCGCGAAAGCTCGTCGGTTTTTCCTTCGCGATGTTCAGTACACGCTCTCGCGCTTGATCCACCTTTCCTTGATCCGCAAGCACCAATGCCGGAAACAAACCGAGGTACCACACACGTTTCGGGTCGTTGTCATTCCGCAGTGCCGCAAGCGTCGCCAAATCCTTCAAAGCCGCTTCGTGATTCCCCAGCCAGAAGTGCAAGCGCCATCGGTATTGATAGAGTTCCGCCTTCGGCTCGGGCTTGGTGCAGAAAGGCTCGCTCCTGTTCCGCATCTCGAGCGCCTTCGCATAATCCCGCATCGTCTCCCAATACTCCGCCTCCGCCACATACCCCCGCGCACTGTCCGGCTCCGCGCGCTGTGCATCCTGTGCCAAAACAAGGGCACGCTTGAACTCCGCCACCGCCGCATCGGCCTTGCCGTCGGCCTGGTGAATCTCCCCCGCCAGCCGATGCCCGATGGAGAGCAAATACCGCGGATACGCCTTTTTATCCTGAACCAAACACACGGCATTCAAAGAGTCCTTGAGTTCGCCGAACTTTTCCAGGCTGCGATGGTGATACATCCAGTGATTCAGAGCACGTCCCAAGTGCAGCAGCGCCTGCGTGTACCCCGGCTTCAACCCCTTTGCGAGCCGATACTCCTTCTCGGCTTCATCCTCCTCGCGCACGAGTACCTGACCGCGAAAGAAGTGCGCCTGCGCCGTCGTCGGCCCGCCGAGTGAATCCGCCTTCGTCAGCCATTCTTTCACAGCGGGATCGACTCGATCCGCTTGAATCCGAAGGGCCCATGCGAGCAAATACATTGTCTCCGTGTCGGCCGGCCGCTCCTTTACCACTGACGTTAGCAATTCAATCGCCTTCGCCGGGTTCTCCCCAAGGTTCGCAAGGCCCATCGCCTTGCGATACTCCCATTCATCCGGGCCCATTGATCCCGCTTCAGCGAGTTTCGCCAAGGCCGTGCGCGGTTCACGGTAGTCCTCAAACGCCAGCATCTCATACGCCTGCTTTACCAACTCATTCCCCCGCGCCTGCCGCGCCTTCACCGTTTGCACGCGCCACGCCACCGCTCCAATCGTGATCACCACCAGCAGCGCATAAATCGTTGAAAGCGCCGGATGCCGCCGTACCCACTTCACCGACCGCTCGATCACCCCCGCGCGCCGAATCAAGATCGGCCGGTCATCGGCGAATCGCCGCAAATCCGCCGCCAGCGCCGCCGCGCTCTGGTACCGCCGCGCCGGCTCCTTCTCCATCGCCCGCAGACAAATCGTCTCCAGATCGACCGGCACATGCGGATTGATCTTCCGCGGCGGTCGCGGTTCGCGCGTCAGAATTCGCGCCGTCACCTGATCGCGCGTCGCTCCCTCGAACGGCCGCACACCCGTGAGCGCCTCATAGAACGTCACGCCCAGTGAAAAGATGTCCGTGCGCTGGTCGATCGCCGCCCGATCCCCCGTCACCTGTTCCGGCGACATGTACGCCGGCGTCCCCACCATCTCGCCGGTGATGGTGATGCTCGGCTCATCCAGCAATCGCGCGAGGCCGAAGTCCGTGATGTGCAACTGCCCGTCGGCTGCCATGAGCAGGTTTTGCGGCTTGATGTCGCGATGGATCACGCCCTGCTTGTGGGCATGATCCAACCCCTCCGCCACGCCCGCGATCAACCGCGCAAGAAACCGATATGACTGCCGCCGTCCGCCCGCCGCCGTGAGAGTCTGCGACTGCAACCCCGCAAATGACGCATCCGCCGGATGTTCGTGCAACCGCCCCGGTTCGCGCCGCAGAATTCGATCGAGGCTGTCCCCTTCGATTAACTCCATCGCGTAATAGCAGTGCCCCTCATACTCCCCCTGTGCATACACCGGCACGATGTTCGTGTGATGCAGCTTCGCCGCCGCCTGCGCCTCCTTCAGAAATCGCGTCACCGCCGTCGGCACCTGCCGAAAAATCCCCGGCAGCACCTTGAGCGCCACCAGCCGATTCAGCGACACCTGCCTCGCTCGATACACAATCCCCATCCCCCCACGCCCGATCTCCCGAATAATCTCGAAGTCCCCGAGACGTCCCCCCGCCTTCCACTCCGCCAGATCAGCCCCCAGTGACTGCGATCGTTTCATCGCCGATGCCGCCGACGCAGCCTCCTCCTTCTCCTTGATCCGCCCCATGGCCCCCAGTAGATCGCGCGTCTGTTGCAGCCCCAGCTTGCACCGCGCGCAGTCCTCCGCGTGCGACTGCAATTCCGCCGCCACGAGCGCATCCAGGTCGCCTTCCACATAGTCAAGGAACAGATCCTGCGCGGTGTCGCAGTTCATAGGGATGAATCATTCAGGCCGGCCAGTTGCTCGCGGAGGATGCGCGTCGCCTTGGCCAGCCGTGCCTTCGTTCCCGACAGCGTCAGCCCGATCGCCTCGGCCACCTGCTCCCGTGCCAACCCCTGAAAGAAATAGAGAATCACCACCTCGCGCAAATCCTCATCCATCGCGTCGATTGCCATCTTCACGCGCCGCGCCCGATCCTCCTTGATTGCCTTGCCCGCCGGCGTCGTCACCGGGTCCAGCGGAATCGCCGAGTCGCTCCACATCGCATCCTTTGTGCCCAGTACGGAAAGCCGCACGTTCGGATGCTTCCGCCGAATTTCATCAATCGCCCGATTCCGCGTCACGCGATACAGCCAGCCGCGCAGACTCCCCGATGGCTTCGCCCCCGCGTCGTGCCGGCAGCATGTCATCAGCACATCCTGCACGATGTCCTCGGCCATCGCTTCGTTGTAAACCATCCGCTGGCAAAAAAGGCGCAGCTCCGTGCCGTAGCGCGTGCCGATGTCGGCGACGACGGTCTCATCGCCGGCCTGCAACCGGGTCATGAGGACCGCATCCTGATCGACGTTGCTGCTCATGAAAAAAATCTGACAAGACCAGTAGCCGCGCGGCAGGCTCGCCCGTCTTCATGTGGTAAGGGACATGACAAGTGAAGAACGAGTGATGAGGAGACGCCGACCGCGATCATCACAATACCTTTCTTTCTCTCTCTCTCCTCCTCCTCCTGCCGATGGCTCGCACCATCGGCAAGTCAAGCCCAGTGGTGAATACCCGCTGGGCTTGATTTATTTATTCTACCAGCCTCCCAAGCTCCTGTCCCGAATTATCCTGGCCTGCGAAACCGCCTTCCATCATTCTCCATTCTCCACTCTTCATACTCCATTTTTCATTAGCCGCTTTGCCCCCTCATCCGTCTTCATCCGGAAGAAGCGATTATGCCGGTGGCCGCCGGCGTCAAAAACGACAAAAACGACTGCATCTCCTTCGAGCGTGGGGATCTACCTGAGCCGGCAACCGGCAGGGAGGGACTGATGCGTTGATCACATCTCACATGCCCATTCCGGGCAACCCGCTCGACCCCGGTCGCGCCGACGTTCGGCCGCACTCCGGGGGAATCGTTTCAAACAACGTACATCCATAACCGACTATTCAGGAGATCATCCATGTCATTTTCAACTCGCACTATTCTCGCGGCCGCCGCGATCACCCTCTCGACCGCCGCCATCACACTCGCCCAACCGACCTTCTCCATCGACTTTCAGGGCCCGACCAACGGTGTTCCCAACGGCTTCACCGGCGCGCCCATCATGCCCAGTGACATCCTCACCACCACGCCGCCCGGCGCGCCCGGTCCGAATCCGCCGCTCTTCGGCCCGCTCCCGCCTCCGGGCACTTTTATCCCCGGCGGTCCTCCGGGTTTCGGCCTCGGCATCGTCACCTATCCATTTGCAGAACTCGACGCGCTTTCCTATGGCACCGAACCGCGCATCAGGCAGAATCGACCATTACAAACCTATTTTTCAGTCGATGAGTTCGCCGTCGGCCTCCCCGGGGTTCCTGCCCCATCGGTAACATCGGAAGGCGCCTTCGGCTCCGTCGAAGCCTCGGCCGATGTCTTCGGTACCGTCTCACCCGCTCCGCCGCTCGCCCACTGCCCGGCCGGTCCCATCTTTGGAAACGTCGGCATGGTCGACGGTAACGGCCTGCCCAGTCTCACGCCTGCCGTCTATCCCGGCACCGGACTCATCGAAGCCAATCCGCCGACCGTCGGCGCGATTCCCGATCCCGGTGACAACCTCGACGCCCTCGACATGGACTCGGCGCAGAACACCGCCGGTCTCGTCTATTTCTCGCTCGACTCCGGCTTTGCCGATCCGCTTGAGCCGGGCACTGCCGCCAATCTCGGCACCGCCGTTGCCAACGGCTTCGTCGGCGGCGACGTGCTCGTCAGCGCACCGGGTGGCCTGCCGGCGATCTATGCCGCCAGTGCGGCACTCGGCCTCGGCGTCGGTGATGTCAATGACCTCGATGCCCTTGTTCTCGCCGAGAATGGCGACGGCATCTACACGCCGTCCCTCATTCCCTACGACTGGAACCTCCCCGGCTCCCTCATCGACATGCTCCTCTTCTCGGTTCGTCGCGGCTCCGCCATCATCGGCGCCATCGACCCGATCTGCGGCGTGCCCATCTCCGAAGGCGACATCCTCACCACCACCGGCGCGGGATTGCCGGGCATCTTCATCGCCGCCGAACGGCTCGGCCTCGCCACGGTTCGCAGCGGCGCGCCGACCTTCATGGGCTTCAACGATGATCTCGATGCCCTCGACATGACGCCGGAGCCGGGCACCTTCGCCTTGCTCGGCATTGCCATCACCGGACTCATCGCGTCGCGAAAGCGCCGCATGAATTAACTCGTAGGCCATCAGAGCTGCGCCCGTAAGGAAGCGGGTTCTCTTGTGCCTGTGTCGCGCTTCGAATGTGCGACAAGCGTCAATACGCTCGGACGGGGTCGCCGCGGGGGCCGGCGGCCTCGTTTTTTTTCGCCAGTGTGAGTGCGCTCAAGCCCACGGATTCCAATCCGTGGGCTTCTCGCGTTGGACGCGGCAAAGCCCACGAGCTACATTTCATCAAACGATTCAATCAGGAGCCGATCCGATGAGTACCACCGAAACGTCCCCGCGCACCCTTCACGCCCCGCGCGGCAACACCCTCTCCTGCAAGGGCTGGCTGCAGGAAGCCGCCCTGCGCATGCTGCACAACAACCTCGACCCAGACGTCGCCGAAGACCCCGACAACCTCATCGTCTACGGCGGCACCGGCAAAGCCGCGCGAAGCTGGCCCGACTTCGATCGCATCGTTCGCGCCCTTCGCAATCTTGAGAACGACGAAACGCTTCTCGTACAAAGCGGCCGCGCCGTCGGCATCATCAAGACCCATGAAAACGCTCCGCGTGTCCTCATCAGCAACTCCATGCTCGTCCCCCACTGGGCCACCTGGGATGAGTTCCGCAGACTCGAAGCCCTCGGCCTCACCATGTACGGCCAGATGACCGCGGGAAGCTGGATCTACATCGGCACACAGGGAATCCTCCAAGGCACTTACGAAACGTTCGGCGCCTGCGCCCGAAAGCACTTCAACGGCTCGCTCGCCGGCCGCCTGCTCGTCACCGGCGGCCTCGGCGGCATGGGCGGCGCGCAACCACTCGCCGCGACCATGAACGGCGCAACCTGCCTCGTCGCCGATGTCGATCAGGCCCGCATCGACAAGCGCCTGCGCACGCGCTATCTGGACAAATCAACGAACAGCATCGGCGATGCCATTGACATGGCACTGAAAGCGCAGAAGGCCAAAGAAGCGGTGTCCATCGGCGTCCGCGCCAACATCGCCGATCTCCTCCTCGAACTCGTCAAACGCAACATCACCCCCGACATTCTCACCGACCAAACCTCGGCCCACGACCCGCTTAACGGCTACGTCCCCAACGGCATGACCTTCGACGCCGCCGTTGCCCTGCGAACGAGCGACTCCGAAAAATACAAACGCGAATCACTCCGTACCATGGCCCACCACGTCGCTGCCATGCTCGAACTGCAAGAACGCGGCGCCATCACCTTTGACTACGGCAACAATCTCCGAGCCTTCGCGAAGGAAGCGCATGAACGCGGCCTCTTGGACACTTCGTGCCTTCGTGCCTCAGTGCCTTCGTGCCTCGACTTCAACCCATTCCGAATTCCGGGTTTTGTTCCGGAGTACATCCGCCCCCTCTTCTGCGAAGGCTCCGGCCCCTTCCGATGGTGCGCCCTGTCCGGCGACCCCGCTGACATCGCCGTCACCGATGAGACGATCCTCAAACTCTTCCCGCAAAACGAACACCTCGCCCGCTGGATTCGTCTCGCCGGTGAGCGCGTCGCCTTTCAAGGTCTGCCTGCCCGAATCTGCTGGCTCGGCTACGGCGAACGCGCCAAGGCCGGCCTCGCATTCAATGAACTCGTGCGCAACGGCAAAGTGAAAGCCCCCATTGTCATCGGCCGCGATCATCTCGACTGCGGCAGCGTCGCATCACCCAACCGCGAAACCGAAGCGATGAAAGACGGCTCCGACGCCATCGCCGACTGGCCCATTCTTAACGCCCTCGCCAACACCGCCTGCGGAGCAAGCTGGGTCAGCGTCCACCACGGCGGCGGCGTTGGCATCGGCTACTCCATCCACGCCGGCCAGGTCATCGTCGCGGATGGAACAAAGACCGCCGACGAACGCCTGCAACGCGTCCTGACCTCCGACCCCGCCATGGGCGTCTTCCGGCATGTGGATGCAGGGTATGAGGAGGCGATTCGCATCGCAAAAGAAAGGGACGTAGACATCCCGCAGTTCAATTAGCTAAGTAGAAACGCAAAATGATTTACCCAAACGCCTCGTCTTTGTCGACCTATTTCTCAGCGGCGGAGCCGCTGGGAGGTTGGCATGGGACGCGGCATCAAATTGACTTTGGGAGAGTGGGAAGCCTTGGATGGTCTTCG